>DAOOVD010000019.1:0-43826 GCA_035369845.1 Bacillota bacterium | reverse complement strand
TAACTGCTGCTCTTCGGTCAGTTGAAAGTTCATGGGCTATCTCCTTTCGTGATTTGTTCTGCAGGGATGTTCTGCTGTCTTGTTCCCTATCGTCAACGGCTTTTTTATGCCGGCCGGGGGCTTTGGGCCCCCGGCCGCGGAAATATCCCGGTCAGACTGTGTACTGACCGGCTTAAGAAACGCTATTTCTTTTTCTTTTCAGGCTCGGTAACGTTTTCGGTGATGCCCGCAATCTTGCTGGCGTATTCGGCGTACTTGTCGATAGGAGTGAACGCTCTTACGACAAGCTTGGCGCCGTCAGGCGAACCACCGCCGTGCATGCAGCCGGGAACACCCGCACCAAGGGTGAGCCATTCCGACAGCCTGGCCGCACGCGCCCTGGTCTCGGCGCTGAAGCGCACGCTTGCCTTGACGACTTTCTGTAGAATGCCGCCGTATTTCGGATCCTGGAAGTCTTTGTAGGAGGGGAAGCAGCCGGTTTCCACTATGCCGCCGCCGATGTCCTGGCAGAGGCGCTTGGTTTCGTAGGGCAGGGTTGCCACATGCACCTTGTTGGTATGCGCCATGAGCGAATCGGAAATCCAAACACCCGCCGGGTGCTGCTTGCCGAGAGCCATTGCGCCGATACCCACACCGTAGGTGGTTTCGTTGTTGACGGCCATGTCGATTATCTTGTTCATGAAGGTGCTAGCCGCGAGACCGTTGGCCCTGGCCATCAAGGCGCCGGCGCCGATCATCACGTCGCCCTGCCCGGCCACGCAGGCGCCGATGCAGGCCCGGTAGTTGGCCGTGAAGTACTCGATAACTTTGCCGCTGTACTTGTATTCCTTGCACATGAATACCCGGTCGTTCGGAACAAAGCAGTCTTGGAAAATCAGGTAAGCCTGGGTAATGCCCGTTTCCGGAATATCCCAACCCTCTTCAAATTCCCTCGTGTCGCTGGGACGCCGCGTCTCAACGATGGTGAGGCCTTCAATGTCGCGCGGAACAACGCATACCACCGCGAAATCCTTGTCTTCCTCCCTGTAGCCGCTGCCCGGCAGGATGAAGATTTCGTTCGAGGCGGCCACGCCGCAGATCATTGCTTTGACACCGCTGATCACGATGCCGTCGCTGCGGACTTCTTTGATGTGCACGTTGGTATCCGGCTCAGGCTGCTGGGAGGGCCTCAGGCTGCGGTCGCCCTTGGCGTCCGTCAGTGCGCCCGCCACCACCAGGGCGTTTTCCTGGGCATAGAGAATCCACTTTTTAAGGCGCTCAGAGTAGTTGGTTCCGTATTCCTTGTCGATTTCGTAGGTAACCGCGGTCATCACGTTCAGGCTGTTCCAGCCTACGCACAGCCCGCCCGCGCAAGTGCCGGTCTTGCGGTACATGGCCCGTTTCAGCTTGGAGTTGCACATGATCTCTTCCAGGTTGGTCATCAAGGTGGTCCAGCGGTGCACTTTTTCCCCGGTGAAGGATGACACGGTTGTAAAGATGTCGGCAAACTCGGGATCATAGGAGGCGTCAAAAGCTTTCGCATGGCTCTCGACAGTACGGCGGGTAGCCGGGTCGGTAGTCACGTCTTCAATTAGTTTTCCGAATTTGTAAATGTTGGGCCGCATTGCCTTCAGTGATTTGAGGTAGTCCTCTCTGGTCTTGAGTCCCATTTTTTTTCCCCCTTAAATTTTTTTGCTCACCCGCAAGACCTTGGGATTAGCGCACGTTATTCAATTGTCCAGCTATTTTTTAGCCTTGGCCAGAATCTGATCTTTGATGCCCATCGGGGCGTCCATAAAGATCCGGGCGTCCATCTGTTTCAGGTCCGGAGCTATCAACGGTTTGTACTCCATTTGCGCCAGCACGTCTCTTTCCAGGTCCACCCCCGGCGCTATTTCAACTAATGTGACTCCTTCCGGCCGCAGTTCAAACACCGCCCGCTCAGTCACGTACATGATCTTCTGCCCGCTCGACCTGGCGTAATCACCGCTGAAAGTGATGTGCTCCACTTTGTTGACCAGCTTCTTGATTTTACCCTCATTGACGATGTTCAGCTTTCCGTCTTTGATCTCCAGCTTCAGTCCGCCTGCGGTCATGGTTCCGCAAAATACCACCGTCTTGGTGCTCTGGGTGATGTTGATGAACCCGCCGGCGCCGGCTATGCGCGGACCGAATTTGCTCACGTTGACGTTTCCGTTCTTGTCCATTTCCGCCATTCCGAGCACTGCCAGGTCCAAGCCGCCGCCGTCATAAAAGTCGAACATATAGGGGTGATCAATCATGGCCTCGGGATTTACCGCCGTACCGAAATACACGCCGTTTAACGGTACGCCGCCGATGACTCCGGGCTCAACCGTCATTATCATACTTTCGCTGATGCTTTCTTCAGCCGCCACCACACCAACGCCTTCCGGCATGCCGATGCCGAGGTTTACTACCGCGTTCGGCACCAGTTCCATGGCGCATCTCCGGCAGATAACCTTTCTTTCATTCAGCGGAAGCGGCTTGACGCTGCTCAGCGGCACTCTCGTTTCCCCGCAAAGACTGGGGTTGAACTGTTCCCCCATGGGAATCTGCCAGTGGTTCTCCGGCTTGGCCACGACAATAGCGTCTACAACCACCCCCGGGACTTTAACCATCATGGGGTGCAATGTACCGGCTTTGGCCACCCTTTCGACCTGGGCGATTACTTTTCCGCCGGAACCTTTGGCTGCCAGTGCTACAGTAAGAAATTCCAGGGCAATGCCCTCTCTCTCGATGGAGATATTGCCGTTTTCATCAGCGGTTGTGCCGCGAATAATCGCAACGTTTATAGGATACGCCTTGTAGAACAGGTATTCTTTACCGTCGATTTCAACCAGTTTGACGTACTCTTCATGACTGATGTCGTTCAATCTGCCGCCGGTTTCCCTCGGGTCAGCAAATGTCCCCAACCCAACGTGCGTTACAATCCCCGGTTTCTTTCCGGCAATTGCCCTGAACAGGTGCAACACTACACCCTGGGGAAGGTTGTATGCCTCGATTTTGTTTTCCACGGCCAACTTGATCATGTCCGGCTGAAGCGCCCAGTGACCGGAAACGACTCTCTTAACCAAACCTTCTTTCGCCCAGCGGTTTAGTCCCCATTTGGACTTTCCGTCATTCTGACTGGCTCCGTGAGTAAGAGTTAAATTTCTTGGCCTACCCGTTTCCAAAAAGCTTTTTTCAACTGCCGCCGAGATTTCTTCCGGGTGGCCCATTCCGACGAATCCTGTAATAGCTACCGTATCACCGTCTTTGATCAGCTTTACTGCCTCTTCGGCAGACATAAATACAGCCAAACCTCAACACCTCCTGTTTTTTAAATTGCGGTCTTTTTTTAAGGCATCACCTCGATGTATGCATAAAGTTTTTCAAAGACCCGTCAACATTGCACAATGTATCCGCAAATTTCATGCCACAGTCCTTGAAGCCGTGAAAAAAACAGCGGAAAAAGAATGGCAAAAAAAGACTCCGGAAGATGCAAATAGGCATCAGCCAGAGCCGTTGCGCAGTTATTATCAGTTTTGATAAGAATGCAGATACGCATCGCTTGATGTCATATCGCATTTCCCCGCATTAAAATGGTGCCCTTGTAATAGTGCTAAAAAAATTTGCACGCAAAACCGGCGGCAAATCTCAAATCTAAAAAAGCTTCACATGATGCGATCAATCATCATGTGAAGCTTTGCACAAATTGCCGAACCTCGCTTCTTATGCCGGCTGAAGGCACTTTATGTCTTGCAGGCAAAATGACATCACCGATGACGTATTACATAACAATATCCTCCAGAAAATCCTCGACGCCGGTCAAATTGTATTTCTTGGCTTTCCGCACGATCGTAGACTGATCGACTTTCAATACACTGGCGGCTTTTCTCGTGCTTTTATATTTTTTCAGCGCCTGCTTTATAATTTGTTTCTCCAGGTGCTCGACCGCACTCTTCAAAGGCATTTGTTCCGAAAAAACCACGTTTATTTCGGAGTGAGCATTGTTTTTTATGGCTGACGGCAGGTGACTGGTTCCTATTTTTTTGTCCTCCGTCATTACCACCATTCTCTCAATAACGTTTTCCAGTTCGCGAATATTCCCCGGCCATGAATATTCCATAAAACTGTCGATGACTTCTGAAGAAAGATACTTGTTGAAACGGTATTTCTCGTTGATCTTTTCCAAAATGTGCAGGGCCAGAAGCGGTATATCCTCCTTGCGCTCGCGCAGGGGAGGAATCTCAATGGATACCACGTTGAGCCGGTAGTAAAGATCATCCCTGAACTTCCCCTGCCTGAACATTTCCAGGAGATCCTTGTTGGTTGCGGAGATTATCCTGGCGTCAACCGGGATCGGTGTTAGACCGCCCACCCTCAGCACCTCGTGGTTCTGCAGAACCCTCAAGAGCTTCACCTGTAGGTTGGGAGGCAGTTCTCCCACTTCATCCAGAAACAGAGTGCCCTTTTCGGCAAGTTCGAACAAACCGGGTTTTCCCTGTTTCAAGGCTCCGGTAAAGGCGCCGGGCTCGTAACCGAAAAGCTCGGATTCCAGCAAATTCTCCGGGATGGCGCCGCAGTTGATTTTTATCAGCGGCCCCTTTGAGCGGTGGCTCAAACAGTGAATGTAGTTGGCAATTACTTCCTTGCCGACCCCCGACTCGCCGGTAATAAGAATGGTCGAATCCACCTTGGCGACCTGCGCGGCTATTTCCAGCACGCGCTTGGTTTTCGGGCTGGAGGCGATAATGTTGTCGTGTTTTATCTGCTGAATGCGTATATGCTCCAGTTCTGCGGCGTATTTTTCGTTGAGCTGCTGTGTTTGCTCCAGTTGATCCTTCAGGTTTACTATTTCCGTGATATCCCTAACATTAACCACGACCCTCTTTATTTCCCCGTTGTCTCCGAAAATCGGAATGCCGGTGGCCATGATCTTCTGACCAACTTTGTCTCCGCCGGTCATTTTCAACATGATGGTGACTTCTTTTCTCGCTTCAAGGGCTCTTTCTGCGGCAGATTCGGAATAGAAGCCCTGCTCCACCAGGTACATTGCAGTCTTCCCGACCACAAAATCCCTGCTCATTCCGCATATGCGCTCCCAGGCGCTGTTCACCATCAGCACCGTACCCTGTCCGTCCGTAATAAATATCCCGTCGTGGGAAGCCTCAATCACTTCCTGCATTTCACCGGCCAGGCGCCTGACCTGAAAAACGTCCATCTGTTCAATGCTTTCCAATTCCCTGGTCTTTATGGTGAAAAAATAAGGATTGTCTCCCCCGTTTTTCGGGTTTGTGCTTTCGCTGATCATCTTAAACCTCCTTTGACTCTTCCAAAACGCGCGGCCGGTAAAACCACTTCAGCGATGGATAAATAAATATGATTTTCTTTATTGCAAAAATTGAGCCAGAATATGCGATTTCAAATAATTTTAATAATTTTTTATAAGCCAGTCAATCCGCAATTTATGTTAAATACGTCAAAAAGCACTGCACGAAAAGCATCACAGAGGCGAAAGGGAAATTCCCTCCGGCTTAATGCATGTTTTGTAAAAAAACCGCAGAAGGCGCTCCGCAAAGCGGTGTGCCTTCTGCGGTTAAAAAGCGGCCGCGGGTTCCGGCGGCGTATTCAGCATTTCTGTCCAAAAACTCGACATTCCGTCATTAGTGAAGGTTTTGCCCGCAGCAGGAACCGGGAGTGCACCTGTCGGCCGCCGGGCATTCTTCTGTTTCGGACTTGCCGGAACACCTGGAGTCGTCGCCGGCCGGCTTCCCCACAGAACTGGGCAGGAAGGGAGCCGAGATCAGCTTCTTCAAATTCCGGCTGCCGCAGTTCGCGCATTCCGGTTCATTGTCCTGTCCGGGCAGTTGCAGGACTTCAAAAACCTTGCTGCAGTCGTTGCACTTGTACTCAAATATTGGCATGACAAACCCCTCCTTTTTTGTTGAGACCGTGAACCTTTTCGACGGCCGTCAAGAAAATCCTCCCGGGAACTGCATAAAAACGGTCGTTCTTATGCCTTACTTTTTGGGCAGCGCCCTGTCACCGCTCACTCCCCGGTTTTCGCGCCGGCAGCGTCTACCGCTTGCTGCGGCGCTGTAATACAGTTCGCTACCGGCGAAGGCGTCGTTCTCGTCTTGGGGTGAGCCCCGGCACGATGACCTTGGGTACGGCCTATCACCACTATGGTTGCAACCACCCTGTATTTATACATTATTGACATTCCTTCCGTCAAAATTTCGCCTGTTGCGTTTCCTCACATAACGATAAAAAATCCGGAATTTTGTCTCCTTCGTGAATGATCTTTACTTGACTGAATATAATAAAAACATGAGCAAGCACAGATCTCACGTGGACAGAAAAAGAAATGAATACGGCAACGCAGTCGCCAGAATGCGCCTGGAGCAAATGGAACGCATAAACAAGAGCGCTCCCCTGGTCAAATACAACCTGGAAGGTTCTTCGGGCAAGTTTGAAGTGTACAACCCAAACAAGAAAAAAGGCCGGAAAAGCAATATAATTCTATAAAACCCCACCGGGGGGTTTTTTATTGAAAAACCTGTCGCTGAATAAAGGTTTTTCGCCTCGCAAGTTTAATTATTTTATAGTAACACGGACAATACTTGTCAGCGAGGTGCTCTTATGAACGGTGAAGCTCTGCCAAAACTGCTCTCCCATATTTCATACTTTAACGGCCTTGATGAAACTTATTTGACAAAGCTTGCGTCGGAGGGCAAATTTGTTAAATACCAGAAGGATTCCGTCATTTTCAAACAGGATGAAGCAGGTTCCTCCCTTTATATCATAATTCTCGGAAAAGTCAAGGCAATGAAAAATTCCGGCAGGTCAACCATGCTTGACAGACTCAATTGCTTCGGTGAATTGTCGTTTTTTGACGGCGGCGCCAGGGAAATTACCGCAGTTGCCGGAAGCGAACTCGTCCTGTTCGAAATACAGCGACGGTCTTTTATCGATTTTCTCAAAAACAACCCCGAGGCTGCCCCGGTAATTGTAGGGAACCTGGGCAGGGAACTGAGAAAAGGAAAACACAGCCCCAAAAAAGAAGGTTTTGAAAGCGCCATCGAAATCCCCATTTACGACGCGGGCCAGGCGGAAAACTGCACGGAACCGGAAGAAATGTACTACAAAAAAGAGTTTAAATGCCCGTTTTGCGGCAACGCCTTTTCTACGACAAAAGTCAGGTCGAAATATGTCAAAGTAATAAAAATGGATGACGACCTGTGCAATCACTACGAGTCGGTCAACCCGCTGTTTTACGAGATAAACGTATGCCCGGGCTGCGGCTACTCTTTCAACGACGAAAACAGCGGGCCGGTCAGTGACAAATCCATGGACGAAATTGAGAAAAATCTCCGGTCTGCGTGGCGGGAAAGAGATCTTACAGGGATAAGGAGCATCGAGCAGGCTGCCGAATCATTCAAGCTGGCCATCATCTGTCAAATGGCCCGCCGGGTCAAGGATTCCCAGAAAGGCATGCTGTACCTTAAACTCGGCTGGCTATACAGAGCGCTGGAAGACAAGAAAAATGAGAGGGTATGCCTTACAGAAGCGGTAAAATTTTTCACTTCTTCCTTTGAAAAAGAGCATTTCAATGATCCGAAATCGGAAATCAATATAATGTATCTTATCGGCGTGCTGAACAGAATAATGGGGAACTTTAAAGAAGCATCGATCTGGCTGGACAGGGTCCTCAGACACCCCATGAAAAACAGCTATTCGGGAATAGTCAACAGGGCCAGGGACAACTGGCACATCTTGAGAGAAGAAATGAAAAAACGAAATGCCGCCGGTGAACAACAGGTATAGTACAGTGCCTCCCAACCGGCCGCGAGTCGCCTTCACTTGAAGACAGGTATGGAACGGTAAGACAATTCCGCGACTTGCCTTTCACAGATTTCGGCAGCTTCGGGGAAACCTGACCGGCTTCCCCGGATCTGCCGAAGTTCTTTTTGCAGTTGCAGGACCTGACCGGCGCCTCATTTTTCAGGTCCGCAAATTGTCTTCAACAGCCTCAAATTCCCCCATGCTTTGATGCCGTTCAAACTTGCCCCTCGCAGAACAAAATTCAAAAAAAATATTAGTACAACAAAAGAATTTACACACTACACAAAGATTTCGCACGGTTAATTTATATTACCAACTTTTTTAAAAAGTATGTTTGAATCTCATAATAATCATATTTTTCCTAAATAATTTGTTTGGAAAAAATAAAAAATAAAAATAAATTGTTTGATTACAACACACATAATCTGCTACTGCTGCGGTTAATTACCTGGCATAAAACGTTTTTGTGAGGAAACTCTAATGATAGACAATTAAATAAGATAAATTAATAAAAAGGAGGTGTAACTTGATGCCGCGCAATACTAATACGAAAGTGGTGCCCGGAGCTCGTCCCGCCCTGGATCAAATGAAATTCGAGGTGGCCAATGAACTCGGCATCACAAATTACGCACAGGTTGACAAGGGAAGCCTGCCCAGCAGGACCAACGGTTATGTAGGCGGCAACATCACCAAGAGGCTGGTGGCCCTTGGAGAGGCTGCGTTGATGAACAATGCCCAGTCGGCCATCGGGGCTACGGCTCAAATCGGTCTTGAAAGACCGCAAGGATAAATTCAGGCAGGCTTAATATGCAGCCTTCCTCTAAAATGCATCCGGACAGTAAGAGGGTTAATTAATAACCCTCTTATTATCTTTCCGGATTATCTTTATGGGTTTTTTGGCTTTCAATATATTTCTCCGCCGCCACGGCCGCGGTCGCCCCATCAGCAACAGCCGTTACAACCTGGCGCAAAAGTTTCCGCCGCACGTCACCCGCTGCGAAGAGGCCGGGGCAGTCGGTCGCCATGTTGTCGTCGGTGATCACATACCCCCGATCGTCCAGCGCCGCCAAATCCGAAACCAGTTCGGAGTTGGGGCGCGTACCGATATAGATGAAAACGCCGTCGACTTTCATCTCCACGGTTTCGCCGCTCCGTACATCGCGGATCCTGATGCCCTCGACAAAGTAAGAGCCGGTTATTTCCTCCAGCACCGAATGCCAGACAAACTCTATTTTCGGATTTTTGCGGGCCCTTTCCCGGAGAATTTTAGTCGCCCTCAGCTCTCCGCGCCGGTGAATTATAAATACCTTCTCCGCAAACCTGGTAAGAAAAATTGCCTCTTCAACCGCGGCGTCGCCCCCGCCTACCACGGCCACTTTTTTGTTTTTAAAAAAGGCGCCGTCACAGGTGGCGCAGTATGAAACACCCAACCCGTGCATTTCGGTTTCGCCTTTCACTCCGAGCTTTTGGTGCTGCGCACCTGTTGCGAGAATGACAGTCCGGGCAGTGAGGTCTCCCTCATCCGTTTGCAAAATGAAAAAGTTTTTTCCCCTGATGATTTTAGATACACTCGAAGCAACGATTTCAAGACCGAAGCGTTTGGCCTGCGATTCCATCCTGCCGGCCAGTTCCCACCCTCCTATCCCCTCCTCGAATCCGGGATAATTCTCTATCCGCTCGGTAGCGGCAGCCAGGCCCCCCGCAACTCCCCGCTCAAACAGCACCGTTTTCAAAAGAGCCCTTGCGGCATAGAGGCCCGCAGCCAGTCCGGCCGGTCCGCCGCCTATGATAGCCACGTCGTATTTTTCCATAAAACTCCCTCCTTTTTTATCTTGTTAGTTTTTTGCCAGACCGCCTTCACCCAATCTTGAAATGCCAACGCCTTTCTTTATTGTCTCCAAACCGCACATGCGGTTTGCACGGCACTCATGAACAATAATCAATTCTGACCGGCCTGTACGCCTCTGGGAACGGCAGCAAGCATTCCGGCCACACCCAACACCGCCGCAAACAGTATTACCCCCCGGTAACCCAGTCCCTGGGCAATCAAACCACCCAGCAGGGGCCCCACCGCGTTGCACAAGTTTAGCGTCGATTGGAACAAGCCGCCCGCCGTACCCCTCTCCTCCCCGCTCTTTAGAACGATGAGCAGGGCGCCCACGTAAAGGCAGGACCAGGCCACCCCGAGAAGGGCCATTACAGCGACAAGCAAGTACTTGACCGTGAGACAGGCCAACGCTACAAACACGAGCACCGAAAGCAGTTGTCCGAAAGCAAACGTTTTTTGCTCGGAGAACCGCTCAAGCTGACGCATTACAATAAATTGGACGGCAAAATTGACCCCCCATAAGAAACCTATCCAGAACTTGTTCATGCCGATTGACGCAAAATACAGGGGTAGTATGATCCAAACGGCAGTCGCCCCCAGATGGCGCAGGAAAACGGCAAAATAAACGCGGTAATCACGCCGCATCACCTGCAAAAGGTTGGGCGGGCGCGAGAAATCGCGGGCCGGAACTTCCCGAAAAAAAAGGGAGAGCAGGAAGGCAGCCAGGCAAACCAGAAAGCTGATTACAAAAAGAAGGTTTATTTCTCCCACAATAGCTGCCGCCAGGGCACCGCAAATCCACCCGAGGGAGCCGTAAGAGCTGTATTTGCCCATGTCGACGCCCGACTCAAAAGCGTACGCGATAGTGGCCGCAATTGTAATCCCCAAAGAAAATCCGACTGCCCCGCGCAGCACCGTCAGCAATATCACATTGCCGGCAAGAAGCTGTGCCGCAAAAGCGGCGCTGCTGATTAAAAGTCCCCAGCGGACGAAAAGGAGTCTCCCCAGGTAATCCGACTTCCACCCTGAAAAAAGGGAGGAAGCCAGAAAAGAAGCGCCGTAAACAGATCCGATCAGTCCCACCTGAAAATCCGATGCTCCCAGTTGTGCGCCCAACAGGGGGATGAAGATAATCGACCCCTGGATGGCAAAACTGACGAGAAAATTCACCAGGCCGATCAAATGACGCCGGGATAAGTCTGCTCCTGTATCTTGCATCAAATCGATACCCCTTTGAATATATAAAATCGATCCCGGTTAACAGGCTGCAATCCCATGCAAAAAACCCGGCGCAGGGGCCGGGGAAAAGCCTGCCGAAATTCCTGCTAATTCAAAAAATATTGCATAACCTGACGAAATGCAACTGAAATTATTATATCAAAGCGGCCGGCGCCGGCATCAAAAGACTCAGCGCCGCCGGGGAACGGCAAAATGCGCAGCCCGCCATCCCCGGTTTTGCGTCAACAACAGGTTAACACTGCCTGATTGATTTTACAATATCTTTTCCGGTTCATATTTTGGGGAACCGGGTGAACCGCTTCTGTCCGGAAAAATATTTTTTAGAATATTCCAACTTTTTGTTACAATTTATTCCCATTTATGGTAATCTAAAAATAAAAGCCGGGGTGCTGCCAATGAAATTGCTGCTCGGAGATTTAAAAAAATTTTACGCCAGGCTGGACGATATATTGCGTCCTTCCAGCAGGTCGTGCGGAATTTGCGGGGAATGCTGCAAAACGGTGTCGGCAATCAAGGTATATCCGATAGAAATTGAAAACATCAAGAGACACGTTAAGAATGAGCGTGCGATGGACAAGTTCGCAAAATTTGCAAACAACTCCGTTATCAGCATCTGGGGAAGCGATTCGGGCTTCTGCCCCTTCCAGGAAGGGGAACTGTGCGTCATATATCCGGTCCGCCCCTATCACTGCAGGATTTACGGCCCTTACAACCCCCGTGGAAAAAGCCTTCTGAAAGGCTGCGTTTATCAGGGACACTCCACCAGCTATTTCGACAGGAAAGAGCTTCCGTTGATAGAGGAGATGGACAGGCTGTCCGAGGCATACGAAAAAATCCACAAAAGCTGATTACCGTTTATCCAAAGTCTTTATCTTAGTCCCTTCCGCCATATCAAGACTCCCGTCCCTGACCACATAATCCCCGGGAGCCAGCCCGTCGACGATTTCAACATTTTCCCGGTCGCTGAGGCCGGTCTGGACAACCCGGCGCCGCGCCCGGCCGTCAACTACAGCCATCACTTCCTTTTGACCGTCTTTTGCGGTGCGGACCGCCTCCCGCGGCAGGACGAGCACATCCTGCCTGCTCCGGGTTTCTATGGACACCTTTACCTCGTAACCCGGTTTTAAATTAGCCGGGTCCTCAAGTCCGACAATAACGGGCACCCTGCGCTGGATAATGCCGAGAGCAGACTGTTTTTCCTCGGCCCGCGGATATATCTTCTTAACTTCCCCCGTCAGGGTCCTTTGGCCGAGCACGGGAGCGGCAATCACCACTTTTTGCCCCACCCTGACCTCCGCCAGGTCGTCGCTCAAAATATCCGCCCTGACCTCCAGCAGGCCGGGCGCCGCCACGCTTGCCATCAGCGCGCCGGGAGCCAGCACCTGCTCCTGTTTTACCGGCAGGTCTATCACCGTGCCGTCGAGCGGGCTTTTTACCGTCAACTGCCGCTCTTTCGCCGAAAGCTGCTCCAGCGACCGGGCCAGGCCGGCCTGCAGCGCAAGCGCGCCGTCCAGGGCGGACTCCTGCCCGCTTAAAGTTTGCCGGAGGGTTTCCACCTGCAGGCGGGCCCGGTCGTACTCCGCCCGGGCAACTGCTCCGGCCTGAAACAGCTCCTCAACCCGGCTCAGGTTTTGCGTGGCGTCGTCAAGCTCCAGGCGGGTCCGCTCGACGGCGGCGCGGGCCCCGGCGGCGGCGCCCGCTGCCTGCGAAAGCTCGGACCGGACCTCGCTGAGCTGGACGGCGAGGTCGAGGTTCTCCAGAACCAGCAGAGTCTGCCCCTGTTTGACCGGCTCGCCGGTTTCCACCAGAACCAGCGCCACCCTGGCGCTCTGCGGGGCGTGCAGATCGCAGCTCTCCGCCGCCTGGACGTAGCCGGTGTCCGTTACGGTGCGGGTTATGTCCGCCCGCCTTGCCTGAACTGTTTCAACCTCCTTCCCGCCGCCGGCCAGAAACAGAGCCGCCAGGGCCAGGGCGGCGGCGATGCCGGTTCCCAGGTATACCTTCCTTTTCCGCTTCATGCTTATCCCTCCGGACGGTAAACGCTTTTTAACCGTTCAGAAAGCCCCCTTCCTGAACGGGGCAAAGGCCGGAGCAGGTCACGAGCCTACTCCCGGTCTTTTAAAACATCGGCCAGGTCCAGTTTGCCCACCCCTCTAACCGTCAGCAGGTGGGCCGCCGCAATGAAGAAAACTCCTCCCAGGACGGAGAAAAGATATGTCCGGGGGTAGATAACAATCGGTATGGTGTAGAGATCGGTGCTGACCGACCGGATGTACAACTCCGCGAGCAGGCGGCCGAAAGGCAGCCCGAGCGCCACTCCGGCCAGCGACTGGACGGCGTTTTCCTTCAGCAAGAGCCCGGAAATCTCTGAGGTGGTGAACCCGGTCACCCGCAGCGAGGCAAACTCCCTTTTCCGCTCGGTAAAGCTGATTGCCGAAGAGTTGTAAACCATGGCGAAGCCCAGCAGCACGGCAAACAAAACCATGACCGAGATGCTGTAAATCATGCTTTCCAGATTTTTGTTGAAGTTTTCCAGTTCCTTGGCCGGGCTGGAGATGGATGAGACCCCGGTCATGCCGCCCAGCTCTCTTTCAACCTGCTCCTCAAGCCCCGGTTCAACCTTCAGCATTGCTCCCGACACGGCCCGGCCCTCCTGGACGATTTCACCGGCCTGGGTCAGGGAGATGAAAGAGCCCGCCCCGACGAGCTGCCTGCTGATGCCCGCGACCTTTAAAATACCGCGCCGGGATGGACCTGTTTCCAGAAGGGTTTCCACCTCGACCCGGTCGCCCACCCGCAGGCCCAGCTTTTTCGCCGTTCTCTCGCCGGCCAGCACGCCCCGGTCCGGCACTTCCAGGGGACGGTTGTCCTCTCCGGCTATTGTCTTGAGCGTCGTGCCGGGCTCCAGGCCGGTAAGGAGCTCTTCCTCGGAGCGGCCGTTGAAATGAATTCTGGCGGGCAGCTCAAAGAGCGGCTCTGTCTTAATCACCCCGTCCAGGCGGGAGATGACAAGCAATTCGCCCTCGCCCACCGGGCCGGTAAACCGCACCAGCAGGTCGTAGCGCTGCTCGTAGTTGAACTGCCTGTCCATCATGTAGTTAACCGCGTCGCCGGTAAACAGGGACATTACCAGCAAGCCGACCGCAAAAACCACCCCCATGACGGTGACGGCAGCCCGCGCCCGCTTGCGGCCGACGGACCTGAGGCTCATCTTCCAGGCCGCGTCCAGCCTCTCCCACAGCCAGGCGCAATTTTCAAAAACGGTGCGGCCGCTCCCCTTCGGCGGCTCCGGGCGCATCGACTCCGCCGGGTTGACCGCCGCCACGGCGCGCGACGCGGAAAGACCGGCGGCGAGGCTCACGCCCAGGCTCAGGGCCAGGCCGGACGCGATTGCCCTGCCGTTGACCCCGCCGATGGTCTCCGGGAGATTGAAGTACATGGCATAGGCTTCCGATATGGCGGAGGCGAGCAAAAATCCCAGCAGGATGCCCGCCGCGGCGCCGCAAAGCCCCACCGCCAGGGCGTAGCCGGTGTAATTGAACATGATCTGCCGGCTGCTGTAGCCCAGGGCCTTCATCACCCCTATCTGCAGCCGCTGCGCCTTGATCGCCCTGCTTAGAATGACGAACTGGACGGCGGCGGCAGCCGCCAGAAATATGGCCGGCATGAAAACGGCGGCGGCGCGCAGGCCGTCCAGCTCACCCTGCAAAACGGCGTTGCTCAACTGCTTTTTGCGGGGGTAGCTGGTCAAGTTGCCGTAAGGCTCCAGAACTGCCTTCACCCTGCCGGCCGTTTCATTTTCGTCAGCCCCGGGGGAAAAGGTCAAAACCACCTGATTTATCTGGCCGTCCATATTCAAGATTTTTTCGGCCCGGCTTTGCGGTATCATTATGATCCCGAATTCACCGGGGTCGGGCATGATGGAAGCCTGGTCCTTCATGTTGTAAATGAATTCCGGCCCCGACGCCGCTCCCACAACCGTCAGGTCCACCTTCCTGCCCCCGGCCGCAACCGTCACGGTGCTGCCCGGCGAAAGGCCGTTTGCGCTGAAAAACTGGGGATCGGTCAAAACTTCAATGCCTCCGCCCGGAGGATATTCTTCAAAGAAACGCCCGGCTACAAGGCTCAAGCGGTTCACCCCGGCGTCCGGCGGCGCCGGAAAGCCGGTCAGGCGGGCGGTGCCCCGCCGGTTTCCCTCCCTCAGCAGGGGCACGTCTTTTTGAATGCGCCCGGCGGCCCTCATCACCCCCGGCAGGGCTTCAATCTGCCCGGCCACCTGGGCGGGAGCCCTGACCACGTGGAAGTAGTAGTCCGCAAAATTATTGTCCCGGTAATATTTCTCCTTTGAACGGTCCAGATTGTAGTAGGCGGTGGCCATTGAAATGTAGACGGCAACGCCGGCCGCCACAACCGCCGCCACCGCCAGAAACTGCCCCCTGGTGCTGCGGATGGTGCGCCACAGTTTCCTGGTCAGGGCGTTCATTACCATTCAATCCTTTCCGGCGGCAGCGGGTTTTCGTTCTCAGTAATCTCAGCTATCCTGCCGCTGCTCATGCGCACGACGCGGTCGGCCATGGCGGCGACGGCGGTGTTGTGGGTGACGATGACCACCGTGCTCCCCTTCTCCCGGTTGATCCTTTTGAGAAGGCTCAAGATCAGCCTGCCGGTGCGGTGGTCGAGGGCGCCGGTAGGCTCGTCGCAAAGCAACAGGCGCGGGTTTTTCACCGCAGCCCTGGCAATGGCCACCCGCTGCTGCTCACCCCCGCTGAGCTGGGAGGGAAAGCTGTCCAGCCTGTCTCCCAGGCCGACTTCCTTCAGCGCTTCGGCGGCCGGCAGCGGGCCGTCCACCAGGTCCGCGGCCAGTTCCACGTTTTCCTTCGCCGTGAGATCGGGGATGAGGTTGTAGAACTGAAATACGAAACCGACCTCGCGGCGCCTGTACCCGGTCAGCAGTTTGTCGCCCGCCCGGCTTAAGTCCTCCTGCCGGAAAAGCACCTCGCCGCCGGAAGGCAAATCTATGCCCCCGATGATATTGAGCAGGGTGCTTTTGCCCGACCCGCTCGGCCCCAGAATGACCAGCAACTCCCCCTCGTAAATGTCCAGGGATGTTTCCTTCAGGGCTTCCACGGTCACCTCGCCCATCGCGTAGGTTTTTGTCACCCGGTTCAACTTCAGGAGCACGTTTTTCCCCATTGCCGAAGAGCATCCCTTCTCCCTTTTTTACCTTCCGGTTGTAGTCACGCGCCCTTTTCGCCCCTCAGTCCGCTGCGCCCTGTATCTTTTTACCGTGCCCGGCCGCCGTCATCCCGTCAGACGGCCGTCAAAGAGCCTCCACCTGTTTGCCGCTTTCGCCCTGCAGAACGGCCAGCAGCCTGTCGTGCAGCTCCGGCAGGGGGGCTTTCCCGGTTTTGCGCTCTTCCAGAGGAATGTCAAGGTCCACCGTTTCCAGCACCCGGGTGGGTTTGGCGGACAGCGCCACGACGCGGTGCCCCAGAAGCAGGGCCTCCATAATGTCGTGGGTGACAAAAACAATCGTCCTGGGCCGTGCCAGCCACATTCCGGCCACCTGCCGCACCAGCCCCAGCCTGAGCGGCGTATCGAGGGACTTGAAAGGCTCGTCGAGAAGAAGCAGGTCGTGCGGGTAGGCAAAAGCCCGGCAGAGGGCCAGGCGCTGCTTCATTCCGCCGCTCAAGGCTTTGGGATAGCTGTCCCGGTATTCGTACAGCCCCATCATCTTCAAGTAGTGCTCGATCAGCTCCCGCCGCCTGCCCCCGTTCTCCACGTCCCGCAGGACGAAGTCGATGTTCTGGGCCACGGTTTTCCAGGGAAGCAGCCTGGGCTCCTGGAACACGTAGCTCACCCGCAGGCCTCCGGCGCCAGTGATCCGCCCGGCGTCGGGCCGCTCCAGGCCGGCCAGCATCTGCAGCATGGTCGTCTTGCCGCACCCGGAGGGGCCGATTACGCTGAGAATCCTGCCCGTCTCGGCCTGCAGGGAAAAGTTCTGAAAAACTCTGGTCAGTCCCAGCGTTTTGCTTACCTCTTTAAAGCCGATCATACCGTCACATCCAGTGGCTCAGTTTGTGCCTGGTGAAATGGGCCAGCAGCCGGTCGGTGGCCAGGCCGAGGCCGATCAGGAAAATGGTCCAGGCAAAGAGGGCGGAGGTCTCCAGGTTCATGCGGGCCACGGCCATACCAGCCCCGATGCCGAACTGGACGCTCAAGAACTCGGCCATGGCCACGGCCTTCCAGGTCACCCCGAGGGCGCCCGACACGCCGGCCATCAGATAGGGGGCCACCTGGGGCAGGTAGATCTCCCTGACCACCCTCGCCCTGCTTATGCGGAAGACTGCGGCCATCTGCAGCAGTTGCGGGTCGATGCTTTTCACCCCCTGGAAGGTGTTGATCACTATCAGCGGGACGGTCGTTACAAAAACAACGAAAACCGGAACCCTGGAAAAACCGAGCCAGATCATGGCCAGCAGCAGCCAGGACACCAGCGGTGTAACCTGGAACACGACGACCAGGGGCCGGAGCAGGGCGGCGGCAATGCTGTTGAGGCCGATCAAAAGCCCCACCGGCGTGCCGGCCGCAACCGCCAGGGCAAACCCGGTCAGCCCCCTTGCGACCGACTGGCTGCCGTGCTTCCAGAGCTGGCCGCTCAGCGCGAGTGAGAAAAAGGACCGCACCACCTCGCCCGGCGGCGGCAGGATAACGTGATGGTAAAAACCCGAGGCAGCCTGCCATACCGCCAAAAAGAAGGCCAAACCGAAAAGGGGCGGCAAGCCCCTAGTCAGCAAGGAAGAATTTTTCATCAGGCACCTTCCCTCCGATCATTTCCGGCGAAAATTCCACCAGCCGGGAAAGGTAGGTGACTACGTCCGCCCTGGCGCCGGCCCCCCTGACAAAATTCAGGCGGGTCCGCTCCATGCTCTTTACGAAGACGGGCGCCGGTATCTGCAATTTTTCCTCCACCAGGCGGCCGGCTTCGGCTGGATTGGCCACCGTCCATTCCAGGGCGCGGGCGTAGGCCTGCTGGAAGCTTTCCACGGCGGCCGGGTAAGCCTTTGCAAACTCGTTGCGCGCAACCGTGCCGGCCTGCGGCAGCTTGACGCCGCTTCCCTCAAACTGCTGCCAGTCGGCATAGAAGTCCCTGACCACCCGGGCCCGGCTGTTGTTCATCAACACCCGGCTCAGCATGGGTTCGGGCAGCACGGCGTTGTTTATCAGGCCGTTGATCATCATCTGGGCAATCTGGGTCGATTCCAGGTAGGTAATCTTTACGTCCCCCTCTTTAAGCCCGCTTTTGCCCAGCAAATAGCGCGTCAGCACGTCGGGGGTGGAGCCGCGGGAGCCCACGTAAAGCTCGCCGCCCTTCAGGTCCTCCCACCGGTTCACCTTCCCGTCCGTGGAAACCAGGTAGAGAATTCCCCAGGTGGTTACATTCGCCAGAGAAATGCCGACATCCTTATTGTACAGTTTGGCCGCCAGATTGACCGCCATTACCGTGAAATCGGCCTCTCCCTTGACGGCGCGGGTGGTGGCCTCCTCGTCGGACTTGTAAATGATCAGTTCGATTCCGGTGCCGTCCGGCAGGCCCTCGGCGGCCATTTTAAACAGCGGCGCGGTCGGAGGGCCGATTGGCGCCTGAACAACGATTTTTTCCGGCATGCCGCCTTTACCCTTTCCCACGCTGTCTTTACCCGCACACCCCGCTGCCAGAAGACCGGGCGACAAAAGCACAATAATAAGTACAGTAATTATTTTCGACCAGCCATGCATGAAAAATGCCCCTCCTTCTCGTATTCGCCTTAAAGGAATGATATCGCCGGCATCGCTTGCCGCTTGCACCGGGCGAAACCGGGCCCGCCTTCAACTCGCCGGCCCCGGCTGAGTTCAGGCCGGCCCGGCACTCAGTTTGCAGATAATTTGCCGCCAGGACAATGTATTATCAAGTGTTGCCGGCCGGGAACCAGAGTGCTTTCATCGAGTGCCTGGCATTATCGTTCACCGCCGACAGGGCGCTGTCCGGAGGCGCGGGATTGCAGACCGCGCTGCGTAATATCGACCGTTTCCTTGGAGCCTCAAGGTCCCCGCACGGCTTGTCAACAACCTCGGGACAATAACATTATTCGATTAACTGTTTAAAATACCTTCCAAAACCGCACACCGATAAAATTAAGACAAAGCGTTATTGAAACCGGCGGACGGCGAGGGTACTATATAAGTATGTATTTCCGGATACCGGCGGGTCCGCCGTCGGGAAAATTTGAAACCAACGCGCAGGGGATGGGATATAAATTGGAACTGAGGGAAAAATTTATCAGGGCGGCCGAAGCTGTTAAGTCCAGCCGGGCAATAATCATCACCGCCGGGGCGGGAATGGGCGTGGATTCGGGTCTTCCGGACTTCAGGGGGGACCGGGGCTTCTGGAAGGCCTATCCCATGTATGAACAACTGGGCGTCAACTTCATCGAGGCTGCGAACCCCGTCCATTTCTCCGTCGACCCGGCTTTCGGATGGGGGTTCTACGGACACCGGGCCAATCTCTACCGGGAAACCGCCCCCCACGAGGGGTTTCAACTGCTGCTGCGATGGATAAACCGCTTCGGCCTTGACTATTTCGTAGTAACTTCAAACGTTGACGGTCATTTCCAAAAAGCGGGTTTTTCCGAATCAAAAATCTACGAAGTACACGGCTCGATCCATTACCTGCAGTGTTTGACCCCTTGCTGCAACGACATCTGGGAAAACGGCGAAACAGTTCCGGTAGACCATTCGACCATGCGGGCCCGGCACATCCCCAAATGCCGCCACTGCGGCCGGGTTGCCCGGCCCAATATACTGATGTTCGGAGATTTTTCCTGGATAAGCAACCGGACCGACCGCCAGAATGCGATATTCATGGATTTTCTTCACCGCCACCGGGAAAACGCCGCACTGGTGGTTGAAATCGGAGCAGGAACGGGCGTCCCCACCATCCGCAGGCTGAGCGAGCACCTCGGCAGCCGGCGCAACATTACGGTCGTGCGGCTCAATCCCCGCGAGCCTCAGATTTCCGCGCCCCACATTCCGCTCCCCTGCGGGGCGATGGAAGGACTGCGCGGGATCGATTCTCTTTTGGGCGATTAAGGCGGACAGCGAAGGCTCCTGCCTTAAGGAAAAACTTTAAACAAAACCGGAGGTGTGCGACATGCGGCGCTTTACCATATTGGCAGCAGAATGCGCGGAGCAGGAACTTCAGGCCTGGCAGGATGTCGGTTTCATGCTCGCTGCAACCGCTGCGGCGGGAGAGGGGCATCCGCCCGACGTGATCCTCCTGCAGCTTGTGGAGTGGCACAAAACGGCATGGCAGCTTGTAGGCTCCATGCTGCCCAAGCTTTACGTAGTTTTGAGCAGACGCGAAATACAGCCTCCGGCTATGTTTTCCGGTATATACGATCACCAGTTTATCGCTGGAAAAGGCATATGCTTCAACATCGGCAGCAGGCTGCAGGGCACGGTGACCGTTCCGGACTGGGAAGTTTTCGGCAGCGGCGCGACGCTCACCGTGGCGGAACAGATTAAAGCAGTCGCCGGTTCCGTGTACAGGTTTCTGCTTGAGGACATATTCAGGGAAACCGCCGAATGGTGCGGACATATGTCGTCAGTTGTGGGGCCCCGTTGAAAAACCTCAACCGTAAAACTAATAATTTTTTAAGCGCTTTTCTGCGCCTTTTCTTCAAGATGGATAAGGTTACAATATCTTCATCGTTTTTAAAAAAAATTTTTGCCCAAACTATCTGGAGGAGGTGAAGAAAAGTGTTTCATAAAGAGATGCCCGGGGCGGACATGAAAATGTTGACAATAGCGTCGATTTTTTTAACCATTCCTTTTTTCTTTTATGCCAGGGATATCGCCGCCTCACTCCGGGTTATAGCGGGAAGAGAACGTCCGGAAGGAACCGCCTGAAAATCTGGGCCTCCTTTCCAGGAGGCCGTACTGCTTACAAGATGCAAAAACAACAGCAGCGCCTTCTTCTCATCATGCGGACAAATGCTCGTGACCTTGAGGTTGGAGCGAGCGAGCCCCCGGTTCACTTGACGCAAAGCGCTTAAGCGAGCGTTTCAGCCTCAAGATGCTTTGTCAACAACGTCGGTTCTTTTGGAGCTTCAAGCCAATTTTTCTACAATCGGCAGCACGCACAGTTATCAACAGCTTTATCCACTATTTCCACATATTTACACATATTGAATCTGCAATACCGCAATTGTCGCCTGAAACTTTCAAGTTACCCATCGCTTCAACCTTATGAGATATATCATCTGGGCCTTCAATTCGTGTTCTTTATCAGTGTTTATGCTGTAGCCGAACAATTTGTCGTCCGTTATGGCGGTCGGAATACCCTGGTCATTGAGGTAACCGGCGATCTTATTGGCCTCGACGAGAGTTCTGGCGGCAGCGACCCGGCAATCCATTTTACGAGTCATTCATACATCACCCCCGTTACCCGGTGTCATGAAATTTAATATATCAACACGAAGCGCAGTTCAAAATAATTGATGTACCTATAGTTTAAGCTATTTCAAAGCTTATGGCAATATGTTTCCATGCTTCTCGCATATTAAAATGATTTTTGTCAACCTTTATAGTTAACTATAAGGGATAATTGCCTGTAGGCAAGGTATACTTTTGCCCGCAACCAGCCAACCTTATAGCAGCTGTAAAGGGGATGAGGCCGCTGAACTACCGCTTATTGGGAGAAAAAATCAAAAAAATGCGCTTGAACAAAGGACTCACGCAGGAGGCGCTGGCCGAGCAAACCAATCTGTCGGCCCCGTATATCGGGCAAATCGAACGGGGCGAAAGAAAACTGAGCGTAGAAACCCTGGTGCAGATAGGAAATTCTCTGGGAGCCAGTTTTGATTATTTATTGCAGAGCGATCCCCGGCCAAAACATGACGCCGCCCTGGACGAACTGCTGGCGGCGTTCAAGGGAAGGACGAACAGCGAAATCAAAATGATAATTGACGTGGGCAAAACAATTCTCAAGCATTGCAAAAATAAATAACGAAAAAGAACCGGCCTGATTTGCTTTCAGACCGGAAAAGAAAGCCGGAAATTTATTTTCCGGCTTTAAATTACTTGTCATTGTGAAGGGAATCCGGGCGGTGTCGACCGGCAAAAGATTTGCATGGGACAAAAGTCTCAATTTCCGCCAGTTTTTTTCCGTGATATAATGGAAGCAGCCCCGTAAGACTCCGTAAAAACCCGGCACACTAATCGGGGCCTCCACAACCATAGCGGGAGTTGATTTTGTGCTTGCTCTGGACGCTCACGCGCACTGCGGTTTGACTCTCCCGTTCGACAGGCTTAAACCGGAATGGGACAGCGGCGGCATTAAAGGAGGAGCCCTGTTTTCCCCCGTGGAGGAGATCTACGACCGCTGCGACCCGTATTTCACGGACAGCGACCGGTACAAAAAATCCCGTGAAAGAGTCCATTCCTACCTCGAAAGCCTCATGTCGGACATGATTTTTTGCTACTGGTTCGTGTGGAACGATTTTATCCTCCCGGGAGAAACTTTTTCGGGAATCAAGTGGCACCGTCACCCTTGCGAACCGGTGTACGACTATGGTTCTGAAAGCTGTGAGCGCTTTATCAACCACGTTTGCAGACTACGCCTGCCTGTCGTCATTGAAGAAGAACTTTCCAATACACTGTCCCTGGTGAACAGAATCGGCGGCCGGACCGCCGTGATCATTCCCCATCTGGGCGGACTGAACGGAGGATACGGACAGCTAAAAAGGACGGGACTCTTTGAGAACCCGGCTGTTTACGTAGACACCGCCCTGGCCGGCACGCACGAGATGAGGGACTTCGCGAATGAATACGGGACGGACCGGATTATGTTCGGCAGCGATTTCCCCTTCGGCGACCCTGCATACGAGAGATACAAGGTGGAACAGGTTTTTCACGGAAAAGACCGGGAAAAGGTACTGTCCCGAAACCTCCTCTCCCTGCTGGAACAGGCGCGGGAATAGTAAAAACGCGTCGGTCCGGAGATTACCCGTATGAAGACCGGGATCGCACTGTCGTCTCCTGAACGAGGGATGAGATGAAGTCAGCAATTGTCAAAATCCTGGAATCCACGGCGATTCCGTTTGGACTGATCCTCCTGTGCAGCGTCTTTGTCCGGAAAACCGGGACGTTGACTGAATCCCTTTCCGGTTCGATCCAAAATGCCCCCTACATAATATTTCTTGCCGGCATGACGCTGAGCTGCCTGTTCAACCGCAACAGAATTTTTTTTGTCCTGACGGTTCTTGCCATGAGCCGCCTTGCGCTTACAACCCTTGCGCCATCAGGAGATCAGAGAACCTTTTATATGAGTGTGGTTTACCCCTCGCTATGCGCGGCCGTTCCCCTGAACATGGCAGCCTTTTCATTTTTAAAGGAGCGGGGTATCCTCACCCGTTACGGTAAAAACCTCTTCTCCCTTATCATGGCGCAGCTGGTTCTGGTGGCCTGGATGTATTCCTCGGGCTACGTCCGGCTGATCAACGCCGTAAATTATAAAATTTTCAAAGCAAACGTTTTCAATCTTACCCCCATTCCCCAGATTCCCTTACTCATATTCATGATTGTACTTATAATTCTCCTGGTCAGGCAATCCTTAAACACGACCCCCCTGGACGGTTCGTTTGCCGGTGCGCTGGCGGCAGCGGCGGCCGCCCTTCACTTCAGGGACGACGGTTTTGCTTCGGCCTGCTTTTTTGCGGTTTCCGGACTAATCCTCGTCATTGCCGTTATTCAGGATTCCTACAGCAAGGCTTACCTGGACGAACTGACAGGGCTTCCCGGCCGCCGCGCCCTGAAAGAGGAGATGATGAAGCTCGGAGGCAGGTACTCCATCGGCATGCTCGACGTCGACTTTTTTAAAAGCATTAATGACGAGCACGGGCACGACGTCGGAGATCAGGTTCTGAAATACATCGCCTCCATGATTAAGGAAGTCGGCGGCGGAGGCAAATCCTTCCGCTACGGCGGTGAGGAATTTGCCATCATTTTTCCCGGGAGGGGAGTTGACGAAGCCGCATCCCACCTTGAAAAACTGAGGGAAAGGATCTCCAGGAGGGGCTTCTTTCTGCGCGGGAAGGACCGGAAAAAGAAAAAGCCGGCTCAGATTAAATCCGGCAAAACGCACGCGAAAAAGCTCAACATTACGGTCAGTATCGGGGTGTGCGGCAGTAACGGACGCCGCAAAACTGCCGAGGAAGTGATCAAAGCCGCGGACGCCGCGCTGTACAGGGCAAAAGAGAGCGGCAGGAACTGCGTGGTGAGCATGTAAAAACCGCCGTCCCCCATTTGATGACGGCGCTTGCCCGGCCTGTCTTCTCCGGCGTCCCGGGGAAGTTTGTGACGGCCGGGCGTCGCACACACTTGCAAAACCGGCTTTGTCAGCTTATCTCGACCGTTCTGATTTCCTTGAGGTCGTTCAGGCTGTTCGCCTTGATAAACTTTCTGGAGAGCGTGTAAAGCGTATCGTTGATGTAGATGATCCGCTCCACATTTTTGTCGCTGTCGTACCAGTAATTGCCGGCTTTCAGGTAATCCTGGTCCGACAGGTGGGTAATCCTCCCCTTAAGTTTAAAACCGTCAACAAGATTCACATCGTATACGTAAGCCCCCTGGAACACGAATTCACCATACCGGGGAAACCCCGTTTCCAGTGCCCTGCCGCCGTCCCTGATCTCCATGAGCCGGACGGGAAATGCCAGCAGGCCCTTTTCCGCGGAGAAAAGCAGGGCCTTGTGGTTGCGCAGGAGTTCCGAGTCGGTGCCGCGGTCGCCGATGCTCTCCCTGAACATTTCCACGGGGTTTTTTACGTCGCTGACGTCAAATATGGCCATTTTCATACCCTGATAGAAAGCCATGCTTCCACCGCTGCTCCCGTCCGGGCTTTTTTGACCGATTTCCACGGTGTCTTTCCCGAAACCGATCACGTGGTTTTCATCGTAAGGGTGCAGGTAGTCGCTGTAGCCCGGTATTTTAAGAGCCCCGAGTATCCCTGGGCGGGCGGGATCTTTCAGGTCGATGACGAAGAAGGGGTCAACGGTCTTAAAGGTCACCATATACCCCCGGTCGCCGGTGAACCTGACCGAGTAAATTCGCTCACCCGGGGCGATATCCTCAATTTTCCCCACTTCTTCGAGCTTCCCGTCCAAAACATAGACGTTGTTCTTCGAAGTGTTTTCGCCGGTCTGCCAAACATCTCCCCTGGTAGTGGCAATACGGAAATATCCGTTGTATTCGTCCATTGAAAACTGGTTCAGCACGGCGCCCGGCACTTCGCCGTCCGCGCGGTAGGCAAGCTTTCCGTCGCTCATGGCAAACTTGTAAATCCTGGTCTTTTGCAGGTCCGGCAGCGGACCGGGCAGGATAGTCCCGGACCCGTCCCTCCATGCGGCCGGACTGAAGCCCGTCACCGCCACATAGAGGTTCTCCGGGGAAGCATAAACGTTTTCACCCGAACCCAGATAGGCATATACGTTCGCCTTTTCATCCGGACGGTCCAGGCTGAAACCGGCCACAATCAAGTAGTTCGGCCTCACACATCCCGGAAAATACTTGATTTCCGGATAGTCGATCTCCAGAAGCCCGCCACCGGCCGCGCTGTCCCTGTACACCGGTTTGGGGTCCTCTATCTCTTTCATGGGATAATAATAGATTTCCCTATTGGCAACCAGGTATACCGCAGACCCGATTTTGCGGGATGAGGCATAATTTCCGCAAATCTCCAGCTCGCGCGCCTGTTTCGGATTGGACTTGTCGCCGATGTCGTAGACAATCACCCTGATCGTACCGTGCATGCGGTAGGGCGGTACGATCCCGGCCGCCCGGTCCTCCCAGGCGCCCGCCCCGTCTTTGGGCATATACCCGTACCGGCGGGTTTGCCCGATTACTGTCAAGAAGCTGCCGTCCACGTAAATTTCCCGCGGGGTGAAGTCCTTGCCGGCATAGTCGAGAACGGCGGCGACTTTCATCTCCTCCGCCGGCCGGGCCAGCGTGATTACCAGCCGCTCCCCGCTTACCTGGTAGATGTAGTTGCCGTCCGTTTTCACGACGTCCGCTTCATCCACCCCCTCAACCTGAACGTTGGTCCCGGAATAGTCCGTCGGAGCGGCGGCATTCCGGCCGGCGGCTGCCTTGGAACTCTGGGAAACCGCCGCTTCCAGGCCGGCGGCGTCCTCCAGCAAAAATCGGCCGTAATTCGGGACCGTTACGCTTTCCAGCAGGCTTTTCAAATTTTCGTAACTGCCCACCGGCGGGAGGCTGAAAGACTCATCCGCGGGGGGCCCGGGCAGGTCCCCCGGGGGTCCGAGCAGCACCGCCCCGCTGGCTTCGTCCCATCCCACCTCATATCCGAACGAGCGGGCTACCCAGCGCACCGGGAGGAAAACCCGCCCGTCCTTGAGCAGGGGAACGGCATCCATGACCGTTTCCTTGCCGTTTACGCGGATAACCGGGTTTCCCACCGCAAGGCGGACTACGGTGCCCTGCAGGGACAGCGTCACCGATCCGCTTTCCTCGTCCCAGGCAATGCTGTCGTCTCCAATTCCCATTGCATTTCCCAAAAATCTGACCGGCGCATAGGCACGGTCACCGGATACAAAAGGAGCGACATCCATCAACTTTGACTGGCCGTCAGCCGTATAATTTTTCCGGCCGATCACAAAAACCGCCTGGTGACTCAAAGCGTCGCTCTTTGCCGGTTTGAGCAGAAAAAAAACCGGAAGTGAAACAGCCAAAAGCAGTATTACTCCAATCTTTTTCATGGGAACAACCTCTTTCAAGAAATATTTACCTTATAAGACGCCCGGCACTCCGCCCACGGTTCACACCAGTCTGTTTTTTCCCGGTCGGGAGGAGACCCCGGTTCCGCGCACCTACAAAAAATTTGACAATCTTTCCGCCGTCTGGATAAAATTTATAAAGAAATGAACCAAAAACCAAGGAAAGGAAAGCGAAAGAATGATAACATTTTCAGAGCGACAGGAACTGTTGAGGAAAGTCGTCAGGGACTTCGTTGAAAAAGAAATCGCCCCCATTGCGGAAAGAATTGAAGAGGAGGACACCTGCCGCGCCGAACTGGTAAAAAAGATGGCCGGGCTTGGATTCAACGGGGTTTTTGTGCCCGCCGCATACGGCGGAACGGGCTTGAGCTATACCGAGCAGGCCATCGTCCTTGAAGAGATAAGCCGGCATTCCGCGGGTTTCGCTTTAGCCCTGGTAGCCCATTACCTCGGAACTTACGCGATCATGACCTGGGGAAGCGAGGATCAGAAGCGGAAATACCTGCCTCCGCTCTGCTCGGGCTCTGTCTGCGGCTTCTCAGTTACCGAGGCGGGAGGAGGATCGGACTTTACGGGACAGGCGACAGCCGGCCGGCCGGCTGACGGGGACTGGATCCTGAACGGCCGCAAGTGTTTCATCACCAACTCGCACTGCATGGACATCAATGTGCTTACGGCCCGGACCGGCGAAGACAGCGACGGCCGCCCTCAAATCTCTGTTTTTATAATTGAAAGCGGCACACCTGGATACTCTTCCGGCCGCAAAGAAAAAAAGGCCGGCCTGAAAGGGTCCTGCACCGGGGAGGTCATTCTGAACAACGTCCGGCTGCCGCGGGGCAATTTGCTGGGTGAACCCGGGGACGGCGCCAAAATCGCTCTCGGCACACTGGGCGAAATGGGCCGGGGTGCGACGGCCGCAGTCGCCCTGGGAATATTGCGGGGATGCCTTGAAGAATCGGTGAAATTCGCCAAGGAGCGGATAATTTACGGCAAGCCCCTGTCGAAGCTGACAAATATCAAGTTCATCATCGCCCAAAACCGGACCGATTACGAGGCCGCCCGCCTTCTCACTTACAACGCCGCAGGTTTGAAAGACGGCGGCAAACCGTGCGCTTCCGAAATGTCGATGGCCAAGCTCTTCGCCGCTGAAGCCGCCGTCAATGCGGCAAAACGGACCATCGAGCTCATGGGCGGCTACGGGGTGGTAACCGACTATCCGGTCAGCCGCTACCTGAGGGATGCGGTGTCGGTCATTCCTGCCTGCGGAACGTCGCACATAATGCAAATACTTATCGCGGCCGGCGAGCTGAAAAAGCAGCCCTGACGAAGGCGATGCCCTTGTTTTTTACGCCCTGCGCCCTTTTTGCGCCCTGTCACCGCTCACTCCTGTGCTTCGCGCCGGCAGCACTTACTGCAAGCTTTAAGGCGAAACCGGGCCGCCTTCAACTCGCCGTCCCGGATCGGTTCAGACTGGCGCGGACGTCCGTGTCCGCGCTCCCGCTTTCGCAGCCTCGCTGCGCAAAAGTCTGCTTTAGGCGCTTTCGCAATGTCGTTCGCCGCTGACGAAGGCGCCGCCCTCGTCTGTGGTTGTTGACAAGCACCTTGAGGTTGAAACGCTCGTCTAATACTTCGCGCCGGGTGAACCGGCGGCTTGTTTCGGGGACAGTCTTTTTGGGGGAGTGCCGGTCATTGGAACTGGACGTCAATCAGAGAACCATTCTGGAAAGCCGCTACCTGCTCAAGGACGAAAACGGAAATGTCGTTGAGTCGCCCGAGGAAATGTGCTGGCGGGTGGCGCGGCATGTGGCGGCGGCTGAAGCGAATTTCGGCGGCGGCCGAGAAAAAGTGGACGAATGGGCGGAAAAATTTTTTACCCTTTTGGACGGTCTGGAATTCCTTCCGAACAGCCCGACCCTGATGAACTGCGGCCGCGAGAAAGGGCAGTTGGCGGCGTGTTTCGTACTGCCGCTGGAAGACAGCATCGACAAAATATTCGACACGCTGAAACACACCGCCCTTATTCACAAAAGCGGCGGGGGAACGGGCTTCGACTTTTCCCCCATACGGCCGAGGGGCAGCCCGGTGCGCGGGACCGGGAGCAAGGCTTCCGGACCGGTAAGCTTCATGCGGGTTTTCAACGCGGCCGCCGAAGAGATCAAACAGGGCGGCATGAGGCGGGGCGCCAATATGGGTATCCTGAGGATCGACCATCCGGATATCGAGGAGTTCGTCAAATGCAAGGAGGAAGAAGGGCCCTTGAGCAACTTCAATATTTCCGTCGCCGTCACCGACCGGTTCATGAACGCCGTCGAGGCGGGCGACAGATGGCCGCTCACCTTCGGGGGAAGTCTTTTCCGGGAGGCTGACGCGCGTGAATTGTTCGAGCTTGTCGCCGGCCGCGCCCATGCCAACGGGGAACCGGGCATAGTATTCATAGACGCTGTCAACCGCGCCAACCCCACGCCCGTTCTGGGTGAAATCGGCGCCACCAATCCCTGCGGCGAACAGCCGCTGCTTCCTTACGAGTCCTGCAACCTGGGCTCGATCAACCTCTCCCGCATGGTGAAAGGCGGCGCGGTGGACTGGGGACGGCTGAAGGAAGTGGTGCCTACGGCCGTGCGCTTTCTGGACAACGTGATCGAGGTCAACAGCTTCCCCCTGCCGCAAATTGCCGCAGCAAGCCTGCGCACCCGGAAAGTGGGCCTGGGCGTGATGGGCTGGGCGGACATGCTTTTCCAGCTCGGGATACCTTATGAGTCAACAGCCGCGCTGGATCTGGCAGAAGAGATAATGTCCCTGATCACCCGTACAGCCAGGGAAAGCTCGGCCGGGCTGGCCCGCGAGCGGGGGCCGTTCCCGGCCTGGAAGCGGTCGGTTTACTGCCCCGGGCTCCCGTTGAGAAACGCGACTCTCACCACTATCGCCCCCACCGGATCGATCAGCGCCATTGCAGGCACCACGTCCGGGATAGAACCGGCGTTTGCCCTGGCCTACGTCCGTACCGTGCTTGAGAATAAAAAGCTCGCTATTGCAAACAGGCACTTTATCCGTTACCTGGATACCGTAACAGATCGACCGACAAGAAAAAAGATGCTCGACTCCGTGGCTGAGTCGGGTGTGCTCGCCGGAACAGACGCGGATCCGGCGGCAAGGGAACTTTTTAAAACAGCCCTGGAAATATCTCCCGAACAGCATTTAAAAATGCAGGCGGCCTTTCAAAAATTTACCGACAACGCAGTCAGCAAAACAGTCAATCTCCCGGCCGGCACTCCGGCGGACAGGGCCGTCTTCATTTTCAAAGAAGCGCACCGTATGGGCCTGAAGGGAATCACCATTTACCTCGCCGGCTCCAGAAGCGATCAGCCTCTCGCTCCGCCGTCCGGCTGCCGCTTTTGCAATTTGAGTTCCCGGCTCGATTGCCGCAAGAACTGCTAAATTTTCTTGATTAAAGAAACAACAATTGGTATTATATAATAGTTGATCAGGTCGTCCCAGCCTTGAAAACACCCCGGGCATTTTTTCAATATCCCCGAAGGATTTTCGATAAACTTGGTGCCGGCGTAAATTGCATGCAGCAAAATATGGAAATAATAGTAACGGAACGCGATTCATAACGCAGCAAAAATGGGTGAAGCCAGTCAACAGCATGAGTTTTCAGCCTGGTGAATCTGCAGCACAAGCGGGAGGTGATGGGTTTATTCTCAATACCGCAGCTTTCTGCTGTTTTGTTTTGACAACTCCAAAAAAGGTGGTGTTTAAACTTGTCTAATGGGGCACTCCCATTATATGCCGTATACGCATCCATTATCGGCATCCTGTTCGCATGGTACCTTACCTCCTGGGTTTTGAAGCAGCCGCCCGGAACAAAAAGAATGATTGAGATTTCCGGCGCCATCCAGGAAGGGGCCATGGCCTATTTAAACAGGCAGTACAAAACTATCGCGGCAGTCGGAATTATTATCGCCGTTTTACTTTATTTCGGCCTGGGCTGGATAACTACTTTGGGCTTTATCGTGGGAGCGGTTTTTTCCGGACTGTGCGGCTACGTCGGAATGAATGTTTCCGTGCGGAGCAACCTCCGCGTCGGGGAAGCCGCCAAAAAAGGCCTCCCTTTCGCCCTCCTGGTCGCCTTCAAAGGCGGAGCGGTTACGGGCCTTATGTGTGTCAGTCTCGGGCTGCTCGGAGTCGCGGGAATGTATTTTCTTTTCAGGGATCCGACCTATCTTGTCGGTCTGGGCTTCGGCGGCAGCCTGATTAGCGTCTTCGCGCGTCTCGGGGGCGGTATTTACACCAAGAGCGCCGACGTGGGCGCGGACCTGGTGGGTAAAGTGGAAGCCGGCATACCGGAAGACGATCCGCGCAACCCGGCCGTCATCGCCGACAACGTGGGAGACAACGTGGGCGACTGCGCGGGCATGGCCGCGGACCTGTTTGAAACCTACGCCATTACGGCCATCGGCGCCATGCTTCTGGGGCAGCTCTTCTTCCCCGGCAAGGAACAGTACGTGGTCTATCCCCTGGTTCTCGGCGGCATCGCCATCATCGCCACCATAATCGGCAGCTTCTTCGTGCGCCTCGGCCAGGGCAAGGAAATAATGTCGGCCCTTTACAAGGGCCTTGCCGCATCGGCAATCATATCCCTGATCGGATTTTATCCCGCCACCACGTATATTTTCGGTTCGGCGCAGTATTTCTACACCGCTTTGGTGGGCGTGGCGGTAACGGTAATCATCGTGTATCTTACCGACTACTACACCTCCAAACGTTTCCGGCCGGTTCAGGCCATCGCCAAAGCATCCCAGTCCGGGCACGCCACCAACATCATCAGCGGCCTGGCGGTGGCGATGGAAGCCAGCGTCTCACCAGCCATCGCCATTGTGGCGGGAATACTCGTATCGTATCTGGTCGGCGGGGTTTACGGCGTCGGCATCGCCTCAATGGCCATGCTCTCAATGACGGGCATTATTGTGGCTATCGACTCGTACGGTCCGATTACCGACAACGCCGGCGGCATTGCCGAAATGGCCGAACTGCCTCCGGAAATACGCAACATCACCGACCCGCTGGATGCCGTCGGCAATACCACCAAAGCCGTTACCAAGGGCTATGCCATCGGTTCGGCGGGTCTGGCCGCAATTGTCCTGTTCTCTGCCTATACCCAGGAAATAACCAGGGTGCGCACCGAAGCCGGGCTGCTGGGTAAAATCAGCTTTTTAGTGGAAGATCCCTGGGTCCTGGCCGGACTTTTGATCGGCGGCGCGCTGCCTTTCATCTTTTCTTCGCTGGCCATGGGCGCCGTCGGACGCGCGGCCTACGAAGTGGTAAACGAGGTGCGCCGCCAGTTCAGGGAAATCAAAGGCCTGATGGAGGGCCAGGCGCGTCCGGAGTACGGACGCTGCGTGGACATAGTCACCAAGCGGGCAATCAAAGAAATGATGATTCCCGGCCTGATTCCGGTGGCGGCTCCCCTGCTGGTAGGCTTCCTGCTCGGCGCGAAGGCGCTCGGCGGTATGCTGATGGGCGTTATCGTCACCGGGCTGTTCCTGGCGATAATGCTTACCGCCGGGGGCGGCGCCTGGGACAATGCCAAGAAGTTTATTGAAGAAGGCCAGTACGGCGGCAAAGGCACGCCCGCCCACGCAGCTGCGGTAACCGGCGACACGGTGGGCGACCCCTTCAAGGACACCGCCGGTCCGGCAATCAACCCGATGATCAAGGTGGTCAACATCGTGGCGCTGCTTATCGTCGGCTACGTGGCCATGATTGTCCGTTAACAACCGACCCGCTAAAAGCATTCACTAAAAGGGCCCCCTCCAAAGGGGGCCCGATGCTGTTGACAATCCGTCCGGCACGCCTTCCTCTTCTAAAACAGCTTTTATTTGTTCCTGTTTTGACTTTCGTCCGACAGCACGCCGTACATGAATATGGTAAACAGGGAGATGATCGTTTCTTCCGGCGAAAGGTTGTTCTCCATCAAAAAGTTCGGATTGACCACCGACCTGACGCTTGCCAGCAGCGCCGCCGTAAATATCCTGGGGTCGATTTTGCGAAAGCGCCTGCCGTCGTCCCCGGTCAGAAGATCCACATAAAACTGCTGCAACTTCTCGGCGCGGAACCGCTCAATCTTATCCCAAAGATGGGGGTAATACCTCTGCAAATCATACAGGGCCGTCGGCTGAATCAGCTTTATATTTTCAGTGATTGCCCTGAGCACGCCCAGTATTTTTTCCACCGGCTCATCAGCCGAATCAAATGCCTGCCGGATTTTCCGCCCGATATTCGACAAGAAGTCGTCCAAAACCGAATCGATTATCTCTTCCTTACTGCGAAAATACCGGTAGACGGTCCTCTTGCTGATTCCGGCGCGGGAGGCCAGTTCGTCCATGGTGACCCTGGAAAACCCCCGCTCCGCGGCAAGCTCCCTCATGGTATTTTTTATTCTTTTCCCGTAGCTCAAAACAGCACCACTCTCATTTAAAAATTGGGTCGGCATTCTCCGACCGGCGGTCAAGGGCAAAAGTGCCCGCCTATCCCGGTCAGGCAATTTTCTTTTTGAATTTCAAAATGCTCAGGGTTATGAAAACCACCGAAAAAACAAGCAGGGCGGTAACCTGCGGCACAAGATACGAAAAACCCACCCCTTTCAAAACGATCCCCCTGATAATGGAGAGGTAATAGGTCAGGGGAAGAATGTTGCCGATCCACTGGATCACGAGCGGCATGGCCTCTCTGGGGAACATAAAGCCCGACAGCATGACGCTCGGCAAAAATATAAAGAAGGACATCTGGAAAGCCTGCATCTGTGTCCTGGCAAAGTTGGAGATCAAAATGCCGATACCCAGCGAAGCGGTAATAAAGAACAGCGTCAGAAGGTAGAGCTGAAATATGCTTCCCCTGACCGGCACCCGAAACACGTAGACGCCGACCAGCAGGGCGACGGTGATCTGAAGATAGCCGAGGGCGATATAAGGGATAATCTTTCCGATCATCAGTTCGAAAGACCTGATCGGAGTAACCATCAACTGCTCCAGGGTGCCTCTTTCCCTTTCCCTGACAATGGCGGCGGCGGTCATCATCACCATGGTCATGGTGACAATCATGCCCAAAATGGCGGGCACCATGTAAAAAGCCGTGACACCGTCGGGATTGTACCAGGGTCTTACCCTTATGTCGTAGGGAATGTTCTGCGAAATCTGCGCCCTTTGAAAAATCACCTTCTGCGATTTCAGCAAACCTATGGCGTTAGCCGCCGCAACGGCCGCGGAAGACGACATGCTGTCGCTGGCATCAACGAGGACCTGCACCTGCGCGGTCTCGCCCCTCTTTACCTTCACGGCAAAGTCGGGCGGGAAAATTATGCCGACTTTTGCTTTTCCGCTGTCGATCATTTTCGTTACCTCGGCGTAACCGCCGGCAATATATGTGACATCAAAGTATCCGGAGGCGCTGAAGGCTTCCAGCAGGTCACGGCTCTCCGCCGACATGGACTGGTCGAACACGGCCGTGGGAATGTGTTTCACCTCGGTTTGAATGGCGTAGCCGAACAGCAGCAGCTGAAACATCGGCAGGGCAAAGACCATGCCTATGGTCAGCCGGTCCCGGAGCATCTGCAGGACCTCTTTTTTTAAGACGGCAATTATCCTGCTCATTAAAACACCTTCCTTCGCGCTTCCCTGGCAAGGAAAATGAAGACATCCTCCAGGGAGGGCCGGATGATTTTGGCCTTGAACCCCGTTTTTTGTTCCAGTTCCCGGAGGCTGCCTTCAGATTCAAGCAGGACGTGGAGCACCGAACCGTGAATTGAACATTCTTTGACACAAGGGAGCCCGGCAATGCCGTCGGCGGCGCCGAGCGCGTCGGGAACAGCGACCTCGACCATGCAGCCTTTAATTGCATTGTTTCTCAGATTGTCGGGAGTGTCTTCGGCAATCAGGCTTCCCTCGGAAATAAAGGCGATCCGGTGGCAGCGCTCCGCCTCGTCCATATAGTGGGTGGTGACCATGACGGTCGTCCCTTCGCCGGCCATCCTCTGAATAATTTTGAAGAACATCCGCCTGCTGGTCGGGCTGATCCCGCTCGTCGGTTCGTCGAGAAACAGGATGGACGGTCTGGAAATGATGGCGCATCCGAGCGCCAGGCGCTGCTTCCAGCCCCCGCTCAAGCTGGCCGCCATTTCGTTTTCCCTGCCTTTCAACTGCGCCATTTCCACCATCTCCCCGATCCTTTTTCTGCGCTCGCGGGCGGGAACGCTGTAAACACCTGCGTAAAAATCCAGGTTTTCATAAACCGTAAGGTCCTCGTAAAGGCTGAATTTTTGCGACATATAACCTATTTTCCGCTTGATCTTCTCGGCTTCCCCCGGCAGCTTGTATCCCAGGACGCTGCCGGAACCCGACGTGGGTTCGAGGATGCCGCAAAGCATTCTGATTGTCGTCGACTTGCCGGATCCGTTGGGGCCGAGAAAGCCGTATATCTCCCCTTTTTTTATATTGATCGACACTTTGTTGACGGCGACAAAATTGCCGAAAGCCCTGGTCAGATCCCGGGTGCTGACCGCATATTCCAATTAAACCGCCTCCCTTTCCGCCAGAAACACAAAAACGTCTTCCATTGAAGGAGGGATTATTTCCAAGTGATATATTTCAATCCCCTTGTCCGCCAGCGCTTTTGCAATTGCGGGAACCGACCTGTCCGCCTCGCGCACCGCCAGATGGTACCTGTCGCCGAAAAAGCCGGCGTCCGCGACTTCCGGCAGTCCGTTCAGAAAATCGAGGTCCTTCACGTCTGTTTTCAGTTCGACAATGCTGTACGCAAAATTTTCCTTCAGACGGCCGGGCGTGTCCGTTGACATGATTTTCCCCCCGTCCATAAAGGCTACTCTCTTGCAATACTCCGCCTCGTCCATATAAGAGGTGGATACCAGGACGGTAACCCCCTCTTTATTCAACTGGTAAAGAATTTTCCAGAATTCCTTGCGCGACTCGGGATCGACCCCGTAGGTGGGCTCGTCCAGTACAAGCAGTGAAGGCCTGGTCACCAGGGCACAGGTCAGCGAAAGTTTTTGCTTCATTCCGCCGGACAGGTCGTCCGCAAACCTGGATTTGAACCTGTTAAGGCCGGTCATCTCCAGTATCTCTCCAGCACGCCGGTCAACGGTTTTTCGGTCTATCTTATAAAGTGACGCGATGAACCTGATATTCTCCATAACGGTGAGATCTCCGTAAAGGCTGAACCTCTGGGGCATATAACCGAAAACCCCGCGCTCACTTTTCCCGCCGCCTTCTCCAAAAAGACGGACATGTCCGGAGGTGGGGGCAATCAAACCGCAGATCATCCTGAGCAGCGTGGTTTTGCCGGCCCCGTCCGGCCCCACCAGGCCGAAAATGTCACCCCGTTCCACCCTCAGGCCGACCCGGTCGACCGCTGTCATAGAGCCGAATACCTTGGTAAGGTTTTCCGTCACAACCATGCGATCACCCCCCGCTGATGGTCACGTCTGCGGGCATGCCCGGCTTTAAAAGGCCGCCCTTGTTGCTAATCCTTATTTTGACGGCGTAAACTATGTTTGCCCGCTCATTTTTTGTCTGGATCGTTTTCGGCGTATATTCGCCCTTCGACGCAATTTCTTCAATTACACCTTCATAATCTGCAGAACTGCCGCTTACCGTGAATTTAACCTTCTGCCCAAGCCTTACCTTCGGCAGTTCGTCAGTCGGAATATAGACTTTGATCCACATATCATCAAGGTCGGCTACGGTCGCGACCGAAGTGCCGGCCTGGACGAACTCGCCCTCCTCGGCGTTTTTAGACAGCACTGTCCCGTCAATTGGGCAGATAATCTTCGTGTCTTCCAGCAAGGCTTCGGATGCCTTCAGTACTGCCTCGCTGCGCTCCAGTTCGGCCTTTGCGGCCTCTATCTGTTCCGGCCTGCTGCCGGACAGCAGGAGGCTCAGCTTCGATTCCGCCGACTCCAGCTGTTTCCGGGACTGTTCCAACAACGTTTCCGCATTCTCCATCTCCGCGTCGGAAATGGCTTTTTCCAGATGCAGTGCGCGGGCCCTGTCGTAATCTCTTCCGGCCTTTTCGTAATTAATCCGGGCCGCCTCAACGGCAATCCCGGCATCCCTTATCTCCTGCTCTCTTGGTCCCGAAACGAGGTCCTCCAGCTGGGCCCTGGCCTTTACAACCCCCAGGGCGTCCCGTTCTCTCTGGGCAACCAGGTCGTTCCGGGAGATTATTGCCACCAACTGGCCCTTCTTTAACCGGTCACCGGAAGCAACTGAAAAATTTTGCAAGGTCCCCGAAAGCTTCGCCCTCAGTTCCACCTGCGTGGCTTCAATAGTGCCCGTCGCCTCAAGCACAGGCGGCCGCTTCCCGGCAACGAGCCTGACATATCCCTGGTATGCCGCGGCGCCGATTACCGCTGCCGCCAGTACTGCCGCCAAAACTCTCTTCTTCATTTTTTATCCCCCCGCACTTCATCATTATCCGCCAGTCAACCACATAGAGAAAGTAAACTATATAAACTGTGTTGGTTTACTTATAGTATTATTATACAGACTCCCGTACTTCTTCAAAAGGGGTTATTTTCAGGCACAAGTAAAATGCCGCGCCAAAGAGTGCGGCTGCGGCTGTCAACAAAGCGCCCCGAGGGTGAAACACGCTCTCAAGCGCTGCGCAAGTCGTTCGCCGCCGGCAAGGGCGCTGCCCGCCTGCGCGGGGTTGCGGACGTGCCGCTCCCGTTTCCTTCACCTCAAGGTTCCGGACAGTTTGTAAACAGTCTGAGCCGCACTAAACAGTGCGGCCCATCAGTACGACTCAAGAATAAGAATTAAGAAGGCTTACGCGCCACGTCCTTCAAGCTCCCCGATCAACTGCCAGATGCGGGGGTCTTCCAGACCGAGCCGCCACACCCCGATACCGGGAATACCCATCTGCAGGGCCAGATCGAGCCTGGCGGCGAAGCTGCGGGCCTCTTCAAACCAGACTACGTGCTCCACGCCGTTTTCCTCATAAGTGTACGTGGATTCCTGCGCCCCGTCATCAAACCTGATTTCCGCCCCGAAACGTTCAGCCCTCGCCACGGCTTCTTCGTAAGACAGCTCCCGGGGCAATTCGGTGCTGGCAGACCAGTCGCGACCGTAAACCGCCATCCCCAGCCGGATCTTCTCGCGGGGGATAACGGTTATCGCGTAATCAAGCACGTCCCTGACGAAGCCTGTCGAAGCGATGGGACCAGGTTCGGCGACGTGCTCGTCGTAAGCCAGCACATACACCTGGTCGCTGTGCCGGGCGAGATCGGAGTAGCTGAATGCTCCAGAAAACGGGTGGGCCGGGTCGTCCCGCAATTCGGGGGGTACCGATATGGTGACCAGCAGGCCGTACAATTTCAGCGCCTGATAGAGTTCCGACATAAACGCGGTCATAAAGGGCCTGTCTTCGGGGGGCACGAACTCGAAATCTATGTTTACCCCCTGGAATCCGTAACCGGAAAGAGTATTCGCTATGTTTTCCACGAGCGCCTGGCGCAAGCCCGCGCTGGCCAGCAGACGGTGAATCAACGGGCCGTACCGGCGGCTCGCGTAGTTGTGGACAATGGCAAGTACCGGTATGCCGAACTTCCTTATCACTTCCAGAGTCTCCCGGTCGGACTGATCAACCAGGGCGCCTTTCTCCGTAACCCCGAACCAGAACGGAATCAGACTGTCAATCGCCCCGCCGTGCACTCTGAGGCCGTCAACCGCCGCCGCCTCGCTCACGTAGTACCAGTTGTTTTCAAAGGTTTTCCCCTGCCGGTCCATAAAAAAGCGGTTCTCCTTCCCGGTCGGAATATTTGACAATGGTCCGTCTTAACTGCTATATTATGGAATCGGCCGGAAATATGTGATGCGGGGCGAAAAAAACTTCAACCTCCCTGTTTGACGGGACCTGCCGAAAACTTTCATGGACTGTAAAGCTCCAGCAATACGGCCGCGGTGGTTTCGGGAAGGTCGTCCCCGGTTACGGTCAGTTCCTTTTCTATCCTGTAGCCGGGGAAATTTTTCAGAAATTCGTCCGGGCCGGTTATCGGGAAATCAATATAATCGGTTTTATAATGCATGGGCACAACGTATTTCGGACCCAGCTGTCCCGTCACTCTGGCGGCCTCGGCGGGACCGACGGTGAAATGGCCTCCCACCGGTATCAACAGAACATCAACGGCTCCGATTTCTCCCAACTGCTTTTTATCCAGCACGTGACCCAGATCCCCCAGGTGGCAGATCCTCAAACCGCCCGCCTCTATAATGAAGATGATATTCCTCCCCCGCAGGCTGCCTTTAACGGGATCGTGGTGTGAAAGGACTCCCGTTACCGCAATGCCGCCCGGGGAATGCCGTCCCTCTTTTTGAACCACGTCCGGCTTGCCCGGAACAACCTCGACCGCGTTGTGGTCAAAGTGCTGGTGACTGACCGTAACGATGTCCGCCGGAACGGCCGGTTCAGGGTACCCCAGTTTCCGGTCGAAAGGATCGGTAATTATTGTCTTCCCGTCAGGCAATTCAATCAAAAAGCACGCGTGACCAAGCCAGCGTATTTTCACTCTCGCCTTCCTCCTTCTCAATACAGTTTTGCCGTCACCACCAGGTTATTTTATTTTGCCGGCAATTACAATATGCCTGCTTGCCGTTCAAACCGTCTTTGCGGAGAAAATCTGATATTACCATGATAAGGCACCCATTTTTTATTTTTTAAAGTTTAAATGTCGGTTTTAAAATTAATAATAATCCGTAGAGTGGAGTGAATGAAAATGCTCAACCGGCGTACCAAATCCGTCGAAATGCTGATGGCAGAAAAAGAAAAGAGTCCACACCGGCTGCCGCGCACTCTGGGAGCCTTCGACCTCACGGCTTTGGGGGTGGGGGCCATTATCGGAACGGGCATTTTCGTCCTTACCGGGGTGGCCTCGGCAAATTTTGCCGGTCCCGGGGTGGTTTTGTCTTTTGCGCTGGCGGGCGTGGCCAGCGGTCTTGCCGCGATTGTTTACGCCGAAATGGCTTCAATGATCCCGGTGGCGGGCAGCGCTTACACTTTCTCCTACGTCTCGCTCGGTGAACTTCCGGCCTGGCTGGTGGGATGGAACCTCATTCTGGAGTATCTCGTGGCGGCGGGCGCGGTCGCCATAGGATGGAGTTCCTACCTGACCGATCTGCTGCGCTCGGCCGGGCTGGCGCTGCCGGCCAAAATCACCGCCTCCCCGCCGGACGGGGGTATTGTAAATCTCCCGGCAGCGCTCATCGTACTCGCGCTTACGGCCCTGATCATCACCGGCACCCGGCACAGTGCGACGGCAAATAAATTCGTGGTGTCGGCCAAGCTTCTCGCCATACTGCTGTTTATCTTTCTGGGCTTCAAGCATGTCGATCCGGCCAACTGGCGGCCCTTTACACCCTTTGGTTTCGGCGGCGTCATACAGGGAGCGGCCATCGTGTTCTTCTCCTATATAGGTTTCGACGCCGTGTCCACGGCGGCGGAAGAGGTGAAAAACCCGCGGCGGGACCTGACCGTCGGCATCATCGCGTCCCTCACCCTGGCCACCGTTCTCTATATTCTGGTCTCCCTGGTTTTAACCGGAATGGTTCCATACACGGCACTCAACACGGCCTCCCCGGTGGCGGACGCGATGCTGCGGGCCGGGCTCCCCCGGGCCGCCGCCGTTATCTCGGCGGGCGCCCTCGCCGGGTTGACAAGCGTCCTGCTCGCCGTCCTCTACGGACAAAGCCGCATATTCTTTGCCATGGCCCGGGACGGCCTGCTCCCGCCTATTTTCGACTGGGTACATCCCCGCTTGAAAACCCCTTTGTGGGACAGCGTAATCATCGGTCTGGCCGTGGCTGCCATTGGAGCCTTTCTACCCATCACCACCGTCGCGGAACTGGCCAATATCGGAACGTTGAGCGCTTTCACCGCCGTATCGCTGGGCCTCTTGATCATGCGCAAAAAACAGCCCGCGCTGCCCAGACCCTTCCGCGTCCCCTGGGTGCCCTGGCTTCCCGTTTTAAGCATGGCCGCTTCCGTATATCTCGCTTTAAACCTGCCGAGGCTCACCTGGATACGCTTTGTGGTATGGATTGCCGCCGGACTCGCCGTTTACTTCGCTTACGGCATTAAACACAGCCTGCTGGCCGGGGAGCGTGCACCGGCAGCCCCCGGAAAAATTGTCGCGGAACCGGCCTTGAAAAAGTATGCCGGCTTGCGAAAAAACGGCGGCAAACCATAAACCGCTCAAAAACACCGCCCACCCGCAGCACGAGCGAAGAATCAACTTTTCAGTCCCAAAAAATCCGCCGCCTGACAGGAAATCCGCCAGACGCATATAAATATTATTGGAACTGGAGCCGAAAACAAATTAAAAAAAACGGGGAACTGAACGCGATGTACGACGTAATTATCGCGGGAGCCGGGCCGTCCGGGTCGACACTGGCGTGCAGGCTTGCCGGGGCCGGTATGGAAGTGCTTGTGCTGGAAAAAGATCAAATACCCAGGGAAAAGCCCTGCGGCGGAGGAGTAACATACAAAACTTCCCGCCTGTTTGATTTTTCATGGCAGGAGACGGTGGAAGACACGGTCCGCACCGTAATTTTCAACTTCCGGGGAAAGGGTGAGGTGAAGGTTGATTCTCCTCTTCCCGTGGCATATATGGTAATGCGGCGTAATTTCGACAGGCTGCTGGCAGAACGGGCCAGGGCGGCCGGGGCGGTGATACTCGAAGGAACAGCCCTGAAGGAAATAACTGCAGGCAACGGCGGGGTTTTAATATCGGCAGGCGGCAAAATTTACCGGGGGAAACTCTTCGCAGGTGCGGACGGTGTAAACGGCAGGTCGGCCAGACAGCTCGGCCTGTACAGCCCAAAAGAAACGGGACCGACCCTGGAGGTTGAGATTGAATGCTCCCCGGAGATTTTGGGAAAAAGCCGCGGCACCATTAAAATAGACTGCGGCGCCGCACCCTGGGGATACGGCTGGATATTCCCCAAGAAAAATCACCTCTCCACCGGTGTCGGCGCGTTCATGCACAATGTCAAGGGGCTCAGGCGGCACCTGCACGACTTCTTGCACAGGGAGGGCCTCGGCGGCGCGAAGGCGTTGAGCTGCAGGGGTTATCCCATACCCATCGGCGGCGGCAGAAAGAAGAAAATACATGCCAAATCCGCAATACTCCTGGGGGACGCCGCAGGGCTGGTCGATCCTTTCTGCGGAGAGGGCATATATTACGTCATCAAGAGCGCCTACCTGGCCGCGCAGGCGATTCTCGACAACGCGACAAGTTTGGGCGACGCTCCCGGGTACTATCAGGAACTTGTCGACAGGCAGATCACCGCCGAGCTGGCAATAGCCCGCAGGCTGGCCAGGATATTTTACACTTTCCCGTCGGCCTCCTTCAATCTTATTGAAAGAAGGCCGGAGATAGCGGAGCAAATGATCAGGATTGTCTACGGGGAAGGGAATTTCTCCGACCTGAAAGACGCGGCCTTACAGGTTATTCGCAACATCCTTTCAATGAAAAGAACATCCCGCGCCTGATCTGCAAAAAGAAGTTAATGTCTAACGGCTGTCTTTTACCGCTTCAACCTTGCTTTTCAACACTGCCCATACGCCGGGGTCCTCCAGCCCGAGCCTCCAGACGGCGATTCCCCTTAAAGCGTACCTGTCGACGATTTCAAGCTTGTGGGTGAGGCTCGAAGCATTTTCAAACCAGACCTGGTGATTCCGTCCGTCATCGTCCCTGTAGAAAAAATAGGGAACCTTCGCCCGGTCATCCCAGGATACCCCTACTCCCCGGGAAACTGCCGTCTCCACGGCCTGCGGGTAAGACAGATATGCGGGATGCATTCCTCCTTCCTCCCAGTCAAAGCCGTAGCCGGGTATCCCGAGCAGGATCTTTTCCGGAGGAATCTTCTCACACGCGTACCCGGCGACATCACTCACCCAGCCGCAGGAGGCAACGGGCCCCGGTCCGCTGGAGTAACCGTGCTCGTCGTAAGTCATCAGCACCACGTAATGGGAATTGCGTCCGATTGCCTCGTAGTCAAAAGGACCGGACCAGGTGTTGGCGGGGTCGTCCCACTTCTTTGCCGGTACACACACGGTGACTTTATAACCCTGCGGGGCAAGCCTCCGGTACAGTTCCCCGACGAGCGAAGAAAACTTGTCCCTGTCATTCGGATAAACATGCTCTATATCCAGATTGACGCCGTCGTAGCCGTTTTCCTTTATTAAATTTTCCAACTGGTTGACAAACCTGCTCCTTGTGTCTGGAGTCAACAGCATGTCCGAGGCGAGCTTTTCGCCCTTCACCCCGTCCGGGTATAACAGATTGTGGACAAGGGCAAACACCTGCACATTATTCTCATGCGCTCTTCTTATTACCTCATTTTTTTCCACCGCGGCCGGTCCCTCACCGGCGGAGTGCACCTCCACCGCCGCGCCGTCAGTCGGTGAAAGCCTGTACCAGAAAGGGACAATCGCACTCAGCTGGTCGCTGTTTGTCTCCATAACCCCGAAGGAGTCGGGATGGTATTTCTCCCCGTCGACGTAAAAACCGAGGATGTACCTGCTTTTCAACGTCCTCTCACCGGCCGGGTAATTGTTTCTGTTCGCGGTAACATAAATTTTTTGTCCAGGATAAATGTTGCTGGTGGAAAAACCGTTCATGCGCATCAGTTCCTGGTACGGCACGCCGTATTTTTGGGCAATTGAAAAAAGCGTGTCGCCAATTTTTACCGTATAAACCAGGCCTTCAGCAATCCAGAGTTTCTGCCCCGTGTATATCGTATCGGAATCAAGGCCGTTTTCTGCCTTGATTTCGTTTACAGTCACTCCGAATTTCTTCCCTATGGAAAACAAGGTGTCTCCTTTTTGTACTATGTAAGTCTGGGCGAGAAGCGGCGAAGCGCAGAACAGGACAGCGGCGGCGGCAGCTATTATTACTGCCAGTCTTGCGGAATTTTTCAACAAAAACACCTTCCGTACAACTTCCGTGTAAATTAATTATACCGGGGGAAGGTTTTACTTTCACCGCCAAATTAATGGCATTTTTTTAAATAAATGCCACCCGGGGG
>DAOOVD010000018.1:0-44976 GCA_035369845.1 Bacillota bacterium | reverse complement strand
GAGCTGAACCTTTCCCTCGTAGCCCCGGTAGGCTTTTTCGACAAGTTCCGGCAGACGGACGGCAAATTTTCCGTCGAGGACGATATGGCTTATCCCCAGGGCCTGGCGCCTTAGGGCATACGGGTCCTGGGAGCCGCTCGGCTGGATGCCGATGGCGAAACAGCCCACGATATTGTCAATCTTGTCCGCCATGCTCAATATTTTTCCGGGCATTGTCCGCGGCAGCCGGTCGCCTGCAAAACGCGGCAGGTAATGCTCGAATACCGCCAGCGCCACTTCCCGGGGTTCCCCGGAACGCTCGGCGTACTCCCTGCCCATGACACCCTGGAGTTCCGGAAATTCATAGACCATATTGGTGACAAGGTCGGCCTTCGCCAGATGAGCGGCCCTCAAGGCCACTCTCCTGTCCTGCTCGCTCGCGCCGGCCTCGCTGGCGAGATAGTCCGCCAGGGTGGACAGTCTGAGCACCTTGTCGTAAACAGTGCCGAGGCTTTCCTGGAATACAATCTTCTTCAGCGCGGGAACCTTTTCGGCCAAAGGCGTTTTGAGGTCCTCCCGGAAAAAGAAATCGGCATCGGCCAGCCTTGCCCGCAACACCTTTTCATTGCCAGCCCTCACGGTATCGAGATGATCCGCAGTTCCGTTCTTCACGGCAATGAATTTGGGAAGCAGGTTTCCATCCGGTCCCACCACCGGAAAGTAACGCTGGTGCTCCCTCATCGGGGTGACCAGGACTTCCCTGGGCAGCTTCAGGTAATCCCGGCTGAACTCACCTACCAGCGCCGTGGGGTATTCTACGAGATTGTTGATTTCGTCAAGCAGATCCCCGTCTTCCTCCACCATGCCGCCTGCGGCCGCGGCAAGCTCCCGGACCTGCTGCCAGATGCAGCGCCTGCGCTCTTCAGGATCAACCAAGACATAATTACTGCGCATTTTTTTAAAATATTCCTCCGGACAGGCCAGAACAACGGGCTCCTTGCTGAGAAAGCGGTGGCCGCACGTCGTTCTTCCGGCTTTCAGGCCGGCAAACTCGAATTCCACCACTTCGTCACCGAAAAGCGATACGATCCAGCGTATCGGCCTGGCAAAACGGACCTCGAGGTCACCCCAGCGCATCGGTTTCGGAAAATGAAGCCCGTTTATAAAAGCGGGCGCCACTTCAGACAGGACTTCCCTGGCCGGCCGCCCGGCCTCCCTCTTTACGGCAAAGACATACTCCACGTGACCCAGGGCTTTCCTGATCAGGTCGTCCACGGCCACCCCCTGGCTTCTGGCAAAGCCCTCGGCCGCCCTGGTGGGCGTTCCGTCCGGCTTGAAAGCCACCTTTGCCGCCGGTCCCTTTACCTCCACCTCCAGGGGCTCCTGGCTGCCGGCCAGGCCTTCCACGTACAGTGTGAGACGGCGCGGTGTGCCGTAGGTTTCCACGTTTTTAAACGGCAGCCGCTGTTCTTTCAGAATAACCGAGGCCGTTTCTTTAAGTTCAAGCAACGCCGGTTCCATAAACCTGGCGGGCATTTCTTCCACGCCTATTTCGAGCAGGTAGTCTTTCGGATTGTCAGCCATACAGCTACGCCTCCCTTTTTTTGAGCAGGGGATATCCCATTTCCCGGCGCTGTTCCACATAAGCCTGGGCGCAAAGCCGGGCCAGGTTACGCACCCTGGCGATGAAGCCGGTGCGCTCCGTCACGCTTATCGCTCCCCGCGCGTCCAAAAGGTTGAAAGTGTGGGAACACTTGAGAACCTGATCGAAAGCGGGCAGGACGAAACCCTTTTCAATTACCCTCAAAGCCTCCCGCTCGTGCATGTCGAACAGTTTGAACAGCATGTCCGTATCGGCCAGTTCAAAGTTGTAATGGGAGTGCTCCACTTCGCCGCGGTGATGAACGTCGCCGTATGTAACGCCTTCCGTCCAGGTTATGTCGAAAACGCTGTCCACGCCCTGTATAAACATGGCGAGACGCTCCAGCCCGTAGGTGATTTCAGCGCAGACAGGCCGGCAGTCGATGCCGCCGCACTGCTGGAAGTAGGTGAACTGGGTCACCTCCATCCCGTCCAGCCAAACTTCCCAGCCAAGCCCCCATGCCCCCAGCGTGGGCGATTCCCAGTTGTCTTCGACAAAGCGGATGTCGTGCTCGTCCGGGTCAATGCCGATGGCCCTGAGGCTGTCCAGATAAACATCGAGAACATCGTCGGGCGAAGGTTTCAAAATGACCTGGTACTGGTAATAATGCTGCAGGCGGTTGGGATTTTCGCCGTAGCGGCCGTCCGTCGGCCGCCTGGACGGCTCAACGTAAGCCACCCGCCACGGCTCCGGCCCCAGAGCGCGCAAAAAAGTCGCCGGGTTCATCGTGCCCGCCCCCTTTTCCACGTCGTAAGGCTGCTGGATGATACAGTTTTGCTTTGCCCAAAATTGATCCAGGGTCAGGATCAGTTCCTGAAAATTCAACTTCACTTCCTCCTTGACTGAAATAATATTTGCAAAAGCAAAACTCCCTGCCCCCCGGTATCGCTCTACCAGGGACGGGAGCCTGTTCCCGCGGTTCCACCCTGTTTGACGTCATTTCCGAGGCAATTAGTTCAGCCTCGGAAACAAACCGCCCTCTTTATCGTGCGCAAGCTTTACTGACTGAAACAAACCCTTTGGCCGGCAAAACCGTCCGGTTCCTGCCGGCGGCATCCCGGACAGCCTTTCACCTCTTGCGCCCCGGGACTTCGCGCCTGTCTCAGCGTTCCTCTTGCAGCTCGGAAACCCCTTTCACCGGCTATGTCCTGCCCGTTTTCACCAGACCGGGCTCTCTTTGAAAACATTTGGCCGGCTACTCTTTCCCTCATCGCCTCGGTATTTTTTTTCCAATTTATCAAATTCCCGCCCATAAGTCAATCCCATTCCTCAAACGCCGGCATCCCCGGCCGCGCCGCATTCCGGTTCCGGGCCGCGCTCCCTGCGTTCGAACTCCAGGGTGTACTTTCCGGCCATGGCGGCCATGGTGCCGAGCGCCCCGATTGCAGCTATCTCGCTGCTGGCGAGGATACCGATCACCCCGAGCGCGCCGAGGGCGGCCGGGATTTCGGCGACCGTCTCCTCGCCGCGTTTTACCTTGATCCGGCAATCCCTGCTCTTATTAAAGAATTCCTTGACCTGCCCCACCAGTTCCTGCCCTCTGGCCTGCATCCGTTCGCCAAAGTTGCGGTCCCTTTCTTCAAGATCAATCAGGGCCCGGACCAGATCGCCGCCTGCCGCATCGAGGGCTTCTTTCGCCTCTTTATAACCGACTCCGAACCTTTTCCTGATGATATCGATCTTTTCAAGTTCACTGGTCACTTTTGACAACACTCCTTTCCACTAATTATTTACTCCTGTCCGGGCTATTTTTATTCATTCGTACTTTTTTAATACAAACCTGTTTAAAAAAGACGACGACTTCAAGTCTTTATCCAGGTGGAATTTGAGGTACTGGTGCATTACCTCTCTCAGTTCCCTCTTAATTGCCGGATCGACCTTGAGCTGGCGCAGCCGCGAGGGACGCCAGCGCAGCATGAGCTTTAAAATCTCTGCCACGGCCTTGCCGCAGGGCACGGCTTCGACGTCCGCGGCCCGGCACCCCGGGCAGAGGACTCCGCCGAGCGCAGGGCTGAAAAAAATGCGGCCGGCGGCATCCCCCATACAGTTGACACACGATTCGAGGACGGGACGGTAGCCCGAAAACGCGGTCGTCCTGATCTCGAAGGCGCGGGCGAGTAACTCGGGGTCCCCCTCCGGCATCAGCCGCAACGCGTCCAACAGAAGGAGGAAAAGCGGCTCGTTCGGCTCTCCCTCGGGGGTCACGGCATCGACCAGTTCGGCAATGTAGCTGGCGTAAGCGATCCTTTCAAGGTCCTCCCTCAAAGGCAAAAACATCTCCAGACCCTCGCACTGGCTCACCGAATCGAGTTCCCGGCCCCGGCGAAGAAGAAACCTGGCGAGGGTGAACGGCTGGACGGCTCCGCGCTTACGGCTTGAAGGCTTGGATACTCCGTGGGCGGCCGCCCTGATTTTGCCGTACTCCCTCGAATAAAGAGTCAGCAACTTGTCTCCCTCTCCGTAGTCCCTGGCGCGCAGGACCACCGCTTCCGCTTTGTATAGCTTCATAAGAGTTCCACCTTGATTTATTGTTTTTATCAAAGCTGAAATATTGTATAATGGCTAAAGAAATTTTTGTTTCCAGCCCGTCGGACATACTCTCCGAAACCTTGAGCTTGAGAAAGCCGGCAATATTGCCGGAACCCGGTGAACCCCCCGGTTCCCGTCCGGCAATGCCAGAGAGAACGTTGACTTTCGGCAGGGATTATTAACAGCCTGAGTGCCGGGCAAGTGAACCGGGCGAAGCGGGGATGCGATACCGGACTTTGCATTTGCCCCCGGTTGCCGCCGGCCGCGGCCATTCATGAATCGAAAGGATGTTGTTTTTTGCGTGTATTGGTGGGAATAACGGGAGCTTCGGGAGCAATTTACGGGATTACGGTTTTGAAGCTGTTAAAAGAATGCGGTGTGGAAACCCATCTGATCATGAGCGACTGGGCAAAACGCACAATTGAACTGGAAACCGGCCGCACCCCGGATCAGGTCGCTTCCATGGCCTCCTGCTGCTATCGCCCCGGTGATATGGCTGCTGCTGTTTCCAGCGGATCTTTCCGGCACCGGGGAATGGTAATCGCCCCGTGCAGCATGAAGACTCTTGCCGCGATAGCCTGCGGTTATTCGGACAACCTCATTGCCAGGGCGGCGGACGTTGTCATCAAGGAAGGACGAAAACTCGTGCTCCTGCCGAGGGAAACCCCCTTCAGCCCCGTTCACCTGGAAAATATGCTCAAGCTGGCCAGGATCGGCGTGACAATCATGCCTCCCGTTCCGGCCTTTTACCACCGGCCTCAAACCGTCGAAGACCTGGTAACGCAGACGGCCGGCCGCGTCCTGGACCTGCTCGGCATCGACAACGACCTGTTCCCCCGGTGGGGTGACGGCAACCCGGAACACTCAACAAAAAAGGCTTTTGACCTTTAACCGTCATCAACAGCCTCGCCTCCGCCGCCGGGCGGGCGGTTTTTACCCGCACCGGCGGTTCCGGCCTACTCCTTCTCACGGTAGCCGAAACTGTAAAGCTGGGCTTCCTTGTTCCGCCAGTCCGGTTTCACCTTGACCCACAATTCGATGTACACCTTCGTGCCGAATATGCCCTCTATGTTTTCACGGGCCGCCTGCCCGATTTTTTTCAGCATCTGCCCTCCTTTTCCGATCAGGATTTTTTTCTGCGAATCCTTCTCGGTATATATCAGCGCGTTGATAAATACGACGTTGCCGGGCCTTTCCTCCATCTGCTCGACGACCACGGCCACCGAGTGGGGCACTTCCTGCTCGGTAAGGTTGAGAATCTTCTCCCGGATTATTTCGGCGACGATAAAAGACTCGGGCTTGTCGGTGAGCATATCGTCCGGGTAGTATTTGGGACCGGGGGGAAGGTATCCCTTCACAATCTCAAGGAGATGAGCCAGGTTGTCGCCTTTGAGCGCGGAAACGGGTATTATCTCCGCAAACCGGTAAAGCTCCCTGTACCGGTCGATGGCCAGAAGGAGCTGGTCCTTCCTGATCAGGTCAATCTTGTTGATCACCAGCAGCACCGGGGTGTCCACCCCTTCCAGTTGCCTGGCCGTAAAACGGTCCCCGGGCCCCGGGGGGTTTTGCGCCTCCACCAGAAAGAGAACGACGTCGACGCCCTTCAGGGTTTTCAGAGCCACCTTTACCAGGTGGTCGCCGAGCTTGTGCTTCGGCTTGTGTATCCCCGGGGTATCCAGAAAAATCACCTGGGAATCTTCCCGGGTAAGCACGCAAAGAATTCTGTTCCTGGTTGTCTGGGGCTTGTCGGACACTATGACGACTTTTTTTCCGACGAGGCTGTTCAGAAGCGTGGACTTGCCCACGTTCGTCCTGCCCAGCAATGCCACAAATCCGGATTTGAAAGAAGCTATTCCCCTTTCCAATCAAAACCACCCGTCATCGTTATAGATTAAAGCTCGGCCTTACCTGTTTACCGGTTCGATCAGCCTGGTAAAAACCTTTCCCCCGGACCCTTTTTCGCCGGTCTTATCCCCGCTGCAAACAAGCCTTCCTTTGTAAAAGGCCTCCGGCAGGAGCTCAGCCACTGTTTTGAGGAGATATTCCCCCCGCCTGTTGGCCATGTACACCTTTATTTCCGCGCCGAACTCGGCCAGCGCCTGGCGGCAGGCGCCGCACGGGGTACAGTAATCGTCCGTGCCGGCTGTCACGGCAACAGCCTCAAAGTTCCGCTCCCCGTTGGAAACGGCTTTATAGAGGGCCACTCTTTCGGCGCAGCAGGTCAGGCCGTAAGATGCGTTTTCGATATTGCATCCGGTGTAATAACGTCCTTCCCTGGTCAGAACGGCGGCTCCCACCTTGAATCCGGAATAGGGGGCATACGCCCTTTCCCGGGCCGCCGCCGCCGCGTTGATCAACTTCTCCACCGGAAAAATCACATTTCAACACCCGCCACCGCATTATAAAATATATTATTTCTTGCCGGTACGGTTTAAACCAATTTTCGTTTATGCGCCTGAAAACGGCGTTTTCCCGGTACTGTACCAGGCATCCGCATCCTTATTATTTGCCGCTTCGGGCTAAACGCCCCAAAATCCCTGCCCTCCGCCGCACTCACCATCCGCCCAGGCGGAAAACGACCAGGGGAACCAGGATGCCCAAAACCGCTCCCATAATTACCTCGAACAGGGTGTGAGATTTGGAGTCAAGCCTGCTGTGAGCTACGATCAGGGCCATTGTCAGAGCAATCGAGGCCGTCAGAAAATTGCCGGCCAGCAGCGCCAGCACCGTGCCTCCGGCAAAAGCCACAGCCGTGTGCCCGCTGGGCAGCCCCCCCTTGACAAAGGCACCTTTGCCGCTGCGCGCTTTTCCCGCAACAATCAGCACCACAACAAGGAGCAAGGCGGTAAGTGTAACGGCGAGGGGCGCCTCTCTGACCTCCGGACCGATTTGAAATGAAAGAACTTCCAGATGGGGGTAGAACACTACGTAGGCCACCACGACGGAATTGAGGACGGTGATCAGGACTGCTCCGGCAGCGATGTTCTTGACATTTTTTGCCACCGGATGAAATTCTTTTACGTTCAGGTCAACCAGGCCTTCTATGGCCGTGTTGATCATTTCCGCCATTATTACCAGCGTGATGGCGAAAAACAAAAACAGCAGGTCGCGGCTGCTCACGCGAAGGCAAATTCCCAGCAACAGCACGAGAAATGCGGCAGCGAGATGAATTTTCATGTTGCGCTGGGTTCTGACGGCGTAAACGATACCGGCGACGGCGTAGTTGAAGCTGTCCAACAGTTTTCTTATAACCATAGTCACCACCTTGTAACAGTCCGGGGCGGGCAGGTCCGTGATAAAAAAATAATAAGGCCGGTCGCAAAAAAGCAGCGCCGCCGCCGCCTGCTCCCCGCAAATGAAAAAGCGATCATCTCGTGACGTTGAGTGCGGATAGAATCTCCTCTTCCTTGTCGCGCATCACATTCTTTTCTTCCTTGCCGCGATGGTCGTAACCCAGAAGGTGCAGGATACCGTGCACCGCGAGATAGGCGGCTTCCCGCCGGAAGCTGTGCCCGTATTTTTTCGCCTGCCGTTCGGCAGCCTGCAGGGAAATCACCACGTCACCGAGGATGATTTCGTCCTCCACTCCGAGGATCGGCTCTCCTTCCCGCATGGCAAAAGAAAGGACGTCGGTGGGCCTGTCGATGCCGCGGTACTGCTTGTTGAGTCCGCGGATGTAGGCGTCGTCGACGAATACAATGCTCACCTCGGCCTTTTCGTCATACCCCTCGGATCTTATCACTTCCCGGGCAACCCCGGCCAAAAAGTCGATCAGGGCATCGTCAACCGCCACCTCTTCCTGTAAGTTGCTTACGAGAACCGACATATTTTTTCCTCCTTCTCTCAATCTCCTGGGACATATCGGGGTATTCGACCCTGGAGTGCAAAATCCCCGACAGTACTTTGACAAAGGAGTTTGCAATAATGTCAAGATCTTTGAAGGTAAGGTCGCACTCGTCCAGCTGTCCGTCGTTGAGCTTTTCCTTGATGATCTTCCGGACCAACCCCTCCACCCGTCCCGGAGTGCGGTTTTGCAGCGATCTCACCGCCGCCTCCACCGAGTCGGCCAGCATGACTATGGCGGCCTCCCTGGTTTGAGGCTTGGGGCCTTCGTATCTGTACTCCTCCTCAGTTACCGTTTCCGTACGGCCGCCCTCCAGGGCCTTGTGGTAGAAATAACTCACCAGGCTGCTTCCGTGGTGCTGTTCGATTATGTCGATCAAGCCCTGGGGCAGCTTGTGCTCCCTTGCCATTTCCACCCCGTCTTTGACGTGGGAAGTAAGAATAAGCGTGCTCAGCGACGGGGCTATCTTGTCGTGGGGATTGTCGCTGGTCATCTGGTTCTCGATAAAGAAAAACGGTCTTCTGATTTTTCCTATGTCGTGATAGTAGGCGCCGACCCTGACCAGCAGCGACTCGCCGCCTACGGCGTCGGTTGCGGATTCAGCCAGGTTTCCCACGATAATGCTGTGGTGGTAGGTGCCGGGGGCTTCGGTAAGAAGCCTCTTTAAAAGCACATTGTTGGAATGGGACAGTTCGAGCAGCCTGACTGCGGAAGTAAGCCTGAAGGTGTGCTCCAGAAACGGCAGGGAGCCGTTGGTGAGTATAGAAGATATTATGCCGTTGGCGGCTCCCAGGGCGATGCTGGACGAGAGCAGCAGCGTCGTAGGGGTATCGTTCAACAGCCCCGCGATCAGTATGGCCACCATATTTGCGCCGCTCGTATAAAAGCCGGCACGGACCAGGTCGCCGCGCTGGCTCAGTTTCGAGACACTGTAAACGCCGGTAACGCCGCCGATCAGGCCCACCAGCGCGAAGCGGATCTGGTTTCCGGTCATTATGCCGAGCACCAGGCTCATCACCGCCACTACGAGCAAAGCAAGCCGCGAGTCGAGGAGAATGGCGATCAGCATTCCCGCCGCGGCCAGAGGAAACATGTAGCCGAATTGGGCGGTGAATTCGGGCCACTGCGGAATGTTGATGGCTATGATCACCTTGCCCACCGCCAGAACCACCAGAACAATAATGCCCAGCAGGTACAGGTGGCCCGGATTGCTGTATATCTCGCGTTTCTGCTGAAAGAGGTAGAAGAGAACGACCGCTGTCAGAAGCGCGTTCAGGAGAAATATGCCCGCCAGCGAAGACACCGGCAGTTTCTGTCTGGTCACGCCCAGCGCCTGCAATCTTGCCAGGTGATCTTCGGTAACTATCTCCCCTTCCCCGATGATCTTCTCTCCTTCCTTCACCGACACCATGACCGGCTGAACGGCGGCCATCGCTTCATCCTGCATCTGCCTCGTCTTTTCATAATTGACAAAAACGTTCGGCCGCAAAAAGCGTTCGACGGCCCCTTTGGCGAACTCCTCATACGGCCTGGCAAGCTGCAGGCCGCTGACATTGCCGGTCAGTGTTTTTTTTACTTCCCCCAGGCGGTCCTGGGTTACGCCATCTTCGGAGTCCATAACCCCGGCAATGAGGCCGTTGACGGCAGACTCGACGCTGTCGGTATCCTTCGCCGGGGCCTGGGCGAGGCCGCTGATGTCCGTATCAAGCATTACAAACGGAAGTATCGCCTTGATCCTGGAGGCCTTGGCGGCAGTGTCCAGACTGCTGTCGGCCTGAATGTCGCGCAATTTTCCGGACAGCTCCGAGATGTCCTTTTGGACGGCGATTCCCACCTGCGGGTCCTTGGAGTAAACCTTTTCCACCTTTTCCGCGGCAATACGGCGCTGCTCGGCGGTTTTGAACTTGTCTTCGAACACTATGCTCTTTTCGGCCTTGAACGTCCTCGGAGACACCTGGCCGACAACGAGGTTCGACTTTTCGGAAACGAAATCGACAGCCACTATGAGCGTAACCAGCAGCAAAAACAAAACCGCCGCGCTGCCCCTTCTCGCCCTGCGGTTTTTGGCCGGTGCGGACAGTACGGCCTTAATCTTTTCCTTTGCCCCGCCTGAATTAAGCATCGGCAATCACCCTATTTCACTTTTTCATACGCCCTGATGATTTCTTCCACCAGGGGGTGCCTGACAATATCTTCCCCGGTCATGGTGTGGATAGCCAGACCTTTGACGTCTTTCAAAACTTTGAGGGCGTTGATCAAACCCGAAACCTGTCCCCTGGGCAGGTCGACCTGGGTAATATCGCCGGTAATCACCGCCTTGGAACCGAAACCCAGGCGGGTCAAAAACATCTTCATTTGCTCGGGGGTGGTATTCTGGGCTTCGTCCAGTATAATGAAGGAATCTTCAAGGGTCCTGCCGCGCATATACGCGAGAGGAGCAATTTCTATGATATGTTTTTCCAAATATTTCTGTGTGTTCTCCACACCGAGAATGTCGTACAGGGAATCGTAAAGAGGCCGCAAATACGGGTCGATTTTCTCCTGCAGGTCGCCCGGCAGAAATCCGAGCTTTTCACCTGCTTCCACCGCCGGGCGGGTCAGGACGAGCCTGCCGACATCCTTGTTGCGCAGGGCCTTGATCGCCATCACGACTGCCAGATAGGTCTTTCCCGTCCCCGCGGGCCCGATTGCGAATACCACGTCGTAATTCTTTATTGTTTCCACGTATTTCTGCTGACCGATAGTTTTCGGTTTGATCTGCTTACCGCGCGGCGTAACCATTGCCACATCCCTGGCCAGGCTTTCCAGTGCGTTTTTGATGCCGCCCTGCGCCGCCTTGATGGCGTACCCCACGTCCTGCGCCGTCAGGCGGTTCCCCGCGAGGTAAAATTTCTTCAACTGCGAAATTACTTCCCTGGCCTGTTCGACTCTTTCCCTTTCTCCGGTGATGACTAGTTCCTGACCCCTGGCAACGAACAGAACACCAAGCGCTTTTTCTATCTGAGCCAGGTGCTCGTCGTGCTTTCCAAATACCTCAGCCGCAGCGCCTGTATCCTCAAGCTCAACCCTTTCCTCGAATTTTTCAGCCAATATTAGGACCTGACCTCCTCGGGTAAATTCCTTCACTGATTGATCGGCCTGTCCGTCCCGATGTCTTCGACGGTTTCCACAACTGCCTTGACCCTGACCAGATTGTCCCGCCGACCCGTCTGCACCTCTTCCACCCAGCGCTCCAGCAACCTGGCGTCCCGCGGAAGTTTTTCACAGATCTCCTGCAGGGCGATTTCTTCCGCTTTCCCGTATGCTTCCGTCCAGCTTCGTTCCAGACGGTATTCCGCCACTTCGTTATATATTACAGTTATAAGTTCGACGGGTATGCCGATATTCCTCCATTCCGGCAGCCTTTTAACAAAAGTCTCGGTTTCGTAATGTTCAAAGGGGATATTCCGTTTTCCAGAAAGAATTATTTCCTTGCCTTCAAATTTAATACTGAAAACGGTTTTGCGCCTTCCGGTGGGCTTGCTGCCGGTTTCAACAGTGGCCACCTCGCCGTACCCTTCACGCCATACCCTCGCCCGGACAATGCCCCTGGCGTGAACGTATCTCGACGGGCGGACTATCTTCGGCGCCTCTCCCGGCTTCCTTTCAGCTCCCGGCGAGGAAGGCTCCGTCAGCGGGGGGATTTCACCCGATATCAGCACCTGTCCGGGGAGGACGGTGTCCCCTTCCTTGACAACAGGATGCCCTTCAAAAACCAGGACTTCTTTGATCAACCCCGCTCTGGCGGATACAACATCGGACGGCCTGCGATCCTCCACCCGGGGTACCGTCTTCTCGGCCACTTCAATAGTTACCCTGGTCCCCTTTACATCAATACCCGCCCAGGCGACAAGAGGAAGCTTTTCCTGTATAGCGGCCTCCAGCCTGCCCGTCTCCAGCTTCCATTTCGGAAGGCCCCTGGACAGCCCCGCCTCCTCCGCCGCCGCAATGATCTCGTTCTCGCTGAGGCGCTCGTTTCCCTCCACTTCAATAAACCAGATGAAAGAAGTCAAAAAATAAAGGGCTGAAAGAAAAAAAACGGCCCCCGCAACCAGGGCCTTCCTCCGGCGCAACCCGGCAAGGTAAAAGGGCAGGCCGACCCGCCGGCGGGTCTTGAAACGGCAGCGGGTGCGCCTGGCAATGTGGCGGAGGGGTTTTACCGCGCTGAGCCGCACCCTGAGAAGGATCGCCCCTTCTCTCACCCGGCTGATATCCCAGAGGTGAATTCCCCTGCTTGCAGCCATATTCACAAACTTTTCCGGGGCTTCGCCGGTTACCAAAATAACGACGTGACCGGTCAGAAAAGAAAACAAATTGAATAAAAACATCTTCAGCGCCTCCTTGAAACGAAGGGTTTGAACTAGTTAAAGCTGAGCGTCCTGATTTTCCCTTCAACCATCAGTTCATCGGGAAGAATATTGCGGAGAATCAGATCCTCCCCGCCTACAGCCACCTCCCCGTCACCCGTGCAGACCCTCACCCTTTGAGGAGTGTACTCGATGATTCCCCTGTGGTTTTCAACGAGGATCTGAATATTGCCCACAAGTGTAATCTTGGGCAGGTCCAGCATAACGTCCCCGGGAATTTCAAACAGTTCCGACAGGCGTTTTCTTACCTTTCTGCGCAAATCCCGAAAAGCCATAAAAATTCCCCCCGCCAAAATTCTATGCGTCAGGCAAAGCATAAATTACTATAAAATGGCAGTTAATCCATTCTCTAGCCTGGTTTTGCAGCGCCGCACCCTTATGAAAAAAAATAGCAAAATGCCATTATCTAACATATGCTGACATTAAAGGCCAAATCATCCGTGAAAGGAGTGAACCGTAATTGTTCGACCAACTGCAATCCTATAAGGGCAAGAAAGTCATACTCGAACTGGTCAACGGAAGAATCATATCCGGTACTGTTCTCGCACTGGACCGGGAGTTCATACGCTTCAACACAGACGACGGGCTCGGCATACTTCCCGTAAATGCGGTCCAGATTATCTGGGAGGCGCGGGAACGTTCCCTGACTGAAAAGAACATGGAGGAAATCGCGGGGAAACTCAGGGACAGCGTTAAAACTCAGATCGCATGCACAGGAGCCCAGTTCGCCTGCCAACAGCAGTATATCTGCAGGCCTCCCGACATCTGCACCGGCGCTTTTTCCTGCCCCTTCAGCTACGTTCCCTTCCAGGGAGGCTCGCAGTGCCCGGTCGCCTTCGCCTGTCCCGGCGTACAGTTTTTCGGTTTCGTGGGGCCGTCGGATATGGGAACCCCTCCGGCAGGGCTGCAACCGGCCCAGTCCGGCTGCCACGCGCCGTTCTACACCGAAGCCGGCCCGCTCGCCGGCCAGGATGACGTAAAATCCCAGATCGCCTGTACTTCCTTCCCCGGCTTTACCTGCGCCCGGTCTTACATCTGCAGGCCGCCCGACACCTGCACATTCTCCTTTGCCTGTCCGGGCAGCTACGTACCCGGTCTCCCGTCCGGCGGCGGGGCATGCCCATTTTTCGCCTGCAGGCCGTTTGTGTTCGGCTGCGGACCTTTCCAGTTCGGGCAGCCGTGCGGACCTTTCCAGTTCGGCTGCGGTCCCTTCCAGTTCGGGCAGCCGTGCGGGCCCTTCGCATTCGGCTGCGGACCGTTTACGTTCGGCTGCGGTCCCTTCCAGTTCGGCGGCTCACAGTGCGGCGTCCCCGGAGGGTTCATCTGCCCCGGCCAGCAGTTCATCGGTTTGGTGGGGCCGCCGGGCGCGGCGCAGGGAACGGCGACGGCTCAGCCCCTTCCGCCGCTGCCGCCGACAGAACTGGCGATAAAGCAGGAAACCCAGAATAAAGACGAAACAAAGGAATAGGCTATGGAAAATGAATTAAAGCAAAAAACACCCGGCCTCGCAGCCATCGAACTGAACCTTACCTTCAACTGCAACCTCACCTGCAGCTACTGTTTTGTGCGCGAAAAAGGCTCCGGGGAAAGGATGACGTTCGATACGGCCAAGAACGCCCTCGACCTGCTCTTTGCGCGGGCGGCGTTTCCTGCCGTGAACATAACCCTGATCGGCGGCGAGCCGCTCCTGGAATTCGGGCTGATCAAAGAAATTGCCGCCTACGCGCTTCAGACCGCGAAAAAAAGAGGCCTCGCCATAAACTGGTCGCTTACGACCAACGGCACGTTAATCAACGAGGAGATGCTGCGATTTTTCGCCCTGCACGGGATCAACATCCTTCTGAGCATGGACGGCGGCCCAAAGACCCATGACCGCTACCGCAGAACCAGAGACGGAAAGGGCACCTGGCACAAAATAGCCGGACTGGTCCCTTTGATAAAAAAATACCAGCCCTGGCTCGGCATCAGGATGACCGTAAGTACCGAAGCCATAGCCGGCATGAGGGAAGATTTCCGGCAACTGGTCGGCATGGGCGCCAACCAGTTCATCATAGCCCCTGCGCAGGGATCCGTTGCCTGGAGCAAAGATCAAATAGAGCGGTACGGACTCAACCTTGTCGAAATTTTGAGGGACTACCGCCGTTTGAGGCGGCAAGGTTATCCGATATTCATCGAAGAATTTGAAAAAGGCGAAGACGCGTATGCCGGCTGGGGCTGCAGGGCGGGCAAAACCTCGCTCGCGGTGGCGCCCAACGGAGACGTAAGCCCGTGCTCAAAACTGCTGGGGCTGGCCGACGAAGCCGGTAAATACATCGTGGGGAATGTCAACGAGGGGATTGACGCCGGCCTGCTGGAGCCGTTCATAAACCCGATCATTCGCCAGCCCAGGCACTGCCGCGGGTGTTTCAGGAAATGCACCGGCGGCTGTTACGCCGTAAATTTCGAACAGACCGGCGACCATTTCACGCCGTCGGAGGAAAACTGCCTGTTCTGGGCGGTTTGCCAGGAGACAAAAAGAATATCAGCAATCATGGCCGTATGCAGATGGATGTAACCGGGAAGGTTCCCCGGCAGTTAATTGACGGTAAAAAGGGAACGCAGCCGTTGCCTGTGTTTCCTTTTTAATAAGGTTTCTCTGGACAAGCAGGGCTCTTTCCAGCAGTCCCCGGGGATAAACTCCTTTGTATGCCGCGGCAGCATCATTAATGATAGTGTAAATGGCGTCAAACTCGTTTTCTTTACACAGGCAAATCATATTACCTTCTTGCGTTTCACCGCTGTCATGGGAAATGCGGGCTTTTGTGCTTTAGGCCCCGCTGGCGGCGGGAACGGCCTACCGGGCCAGCAGCAACCGGTCTGTATCCAGCGATTTGCCGCTGGCCTGCTCGAACATCCGCAGCAGGTCGTGTATTTTCATCTTTTCCCTTTCCGGCCCCGATATGTCGAGAATGATCCTGCCTTCATGCATCATGACTGTCCGCGTACCCACAGTCAGCGCCTGTTCCATATTGTGAGTCACCATCAGGGTCGTCAGCCGGCCCTCGGCAATAATCCGGGCCGTCAGCTCCAGCACCACTGCCGCCGTCTTGGGATCGAGCGCCGCCGTATGTTCGTCCAGGAGCAGGAGCTTCGGACGGGCGATGGTCGCCATCAGGACAGTCAGCGCCTGGCGCTGCCCCCCCGAAAGCAGACCCGCTTTCGACGTCAGTCTGTTCTCCAGGCCGAGGCCGAGTTGCTGCAGGCGCTCGCGGAACAATTCGCGTTTGGCCCTGCCGGTTCCCGGGCGCAAGCGCAGCGGCCGGCCGCGGTGCAGGGCCATCGCCAGGTTCTCCTCAATGGTCATCGACGCCGCCGTACCCAGGTTCGGGTCCTGAAAAACGCGTCCGATAAAAGCGGCGCGGATGTGCTCGGGCTGGCGGTCGACTTCACGCCCCTCAATGCAGATCCGCCCTCCGTCAATCTGAAAAACCCCGGCCACCGCGTTGAGCAGGGTGGTCTTGCCGGCACCGTTGCTGCCGATAACGGTAACGACCTCGCCCGGAGCGAGATGAAGGGAAAGATTATGCAGGGCGATTTTTTCATTTATGTCCCCACGGTGAAAAATTTTGGTGACGTTTCTTATTTCAAGCACCATTACCGCCCCTTTCCCCGTATGCCGGCAGCTTGCGGAACCGTGTCCGGAGGGCGGGGAAGGCCAGAGCGGCGGTAACGATTGCTGCAGTGAGAAGTTTTAAATCTGTGGCCGGCATACCCAACTGCAGGACAGCCGCGATAACCGCGCGGTAGATGACCGATCCGACCAGAGCCGCCAAAAGCGCCCGGATAAGGGTGGGCGTGCGGACCAGGACCTCGCCGATGATTACCGAGGCCAGACCGACGACGATCATGCCGATGCCCATACCGACGTCGGCGAAGCTCTGGTACTGTCCCACCAGACTGCCGGATACGGCGACTAGGGCGTTGCTCAGGGAAAGGCCTATTATTTTGGTGATATCGGTATTTACTCCGAGGCTCCGGATCATCTGGGGGTTGTCGCCAGTCGCCCGTACTCCGAGGCCCACTTCGGTCTGCAGAAAAAAACACAGCCCGGCGACGGCGATCAGGCAGACCGCACCGCCCAGCACAAGAGCGGCGGAGTTGCGCGAAGTCAATCCGCCGACAGTGGTAAACACGGTGTCGACGCGCAGCAGCGAGAGGTTGGCCGTACCCATGATCCGCAAGTTGATTGAATAGAGAGCAATCATGGTGAGGATGCCGGAAAGGAGGGGGTCGATTTTCAGCTTGGTATGAAGCAAGCCGGTAACAAGTCCTGCTGCGGCTCCGGCCAGTACGGCGGCAAGGGTGGCCGCCCACGGGTCACAGCCGCCTAGAATCAGGCGCGCGGCCACCGCCGCCCCCAGGGTAAAAGAACCGTCCACCGTGAGGTCCGGAAAGTTCAGAATCCGGAAGGTGAGATAAACCCCCAGGATCATGGAGCCCCAGAGCAACCCCTGCTCCAGGGCTCCCGTCCAAACATGCAACGATGACAAGTTAATCACCTTTTACCTTTACAATTAAAGAAGAATTTGTTTGCTTATTCAATCAGTTTGGCCCTGGCTTTCAGCCCGTCGGGAAGCATTACGCCCATGCGCGCTGCGGCCGCAGGGTTAAGGGTCAGGGCCAGTTCCTTCTGGCTTTCGATGGACATATCCTGCGGTTTCTCCCCGCTCAGGACGCGCAAGGCCATCTGGCCGGTCTGTCGGCCAAGCTTGTAGTAGTCGATGCCGTAGGTACCTATTGCGCCGCCCTTAACGGTATTTTCCTCACCGGCGAAAACGGGCAGCTTGTTACTTTCACCCACTTTGACGACACTGGCGATGGCGGCCACGACCATATTGTCGGTCGGAACGTAAATCGCGTCACAGCGCCCGACCAGGGACTGGGCTCCCTGCATGACTTCGTTGCTCGCGGTGACCGGAGCCTCCACGATCTCCAGACCCAGGCCGGGGGCGATGTCCTTGCACAGTTTTACCTGAACCTGGGAATTGACCTCGCTGGAGTTGTAAATAACACCCACTTTTTTGACTGCCGGCACGATGTCCTTGATCAACTGCAACTGTTCTTTGATAGGGTTCATGTCCGTCGTACCCGTGACGTTGGTTCCGGGCCTGTCCATGCTCTTGACGAGTTTAGCCGTCACGGGGTCGGTTACCGCAGTAATCAGGATGGGTATCTCGCCCGTCTTGTCGGCCATGGCCTGGGCTGACGGGGTCGCTATGGCCAGAATCAGGTCCTTCTTTTCCTGAGCGAACTTTGTGGCTATCGTTTGCAGGTTATCCTGCTGCCCCTGCGCATTCTGGTAGTCGACAGCAAGCTTCTCGCCGTCCCTGTAGCCGTTTTCCGCAAGGATGTCCAGGAAACCCTTGCGGGCGGTGTCCAGGGCCGGATGCTCCACAATCTGAATAATACCCAACTTCACCTTTTGGGCCTGCTGCTGCGCCGGCGGCTGTCCCTTGCCGCCGCATCCGGCGGCGGTCAAAAGCAGGAGCCCTGCCAGCAACGTAATGATTACCCTTTTCACCAACAATTCCCTCCTGTTTTTATGTTATGCTTAGGTGACTTCGACAAAAACTCTTCCTAATCCTCTCCCTAAAATCATTATTTCCGCCTTTTTCTGCCGGTGAAACAGTTGTCCGGACGCCGCCGCCCCTTACTGCGGATACACAGTTTGACAGGCATCAGCCGTATTGCTTTTTACCCTTGCCCGTGTACATCCTGCTGAGCAGCTTGTCGACGTTGTCCCCGTCCTGCGGGAACCGGGCCAGCCCTATTGAAAGAGGCGGCGGTACGCCTTCCATGCGGGCAAAGACCGCATCCAGCGCCGCCATATAGATGATTCCGCAGCTGCTTTTGCAGATTATGCGCTGAAGGTATGTATTGACGGTCTCCACCCTTTCCCTCTCCTCTTCCCAGGCAAAAAATGCCTGACTCTTTAAGCCAGGCATGCAGTCGGTTCGATATATCAATGATATCTCCGCTTTCTCGCCGCTTCCGACTTTTTCTTTCTGCGGACGCTCGGTTTCTCATAATGCTCGTGCTTTCTGGCCTCAGCCAGCACGCCGGCTTTCTGGCAGGAGCGTTTGAATCGCCGGAGGGCGCTATCCAGGGTTTCGTTTTTACCTACTTTTACTTCCGCCACACAATCTCCCTCCCTCCGCTTAAAACCATAAAACCGCAATTTGTCAGCAATTATATCTCTAGTAAGAAATACTGTAAGAACAAACACTTTGTTATTATACAATAGTGTTCAGATATGAGTCAACCGGTCTATACTTTTCGACACAAAAACGGTTTTCCCTTCTGCCGGGCTCCCGGCAATTCTCATTTAACCGGCAAAACATGACGGTTCTAGCCCGGAGGCCATTCAAACGGCCTGCCTGCCAGAAGATGATAGTGTATGTGCATTACCAGTTGACCGGCGCCGCGGCCGCAGTTGGACACAAGGCGGAAGCCGCTTTCAAAAACGCCGGCTTCGCGAGCCGCGCGCACCGCCGCCAATTGCAGCCGGCCCATAATTGAGGCGTCCTCCCGGTCCAAATCGAAGAAAGTTTCTATGTGCTTTCTGGGTATCAGCAAGAGGTGAACGGGCGCCGCCGGATTGATGTCTTTAAAAACCGCAATCTCGTCGTCTTCGTAGACGATATCTGCAGGTATCTCCTTTTTGACTATTTTGCAGAAAATGCAGTCCCGCACTGTTTTCCACCACCTTCCGGGATAAATAATCAAAATACCTTGAATGTTTTTATTCAACGGTCCGCGGATAAATCCTCCAGCCCTATCCGATAATAATTTCCCCCCGGATGACGTCTCCTTTCCTATCAACGGCCTTCACCCTGACAATCCTTCCCGGCAGGTTTTCGTTTCCGGGAAAGACGACCCTGATATAATTGCCGGTCAGTCCCTCGTAAAGACCGGCGGAATTCTCACAGCGCTGTTCCACCAGAACGTCCAGTTCCCCGCCCAGGTGCCTCGAGGCAAACCCTGCCGCCAGTTTTTTGCCGGCGTCGATCAGCCTGCGGCTCCTTTCTTCCTTGACCGGCGGTTCGACCTGATCCTCGAAAAGCGCGGCGGGGGTGCCGCGCCGCGGTGAAAATTTAAAAACATGCAGCCTGCTGAAAGCGACCTTCTCTACGAATCTAAGCGTGTTGTCGAAATTCTCCCCGGTCTCTCCGGGAAAACCGACCATTACATCAGTAGTCAGCCCCAGGCCGGGCAGGTTTTCCCTTAAAATTTCCGCCAGGCGGGCATACTCCCAGGCGGTGTAACGGCGCCCCATTCTTTTGAGGATGAAATCATCCCCGCTTTGCAGGGGAACGTGCAAATGCGGGCAAAAGTTTTCCATCCCCGACAGCGTTTCCACAAGTTCCGGGGTTATGTCGTTGGGCTCGACGGAGCTCAGGCGCAGCCTGGACAGCCCCGGGACCGCCGAGAGCCTTTGCAGCAGGCCGGCCAAAGTTACGCCGCCGTTCAGGTCTTTGCCATAGGCGCCCGTGTGTATGCCGGTCAGGACGATTTCTTTAAAACCTTTCCCGACCAGTTCCCGGGCTTCCTCCATCACCCTTTCCGGCCGCCGGCTGCGCAGGGGACCCCTGGCATGGGGAACGATGCAGTAAGTGCAGAAATTGCTGCAGCCCTCCTGGATTTTCAAAAAAGCCCGCACCCTTCCCTGCACGGAAGCGGCGGCGAACTCCTCAAACTGCTCCCCGCCGGTATATTCACTCACCCTCTCGAGCGGCATCCGTCCCTTTGCCGCATTTTCAACCAGATCGACAAGCCCGCCCCGGTCCCTGGTGCCTACCACGAGGGCGACACCGGGTATTTCGGACACCTCTTCGGGGGAAACCTGCGCGTAACAGCCGGTGACCGCAATCACCGCCTCCGGGTTTGTTCTCGACATCCTCCGGATCAGCTGTCTCGATTTGCGGTCGCTGAGATGAGTTACCGTACAGGTGTTTATCACATATACATCGGCTTTTTCGCCGGCATCCACGACCTCGTAGCCCCGCTGCCGGAACAGCCCCGCCAGTGCCGCCGATTCGTACTGGTTAACCTTGCAGCCGAGGGTGGCAAACGCGACCCTTTTCTTATCCATCCGTCTTCCCTCCAAGGTCTCCCCATTTGAAAAGAATCATGGTCAAAACAGCGATGCCGGCGGTTTCCGTGCGAAGAACGCGGTTTCCCAGGGTAACCGGCCGGACTCCCCGCGCTCGCGCCATCTCTACCTCACTTGGCTCAAAACCGCCTTCAGGTCCGATAAAGACGTAAATTTCCCCGTCCGGGGAGGGTTCCTCCAAAACGGCTCTCAAAGATACGGCGTTCTCTTCTTCCCAGGCGATAACACCGGCCGCATGCAGCGGCATGCCGGCCAGGACGCGCTCGAGGCCCGCCGGTTCGTCCACTTCCGGCACGTCCGGACGGCGGCACTGCTTCGCCGATTCCAGGGCGATCCTCTGCCAGCGCTCCCTCTTTCTCGCCGACCTTTCATTTTCCAGTTTGACAACCGCCCGGCGGCACATGAGAGGTACAAACCTGCTCACGCCCAGTTCGGTCCCTTTCTGTATGATCAGATCCATTTTATCTCCCTTCGGAATGCCCTGCACGAGCACGACCTTGACCGGCGGCGCTCCTTCCGCCTTCGACTCGCTCTCTATCCGGCACACGATTTTGTTCCTGCCGGGCTGTTCGATCACCGCCCCGTATGATTTGCCCAGGCCGTCCAGCACGGTGATGCGATCCCCCGCTCCGAGGCGAAGAGCCCCGGTTATATGCAAAACGTCCGGCCCTTCTATATAGACGCGGCCTTCTTTTATCTGTTCAGGCTTAACAAAAAAACGGGTCATGGTTGAAAGCCACCCTGTATGTGTATCTTGCGGCAGAAGCCCGGTCGCCGCTCTCTCCCCGGCTTTTGCGCCGTCTCAAAACTTTTTTGCCGTAACGGCTGTCCACTGGCCTTCCTGCAGATGTTCCCCGACAGTTAAGCCGGCGGTTTCCAGGGCGGCGCAAACCTCCGCGGCGCGTTCCCTGATGATTCCCGAAGCAATGAAAATTCCGCCCGGGAGAAGCCGGCCGGCCGCATCCGGCGCTATTTCTATTATTGCGTTTGCGATGATATTTGAAACTATGAGATCGGCCTTTCCCTCTACGTTTTTCAGCATGTCGCCGCATATCACCCGGACCCTGTCCGCGACAGCGTTTCTGGCGGTGTTCTCAGCCGCAGCCCGGCAGGCTGCCGGGTCAATATCGACCGCCACCACCCGGGAAGCTCCAAGCCTGGCGGCGGCCACCGCCAGAATGCCCGATCCGGTCCCGATGTCGTATACCGTTTGACCGGGCCGGACGTGCCTCTCAAGCAGTTCCAGGCACAGGGAGGTGGTGGCGTGCGTGCCGCAGCCGAAAGCCATGCCGGGGTCCATTTCTATCACCAGATCGCCTTTACCCGCAGCATAACTCTCCCAGGCAGGCTTTATTACCAGCCGTTTCCCCACCCGCATGGGTTTGTAGTACGTCTTCCAAGCATTTGCCCAGTCCTCCCCGGCAACCGTGCAGGCGCTTATCTCCGGGCGGCGGCGCAGAACCAGCCCGCCGAGGGCGGTTTCAAGCCTCCCGACAAACCGTTCCGCGCCGTTTTCCGCCGGAACGTAGGCCTTTACGACCGCCATGCCCGCCCCGATCATACACGGAGGCACGCCCCACTCTTCCGGTTCAGTCCTCGCGGCGTACTCAAAAATAACGGCAGGATCTTCGATTATAACCCCGCCGGTACCTAACTCGCGATAAATTTCAGCTACCGCCTCCACTCCTTCAGCAGGAGTCAGCACGGCAATTTCCAGCCATTTCACTTTCAGTCCGTTTCTCCCCGCAAAAAGTTTCGTCTTCCTGCATCCGGCGCCTCACACCCGGTTCTATCCCATGAATGCGTCTTTCATCTTCTCAAAGAAGCTCTTGTCCCCGGCCTGGTGGTGTTCCCCCCCGAGCCGGGCAAATTCCTTCAGCAGGTCCTTCTGCCTGTCGGTAAGCCTGGTCGGCGTGATCACTTTTATCACCACATGCTGGTCACCCCGCCCGTAGCCGTTGATATGCGGTATGCCCCTGCCCTTGAGACGCAGCATGGTGCCGGACTGAATGCCCTCGGGAATTCTCAGCTTCGTGTTTCCTTCCAGGGTCGGCACCTCAATTTCATCGCCCAGGGCGGCCTGAACGAAAGAAACGGGTATTTCACAGATGACGTCGTCGTCTTCGCGCTTAAAAATCCGGTGCGGCTTGACGTGAATGTACACGTAAAGATCGCCGGGAGGACCTCCCCTTGTCCCGGCCTCTCCCTCCCCGGCCAGGCGCAGGCGCGAACCGCTATCGACGCCCGGCGGCACCTTCACCTTGATGCTGCGGGTTTTGCGGACCTTGCCGGAACTGCGGCAGGTCGGACAGGGCTTTTCGATTACCCGGCCGGAACCGTGGCAGCGGTCGCAGGTGCGAGACTGGACGATCCGCCCGAACGGTGTGTTCTGGGCAAACTGCACCTGTCCCGTTCCGCCGCAGACGGGACACGCAGCCGGTTTGCTGCCCGGCGCCGCGCCGGTACCACCGCAGGTGCCGCAGGCTTCCACGCGGGGAACCTTGATTTCGCGCTCGAGTCCGAAAGCCGCCTCTTTTAAAGTTATCTCCAGGTCGGCCCGGATGTCCTCGCCTTTTTCGGGGCCCGTGCGCCGGCGGGTGCCGCTGCCGAAAAATATATCAAAAATGTCTCCCAACCCGCCGAAACCGTCAAACCCGCCGAAACCGCCGAAACCGTCAAACCCGCCGAAACCCTGACCGTCAACGCCGGCATGGCCGTAACTGTCGTACTTGGCCCTCTTTTCCGGGTCCGCCAGGATTACGTAAGCCTCGCTGATTTCCTTGAATTTCGCTTCGGCATCCTTGTCGTCCGGGTTGGCGTCCGGGTGATACTGCCTCGCAAGCTTCCGGTACGCTTTCTTTATTTCTTCCGTGGAAGCGTTCCGGGGTACGCCCAGCACTTCGTAATAATCTCGCTTTGCCATCTGCCCACCATCCTGTCAAACTGAAACAAAGCAAAGGGGGACCGCAATTCCCCCTTGGAAGGTATCAGAGAGAGTACACTTTATAATATAACATATTTAAACCGGACCGTGTAGAATTATATCGGGCGAAGAAATTCTGCCGCGAACAACGAGCGGCTTGAACGCGGGCGTCATGCGCACTTTCTTGCCGGCTCGCATGCTGCGTCGGGAACGCCCTACTTGTCTTCTTTTACCTCGAAATCGGCGTCCACCACGTTGTCCCTGCGGCCGCCGTCCGTCCCGGCGCCGGCTTCCCCGGCGGCGCCGCGATCCTGGCCGGCCTTCTGGTACATGGCCGCGGTAAGCTCATAGAGCGGCCCGGTAACCGCCTCGATTTTCGCCTTGATGTTGTCCACGCCGCCGCCCTTTACGGCCTCCTTCAGGTCGTCTACGGCTTTCTGCAGTTTTTCAATGGAAGCGGCGTCAGCCTTGTCCTTGAACTCCTTGATGGTTTTCTCGGCTTGGTAAACGACGCTGTCCGCCTGGTTGCGGATTTCCACTTCCTCCCTGCGCTTCTTGTCTTCAGAGGAGTACTTCTCCGCTTCTTTGACCATCCGTTCGATTTCCTGCTCGCTCAGGTTGGTGGAGGCGGTGATGGTCATGCTCTGCTCCTTGCCGGTGCCGAGGTCCTTGGCCGAAACGTTTACGATGCCGTTCACGTCAATATCGAATTTGACTTCGATCTGCGGGACTCCCCGCGGCGCGGGCGGAATACCGGTAAGCGTAAACCTTCCCAAAGTTTTGTTGTCCGCCGCCATCGTCCGCTCGCCCTGGAGAACGTGAATCTCCACCGTCGTCTGGCCGTCGGCCGCGGTTGAAAAAATCTGGCTCTTCGAGGTGGGAATGGTCGTATTGCGCTCAATTAGCTTCGTCGCCACCCCGCCCAGAGTCTCAATTCCGAGGGACAGCGGAGTGACGTCCAGCAACAGCACATCCTTGACCTCTCCGGAAAGAACTCCGGCCTGAATGGCGGCCCCAATAGCCACGCATTCGTCCGGGTTGATTCCCTTGTGAGGTTCCTTGCCCAGAAACTTGCGGATGGCGTCCTGAACCGCAGGCATCCTGGTGGCTCCGCCAACCAGAAGGATTTTGTCGATGTCCTTGGGCTGCAATCCCGCGTCTGAAAGCGCCTGCCTGGTGGGACCCATGGTCTTTTCAACCAGGTCCGCGGTCATCTCCTCGAACTTGGCCCTGGTGAGGTTGACGTCGAGGTGCTTGGGGCCGTTGGCGTCCGCCGAGATAAACGGCAGGTTGATATTGGTGGTGGCCACGCCGGAAAGCTCTATCTTGGCTTTTTCGGCAGCTTCTTTGAGCCGCTGCATGGCCATTTTGTCGTTGCGCAGGTCGATGCCCGCATCTTTTTTAAATTCAGTTACCAGGTAGTCGATGATTCTCTGGTCGAAGTCGTCCCCGCCGAGGCGGTTATTTCCGCTGGTCGCTTTAACCTCGAAAACGCCGTCCCCCAGTTCCAGGATGGACACGTCGAAAGTGCCGCCCCCGAGGTCGTACACCAGAATGGTCTGATCCTCCTCCTTGTCCAGGCCGTAGGCCAGCGCCGCCGCGGTCGGCTCGTTGATAATGCGCAGCACTTCGAGACCGGCGATTTTTCCGGCATCTTTGGTGGCCTGGCGCTGCGAATCACTGAAATAAGCGGGCACGGTGATAACGGCCTTCTCCACCTTTTCGCCCAGGTAAGCCTCCGCGTCGGCTTTCATTTTCATCAGAATCATTGCGGATATTTCCTGGGGAGTAAAGGACTTACCGTCGATAGCAACCCTGTAGTCGGTTCCCATATGGCGCTTTATGGAACTCACGGTGCGTTCGGGGTTGCTGACCGCCTGTCTCTTGGCCACCTGGCCGACCAGACGCTCGCCGGTTTTCGAAAACCCAACCACGGAAGGGGTGGTTCTGGCCCCTTCGGCATTGGGTATTACAACCGCCTCTCCGCCTTCCATAACGGCCACACAGGAGTTTGTGGTCCCGAGATCTATTCCTATCACTTTAGACATTTCATTCTACCCCCTGTTTCTTGGAAGATTTTGCTACCTTAACCAAAGCCGGGCGGATCACCCTGTCTTTCAGGTAATAACCGCGGCGCATTTCTTCTATGACCGTGTTGTCCTCGTATTCGTCCGACTCCACCTGGAGCACGGCCTCGTGTTTCTCCGGGTCGAACTGTTCTCCCACGGAGGTTATTTCCTTGACTCCTTCGGCGGCCAGCACTTCTTTCAACTGCCTCAAGATCATTTCCACGCCGGATTTAAAACCTTCTATCGAATCGCCGTAAGCAATCGCCCGCTCAAAATTGTCCAGAACCGGCAAAAGCGCACCGACAATCTGCTCGGAGGCGTATTTATACACCCCCTCCATTTCCTGCCTGGTGCGGCGGCGGAAGTTTTCAAAATCAGCCTGGAGCCTCACCAGACGGCCGTAATAGTCTTCAGCCCTGGCCATCTGCTCGGTCAGCAGCCTGCGCAGCGTTTCGGTGTCCGACTCCTCGGCCGGCACGCCGCCCTGATTAGGCTCCTGCTCCTCGCCGGCTTCCGGGGTCCCGTCCGTTTGAACGGTATCGGAAGCGTTCATTTTAACGCCGTTGACCTCCTCTTCCTTTTTCAACTCAATCACCTCACATGCCTAAACGCTTTCTTTCGTATGAATCTCCTTCTCTTCTTTTTTCTTGATGATCGTATCTATGCGCAAAATTGCCTCAGCCACTTCACCGGCTGCTTTAAGAGCATAGATTTTTACATCGGCGGGGTCGACGATGCCGGACTCGTACATGTCCGCCACCTGTCCGCTGTCACAGTCGACGGCCAGCGAGTTCTTCCCGGTCTCAACCTGGGCGGCGATAACATCACCTAGTTTCTCCAAGGGGTTGAAGCCGGCGTTGGCCGCAATCTGGGCCATGGGACGCTTCAGGGCTTCAACCACGCAGTCGACACCGTAGGCGGCCATTCCCCGGATACCTTCCCGCACTTTTTCAACCTCGCGGGCAACGGCAAGTTCTATGGCGCCTCCGCCGGGCACGACGCCGCCTTTTATTGCCGCCTGGATTGAAGAGGCCGCGTCCTTGGCAATGCGTTCCCTCTCTCCCACCACTTCCGAAGTGGCCGCGCCGACCAGAACGGTAGCCATGGGTTTTCCGCCGCCGCCGAGTATCCAGACCTGTTCGAGCTTTTCGTCATTGTAGACCCTGTCGGCCCGGCCGAGGTATTTTTCAAGTTCTTCAGCCGGTTTTTTCAGGCCCGTCCTCTTGATCATCCTGGCGCCCGTGTGCTCGGCGGCCTTGCGCAGTTCCTTGTTGGAGACCCTCTGGACGGTCATCAGGCCGGCGTCGGTGAGAATCTCCTCGGCATCGTCGCCCACGCCCCGGTCCACAAGCACCAGGCCGACGCCCAGACCGGCAATTTTCTTGACGTTTTCCTTAAATTCCTCCTGAAGCTGCATATAGCGGGTAAAGCCGGCTTCGGTTCCGAGAGCCTCGTCGTCGATTTCCTCCGGTTCCAGAGCGTCGTCGACCACCAGCACTTTTACGTTTTCCAGCTCTCCCGGCATCTGCCTGTTCATCCGGTCCTTATTGATGATGACGCCCATAAAAACCTGGTTGTCCGCTCCTTCCTCGGCTACAATGGTGTCCGAAAATTTAAAGGAGCGGTCTTTAAGCTTCTCCTCCCCAATCAAAACGGCAGCCTGCACCACGAGGTCGGCTATGTCCCCATGGTCGCGGCCGGCCACCAGCGCTACCTGGCGGGTTACCGGGTCGTCAAGCCCTTTCACCGGCCGGGCCTGCCCCCGCATGAATTCAAGCGCCTTCTTCAGGCCGATGCGCAAACCCTCGATCACCCTGGCCACCGGAACGCCCCTGGTCACCTGCTCGACACCAGCGCCGACCAGGGCTCCCGCCAAAACCGTGGCCGTGGTGGTGCCGTCTCCAATTTCCTCCTGCTGGGCTTTGGCGATGTTGATAAGCATTCTTGCAGCGGGGTGATTTGCTTCCATCATCGTCAGGATGGTGACACCGTCGTTTGTTATAACCACCTCGCCAAACTTATCGACAAGCATGGTATCCAGGCCCTTGGGGCCCAGCGTGCCCTCCACCGCGCTGGCAATGGCCCTGATTGCGTTGGAGTTGGTAATAAGCGCCGCCAGCCTCTCGTCAACCTCGGAACCGGCAGTTGCTTCCTTTTTCAAACTCAATAAAGGCTCCCCCTTACCTTCCCCTGCCCTGCATAATGCGTTCCAGGGCCTGGGAAAGACTCTTCGTCATAAATTCCACTATGGTGATAACCTTGGCATACTCCATCCTGGTCGGACCCAGAACGCCAAGAGTGCCGATTTTACGGCCGTTGACGGAATAGGGAGCGGTTATCATGCTGCACTCCCTGATCTCATCATTTTTAATCTCTTTGCCGATGCGTACCGTAACACCGTTTTGGTACGCCTTCCCGGTAAGCAAATCTTTCAGAAGGCTTTCCTGCTCCAGGATGCCGAGCAGGGTCTTGACCTTTTCCACGTTGTGGAACTCCGGCTGATTTAACATATTAAATACCCCGCCCAGGTATATTTTATCCTCGGTTTTAAGGGCCAGGCTGTCCTGGATCAGTTCCATGGCCAGATCAATGACGTGCTTGTGCCTGGTAAGCTCAAAATAAATTTCTTTCAGCAGGGTGAGTTTTATGCTTTCAATGGTAAGGCCCTGCAACTTGGCGTTAAATACTCTGGAAATAGTTTCCATATCGCTCTGGGTAATGCTCTCCGGAACTTCGATCATCCGGTGATGCACCGTGCCGTTGTCCATAACCACTATTATCATGGCCCGGGAAACATGCATGGGGACGAGCTGAATGTGTTTGAAACTGCTGGCTCCCATTTGCGGCGTCAGCACCAGGGCGGTATAGCGGGTGAGCTGGGAAAGAAGCTGGCCCGTTTTTTGCATAACCTGGCCGACATCCTTTATTTTCGCATCATACTCCCGGCGGATTAATTCTTCCTCTTCCCTGGTCAGTTCCTGCCTTTTCATCAAATAGTCCACGTAGTAGCGGTAGCCCATCTCGGACGGAATCCGCCCGGCGGAAGTATGGGGCTGCTCGATAAAAGCCAGTTCTTCCAGGTCGGCCATCTCGTTCCGTATTGTCGCCGGGCTTACCCCAAGCTTGTATTTTTTCGCAATGGTCCGGGAACCGACCGGTTCTGCAGTGGCGATGTAGTCGTGAACGATCGCAAGAAGCACCTTCTGCTTTCTTTCGTCCAATTTCATGCCGGACCCACCTCTCCTTCTTGTTAGCACTCTCTCTTGTTGAGTGCTAAGCCCAGCTAAATAAAAAATAGCACTACTCCAATTTTTTGTCAAGCTGTTTTGCGCTATGCGAACTCCCGGAAAACCCGGTTGGCAACCGGCAGCGCGGCTCCGGTCAAACGCAGGAAATCCCCTTTCAATTCAATCAAGCCGGCCTTTTTCAAACCGGCAATCTCTTCCCGGTAGACCTCCCCGGGGCACCGTCCGAAGCGCCGGCAAAAAGAGCTCAGACTTACTCCGTCAATCAGCCTCAATCCCAAAAACATGGTTTCGGCCATTTCCGCGTCCAAGGTGACGGGCAATTCTTCCTCCACGGGGTATTCTCCCCTCAAAAGCTTTTCGTGATACCTTGCAAGCGAACTTTCGTTGCGAAAGCGCCTGTTCCGGAAAAAGGAATGGGCTGCGGCCCCCAGTCCGAGATAGGGCAGGTTCAGCCAGTAGCCGAGATTGTGGGCGCACTGCCTGCCCGGCTTCGCAAAGTTCGAAATTTCGTAGTGCATATACCCGTTGGAGGTGAGATAATCAACGGCTTTCAGGTACATCAGCAGTTCCGTTTCCTCCGCACAGGGAACCAACTCCCCGCGGGCGACGGCCCGCGCCAGCGGAGTCCCTTCTTCAAGCTGAAGCCCGTACGCCGAAATATGTTCCGGCGCAATGGCTACGGCCCTTTCCAGTGTTTCAAGCCAGCCTTCGGCGGCCTGTCCCGGTATGCCGTAGATGAGATCAAGGTTTATGTTTTGAAAACCCGCCTCCCGCGCCCACCGCACCGCATTTTCAACATCCCTTCGCCCGTGCCGGCGCCCCAACACGCGCAAGAGACCTTCGTCAAAGGACTGGACACCCAGGCTCAGGCGGTTGAATCCCGCTTCCGCCAGGCTGTCCAGATATCGCGGATGCACGGTCCCGGGATTCGCCTCGACGGTTGTTTCGCAGTCCGGCAGCAGGCAAAAAACAGAACCGATCTCGTCCATTACGGTCTTGAGGCTTGCCGCCGGGAGGCTGGTGGGCGTTCCCCCGCCGAAAAAAATGCTGGCAACCCGCTTTTCGTCTTCACGCAGCAACGGCCCGTAGAGCCGGATTTCGGCTGAAAGATCCGTAATGTAGGCTTCCGCCGCCTCCGGTTCATAAATATAGGATACGAAGTCGCAATACGAGCACCTTTTCAGACAAAACGGAACGTGAATGTAGAGACCGACGGTCATTTTCCCCGCCACCCCGTCAAGCTTATTTCTCCCGGACGCCCAGCACGGCCATGAAGGCTTCCTGCGGAATTTCCACGTTGCCCACCTGCTTCAACCGCTTCTTGCCTTCCTTCTGCTTCTCCAGCAGCTTCCGCTTGCGGGTGACGTCCCCCCCGTAACATTTGGCCAAAACGTCCTTCCGCACCGCCTTTACCGTTTCCCTGGCCACGACCCGGTTTCCCACGGCGGCCTGAATCGGAATTTCAAAGAGGTGCCGGGGGATCAGTTCCCTCAGCTTTTCCACAAGCTGCCTGCCCCTGTAATAAGCCTTGTCCCTGTGCACTACCACGGAAAGGGCGTCCAGCACTTCACCGGCGATTAAAATTTCGAGCTTCACCAGGTCCGATTGCACGTAACCCGCCATTTCGTAGTCGAGGGAGGCGTACCCTCTCGTCCGTGACTTCAACTGATCGAAGAAATCATAAATGATTTCACTGAGGGGTATTTCGTAATTGAGCATGACCCGGCTGACGCTCATATACTCCATGTTGGAAAAACTCCCGCGGCGCTCCTGGCAAAGTTCCATCACCGCCCCCACATATTCTTTGGGGGTCATGATCGTGGCTTTGACGTACGGCTCTTCGATGGATTCAATTTTCCCGGCGGGCGGCAGCTTGCTGGGGTTCTCCACGTAAACCGCTTCACCGGCCGTGGTGGTCACGCGGTAAACCACGTTGGGCGCCGTGGTGATCAGGGTCAGTTTGTACTCCCGTTCCAGCCTCTCCTGAACTATTTCCATGTGCAGCAGCCCGAGAAACCCGCAGCGAAAACCGAACCCGAGGGCCTCCGAGGTTTCCGGCTCGTATGTGAAGGAGGCGTCGTTCAGCTTGAGCTTTTCAAGCGCGTCCTTCAAGCTCTCGTATTCCCCGGGATCCACCGGATACAATCCGCAATACACCACCGGGGTAGCCTTGCGGTAGCCGGGAAGGGGCGCGGCGGCTGGTCTTTCGGCATCGGTGACGGTGTCCCCCACCATACAGTCCTTGACGTTTTTCATTCCGGCGGCGATAAAACCGACTTCGCCGGTACCCAGACCGTCTACGGCAGCGGGAGCGGGACGGAAAACGCCCACTTCGCTGACCTCGAACTCCTTTCCGGACGCCATCATTCTTATCCGCATGCCGGAGCGCACCGAGCCTTCCACTACGCGGATGTACGCAATAACTCCCTTGTAGGGATCGTAGTGCGAGTCGAAAACCAGCGCCCGCAGACGCGCATCTTCCCGGCCGCCGGGCGGGGGGATTTTCGCCACGATCTGCTCCAGAATGTTCTCAATACCGATCCCGTACTTCGCCGACGCCATCACGGCCCCGGAGGCGTCAAGCCCGATCACGTCCTCTATTTCCTTTTTCACTCTTTCGGGCTCGGCGCCCGGCAAATCGATCTTGTTGATGACGGGTATTATTTCAAGATTGTGCTCCAGAGCCATGTACACGTTGGCCAGGGTCTGGGCCTCGATACCCTGGGCCGCGTCCACCACCAGCAGCGCCCCTTCGCAGGCGGCAAGGCTGCGCGAAACTTCATAGGAGAAATCGACGTGACCGGGGGTGTCGATCAGGTTCAACTGGTATTCTCTGCCGTCGGCAGCTTTGTACTTCAACCTCACCGCCTGCATCTTGATGGTGATGCCCCGCTCGCGCTCCAGGTCCATCTGGTCGAGAACCTGCTCGGTCATCTCCCGCCCGCTTAAAGCGCCGGTATATTCCAGAAACCTGTCCGCAAGAGTGGATTTGCCGTGGTCGATATGCGCTATTATGCAGAAATTGCGGATTCTGTCCCTTTCCCGCTCCATCCGGGAGCCCTCCCTGCGTTATACAACAACTATATAATTATATCACCGCCGTTCCCAGCTATCAATGACCCGGACGATCGGATGATGCGGATCATCTTGTGAAACAATTACAAAGTTCTCAGCTATCAATTATCAATGACCCGGACGATCCCGGCCTTCCCGGACGAACGGTTTGATGCCGGTACGGAAAATGTTGAATCCGGCCGTTATCCGGTCAAACGCCTGTCTGACGGTTATTTTCGCATTGTCTGTGATTTCTCTTAAAAGCGCCGCCCCGCGTGCGGCCGCTCCAACGGCGCCGGGACCGGATATCCAAAGCGGGCGCTCCAGGAGAGCTTTCTCACCCAAGAACTCCACCCGGTAAAAACCCGGCCCGCCGCATTCCACCTTCAAGATTGAGAACGGGCCGGCCGGGTAGATCATCCGGTTGAATTGAGACAGTACGGCCGACGTTCCGGCCCCCACCACTAAGAAGAAAACCAAAACAACGAGCTTGTATTTCATAATACTGCACTACTCCGGGGGAAAAACTAAATAAAGAAATTACTGCTAGACCTTATTATCCCCGTTGATGTACCAGGCCAATACATCGGCCAGAAGGCGCGCCGAATACACCGCCTCCCCAGTGGAATTTTTCGAAGTGCCGATTTCTACAAGGACGGCATGAGGGTGCAGGTTCTGGTTATAGATCCCGTCCTCCACCCTTACCCCGAGAGAAAGACCGGGGTACATTTCGTTCATCCTGCCGGAAATCAGGACGGCGAACTCGTAATTCTGCCGCCAGCCGGGAAAAGTACGGCGGGCGCCGGAACCCACGACAAACAAAATGGGGGCCGCAGCCCGGCCGTTGACGCTTACCACGCTCTGTTCCCTCGTCTTCCCGGAATCACGGTGAATGTCAAGGACGACTCTTGCCCCGGGATTGGCAGAAAGAAGCTCTTTCGCCGTCTCCCCCGATACAATGTAAGACCTGGCGTAAATCGAATCATTTATCCGGTCCGACCTGGCCGTCTTTATTTTATGCTTCACCTCCAGCGCCTCCTGCAGGGCCGCTGCCGCTGCAACAACCCCGCCGGCCCGCCCGTCGACCCTGTCCACTCCGTCGGTAAGGCTGTAAGTTTCCCCCGTGTGAGTATTATAAATGCAGACGAGGGCGTCTCCGGACAGGGGAGAGACCGCTTGCGGGGTGGCGGTTTCATGCGGCCGGGCCGGACCCGCCGCCGCAACCGGGTCCGCAAAATCCACGGCCGACAGGAGAGGAATTTGCGACCGCAAAAGAGCTGCCGGACTGTAAAAACCCAACCCGACCGCCTCCCCGGCGGCGGCCAGAACTGCCCGCACCGGGCCGCTGCCTGCTGCATCCCCCTCATCGCTGCTCCACTCGAGAACCGGCATGGCCGTTTTGAGTATTTTTAAAGAATCCTTCAGGTAGATGGCGGCCGCTATCCCGGGCAGGTTTTTTATCGCTCCGGCCAGAGCCGGATAAACCGCGGAAGCGGCAGCAAATCTTAAAACAACGAAAAGAAAAACCGCCGACAGAGCGACAGCCGCCGCCGGACGGGCCCTGAACGGCGGCTGCATCCTCCTGAAACGGCAGGCCGACGCCGGATACATAAAACCCCTCCTTCCGGGCGTGGTTCTTAAATTTTATGCCCGGAAAGAGGGGTTTATGAGAGTTGCATCAGCGTAGAACAGTCGGTACAAAGGCGTCAATCAGTCCGATAATGAAAGCGGCAATCAAGGCGCCGACGAGGCTCACACTGAGCAAACTGGGGATGATAAACTGCGCCAGATAGATCACCACAGCCGCAGTTATGAAGCCCACGAGGCCCCTGCTTTGAGGTGAAATCCGCTCGCCCAGGAGAGCTTCGGCAACATACCCCAGGACGGCGATTACCGCGGCGGCGATAAGAGCCCCGACAAACCCCCCCCTCACCACGAAACCGGGCGAGAGCCAGCTAGCAACAATAAGTACCAGTGCTGAAACAACAAACCTGATAATGAGTCCGAGCCATTGCATTTAATGTGTCACCTCCAATCGTTACAGCTAAAAATAGCTTTGACCGAAAATGGAAAGAATATACCATCGACATCAAAATACCCTTCGGAAAACCCGAAGGGTAAACCATTATTTGATAAAAAATCAAAACAACGCCCTTGCAGAATTTTACATGATGCGATATGATGTTGTTCCAGCGGTATCAAACTGTTCAGGCGGAATCGTTCGGGTTGAAAAATTCAGGTGGTGATTGCCGTTGTCCGCAAAAAGCATATCGTCTGCCATTAATTCAATTCTGCCTAGAATTAAAGAGGCTTGCAACCGTTACCCGCAAGTACTGACCGTTTACCTTTTCGGCTCGTACGCATGCGGCCGCACCACACCTCTGAGCGATATCGATATCGGCCTGCTGCTGGTCGACAACTTGCCGGACATGGACTCTTTCCGGGTCGAAATGAGCCTTCAGGGGGATTTTCAAAAGATTTTCAAAACAAATAACATCGATCTGGTAGTTTTAAACAAAGCTCCTTTACCCGTCCAGTATAACGCTACCTGCGGCATATTGCTGTTCAGCGCAGACGAGCAAAAAAGAACAGCTTTTGAGGAATATGTGCGAAAATATTACATCGACTGCCTGCCCATATACCGTGAATATCGCGAGGAGTTCTTAAAGCGAATCCGGGAGGGAAAGACGACCGACGGTTAATTTCCAAAAGATAGAGAAACAGTTGCAGATGCTCGACAAATACCTCGAAATTTTAAGACAGCTAAGCCTTGTAAGTTTAACCGAATTCACCGGGGACCCACGTAATTATGGAAGCGCCGAGAGGTTTTTGCAACTAGCCATTGAGACCACTCTGAACATTGGAAACCATATTATCTCCGCGCATAATTTTGAAGCGCCCCAAGACTATTCAGATATTTTTCTCATACTCGGCAAACATAACATTCTGCCCGGAAGTTTCGCCGAAGAACTGGCAAATATGGCCCTGTTCCGCAACAGACTGGTGCATGTATACTGGGAAGTGGACACAAAAAGGGTGTACAATATAATTCAAAAAAGACTGGGTGACTTTGAAGACTTCAAGCGTTACCTGATAGCCTTTCTGTCAAAAACCGGCGGGTGCGACTGATGCCGGCAACGCTTGCATTTTTTTCGGGCACATGGTAAAATTGTTGCCGTTGGGAGGTGAGAAAACGTGCCGAACATCAAGTCGGCGGTCAAACGGGTTGAGACGATCCGCAAGAGGACCTTGCGCAACACCCGCATTAAATCCGCCCTCAAGACGACAATAAGGAAATTTGAAGAAGCAGCAAAAACAAACCCGGAAGAAGCCGGGCTCAGGCTCCGCAACGCCGTTAAAGCCATCGACAAGGCCGTTACGAAAGGCATTTTACATAAAAACACAGCCGCCCGTAAAAAATCGCGCCTTACCAAAAAGTTCAACAAGCTTACCGGATAAATAACAGAAGCCCTTCAAACAGGTTGGAGGGCTTCTGTTATTTTTGACGCTGCCACAAAAATTCGACCGGAATATTTCTAAAAAAGTAGACATTATCTGTTAATTATTGTATTTATTAAAATAAGACGGGCAGCAACACCGTCCATAAAACGGCGAAACAGCACTAAATCTTCGCGCTGTTTCCGGAAAAGGAGGTGAAATCAGTTGAAAAAGCGTATTTGTATAGTCGGCATCTTGGTCAATCAAAAATCAGAGCACGCTCCCAAAGTCCAGGAGGTCCTGTCCAAGTACGGCTCGCTCATCCTGCACCGCAGCGGAATTCCCTACTCCCAATGCAACCGGGGCATAATCAACCTGACCATAGAAGCCACCTCCGCCGAACTGGACGCCCTGCTGGCGGAGTTGAAAACCGTCAAGGACATTACTGTGGCGTCGCTCTGCCTGGTGGAAGATTCTTCCGAACTGCATGTCTGCAAGAATTAAGCCCGGCGGCGCGGCCGGGCAGTCTGCAAACTATCCGGGACCTTTAGGTTGAAGAAAGCGAGCGATATTGCGAAGCGCCGCAGGTGAACCGGGCGAAGTGAGAATGCGATATTGGATGTGCGGACATGGACGTCTGCGAAAGCCTGAACCGAGCCGGGATGGCGAGTTGAAGGCGGTCCGATATCGCGTGATGCGAGCCCCTGGTTCACCCGACGCAAGCCGGCGCGAAGCATTTGAGCTAGCGTTTCAACCTCAAGGCGCCTAGTCAACATCCTCCCCGGCGTCACGGCCGGGTTTGCTTCTTTTCAAATTGGCGGGGGCTTACGCGTCTCTAAAAAATCTGCCGGGCAGAATAACGTGATCCAGCACCATGCACAAAAGCATGCCGCAGATGAAGCCGTTGCCCAAAACATACCTGCCCAAGGCCGGCACCCCTTCAAAAGCTCCCGGTGGAAGGAACATCACCCCGGTCCCGAACAGAACGGGAAAGCCGACCACAAAGTAGTCCCTTCCTTCAAACTTCAACCGCGCGTAGTCCTTGAGACCGAAACCGACCATCTGGCAGAAAGAGGCCAGCAGCACGGAATAGCCGACCGGCTCCGGTATCGACGCCATAAACGCCCCGACCGGTGGCAAAAGACCCAGGATCATCAGCGCGAGGGCAAACAGGACAAAGGGAAGCCGGGCGGCAACCCTGGTCAGGCTGACCATGCCCGCTCCCGCCGAGTAAGGCACGAAACCCACCGTCGCCCCCAGGCCGGCAAGGACATCAGAAAGGCCGGTCAAGGCCACGCCGCGGTCGTACGTCTTCTTGGGCAGTTCGGTTTCCAGCACCCGCTCCATGGCCAGGATGCTGGCCACAAGATTCGACAGGACGAGAAGGCCGGTAAGAACAGACGTAAGCAAGATACCGGGATCGAACGTCGGCGGCCCCCAGGCGAAAAGCCGGGGAAGCGCTGCCGCGGCTTGATGCGTCCAGTTGACTCCGGAAGCGATCCCGGCGGCGTAAGCTGCAATCCAACCGGCGCCCGTGCCGATGAGGATGGCGACGCTTTTCAGAAAACCTTTCGCTTTCAGACTGATTAACACCACCACGGCCACCACAAACAGCGAAACCAGGCTCGATTTCAGGTCGACGGTCCCGTGAGAGCCGATGCCCAGCATGCCTTTGACGAAGGTGCCGCTCAACTGAATCCCCAGCAGGAGAAGAACGGAGCCGGTGACTGCAGGCGTGAACAGTTTCAGCGCCCGCCCTACCAGGCCGGCGGAGCCGGTTGCGGCAAGAACGATTCCGGCCGCAAGCACGCCCAGTTCCAGGTCGGTGCGCAGGACGCCGAGCGGCTTGCCCAGGCCGGGCGACATGGCGGCCAGGGTGATGAAAATACCCCACCACATGCCGGACGGCCCTTCTATGATCGGAAGCCGGTGGCCGAAAGTCACCTGCAGGAGCGATGCCAACGCCTGAAAAAAAAAGGTCCGCTGGGCAAGTTCGGCAATGCCGGCCTGGTCGAGACCGAGGGCGTTGCCCACCACAACCGGAACCACGGCCGAGTTCGCCAGGGTAAAGGCAAGCCACTGAACGGAGTAAAACAGGGTGCGGTTCAACGGAGGCCGGTCATCAAGGTTGTACAGCAGGCTGCCGGTATTCTCCCGGACATTCTTTTCCGTCATGTCCATCTCCTGGAAACATCGTGATCTTCCACTCTTTTGCCCCTGCCGGCACAAAGCCTCAACAGGAGAACCTCGACAGCCGGGTAGAATTCCTGCCGCCCGGTTTTCAAAGCGAAATCCGTTTCAGACAGGTACTTCAAAGCGTCGAGCAATTGTAAACGGCTGAAGTTCCTGCATTGGGCCATCAACTTGCGGACGGCGTATGGCTTCATGTTAATCCCGGCCGCTACGTCGCGCTCGGAAAAGCCCTTTTCCGTCATGTCGTGAACCTGCAGCAGGAGACGGAACTGCCTCGCTATCATGGACAGAATCTTCAGGGGCGGCTCCCTCGCCGCCAGCATGTCCTTGATGCCGGCCAGGGCTTCACCGCAGCGCCTGTTCCCCACCGCGTCCACAACGGCAAAGACGTTTTCCTCCGGTTTGGGCGGACACACCTGGAAGATGTCTTTTTTCGTGATCGTTTCCCGCCCTCTCGAATAATTGAGCAGCTTTTCCAGTTCAACCGCCAGGTTTTGCAGCAGCGGCCCGGCGGCGTCAACCAGCGCGTATTCGGCGCCGGGGGCAAACCTGCGGCCCTCCGCCCGCGCTCTTTTCGCCAGCCATCCGGCCAGTTCCTCCCTGGAAAGACAGGTGAATTCCAGTTCCCGCCCGCATTCCTTTACCGCTTTGAAAATGCGCCTCCGCTTGTCAACCGGGCCGGTTACGGTAAAAATCAGGCAGGTTGAAACAAGCGGGTTCTCAATATAATCTATGAGGGGTTTTTCTTGAACGTCCTCTTTCGCCCCTTCTTCAGCGTCCTCCTTCTGCCCTCCCCGTTTTGCGGACTTGAAGAACACCGGGTTCTTCACCACGACGAGCCGCCTTTCAGAAAACAAAGGCAGAGTCTCCGCGCTCTCGACGATTTGCGCGGGAGTTGCCGTCTCACCGTCGACAACCTCGCAGTTAAGCTCGCTCTGCCCGCCGACGGCAAATTCCTTGAAACGGAGCACGGCCTGCTCCTGGAGATAGGTCTCCTCCCCGTAAAAAAGGTAAACCGGGGAGATCACCCCCCGCTTTATGCTGTTCAACAGTTCGATGTAATAGTTCACGAAAGGCTCCTACCTGCCCAGTCTTGCTTCCACCGCCGCGACCTTGCCGGCCATGGTAAGCTTCTTGTCCCTGCGGTCGTCGATGCGCAGGGTCGTCAGGACCCTTTGCGCGCCTTTTTCAAAAGGCTGTTCGTGCATCCGGCGCACCGCTTCCAAAACCCTGTCCAGTTCCCCTTCGATTATCGTTCCCATAGGAGTCAACTGGTAAGTGATCCCTCCGGCCTCTTTCAACACAGCGACGCATCCCGCCACGTATTCGCTCAGGCTGGCGGAATTCGTCCCGATTGGAACCACGGAAACTTCTGCTACCGCCATCACAAATCACCCCGGGAATGTTTTACTTAAATTATATATAATCAGCGGCGCTCTTACAACCGAACACCGCTTTCGGGGTGTTTTCAAAAACAAAAAACCCGCAAAGCAAATTGCCGGGCCTCTTGCTACCATAACAGTCCCAAGCTGTTGTGGATCGCCTTTTCTACTTCATATAACTTTTGAGGACTTATCTGACCAATCTTTTTAACCAGCCTCTCTTTGCTAACGGTGAGTATCTGCTCCAACAAAACCTTACTTGGCCTTGAAAGGCCGCATTCTTCAGGTTCGATGCGGACTTGGAAGGGATACGTTTTTCCCGAAGAAGTTGTAACGGCTGCAACTATGGTGGTGGGGCTGTATTTATTACCAATGTCATTTTGCAGAACCAAAGCCGGACGCAATCCTGCCTGCTCACTGCCTCTGCCCGGACTCCAATCGATCAGGTAAATTTCACCTCTCTTTATCATTCAAGAACACCGCCTCGGCCTGAGCCGGCAAATAAAAATCAGCACAGTTCACTGTCATAGTCTTATAGCCTTCCTCCATCTCGTTCTCCAGTCGCTTTTTTTCAACTTCCTGAAGAAGACGGGCAAAAACTCCGCTCCTGGATGTTTTCCATGTGGTAGTCAGATTGTCCAGAACATTAATAAGTTCGTCCGGAATGCTTATCGTGAGTTTTTGACTCATTGAAGACACCCCCTTATGATATATCTATCATACCGGGAGTAATATTGTCAATCATACTTCATCTCAATTCCCTGTCTGTCTCAACCGATCCTGTTGCCGTCATTTCCATAAAATATTCTTCCGTCCGTGTCCACCTCCTGTTCCGCCTTTCCGGCCCAATCCAGCCGGGGGTCCAGGTACGGGTCATACTGGTATTTTTTCTTCGGCGCGTCTTGAAATTATGAGGCTTCTTATAAACTCAGCCGTCTCATTCCGGCAGATGCCCGGCCAGCCACGCCAGCGCCGCCGGCGTTTTTTGCCAGGCTTTCTTGGCTCCCTCGGCATATATCATGGCCTCTTCTTCGCTGCCCAGAGCATAATAATCCGGCAGGCAATAAGGTATCTTCTTTTTGCCCAACAGGTAAGCAGGTACGTGGCTGTTTGACTCCAAAGCCTCCGCCAGATATGCGTCCGACTGTTCATTGCTGCCGCCGGAGGTACGGAAAGACCAGAGCGCCCTGTTGTAATGCATAAAACAGGATATGTCGCCTTCGTATTGGTTCAGCAAAGCGCCCAGAGCATCGTCCATTCCTTCTTCCAGCAGGCATCCGGCCAAGATATAGCGGATGCCCTGGTTATCGTTGGGATTTAAGCGCAGCGCTTCCTTGTAATGCCCTATGGCCTGCCGTCTTTGACCCGTTTTCCAAAGGCAGTCGGCCAGGCCGGCCAATGCCCTCATGTAAGGTCTCGTTTCAAGAATAAGCCAAAAATTTCCTGCATTCTTTTTAAAAAACAAATCTCCCAGGGATAACCTGCCGGCCTGGACACCCTTTTCATATAGTTCCCGAACCTCCTGTGGGTCCCTGCTCTCTTCAGCAAGCAGCACGTAGGCGTCGGCGCAGTAAGGCGAGGTTTTCAGCGCCCGGCGGGCAAGGTCCAGGCGCCTTTGCCGGCTGTCGGTCTCCCAGGCATCATAAATCAGGTCTTGAGCGCGCCGGAGTTTTTCGGCCGAAAATTTCCGGTTCCCAATAGGAAAAACTTCGTTTTCAACCGGTTTTTCTACATACTTCTTCAAACCGGTGAACTCGCCAGCGGGGGAGGGATTAACTACGGGTATCCCGGCAGCTCGTCCCGACGCGGCCGCGAAACATTTTACAAAATCCTTGTATTCAGGTGTCTTTTTCGGATGGCCGGCCGGCAGGTTGTCCTGCCACTTTTTGAATTTGTTCTCCCCGAAATTAAGGTTGAGCATATATTCATAAATTTTTTCTTTGTGCCGGGAAATATTTTCCGGACGGTGGTCAACGGTGTAGCCGAGGACATAAAAATTAATCTGGTCTTCAATATCCCTGACGATCCGCATACCGGAGGCAAAGCCGCTGGGCGGGTTCAGCGCTTCAACACCCAATCTTTTGAGGCCAGCAAACAGTTCCGGGGAAGAAATCAGTTGGGGTACATACAAAAAATCGGGCAGCCCCCAAAGATACCTCCCCTCCGTTCCATTACTCCACCCGTAGTATAAAAAGTCCGCCAGGGGAATAAGGGAATTGGTGGTGGCCACTTCAAGCACGAAACTGCCGCTGAAGTGGTCCCGCAGGATACAATAAACGAGGTGTTCTTTTTTACTCTTGGTGTAATTTTTTATATTCACCTCGACGGGTTTTTCCTGGTATTTCAGCATTCCGTTCTTTTGGACGTAAAAATGCCTCGATACCGAAACCAGCAACTGATGCAACTGGTTTGAGTGTTCTGTAATATAGCGGGCAGGCATATATAAATCACCTCTTGTTTTTATTATCCCCTATAATTATGCTTTATTTTTAATTTCTTTTACCGGTTCTTATCTCAAGCGTGTTGCCGTCCGTTTCCACGATCACAGCCCCGTCGAGGTCGGTGCGGTAGATCCCGGCCCCGACCTCCTCTAGCAGTTCCACGGTAGACGGGGCGGGATGGCCGAAGGAGTTGTGCTCGCCCACTGAAATTACCGCCGCCTCCGGTTTGACCAGCTTAAGCAGTTCGGGCACAATCGAGCGGCTCCCGTGGTGCGGTACTTTCAGGACGTCGGCTTTGAGGTCCGTTTTCCTTTGGACCAACTCCTCCTGTGCCTCCTTCTCGATATCTCCGGCAAAGAGAAAAGAACGGCGCCCGTAAGCAAGCCTGCACACCAGCGAATTATCGTTGACCGCCGCGACTGAGCCTCCCGTAGTTCTTTCGGGGGACAAAACCTCCATGCGCAGGCCGTTTTCCAGTCTTATCACGTCGCCCGCGGCCGCCGCGGCGACCGGAATTCCGGCTGCCGCCATTTTTTCGAGAAGGACCGCGTACCCTGCGGGAATTTCCCCGCCGTTCCCTCCGGACGCCGGCCACCTGCCTCCCCCCGGCGCCTCGGTAAGAGGGGAAACCACAGCCAGACCCACCGGAAAGCTACCGATCAAAAAGGACGCGCCCCCGCAGTGGTCCTCGTGGGGGTGAGTGAGAAGCAGCACGTCGATCTTCCGCACGCCCGCCTTTCGGAGATAGGGAGCCACCACCTGATCCCCGGCGCCGCTGCCTGTATCCGTCTCATTGCCCCAACCCCCGGCGTCAATCAGCACGTTCCGGCCGCCCGGAGTCTGGATTAAAGCGCTGTCGCCCTGGCCTACGTCAATGAAATGAACGGTAAGTTTGTGGCTTCCCTTCCAGGGGAAAAGGATCAGGACCAGAACGGCGCCAAACAACACACCTGTTGCCGTCCAACTCAAAACGCGCTGCCGGACCTCCCGGCTGCAGCCGCGGAGGTGGACGGCGGCCAGGAGCAGGCCGTACCATGCCGCCGCCAGCGCCACGGGAGGCGATTTCAGGTAGATCACCGCTCCCGGCAAACCCTGAAAGAAATCCACCATGGGCAGAAAAACGCTCATCACCGCCCCGGTGCCGGCGTTCACCAGCCCGGCAAGCGGCAGCCAGACCAGGCCCAGCAACGCGGCGGCTATTCCCAGGAACATGACCAGGCTCACCAGCGGGAGGGCCAGGAGATTAGCCGCGACGCTCACCGGGGAAACGAAGTTGTAATACCAGGCCACCAGCGGCACCGTGGCAAGCTGGGCAGACAGGGGAACCGCCAGCATCACGGAAATTGTGCGGGCCGCCCGGGGCGGAAAACCGCTCATAAAACTTTCAAAAACGGATGCCAGCACCGGACCCGGGTAAAGTATTCCCCAGGTGGCGGCGAACGAAAGTTGAAACCCGGGGTGGTAAATCTGCAAAGGATTCCAGAGCAGTATGGCGAGGGCGGCCGCCGCCATGGACGCGGCCCAGTCCCTGTCGCGCCCGAGGTGGCGAGCCCACAACAAAAGCAAAGCCATGAAGGCGGCCCGCACCACCGCCGGGCTCATTCCCGTCATCAACGCGTAAGCGGCCAATACGGGGGTGGCCGCCGGCGCGGTAAGTCCGGGCGATGCTTTCAGCAGATTTAAAACGCATATCAATCCGCCGAGAACCAGACCCACGTGCAGACCGGAAACACTCAAAATGTGCACAACACAAGCGGTGTAGCAACACCACACACTTTAGTTTGGCAACAGAATTTGGTAATAAATCAAACAAAAATGTGGATTTAGAAACCATCAAAACCGAAGTAGCAGCTTTTCTAAGCAAATTTGCACAGTTCGACGGTGTGGATATGAGGTTAACAATTGGAGATAGGCTACGTAACGCACGGAATGATGCAAAAATCTCGACAAAAGAACTATCGAGGCTATCTAGTGTATGCTGTAAAACAATAACGGGCATTGAGCATAACAGACATCAACCTACAATTAAAACAGCATTGAAATTAGCTACAATTTTGAAAATATCTGTTGCAGTATTAGCAGTTAAACCCGATGAATTTTTTTCAAAGGATTTGAGGATTCAGCTTAAAGTTCTAAGGCTTTCATTAGGATTAACCCAACAGGAATTTGCTAATTTATGTGGTATAGCCCCTAGCACAATAAGAGATTGGGAATTAGTTAAAAGGGAAATGAACGATAGCAACAGAAAATTGGTCTCCGAATTACTGAACCAATCGCAAAATGTCATCGCCGGTGCTAAAATGACCCTATGTGGCGGTTGAAAATTGACCCCCCTCCACCAAAAAGGAGGCAATGACATGGGTCAAGCGGAAACCAACTCTCATGATTACGATCATGGGAGAGAGAGCCAGATGCTTACACAGGATTTATGGAGCGAAATTCGGTTCATGCGCAAAATGGGTAAATCGATCAAGAAGATCTCCAGAGAACTCATGATCAGCAAGAATACCGTCAAAAAAGCCTTACGCAGTGATCTCTACCAGCCATACACCCGGGAAAACTGTAAATCTGGTCTGCTGACAGAGTTCATGCCGTTCCTGATGGAAGGGGCCCCGCAGGTGGACTTCAATGCTGCCATCCTCCTCAGGGAACTGAAAAAGCGGGGCTATGCCGGCAGCTACACCATACTCAAGGAAGCGGTGCGGCCGCTGCGGGAGACCCACCGCCAGATGGAGGCGGCAACAGCCCGCTTTGAAACCCCGCCCGGGCTACAGGCGCAGATGGACTGGGGCAGCAAAAAGCTCATGATCGGCGGCCAATTGACCAGGATCAAGATCTTCGTCATGGTGCTCGGCTTCTCCAGGGCGATCTACGTGGAGTTCACCATGGATGAGACGCTGCCCACGCTGATCGCCTGCCACGAGCATGCATTTAACTGGTTCGGGGGCATCCCGGAAGAGATCCTCTACGACAACCCCAGAACCATCGTTCTCGACCGGGCTACCGCCAATGTCAGGATCATCCCAAGTTCGAGGACTTCTGCCGCTACTACGGCTACACTCCACGTCTCTGCCGGCCCTACCGGGCAAAGACGAAAGGCAAGGTCGAGTCAGGAGTCAAGTATGTCAAGAGATCGTTCCTGCCCGGGCAGGAGTTTGCGTCGCTGGCAGCCGCCAACGAGCAGGTCCAGGCCTGGATCAGGGAGGTGGCGGGTCTGCGGATCCACGGCACCACCCACGAGCAGCCGGCAGCGCGTTTCCGGCAGGAAAACCTCCGGCCGCATACCAGCAGGCCGCCATACGTTTTGCAGGTATGGCAGATGCGCCGGGTGGCCACCGACTGTTTGGTCTCCTACGATGCGAGTCGCTACTCGGTGCCCTGGAAGTATGTGCATCAAACCGTGGAACTCCAGGAGCAGGGCGACCAAATATCGATCTACCACCAGGGAACACTGATCGCCACTCACCGGAAATCAGAGACCAAGTATCAGGTAATCAAAGATGATGAGCATTACCGGGGTCTGGCAACAAAAAAGAGCGTCAATTGTCCCAAAGCATCCCTCCCGGAGGTTGAGGTCAGAAGCCTGGATATCTACGCATCGCTGGCTGAGGGAGGTGTTCGTCTTGGATAACCCACAGCTTCTAAGGATGCAGGAGAACCTCAAGCAACTAAAACT
>DAOOVD010000017.1:0-45322 GCA_035369845.1 Bacillota bacterium | reverse complement strand
AGGACCTCGTCGCCTTTCAGGTGCCCGAAATTGTCGTTGTAAAATTTGAAGTGGTCGATATCGAACATGATCAGCGAGAAGGGGAGCCGATTCTCCTTGGCGTGTTTGAGCCGCTCGCGCAGGACTTCCTGGAAGCGGCGGTGGTTGGGCAGGCCGGTGAGCTCGTCGGTGTTGGCCAGGCTGGTCAGATTTTCCCTGACGGCTTTTTCAATGTCGGCCAGGCCGCCGATCAGCCAGGCCAGGGTAAGCATCACCCCGCTGTTGACGAGATCGGCCTGGAAGGTGACGCTGGGAGAAGATTTGATGCCTGCCGCGAAGTCGAAATACAGCAGGACGGCGCCGGCGGCGCCCGCCGTAATCATGCCCGGGATTTTGCCGTAGCTTGAAGAGGATATCACTACCGGGATTAGAAAAAGGATTTTCACCGGGCTGCCGCTCCGGCCCGTTATTGTCAGAATTGTTACGGAAAGGAGAAAAGCGACCAGAAACAGGGAGAGGTCCCAGGGGGTGGGCCGGTCGCCCAGCTTCAGGCCCGAAGCCAGTTTCTTGCTGGTGTAGAGGATGATCCCGGAAGCGAACAAAACCCATGAGATCATTATTATATAAGTAATTGAAAAATTAGTAGATAAAATATTATAAAAATTAATTCCGGATATACTTATAATAGCCATGCAAAAGATTAAAAAATAAACAATATGGGTGATCAGCATGTGCTCCGAAATTTCTTCGCTTCTTTTGGTCTTCCATTCTTTCACGTGAGCCACTTCCCCCAAAAATTAGGGGTGCTTTTACACACCCCCTGTCCTGAAGTGCAGGCTTTCTTTTTCTGCCGGCCCGCGGCCGGCGGTGCGGATGTCTACAGCATTTTTACAAATTGCGGTTTTCTACTTTCTGAGGGATTTCGGCAGTTCCGGCTGATAAGTCCAACCTGCGCATGCCGGCCTGACGCTGAAAGCGGCGGCGAGCAACAGGACGCTGAACATGCTCGTCAGCATGAACGTGTAGATGCGTTTCATCTCCTCTCACCTCCTTGGTAGTTTATTAATAATATCGTCAAACATGGAAACAAATTTATGGCCGGCGCGGGTCAGGGTGAAGGTCTGCCAGGCCGTCCCCAGGCTAACAGCCAGTGAATACCGGGCAAAAAGGCCGTAGTCGAAACTCAGTATGACCAACTGCAGGGCTGAAATTGCCGTGACCGCCGCCAGGGACAGCGCGCGCAACTGCCTGCGGTGGCTATCCGAGGTGACCGGCTTGGCCGCGCTGTCAACGGGCGCCAGGACCCACATGATTCTTAATGAGATTAATAACACTGCCAGGACAAAAATTATATTCGCAGTGGCGGGCATTTGACTGCCGCAGATAATTGATATCTTGCCTATTGATACGGCCGCAACCGCGCTTATGAAAGTGCAGTTTATCGAAGCGCTGCTGTGCGCGCCGCCGGAAAAAGACCTCAGTAATAAAACGACCAGGGTGGCGGTTAAAGCTGTTGGCAAACATCCGGATAACCAGGCGGTTAAACAGATCAAAGCAATAGTGAAAAAGCAGTTAAAAAGCATTTCAAAACTATAAATAACTATCTCTTCTTCTTCGTCGCCGAAATTCAGGTTTTTCCGCATGTGGACGGCGGCTTTTTTGCTTAAATTTAAAACGGGCATTTTCGGCCTCCGTAATTATTCGATTCTATTTAGAGAGTTGTAATTTTCTGTCTGCTACGCGTGTAAATCTTTTTGACAGCCGGGATTAACAGCAGGGCGATATATTCGGGTATGCTGAATACGGCCCTGTAAAACGGATTTGAATTTACTCCTTGAAGATCTAAATTAAAGAGTGACATCATCGGCTTTAAATAAATAATTTGAGATGTAATAAGTACAACCATGCAAGTTATAGCTGCGATAAAAATTTTACTCAACTGTGAGTTGGTCATTATTCTGATGTAAAAAACAAGTGAAATAGTCAGAATTACCGTGTGCATGCCGAAGGCGATGGGCAGGAGGCGTACGAGATTGGTGAAGGTTTGCAGCAGGGCAACCAGCAAGACTTTTTTCCATTCAAGCCTGAGGTTTAAAAGGATAAAACAGACGACGGCAAAAATCAAGCTCTCCGGAAAATCCTGAAAAATTAAATTCAGCAGTTCTTTTTCCACCATCTTACGACCTCCCAGTGCTGTTTTCGTATTTGCGGGTCATGGCCATGGTATGGGTAAATCGGGTTTTTAATTGCCGGGGCAATCCTAAAACTGACAGTAATTATATCAAAACTTGTCACTTTTGGCAGTATGTTTTCCCTATAATCTCCTCCAGTTTCGACTAAAAATTTTTCAAAACAGGGCTTTTTGCGTCTCCATTACGATTGCGAAGGCGCCTTCTGTTGTTTTTGCAGATGAAGGTAAATTCTTTTGGCGGCCGGTATCAGCAGCAGGGCGGCGTATTCCGGGAGGGAGAAAACGGCCCTTAAAACAGGACTCCACACCATATCCTGGTAGCTGACGCCCAGGTAATTCAGCATGGGCTTGAAATAAACGGCCTGGGACGCGAGAATTACAAAAACGCAGGTTATAACGGCCAGGAAGATGCTGCTCAGCTTTTTGCCGGTGGTTATCCTGATATATAAAGCCAGCGAAATGGTGAGGATGATCGTGTGCATGCCGAAGGCTATCGGCAGGAGTCGCACCAGGTTGGTGAGTGTTTGCAGTAAAGAAATTATCATAATTTTTTTGAATACAAACTTGAGGTTCAATAGATCGAAACAGATAAGGGTAATAATCAAGCTTTCGGGAAAATCCTGCAAAATTAGAGAAAATAGTTCTTTTTCAAACATATTTCGAGCCCCCGTGCTTTTTTAGCTGAAAAGCAGCGTTATGGGTGAACTATTCTACATTATCCTGAAATTTCCTCCAGGCAATTTTTATTTTTAGTGAAAATTAATAAAATTTTTATTTAATACCATATAATGGGGCAGTTTTAAAAAAACATAAAAAACCCCCCATTATTTTATAAGGGGGTTGTTGTAATTCCGCTGTTGTCACTTTATGGATGCCGGTATTGATGGGTTTCCTGTCCGGTTGGGGGTATCCCCGTCCCGGTCTGCATACCGTACTGCGGTGCGCCGGCGTAAAACCCGCTCTGATAGCCGGCCTGGAAACCGGCCTGGTGCGCCGCTCCCGGCTGGCGGGCAGCCGCGCTCTGCACCCTCTGCAGTTCCTGGTTCCACTTGTTCACGTTCTGGCTTATGTCGTTTACGTTTGCCGCCTTCGGCTGGTACCAGCCGCGATTGTTCATTTCCTGGTAAATCTCGTATTGAATCTGGTGTTCGTCCCTCAGAATGTTCATGAAAGTTTCTTTCAGCTGGCTGTTTGATGACTCGATGGCTGCGGTGTTGTAGCCGCTGGCGATGTGCTTCTGTGTAATGAGGGAATCCGTAAGTCTGTCCTTTTCGTCAATCATCAATATCACCTCCTAATATTGTCTGTGGGCGGCAAAGTTCTGAACCTGCCTTAAAATGGTCTCGTAGTGGTTGCGGTGGCGTTCAGCCGCTCTCATGTACATCTGCTGCAGCCTTGGGTCCGCCGTCTGCCGGGCGCTGGCGGCAAACTTGGCGATGGCTACGGCTTCGCTTCTCAACTGCTCTCCTGTGTGAAGAAGTTCCATTTCGGTCATTTGCATAAATAAACCACCTCCTTTAATATTTACCGTTAGTGTGACCAGCGGGTATGAAAAAAATTCAATGAAATCAAAAACAAACCAAAATTTTTACGTCGGAATTAAAAAGCCGGTTTAAAAAAACCGGCACAGACCCGATGGATAAATTAGCTGACGTAAGTCAATTTCAGGCCCATTTTTTTCATGGCCTCCACCAGCGGGGCGTATTCCACCGTTCCCAGCCGCAGCATCATTTCAATATTCTGGTTGTCCTTGGCAAGATAGATGATGTCAAGGATGGGAATATTGAAGTCGTTTATCAGCTTTATCACATCGGCGAGCAGGCCTTCCCGCTCCCCGGCTTCGACGACCAGCCTGGTGCCCGCCCTTCCGTAGCCGAAGAATTTCACCAGCGCGTCAAAGATGTCGGTGGCCGTGATGATGCCGACCAGTTTTCCATCATCGAGAACAGGCAGGCTCCCAATTTTACGCTCTCTCATGAGCAGGGCCGCTTCTTCGATGGTGGTGTCGGGCGTCACGGTGAGCGGGTCCTTGACCATTGCCTCTTCGACGGTCATTTTGGCCAGAAGGTAATTCATCTCGTAAATGCTCAGAGAGGTTGCAGGGGACGGAGAGACTGTCAACAGTTCCTTTTCCGTCACCATGCCGATCACCTTGCCTTCCGACACAACGGGGAGCCTCCTGATTTTGTGCTTTTTCATGATCTCCAGGGCGTCAAATATTCCGGTCTTCGGGTTTATCGTAATTGGTGATTTGGTCATGTGGTTGCGGACAAACATGATTCTTTCCCTCCTCTTTTTCTTCCATTTTAATCTATGGATGTCGTGTGTGCAAGGACTGCCTGTGAACAGAAAACCCGGTGCGGAAATTCACCGGGTCCGTCACATATTTATTCAAAGACGCGAACGCGGGGCGCGAACCGGCTGCCTTGGCCCGTCCCGGCTAGCGTTTTCTTCTTGCAGGCCTGAGTGAGAAATAGGCGGTTGCCAGGAGCAGGAATCCTATGAGCAATCCCGTGTAGCCCGCCAATATATTTATCATCCCGCCTCCAAGAGCCGAGCCGAAAGCCTGTCCCGCTGCCTCAACCCCCTGCCTGGCGGCTAATACGGCCTGTTCGCCGTAAAAAAAAGGCAAAAACCAGGATGCCAGCGGCATCACCAGGCATTCAACGGCGGCGGCCAGGCACGCCCTCGCCCAGATCCTTTTGATTGACCCGGCGCCCCGGTAAAACAGGCAGGCGAATATGGCCCAGCCGGCCAGGAACAGAACAAACGCGTTCCCGATGTTTGCCAGGGAGACCAGCAAGTAAAGAAGAAACCCCGTAACCAGGCCGGCCAATGCGGCGTTGAAGATTTTCATTTCTTTCCCTCCTTTCTCTTTTTGTTGTATGTGTATGCTTGTATATCGCCGAATATTTCCTTATTTTCCGGCGGCCCGGAGAGGAAAAACCGGCGTGCGCCCAAGGCTAAAACTGAAAAGTTCAGGGAAAAATTTAATTAAGAGAAGTGGGGATTATTGACATTTTGGCGGGAGTGTTTTATACTAAGGTCAAGATTAGTCAAAATCAAATAAATGCGGTTGAGACTGCCGGGAGCCTGAATTTTATATAATAAAATTGGGAGGTGTTTTGGATGGCTTTGATCAGGTGGGATCCCTTCCGTGAATTGGCGGGACTGCAGCATGCGGTCAACAGGCTTTTTGACGAGAACCTGCGCCTGTTCAAGGCGCCGGAGGGAGGCGCCCTTGCCCAGGGGGGAACTTTTCCAGTCGACATCAAGGAAACTCCCGACGCTGTCCTGGTAAAGGCGGAGTTGCCGGGAGTAAACAAGGAGGACATCAAGGTCAGTTTCTCCGACAATTTGCTGACCATCCGGGGTGAACGCAAGAAGGAAGAAAAGGAGGAAGGCGCCAATTTCCTCAGGATCGAGCGGAGCTACGGGTCTCTGTCCAGGTCGTTTACGGTTGACATTCCCGTAAAACAGGACGGGATCAAGGCCCGCTATCAGGACGGCGTACTGGAAATTACCCTTCCGAAAGAAGAAGGAAAGAAGAAAGAGCTCACGATTGACATTGAAGGATAAATTGAACGGTTCCCGGCAGTTTGTCCTTTAACGGGGGAAGAAACCCTCGCTTTTTTGTAGGCGGTTAAAACTTTTTTAGAAAGTGAGGAGGTGAAACCGGTATGCAGTACAAGGATTATTACAAAATACTCGGGGTTGACAGGAAAGCCGACGCCAAAGCAATAAAAAAGGCTTACCGGGAACTCGCCCGCCGCTACCATCCGGACGCGAACCCGGGCGACAGGAGGGCGGAGGAGCGCTTTAAGGAAATAAGCGAGGCTTACGAAGTTCTGAGCGATCCTGAAAAGAGAAAGAGATACGATGAAATCGGCCCGGACTGGCAGAATTTTGACTGGAGCGCGTACCGGCAAGGCCGCAGAAATTGGAGGGGGGCCGGCCCCGACGGTATCCGGTTTCACTTTGAAAGTCCCGGCTACGGGGGTTTTAGCGACTTTTTTAAAATGTTTTTCGGCGATCTCGATCCTTTTACGGATACTGATCTTTTCTGGGAAAGGAGGACTGCGCGCGGGAGCGGGGCGGACACGGAGGCGCTTTTGGAACTCAGCCTCGAGGAAGCCTATGCCGGGGTTGAGAAAGAACTCGTGGTCAACGGCCGCCGTTTGAAGGTAAAAATCCCGGCCGGGGTGAGGGACGGCTACAAGGTGCGTATTTCCGGGCAGGGGGAAAACGGCAGGTCCGGTGGCCCCGCCGGCGATCTCTACCTTTCTGTCAGCCTCAAACCCCACCCCCTTTTCCGGTTGAACGGCAGCGACCTGGAATGCGAGATGCCCGTCACCGTGACGGAAGCGGTGCTGGGCGGCAAGGTGGACATTCCGACCTTGAAAGGGCCGGTATCCTTGAAGATACCGCCGGGGACGCAAAGCGGCAAAGTTTTCAGGCTGCGCGGCCTGGGAATGCCGGAGCCGGACGGCGGCAACCCCGGAAACCTGCTGGTCAGGGTAAGGATAGTGATTCCGGAAACCGTCACCCAGAAGGAGCAGGACCTCTATAAGCAGCTTGCGGAAATGAACAGGGAAAACCCGCGGGCGCGTCTTGCGGGACTGATCAAAAAAGTTGAAAGGAGGGTTTGATCATGAGGCTGGATAAGCTCACTCTGAAAACCCAGGAAGCGTTTGAAACCGCCCAGAGGATTATGGGGCAGCGCGGCCATCAGCAGATGGAAGGCGTGCACCTTCTTCTCGGCCTGCTTGAACAGGAGGAGGGGATTGTCAGGCCTGTTCTGCAGAAGCTCGAGATAGACGTCGGGGGGTTGAAGAAGCAGGTCGAGGCCGCGGTGGACCGCCTGCCCAAAGTGCACGGCGCGGGTGGGTTTTACGTTTCCCGGGAGCTTTCCGAAATTGTGGAGCTCGCCTGGAAAGAGGCTGAAAGGCTTAAAGATGAATACCTCAGCACCGAGCATATTTTACTGGGAATGGTAGCCCAAAAAGGGGGAGAGGCGGGAAAGATCCTGCGTTCCCGGGGAGCCACCCAGGACAGGATATATAAAATACTGGTTGAAATAAGGGGTAGCCAGCGCGTTACGGACCAGAACCCCGAGGACAAGTACCAGGCTCTCAGCCGCTTCACCAGGAACCTGACCGACCTGGCCCGCAAGGGAAAGCTCGATCCGGTGATTGGAAGGGACGAGGAGATTCGCAGGGTAATCCAGGTTCTTTCCAGGCGGACCAAAAACAACCCTGTTCTCATCGGAGAGCCGGGAGTCGGCAAGACGGCCATCGTGGAAGGTCTTGCCCAGCGGATTGTGAGCGGGGATATTCCGGACAGCCTGAGAAATAAGCGTTTGCTTGGTCTGGATATGGGGGCGCTGATAGCCGGGTCCAAATACAGGGGAGAGTTTGAGGACCGCCTCAAGGCGGTTTTGAAGGAGATTACCGAGGCTCAGGGAGAGATTGTGCTTTTCATTGACGAACTGCACACCCTGGTCGGGGCTGGAGCCGCGGAAGGAGCGGTGGACGCCGCGAACATGCTCAAGCCCGCATTGGCCAGGGGCGAACTGCGCTGTGTCGGCGCCACCACGTTGGATGAATACCGCAAGCATGTTGAAAAGGATGCGGCCCTGGAGCGCCGGTTCCAGCCGGTATACGTGGGAGAGCCGGGCGTCGAGGACACTATCGCCATCTTGAGGGGGCTCAAGGAAAAATACGAGGTGCACCACGGCGTCAGGATAAAGGACGCCGCCCTGGTGGCGGCTGCCACGCTTTCGCACCGCTACATTTCAGAGCGGTTTCTGCCCGACAAGGCCATCGACCTGGTCGATGAGGCGGCTTCCCGCCTGCGTATTGAAATTGACAGCATGCCTACCGAAATCGACGAGATCGACCGCCGGGTGAAACAGCTTGAAGTGGAAAGACAGGCGCTGGCCAAGGAGCAGGACAAAGGGAGCCGGGAGCGCCTGCAGAAGATGGAGACGGAGCTGCAGGGCCTGCGGTCCAAAATGGACGAGCTCAAGGAGCACTGGCGCAAGGAAAAGGAACTTATTCAGAGCCTTCGTGAAATTAAGGAGAGGATAGAAGAGACCAGGCTGGCCGAGCAGGCCGCCGAGCGGGAGGCGGATCTGGGCAAGGTGGCGGAACTGCGTTACGGAGTCATGCCTGAGCTCAACAAGCGGCTTCAGCACTATAACGAAAAGCTGGAGGATTTGCAAAAGACACACAGGATGCTCAAGGAGGAGGTTGACGAAGAGGATATCGCCGAGGTGGTGGCAAAATGGACGGGGATCCCCGTGTCCAGGATGCTGGAGGGAGAGGTCCAGAAGCTGCTGAGAATGGAGGAACTCCTCAAGGAAAGGGTTGTCGGCCAGGACCGGGCGGTCCGGGTGGTTTCCGACGCGATCCGCCGGGCGCGGGCGGGGGTTTCGGACCCCGACCGGCCGATGGGGTCGTTCATCTTTCTCGGCCCGACCGGTGTCGGCAAGACTGAGCTGGCGAGAGCCCTGGCCCGCTTCCTCTTTAACGACGAGAGAGCCATGCTTCGCTTCGATATGAGCGAGTATATGGAAAAGCACACGGTTGCGCGATTGATTGGCGCTCCTCCGGGTTACGTGGGATACGACGAAGGCGGTCAGTTGACCGAAGCCGTAAGACGCCGTCCTTACGCCGTGATCCTCTTTGACGAAATTGAAAAAGCCCATCCCGATGTTTTCAACATTCTCCTGCAGCTTCTGGACGACGGGCGGCTGACGGACGGACACGGAAGAACCGTGGATTTCCGCAACACGGTCGTGATTATGACTTCCAACCTCGGCAGCCACTGGTTCCGCGAAGTCAGGCAGGACACCCGGCCCCAGCTTGAGGCGCGCGTGATGGACGAGTTGAGGGCCAATTTCCGGCCCGAATTCCTCAACCGGGTTGACGAGGTGGTAATCTTTAATAATTTGGGCAAGGAGCAGATAATAAAAATTGTGGATATCCAGTTGAACCTGCTCAAGGAAAGGCTGGCGAAACTCGGCCTGTCCCTGGAGGTAACCGGCGAAGCCGGGGCGCTTCTCGCGGAGGAAGGGTTCGATCCGGTGTACGGCGCCCGTCCGCTCAAGAGGACAATCCAGCGGCGCCTTGAAAACCCTCTGTCCGTGTACATTTTGGAAGGGAAAAACACTCCGGGCGGCCTGATTATCGTCAAAACGGATCAAACCGGCAAGGAACTTGTATTTGAAAACCGCCGGCCGGAAACGGAATAATGATCGGAGCGTGGATGAAAGCGCGGATGTTGCAGGGCGGCATAACCTTTCGGGAGTCAGGCATAATGAAGAAGGAAGGAATATGAAAAAGATTATAGAATTTTTTCTTGCCGGGTTTGCCTGGCTAATAATCGCTGGGGGGTAATTGTAAATGGCTGAAAATACCGGAAGGGGACCGTCCCCTGTGTTTTTTGCCGATATGCGGGCCGGACACGGGAAAAGCCTGCTGGACAAGGTTGAGGCTTTGTTTGAGAAAGCGGGCCTGCAGCAGGCGATTGAGCCCGGGGATCTGGTGGCGGTCAAGCTTCATTTCGGCGAAGCGGGCAACACCGGTTACATCCGCCCGCAGTTTTTGCGCCGGGTGGTGAACCTCGTGAAGAAAGCGGGGGGACTGCCTTTTTTGACGGACGCCAACACCCTTTACTTCGGAACCCGGTCAAATGCGGTTGACCATCTGCAGACGGCAATACTCAACGGTTTTGATTTCGCGGTGGTGGACGCTCCCGTCATAATAGCCGACGGATTGACCGGTAAGGATTTTATCAGCGTGGAGGTCAACAGGAAAAACTTCAAGGAGGTTAAGATCGCTTCGGCGGTCTACCATGCGGACGCCTTAATCGCGGTCACTCATTTTAAAGGACACGAGATGACCGGATTCGGCGGGGTTTTAAAAAACCTGGGGATGGGCTGCGGCTCAAGGAGCGGCAAACAGATGATGCACTCCGACGTGCTTCCCTCGGTCAACCCGGCCAAATGCAGGGGCTGCGACAAGTGCAGCCGGTGGTGTCCGGCGGGGGCCATCGGGGTGCGGGACAAGGTGTCCGTAGTGGACACCGGTAAATGCATCGGGTGCGGCGAGTGCACGGTAACCTGCCCGTATCACGCAATCGGCATCAACTGGAAGACCGAACCGGACATCATTCAGGAGAAAATTGTTGAATACGCACAAGGCGTCCTGGACAACAAGAAGGGCAAGTACGGTTTTATCACTTTCGCCACCAACATATCGCCTGATTGTGACTGCTACGGCTGGAGCGACGCGCCTCTTGTCAGGGACATAGGGATTTTCGCCTCTCGTGATCCCGTGGCTATCGATCAGGCCTGCATCGACCTGATCAACCGCGAAAAACCGCTCCCGAATAACCGGCTGGAGGGCAGGGGGAACGTACAGGACAAGTTCCGCGCCCTTTACCCGGAAATAGACTGGAGCCGCCAGCTTTCATACGCCGAGGAGATCGGTCTCGGCACCAGGAAGTATGAGCTGATAAAAATTTGATACATACAACCACAAACGGGGGGTCGGGGCGTCGAACCTGGGGGCGGTAAAAAGGAGAGAGTATGTTGGAGAACAGTCCTCAAGGCGGGCGTGAGAAAGCAATCCTGATCGGCGTGGAGCTGCCGGGCGGCAAGCCGGAGGAAACCGCTTACTCACTGGAAGAACTGTTCCGGCTTGCCGACACGGCCGGGGCGGACGTATTGCAAACGGTTGTTCAAAAAAGGGAGAGGCCGGACGCAGCCGCATTTCTGGGTCGCGGCAAGGCCGGACAAGTTGCCGGGCTGTGCCGGGAGCTCGGAGCCGACCTGCTCATTTTCGATTGTGAGCTCTCTCCCGCCCAGTTGCGCACTCTGGAAGACATCACGGGGGTGCGGGTAATTGACCGCACCCAGTTGATCCTGGACATTTTCGCCCGCAGGGCGAGGACCAGCGAAGGCAAGCTGCAGGTAGAGCTCGCCCAGTTGAATTATCTTCTGCCGCGGCTGACCGGTCGGGGGACGGAATTGTCCCGTCTCGGGGGAGGCATAGGCACCAGGGGCCCGGGCGAAACCAGGCTGGAAACCGACCGCAGGCGCATACGTAAAAGGATAGCGGAGCTTAACGCCGGGATCGGGGAGATAAAAAAACACCGCGACCTTTTGAGAAGGGGCAGAAGAGAAACCCCCTTTCCCCTGGCGGCCCTGGTCGGCTATACGAATGCCGGCAAGTCGACGATTTTAAAAAAGCTGACCGGCGCCGACGTGCTGGTGGAAGACAAGTTGTTCGCGACCCTGGACCCAACTACGCGAAAGGTGGTCCTGCCGGGCGGGGAGACAATTCTGTTGACGGATACGGTGGGTTTTATCCAAAATCTCCCCCACCATCTGGTGGCGGCGTTCAGGGCAACCCTTGAAGAGGTGGCGGAGGCGGATCTTCTGCTCCACGTGGTCGACGCCTCCCATCCCAATATGGAGGGACAGATTGAGGCGGTCAACCGCGTTTTGGAGTCTCTCGGCGCTGCCGGAAAACCCCTCGTTATGGTTTACAACAAGACTGACCTTTTAACGGGCTATCCGCCGCACAGGGAAAACGGCCTCAAGACCGTCTGGATTTCAGCTTTGACCGGCGCCGGCCTTGATGAACTGCTCGGGGCCGTAGCCGGCGCTTTATCATTCAGACGCGTCAGAACAACCTTTTTCATTCCATATAAAAAAAGCGGTCTGGTTTCCCTGCTGCACAAGAGGGGGAAGGTTGTAAGAGAAAAGCACGGGCAGGAGGGCGTGGAGATGGATATTGAAGTGGACGCGGTGTGGGCCAAAAGGGTGGAGGCCCGGCTGAAAGAGTGAATCGGGAAAACAAGGCCATGATTTTGGCCTTAATTATTTTTTACAGGTATTAATAAACGGCGCGAGGCAGCCGAATATCAAAGTGTAACAACTTTTTGACGATATGGCTTCTTCTTTCTGCTTTATCCGTTGAAAAAACGACGGGTATTAAAGGAATAAAAAGGAATATGTCGAAAAAGGACTTAATCTGATCGGTCTCTCGGCCTGAATACACGGAAGGGGTTAATATTGCGTGGAGATAACAACTGTAGGCGGCATTATTATAGCCGTTGTTTCCCTTGTGGCGGCATTTATCCTGGACGGCGGGCACTTTTTGGCGCTTTTTAAGCCCACGGCCGCTTTGATTGTTTTCGGGGGCACCATCGGGGCCACCATTGTCAGTTTTTCAGTAAATGAGATAAAGTCTGTGCCCAAGCTGCTGAAAATAACATTATTTCAAAAACTGCCTGACGAGTTGGCTTTGATTGAACAAATCGTCGGCCTGGCCGATAAAGTGCGCCGGGAAGGGCTTTTGTATCTTGAAAACCAGCTTCCTCAAATAGAGGATAAATTTATGCGGAAAGGGATTCAGCTCGTGGTCGACGGTACGGACCCGGAAATGGTCCGCCAGATTATGGAAACGGAGATGTACGCCATTCAGGAGCGCCACCACATCGGGGCAAGCATTTTTGAAGCCGCCGGGGGATATGCGCCGACCATGGGCATTCTCGGAACCGTCATGGGGCTGGTCCACGTCCTGGGCAACCTGGAGAGCCCTGAAACTCTCGGTCCTTCAATCGCCCTGGCTTTTTTGGCAACCTTGTACGGTGTGGGTTCAGCCAATGTTTTATGGCTTCCCATTGCGGAAAAACTAAAGAACCTCAGTAAAAAGGAAGTAATGCTTAGAGAGTTGATGCTGGAGGGGATTATGTCAATCCAGGCCGGTTACAACCCCATATTGATCCGCGAGCGGCTGAACGCCTTTTTGAAACCTAAAGCCCAAAAAGCGGAGGAAGGGGCTGAGAAGGAGAGCGGTATCGAGTGAAGAAGCGCAAACAGCACGAAGGGAAGAGCAACCTCGAGAGGTGGCTGCTTACTTATTCCGACTTGATTACCCTGCTCATGATTTTCTTCGTGGTAATGTATTCCTTGAGTAGCATAAACGCCAGGAAGTTTCAGGCGATAGCCATGTCCCTGGCAAGTGCCATGGGCGGCGGGCGCTCCGTATTAAATCAACCAGGAGCCTCTATTGCGGGTGTTTCCGGCGGGCCGACGGATGAGTTTGACGCGGCAAAAGAAATGGCGGAGATAAACGACCTGGAACGGATTAGACTGGAATTGCAGAATTTTATCGACCAGAACGGATTGGGCGGAAAGGTAACAGTCAAGGTAGAGGAGAGGGGAGTGGTGTTGAGTTTTCAGGATGTAGCCCTGTTCCCTCTGGGTTCTGCGGACCTTACCCCGAACGCCAGGGAGATGATTGGAAAGATAGGCCGGATACTGGCAAAAACCTCTCAGTATCTCAGGGTGGAGGGGCATACCGACAATCTGCCCATTAACACCAGGCAGTATCCTTCCAACTGGGAACTGTCTGTTGCCAGGGCTACGAGCGTGGTGCAGGAACTGATCCGTGTGGTGAATATCACTCCCGAACGCTTGTCCGCAACCGGTTACGGCGAATACCGCCCCCGGGCTCCCAATGATTCGGACGAACACCGCCAGCAGAACCGGCGGGTGGATATCGTTGTTTTGAAGAGCAAGTATGAAACGGCGGAGCCGAAATCATTGGTACAATGATATCGGACTGCTGACAAACAAGTTTTATAATTAAGAAAGGGGAGAACCTCATGTCAAAAACTGAAAGAGAACTGGGTAGCATGGAAAACCAGCTGGTGGTTTTCCAGCTTGCCGAGCAGACTTACGGGATTGACATAGCCTCGGTTTTTGAAATTATCAGGATGGAGACAATCACCAGGGTTCCCCGCACCCCGGATTTTGTCGAAGGGGTAATAAACCTGCGCGGAAAGATCATACCGGTCATCGACCTGTGCAAGAGATTCAACCTCGCCATTTCTGAACGGACGAACTCCAGCAGAATAATAATCGTCGACGTGGACGGCAACACCATCGGCATGATCGTGGATGCGGTGTCGGAAGTCCTCAGGGTGCCGGTGGATTCAATCGAGCCTCCGCCGCCGATGATTCACGGCATTAACGCCGCCTACTTGAGAGGCATCGCCATCCTGGACGAAAAGCTCATTATCCTCCTCAACCTTGATAAAATTCTCTACGAACATGAAAAAAGCGAACTTCAGGGAATAAGTTTGGAAACGGCCTAGGAGGTAGCAGATGTTTTCGGACGACGAAATTGCAGTATTTCTCGACGAGTTGGAAGAGAAAATCCAGTGCATCAATGACAACATCCTCATTCTGGAGAAAGAGGGGGGGAGCCGGGAGGCCCTCCAGGAAATATTCCGGGCTGCTCACACCATTAAAGGCTCATCGGGGGTAATGGGGTACGAAAAGATGTCTTCCCTCACCCATGAAATGGAAAACCTTCTCGACTTGATGCGCAAGGGACTGCTTCCCGTCTCGGGCGCGGTGGTGGACACCCTGTTCATGGCCCTGGACACCCTGCACAAGTTGAGAGATGAAATAACCGGGAAGGATGTATCCATTGACATTGGTGACGTAGTGGCAAGCCTTAAAAAGTGTCAGGAAGAAACACCCGGAAGGCCTGCGGACCGGGAACCCGCGCCGGAGCAAGAATTGCCCGCCCCGCCCGGCGGAGAAGGCACTGCTTTGATCGGCGACGTCGAAGAGGAAGTAATCAGGGATGCGGAGCTCAAAGGATATCAGGCTTACTGGATCGATATCAAGCTCGATCCCGGCTGTATGATGAAATCGGTCCGGGCCTTTCTCATCTTTGAAACGCTCCAGCAGGTCGGCGAGGTAATCAAGTCGGAGCCGCCGGCGGAAGAAATCCAGGACGGCCGTTTTGAAGAAGGGTTCAAGGTTATTTTGCTGACGGCGGAGGACCCGGACCGGGTGAAAAATCTCCTGATGACCGTTTCAGAGGTGGCCGGGGTCGATGTGAAGCAGATTGTGCTCGGAAACGGTTTTGAAGAGCGGCCGGCCAAGGAGGAACAGGCCGGGCCGGTTCCGGAGAAAAAGGCGGCACAATCCGCCAGGGTGGAGCATCCTGAAATCAAAACCAGTCAGACGGTACGGGTGGACGTACAAAGACTCGACACCCTGATGAACCTCGTCGGCGAGCTTGTTATAGACCGTACCAGGCTGAACCGTTTTGCGGAAATTTTCGAGGGACGGTTCGGAGCCGATTCCGGGGAGATGGTCGACACTCTGAACGAAATTTCCGGCCACCTGGGACAGGTTACCGGCGACCTTCAGGAACAGATCATGAAGGCCAGAATGCTTCCGGTAGCGCAGGTTTTCAACCGCTTTCCGAGGATGGTGCGCGACCTTGCCCAGAAAATGGGAAAAGAGATCAATTTTATCGTGGAGGGGCACGAAACCGAGCTTGACCGGAACGTTATCGAAATTATAGGCGATCCGCTCATTCACCTTATCAGAAATGCCGTTGACCACGGCATTGAGAAACCGGAAGCGAGGGAAAAACTGAAAAAGCCGAGAGTCGGGACCTTGAAGCTCAAGGCTTCTTACATGGAAAACCACATTATCATTACAGTGCAGGACGACGGCAGGGGCATCGACCCCGGCCTGCTGCGGCAAAAAGCCGTGGAAAAAGGCCTTCTTGAGCGGGAGGCGGCAGAAAGAATGCCCGACCGGGAAGCTCTCAACCTGATCTTCATGCCGGGGTTTTCCACGGCTGCCGAGGTGAGCGATCTTTCCGGCCGCGGTGTGGGCATGGATGTCGTCAGGTCCCAAATCGAACAGATTAACGGGATGGTTGACGTTGTAAGCACGGTGGGAACCGGCACGACCTTTACCATCAAACTGCCGCTCACGCTGGCCATTATCCGGGCTCTCATGGTCGAAATAGGCCGTGAACAGTTTGCGTTTCCCCTGACCAATGTTGTGGAGACAATCAGCGTGCCGGCCGGGGAAGTTAAAAAAGTCAGGCACAGTGAAGTCATTCTGGTAAGGGGCCGCATCCTGCCGCTGGTAAGGCTTGCCGAAATTTTCGGCAATGAGGAAAAGAGTGAAAAAGAGCGGTTGTTTGTTGTGGTTCTCGGGGTGGGGGAGAAAAAAATCGGTGTGATAGTGGATAAACTGCTCGGAGAGCTTGAGATTGTCATTAAGTCCCTGGGAGAATACCTCGGCAAGGTGCCGTGCATATCCGGGGCTACCATTCTCGGCGACGGGCAGGTTGCCCTGATCATAGACGTCAGAAGCCTGGTAAAAGAAATTGGGGTTGAAGAAACAGTTTATGCCGCCTGTTAAAGTTCTGGTAGTCGATGACTCCGCCCTGATGCGCCAGCTGATAAGCAGAACGCTGGGCAAATACCCGTTTATTCAGGTCGTGGGCACCGCGATGAACGGCAGCGACGCAATCGGCAAAATTTCAGCGCTGCGCCCCGATGTTGTTACCATGGATGTTGAAATGCCGGTTATGGACGGGTTGTCGGCGTTAAAAAGGATTATGCGCGAGAACCCGCTGCCGGTAATAATGTTCAGCACCCTTACGGCGCAGGGAACAAAAGCAACAATCGAAGCGCTTGCCTCCGGCGCATTTGATTTCGTTACCAAGCCGTCCAGCCCGGCGGCTCTTGAACCGATGGTGGAGGAGCTTGCGCGCAAGATAGAGGCTGCTGCGGCTGTTCCCCTCAATAAAGTAGTCCGGCGGCGTCCGGCAACCGGGGCCGCTGTTCCTGTTTCTGTTCCGGTGTCCCGGACCGGGGGGAAGGTGCAGCTGGTGGTAATCGGAACATCCACCGGCGGCCCGGGTGCCCTTCACACTGTAATCCCGGCCCTGCCCGGAGATTTTCCGGCGGCAGTGGTTGTCGTACAGCATATACCGGCCGGTTTTTCAAAACCACTGGCCGAGCACCTGGACAGGCGCGCCAGTATTTCCGTACGCCATGCCGAGGCGGGGGACCCGGTAAGCCCGGGCCGGGTTCTCGTGGCCCCTGCGGGATATGATCTTACCTTCCGGGGGAGAGCGGGCAATGCCAGCGTGGTTTTGAGCAGGGGGGAAGCGCCCTTGCCGCCGGGAGGGTTTCGCCCTTCGGTGGACGGTGTTATGAAATCGGCCGCGAGCGTTTTCAACGATGCCGTGATCGGCGTGCTGATGACCGGGATGGGCCGGGACGGGGCGATGGGAATGAAAGAAATTAAACAGCGCAACGGCAGGACCATTGCGGAGGCGGAAAGCACCTGCGTTGTCTTCGGCATGCCCCGGGCGGCCATTGAACTCGGCGCTGCCGACCGGGTGGTTCCCCTCCATCAAATTGTTCCCGAAATCATTTCGATGCTCTAAAGGAATAATCATTTTTGCCGAATGTTATGGTAGAGTCAAATGAAGGGAATGATCCCGGTGAAGATCAGCGGGACGGGTGGTGTAGACCCCGTAAGGGCTTACACCTCCCAGGCAAGAAAAGAAAAGGCCGGCTCCAGGGACAGAACCGGCGAGCGTGTTCCCGCCGACAGGCTGGAAATATCTTCGGAGGCCAGGAAGCTGCAGTATTACATGGAACTGCTGGACAAGATCCCAACGGTGAGGGAGGAACTGGTGGCCTCGCTGAAAAAGAGAATTGATGAAGGAACTTACCGGATCGACAGCGGGAAAATCGCCGACGGGATAATCAGAGAAAGGCTTATGAAGGACAAGGCGGACTGAGGAATGATGGCCGGTACCGAAAGTCTGTTTAGGCAACTGGTTGACTGCTTGAATGAGCAGGAAGAAATTTTAGAAAGGCTGATTGCATCCGGCAAAAGGCAGTTCAAGGCGCTTCGCATCAACGACCTGGAAGGATTGAACAAAACTGTGGGCGAGCAGCAGTCCGACGGTCTGAAGATGGAAGAGGCCGAGCGGCGCCGTCTTGCTGTGCAGGCTTTGCTGGAGGAAGAGCTTTTTATCGGCAGGGGTGCGTCCACTTTAAAGGGGCTTGTTCTCTTTGCCCCGGATTCGCTTAAAACAGCCCTGCAAATCAAGCTGGGCGTTTTAAATAATAAGCTGAATGAATTAAAGGAAATAAATTCTTTAAATTCCAGGCTGATAAAAAATATTCTGTTGTTGAACGAAAGGTTGTTAAAGCTGCTGGCGCCCGAGGGAGCGGCGACCTATGACCCCAAAGGCGGACTGGAAGGCAAAGCAAAAAAATTGAGCGTGTTGAATAAAAGCGTCTGACGTTTTTGCGTCCGGCCGGCGAGGAACAGCGTCATTTTCTGCTCAGGCCGCAACTTTACCGGAAAGGGCACCCTGCAAGTCCGGCTGTCGTAAAAGGCAGCCGCCGGGATTGAAGGCGGGAGAGATCGGTGACAGGGCGCTGCCGTGACGGGCTTTTTCACACTGAATGACGGGGGGCCGTGAGATGAAAATCGGCGCCGGTGGGCTTCAGGCCCAGGTAGCCCAGGAGGTAGCCCCGGTTAACAGAATCGAGTCTGTCAGATTGAAGCCCGCGGAAGAAATTATCGGCACAGACGTAAGCAATTACAAGGCTCAGGTAAACCGGGCCGATTTGTTCAAAGCGGTTGAAAAGCTGAACAGCGCGGCCGCCCTTTTTAACCGGCCCTACGAATTGAGAGTGCGGGAAAAGGACAGGAGAATAAAGGTCGAACTGGTGGCAAAGGGCAAATCACGGGTCGTCAAAGAAATTCCGGCAGAGCGGGTTCTCGGCCTGGCCGATGACATGGAGCAGGCTATGGGGCTTATGGTCGACGAACAGGTATGAGTAACAATATAAAGAAACAAGGTGATTAAATGTATTCCACATTTTTAGGTTTGGAAACAGCCCGCCGGGGTATGGCTACCGGGCGTCTGGGCATGGACGTAACCGGGCACAACGTGGCCAACGCCAATACGCCCGGCTACACCAGGCAGCGGGCCGAACAGGCGGCGAGCTACCCGTATACCGTCCCTTCCCTGGGACGGCCGGCCATGGCCGGGCAGATCGGCACGGGCGTTGTCGTGGAACAGATAAAGCGCGTCAGGGACAATTTTTTGGACGGCCAGATCCGGGTGGAGACCAATGCGCTCGGCGCCTGGCAGGCGCAGAACGACGCTTTGAGCGAAATAGAAACTATTTTTATGGAGCCTTCGGAAAACGGCTTGAATACGTTGTTCTCCAATTTCTGGGCAGGCTGGCAGGAGTTGAGCAAGAACGGCGAGAGCAACCCGCTCAGGACCAGCCTGGTGCAGAACGCCGTTTCCCTGGCAAACGGGTTCAATCATATTTACAGGCAGTTGGAAACGGTCAGGGGAAACTTGAATCAGTTGATGCAGATCGATGTCGACGACATCAACGCCAAGGCCCAGCAAATAGCCAATCTGAATACGCAGATCGTCAATATCAGGGCGGCCGGGGACCAGCCCAACGATCTGATGGACAGGCGGGACCTGCTGCTTGACGAACTGGCCGAACTGACGAATTTCACCGTTACGGATCTGGGTGACGGCTCCATCTCGATAAATATTGGATCGCACAATTTGCTCGACGGTACGACGCAGACCGTCACACCTCTTCCGTACCCGCCCAACCCGGCTGATGTCACCGATGGGGCGTTGTACGGGATTAGCCAGGCGCTGACCAAACTGCAGAGCTACGAAGACGACCTGAATACCCTCGCCGCCAGCCTGATAGATGAAGTCAATACCTTGCACCAGGCCGGATTTGACCTGAGCGGCAATCCGGGCGGCGTTTTTTTTACCGGTAACGATGCTTCCGATATCGCCGTCAACGGAGCCATTGAAAGCGACGTGAGCCTGGTTGCCGCCGCCCGGATTGCGGGATTGGACGGTGACGGCTCCAACGCCCTGGCTGTCGCCCAGTTGCAGAACACTGACATAGCCGCCCTGGGCAATACAACTTTCGATAATTACTATAAAAATTTGGTTGCCAGGCTGGGGATAAATGCGCAGGAGAGCGCCCGCATGGTGGAGAACCAGCAGGCGCTGGTTGACCAGTTGAACAACCGGAAAGAGTCTGTTTCCGGCGTGTCCATGGACGAGGAGATGACCAGCCTGATTCAGTACCAGTATGCCTATCAGGGCGCCGCCCGGGTCGTTACAATACTTGACGGCATGCTGGACACCCTGATCAACAAGATGGCCGTTTAAGGGAGGCGTACAGTCGTGCGTGTAACCAACAAAATGCTCGCCAATACGGTGCTGAACAACCTGCATGCAGGCCTGAAGAGACTGCAGAAGCTGCAGGACCAGATGTCGTCCGGGCAAATTATTTCAAAACCGTCGGACGATCCCGTCATCGGCACCCGCGTGATGACCCTGAATTCGGTGATGAAACAGCGCGATCAATACGAAAGAAACATTGACGACGCCATCGGCTGGATGGACACCACCGAAAAGGCTTTGGGCAGCCTCAACGACGCCCTGCAGAGAGCCAGGGTGCTCGCCCTGTCGGGCGCCAGTGACAACCTGTCTCAAACCGACCGCGAGGCGCTGGTAAAAGAAGTTGAAGAATTGAAAAACAATGTTTTGCAGATTGCCAATACGAGTTACGCCAACCGCTATGTCTTTGCCGGGACGAAGACCACTGCGGAGCCGTTCGATGATCTGGGAAACTACAGCGGAAATTCGGGCGCCGTCGCTCAATTGAATTGGGAGGTCAGCCAGGGAATGACCGTCGCGGTGAACGTCGACGGAAACGACGCTTTTGTCGTCCCCGGGATATTTAATATTTTAGATGACCTCAGGGCGGACTTGCTGGCCGGAGACACGAACCGGATTTCCAATACGGATTTGGCCCGGATAGACAACGCCATTGACAATACTTTGAATCTCCGCGCCGCGCTGGGCGCCAAGATGAACAGGCTGGAGATGGCGAAGAGCCGCTCCAGTGATGAAATGATAAACTACGAGCAGCTCATCGCGAAACTGAACGATGTTGATATGGCCAAAATCATAACTGATTTCACCATGCAGGAAAATGTGTACCTTGCCGCCCTCAACGCCGGGGCCAGGATTGTCCAGAATTCCCTGCTGGACTTCCTGCGTTGAGCAGGCGCGGCGCGTCTGCCGAGTTTTCCCCTCTGCAGTTTACCGGTTCTTTTTCCAGAATATCCGACAATTTCTCCCGCTTTGCAGCGGGCGATCTTGTTTCTGCATATAAAGCTGCGGGACGACAAGTCATATATGGGAGCTTTTCACGGAGGGAGGACTTTACTTGACGGAAGCAAAAAACATTCTTACATTCAAGTCGGGCATCCCCGGTCTCCCGGAAGAATTCAAGGAATTTAAGTTCATCGCTTTGCAGGAGAACTCCGCGTTCTATTTGCTGCAGTCGGTTCTGGATGAAGAAATTTGTTTCATTCTGGTAGATCCTTTCATCTTTTTCCCGGGGTACGAATTCAAGCTGCCCGAGGAAGACAGAAACAAAATTGAATTGCAGGATATAAAGGACGTGGCGGTTTTTTGCATTGTCAACGCCAGCAGGGGGATAAAAGAAGCCACGGTAAACTTGTGCGCCCCTCTTGTCGTCAATACGGCCAAAAGACTGGCCAGGCAGATAGTCCTGAACGACGGAGGCCATAACCTGCGGCAGCCGCTGCCGGCGGCTGCGGCAGCGAGGGGAGGAACAGCCTGTGCTGGTGTTGTCCAGAAAGAAAGGCCAGACTATTAACATCGGCCATAATATCAAAATTATGGTTATCGACATCCAAAAGGACCAGGTGCGGATCGGCATCGAAGCGCCGGGTGACGTCGACATCCACCGGTCGGAAATTTACCTCGCCATTCAAAAAGAAAACCTGCAGGCCCTGGCGAAACAGGACGTGATAAAATCCATCAGCGGCGGCTGCGGGCCTGACCAGAGCGGGAGAATGAAAAAATAGGACTAAAGTCAGGCTAAACTTATCTGCTGAAAGTCCGAAATCATAAATAAGCAGATCCGGGCGGCCGACCGGATTTTGCCGACCACACCGCACGGAAGCAGTGTGAATCACTTTTCAAGGAGGAAGAAAAAAGATGATTATCAACCACAACGTCTCCGCGCTAAACGCCTGGAGAAACCTCGGCGTCACCGACACGTCGATGAACAAGTCGCTGGAGAAACTGTCCTCGGGCCTCCGTATCAACCGGGCCGCGGACGACGCCGCCGGACTGGCCATTTCGGAGAAGATGCGCGGCCAGATCAACGGCTTGAACCAGGCCGTGCGCAACGCCCAGGACGCCATTTCGCTCATCCAGACCGCTGAAGGCGCTCTGAACGAGACCCACGCCATCCTGCAGAGGATGCGGGAGTTGGCCGTCCAGGCGGCGAACGACACCAACACCGACGAGGACCGCGCCCAGATCCAACAAGAAATCAGTCAGTTGATCAACGAACTGGACCGCATTGCCAGCACCACCCAGTTCAACACCAAGCTGCTGGTCAACGGCAGCGCTACGAGCATGCTTTTCCAAATCGGCGCTAACGCCGCTCAAACCATGACCCTGTCAATCGGCGACATGGGCGCAAGCGCTTTGGGTGTTGCAGGAATATCCTTATCTTCCCAGGGCGGCGCGACAAGCGCCCTGACTGCTCTTGACGGGGCCCTGAGCGCGGTTTCTTCCGAGCGCGCCAAGCTGGGCGCCGTGCAGAACAGGCTGGAACACACCATCGCCAACCTGAACGTCTCCGCTGAGAACCTCACCGCCGCCGAGTCACGTATCCGCGACGTGGACATGGCCAAGGAGATGGCCAACTTCACCAAGACGCAGATCCTGATGCAGGCGGGCACGGCCATGCTGGCCCAGGCCAACATGAAGCCGCAGACCATCCTGAAACTGCTTGGCTAGTACGGCCTGAAAGAAGTAAATACCGGCCGGTTTCCGCCGGCCGGTATTTAGTACCATTGATGGTGGGGTGAATGATATGAGAATCAATGGTTTGAATCAGGACTACACCCCGGTTCAGGAGACAGCAAAGGTTGAGGCGAAGCTGCCGGCGGGAAAGAAAAGTGTTCCGGCGGCCGTGGAGGATGCCTTGCTTCGCAAAGAACAAAATGCGAGCCGCAAGGAACTGGAGCAGGCTGTGGATAAAATGCAGCAGGCGGTAAGCATCTTCAACAAGCATTTTAAGTTCAACATCCACGAAAAGACGCACCGCGTAATAGTCCAGGTCATCGACAGCCGCACCAACGAGGTAGTGAATGAAATACCTCCGGAAAAGATTCTCGACATGGTTGCCGACCTGCAAAATTTGGTAGGCGTCATCATTGACAAAAAAGCCTAGGTGGTGATAAACATGGTTTCGTCGATACGGTTCGACGGCCTGGCGTCGGGACTGGATACGACCAGCATCATTAACAAACTGATGACTATTGAGAGGCAGCCCCTGGTCAGCATGCAGAACAAGCAGCAGTTGCTGCAGTGGCGCATCAGCGCTTTGAAGGACATTAAAACCAGCCTGTACGCCCTGAAGAGCAGGGCGGCGGACCTGACGCGGTCAGCCACCTTCACGGTGATGAAGGCTGTTTCCAGCGACGAGGAAGTGGCCACGGCCACCGCGGTAAACAATTCCGCCAAAGCGTCGTATCTGGTGAACGTCACCTCGCTGGCCACCGCGGACAGGTACACCAGCGCCGCGCTGTCCTTCAACGACGCGGTGAAGGCGGTCATGGTCAGCACGGAGGAACTCAACACAGGCGCCGGGGTGAGCGCGAACCCCAACGCGGCCTTCAACTCCGGGGAGACAAACCTGGAGTCGGCGGTCACCGCCGGTTATTTTTACGTCAACAGTGTGAGGATAAATGTGCTCGAAACGGATACCGTGAACACGGTCCTGAATAAAATCACCGCCTCCCTGGCGGGGGTCACGGCGTCGTATGATGTCGCCACCGACAAGATTACTCTGACCCAAAAAACCGGCGGCGATACGCCGACGATCGTGTTGAGCGGCGATACCAGCGGTTTTCTGGCGGCGGCGAAGCTGTCCTCCGCCACAGTTACCCCGGGGGTGGACGCCGACGAGTACAGGCCTTTGCAGGACACCACCCTGGGCGCAACGTTGACTGACGGGTATTTTTCCATCAACGGCACATTTTTCTCCATGGACAAGAGTAAGGATACGCTGATGGACATCATCGGCCGGATCAATTCCTCCAAGACGGCGGGAGTAACGGCTTTCTACGACCAGGCCAGCAAAAAGATCAGCATCAATTCCAAGACTGCCGGCGTGGACGGAAACATCACCTTCGGGACTGCAACCACCGATACTTCCAACTTCCTGTCGGTTATAAACATTACCGACACACACGAGGCGGGGGCTGACGCCGTCGTAACCGTCAACGGAACCGCCGTGCAGCCGGTGAACAACAAGGTAACCGTCAACGGCGCCACCATTACCCTGATCGGCGCCGGGCAGGCGACTGTTACCGTGCAGAGCGATGTCGACAAAATGGTGGAGTCGGTAAAAGCTTTCATCAACCAGTACAACGAGACCATATCCACCATAAGGGAAGAACTGGCCGAAAAACCTTTGGAAAACCCGTCGACAGACGCGGAAAGACAGGTCGGGATTTTATACAACAATTCGACACTGCGTGATCTGTCCACCATGCTTCCGCGAATCCTGTTCGGCGCCGTTTCCGGTTTGTCGCCGGGCATGCAGCAACTGTCCCAGATCGGTATCAGCACCGGCGAGATAGGCAGTTCGTTCAGCGCTGTTTCGGAAGGAAAGCTGGTGCTGGACGAAGACAAGCTGCGGGCCGCACTGGAAAGTGACGCGCAGGCGGTGGCGGCCCTGCTCGGCAACGGGACGGCGTCGGTGGCCGGCGAGGAAGTGGGTACCGGAGACGGGACAACCACGTCGTTCACACTGGCCAACAAGCCGGTGAGCCGTTCCGTCGAGCCGGTCATTACCGTCGGCGGCATAACCTACAAGAGGGTATCCGGCACCCCCAGCAGCGATCCCCTGGACCGGGAATACAGCCTTGACTTCCTGACCGGTGAAATCACCTTCGGCGCTGCGCCCGCAAACGGACTGGAGATTGAAGCCAGTTACAATTATAACCTGTCCACCGGCAGCGCGGCCGGAATCATGGTGCAACTCTCGTCGAGATTGAGCGGTTACGTGTCGGTCGGCGGCATTTTCGACGCCGCTGTGGGAAGCGGCGGCTCACTGACAAGACAGATTTCCGACTTGGACGATCAAATCGAATCCATGCAAAGACGCCTGGAACTGCGGGAAGAGACTTACTACAAACAGTTTGCCGCGCTGGAAAAGGCGATAAGCTTGTTGAACAACCAGAGTGCATGGCTGAGCAGCCAGCTTGCCGGGCTTTCGGGTTACTGGTCCGTTTCAAGTGAATAAAGCCGGGTTGCCGGCTTTATTTTGAGAAAAAGTGTTGGCTAATGTTTATAAATGTATAATAATGTTAAGCGGAACGGGAATGTTTATGAGAAAAGCTTTATTGCCTTTGCAGGAAGAAATACTGCAAATTTTACGGACTGGCCAGGCCAGTTACGCCCGGCCGATGAATTCCAGGGAAATCGGGCAAAGACTGAACATCACGCCCTGTTACATAAGAAAGCAACTTGGCGCGCTGGTGGCCCGCAGGCTAGTAGGAGTGCGGCGGGGCAGCGGAGGGGGATATTACATCCACAGCAGGAGGGGGAAGGACATGGGCAGGCTGAACGCCGTGGAGAATCAGATAAAATACTACAACGACCTCAGCGAGTCGTTGTCGGATATGGGTGAATACATTCCCCGTCTAACAGACGGGCTTTCCCGCATCGCCTTCACCCTGCAGACCGGCAGGGGCGAAAATGCCCACAGGTTGCTGGATCAAGCCCTGGAAGGCATGGAGTTTTACTTTAAACTTATTGCCTCTGCCCAGAATATTCTGGGGATTGATTACCTGAAGTATGAAATCGACGGTGGGAAAACCGCCGCTGAAGTGATAAATGAATTAAAAAACGCGATAGAAATGTTGCACGAAGCGTACCGGAACCGGGATATGACTACGACCGCCGACCTCATTGAATATGAGCTGATACCGGTGTTGGAAGGCGCGAATGCCATACTGGAACAGTTGAAAAAAAGTGTCGAAAAGAAAATGGTTTTTTAGGTGCAGAAGATGACGGGTTATTATACCGAAAACCTGGGCTTTTTCAGCCGGGGGATAAAAGTGCTGGAAAGCGCCGTGGTGCACAATTCAAACTACCCCTGCGAAGTGGAAGGGGCAAAAGACGGCAGTCCCACCGTCAGAGTGCGCGTGGAAAATGATAGATGGATTTTGCTGCACAGCAGGTACAACCCCGCTGCCGAGGCATCCAAAATCATATCTGTTGCCAACCACGGGACAGGTTTGTATGTTGTGTTTGGGTTTGGGCTGGGCTATCATGTTGACGAGTTGATAAAGGTTGCAAACCCCCACGCCAGTATTGCCGTAATCGAGCCCAACCGGTCCTGTTTTGAAACCGCCCTGCGGCACAGGCCGTTTAAAAGGGTTTTTTCCGATAAGCGGGTACACTGGTTTTTCGGCGACGATCCCGGCCTTTTTACCCATTTTTTTGAAAGGGTTTATGACCCTTTAAAGGCAGGCAGGCCCGAACTTGTCGTACCGCCGGTGATGAACCGGGCGTATGGAGATTTTTTCAGCAAGGTGACTAACATTATTAAAGAAACAGTTTCACGAAAAATGGTCTCGGTTAATACCATTTTTGCCCTTGGCGCCGGTCCAGCAGTCAACACCCTGAAAAATGCCGTTAAAACCGTCGAATATCCCGGATGCGCGTCTCTTTTCGGCAAGTTCAGGGGAAAACCTGCAATTATCGTATCAGCCGGCCCGTCACTGGACAAAAATGTACGGCAACTGGCCGATGCCAAAGGGAAAGCAATAATCATCTCTGTCGGCACGGCTCTCAAGGCAGTGCTCAAAGCCGGCATTGAACCGGATTTCGTTTTATCGATCGACCCCAAGGAAGACAACTACAAATTACACTTTAAAGGGGTGGATGTAGGTAATGCCGCCCTGGTCGCCAACCTGCAGACTTATCCGGATATTGTCGGCAACTTCCCCGGCGAGGTGTTTCTGGCGATGTACAACACGCCGGTTACTTCGCTTCTGGCCGGGGAACTGGCGGGTGTCGGGCAGACTTTTTCCGGCGGTTCGGTGGCGAACGACAGTCTGTCTTTCGCTTACTTTTTGGGGGCCGATCCGCTGGTCATGATTGGCCAGGACCTTTCCTATACCGGGGAGGGGAAGTCTCATGCCGCCGGAACCTCGTATGAGAATGACATAATTAACTTTAAAGATATGGGGATTAATATCACCGAAGTCAAGGCCAACTACGGAGATACCGTGAAAACGTCGAGAACGTGGTATGCTTTCCTGGTCTGGTTCGAGAGGTGGATTGCCGAACACGGTGACAGGAAATATATCAACGCGACCGAAGGCGGGGCGTATATTAGGGGAACTGAGGTAGCGACGCTGGGGGAAGTTATAGGCAAGTACTGCCGGGAGCCTGTAGACGTAAGGAAAATTATCGGCGAGGCGTACCGGAACGGCAGCAGGGTAAAACCCGGCATTCTTTTAAAACGGTTCGGGGAGTTTAAAACAGAGTTGGCCGAACTGAAAAAGCTGTCCAAAAACGGATTAAACATACTGGAAAAAATGAATAAGATTAGCACCGGCAAAAAGGATAAACGTCAAATGGAGCACTTGCTGAAGCGCATTAGAAAGATCTACAACAATCTTGAGGATGTCAAAATTCGCGGAGTGGTCGAAGGTATGGTGCCGGGAGGCGTTACCGCCGTGCTGGCCAGGACGTATGCCGGCCAGCTAAAAGAGAACGATTCGGCTGAAGATGCAATTGCCAATTATATTGCCTATCTGCGCGAGATTTTGGAGGGCGGCAGGATGTTGAACGACTTATTGGACGAATTGGCAGCGGAACTTGCGGTAAAGGGGGACGGCCAATGTCAGTAATGAATCCTTATCAGCAATACAAACATAACCAGGTGCAGATGGCCGGCAACGGCACGCTGGTATTGATGGTTTATGACGCCATATTGAGAAACATCAGGCATGCCAGGGCGGCTATAGAAAAAAAGGATATGAGAGGCGCAAACGGTTCTCTGATTAAAGCGCAGGACTTGATTTCCGAGTTGATGTTTTCATTGAATTTCGAAGCCGGAGAGATCGCCATGGGTTTATACTCGCTCTATGATTTTTCAAGACTGCGCCTTATCCAGGCCAACGTCAAAAAAGACCTGTCCATGCTTGAGGAAGTTTACGCGGTCATCGAAAGCCTGAGATCCGGGTGGAGTTCGGTTTTAAACAAGGAGAACGGTTAAACAATGACTGCAGAAAACAGCGTCGAAGAGATCCTGCATAAATGCTTTACGAACCTTTACGACCTTTCATCCAGGCAAGTAGAATATATTAAGCAGGATGATCTGGAATCGTTGTTGGAGATTCTGCATCAAAAACAGGTGATAATAAACTTTATTGCCGGCCTGGACCTGACTTCTCTGCAGGTTGAAGAAAGTGAAAAAGAAAAACTTAAAGATATTATTAATAAAACTGAACAGCTTAACAGTGAATGCAGGGGTTTGCTTGAATCGAAAGAGTTGTCGCTGTTAGAAAAGATACGTTTAGTGACATTAAAGGAATATAACGCCCATACAACTCTGAAAAAAGCTTTTCTTGACGAAAAAATATGAGATGTAAGCGATATTCCGGCCTAACTTATTGAGATTTACGGAGGAACACCGTGTATGACAGTTCGGTTCGTGGCGGAGGTTTCGAGCAACCACCACCGGGATTTGGCCCGCTGTCTGGCTTTTATTGAAAAGGCTGCCGAAATCGGGTGCCATGCGGTTAAATTTCAGTTGTTTAAAATAAACGAGTTATTTGCTCCTGAGATTCTTGCGAGAAGCAAAATGCACCGTGACCGCGCGGCCTGGGAACTGCCAGTGGAATTTCTGCCCGAGTTGGCCAAAAAATGCCGCAGTGTAAATATTGGTTTCGCCTGTACCCCTTTTTATCTCAATGCGGTGGAAGAGCTGTACCCCTACGTGGATTTTTACAAGATAGCCTCATACGAGTTATTGTGGGGAGACTTGCTGGCACTCTGCGCGCAAACGGGTAAACCTGTTGTTCTTTCTACGGGTATGGCCCTGCTGGATGAAATAAAAGGGGCAGTTGACACTTTGCGTAACGCGGGCTGCGAGGACCTGACGCTGCTGCACTGCGTTTCAGGTTATCCGGCGCAACTGGAGGAATGCAATTTAGCGGCAATTGAAACCATCCGCCGGCATTTCGGCTGTCCCGCCGGGTGGTCCGATCACACTGTCAATGCGGCTGTTATATTTCGCGCCGTTTATCGCTGGGGCGCGTCAATGATAGAGTTCCACCTGGACCTGGAAGGGGAGGGGGAAGAATACCAAACCGGCCATTGCTGGCTGCCTGAGCAGATTCAACCGGTGATTGAGGCAGTGCAAACGGGACTCATTGCTGACGGCAGCGCTGATAAAGCACCGGCGCAAAGTGAATTGGCGGAACGGGAGTGGCGGGCCGACCCCGGCGACGGTCTGAGGCCGCTTCTTCCATTGAGAAGAAAGTGGTGAATTCAGCATGCGCACTGTGGCGATAATTCAAGCCCGGATGAGTTCAAGCCGCCTGCCCGGCAAAGTATTGATGCCTTTGGCCGGCAGGCCGGTTTTATGGCATATCGTGCACCGCCTGCGCAAGTGCAAACACGTGGACGAGGTTGCCATTGCCACATCGGGCAACCCGTCTGACGATCCGATATGTTCTTTTGCCGGTTCTATGGGTGTAAAGGTAGTCCGGGGTCCGGAGGATAACGTCCTGGAACGTTATATGATTGCGGCGGAGGAACTGGAAGCGGATATCGTTGTACGCGTTACCGGTGACGCTCCGCTCATTGATCCCGGTATGATCGATCTCTTGATTGAAACGCTGGTCAGAAAAGGGGCTGATTATTGCACGGGCGATCCTCAAGTTCCCTGCATCCACGAGGGTTTTTGTCCGTTAACCTACAACGCTTTAAAAAAGCTGGTGGAAGAAGCGGGAAACGACCTGGCGGCAAAGGAACACGTCACCGCGTATTTTAAGGCCCATCCTGATTTTGTAAACATAGCTTATGCGCCCATTGATCCTGACTATCAGTTCGCCGGGGCGCGCGTTTCCGTGGATACGCCGGCAGATCTGACGTTTTTGGAAGAGGTTTACGCCCGCTTAAACGTCCCCGCCGGCGAGGCCGATATGCGCGATGTAGTCCGGCTTTTGCGTTCTGAACCGGGCTTGTTGAAGATCAACGCGCACGTGAAGCGTAAAAACGTAAACGAAAAAAGCCGGCGGGTGCTTTTCCGCTGCGACGGCGACAGCCGGATCGGTCTGGGCCACGTCGTGCGCAGCCTGGCTCTTGCCGACGAAATGCGGGAAACCTTCGGCTGCGGAGTAACATTCGCCATGGTTACTGGTGAAGCAGGTTGCGAAATGGTGCGCAAGGCTGGATATCCTATTGTTCAAAACCCCGGGTATCCGGAAGATGCTTGGCTGGATTCAGTTGTCAGGGAGCTCCGGCCGGACGCGGTGATATTGGATATTCGGTCTGAATTATCAAGCGGTGCCGTTGAGAACTGGCGCAGGGACGGGGTTTTAATTGTTGCCATCGACGATCCCAGTGACCGGAGGCTGGCGGCCGATATGTCTTTCTACCCGCCGGTTGAACAGGTGTCCAAAATGGACTGGGAGGCTTTTTGCGGCCGGCTGTTCGTGGGATGGGAGTGGGTGGTACTGCGTCGGGAGTTCTCCAATGCTCCTGAACGTGTGCCGCATGAAAAACCGGTGGTGCTGATCACCATGGGGGGAAGCGATCCAGCCGGGCTGACCCTGAAAGCTGTTGAAGGTCTTGGTTTGCTGGAGGAGACCTTTGATGCCGTTGTCGTGCTGGGACCGGGTTTTACCAATGATGACGCCCTGGAAAAAATGCTGGCAAAGTCCAGCGGAAAATTTGAAGTGCGCCGTAATGTCAGCGACATGCCCGGCCTGATGGCCCGGGCCGACTTGGCCGTGGCGTCTTTCGGGGTTACCGCCTACGAACTGGCCGCGGTAGGTGTGCCAGCCGTCTACATGTGCCTGACGGAGGATCATGAAATGTCTGCCTCGGCGTTTGCAAAAGCCGGTATTGCGGTTTGCCTCGGCGTACACGAGAAGGTAACGCCGGAATCCGTTTCTCAGGCTGTCCGTTCTTTGCTGTCGGACCGGGAGAGAATGACCCGGATGTCGCGTAAAGCCGGCAGCTTGGTGGACGGCAGAGGGGCGATCAGGATAGCTGAGCTTATTGCGGAAGAAATGAGGAATAAAAATGCCTGGAATTCGCCGCTGGAAACAGCACAACGGTCCTGTACTGGACACGGTTAAAGGGTTTGACGTAATCGAATGCGAACAATGCGGGTTTAAACATATCGTACCCATCCCGACTGCGGAAGAACTTGACATGATTTACCGGGATGAATACTACTCCACCGAGAAGCCGCTTTACCTGGAACGTTACAGGGAAGACCTGGACTGGTGGAATCTCGTCTACAGCGAACGGTATGATCTTTTTGAGAATTTGCTGCCTCCGTCCCGTCGCCGGATACTGGACATCGGTTCGGGCCCGGGATTCTTTTTGCTGCACGGCAAGGAGCGGGGATGGCATACGCTTGGAATTGAACCGTCGGCCCAGGCCGCCGCGCACAGCCGTGAGCTCGGTTTAGACATCCTGGAGGATTTTTTTAATGAGGAAACTGTACATAAACTCGGCTGTTTTGATGTCGTACATATGTCCGAAGTTTTGGAACACGTTCCCAACCCCCGGCATGTACTCCGGCTCGCCAGACTGTTGTTGAACCTGGGCGGTTTGCTGTGTGTAGTTGTGCCCAACGATTACAATCCGATTCAAAGGGCACTGAGAGCGGCCTGCGGGTATAAGCCCTGGTGGGTGGCGCCTCCGCATCATATAAACTATTTTGAATTTGATTCTCTGGCTGATTTGTTCCAAAAAAATGGATTCGAAATTGTATCGTGTGAAACGACGTTTCCCATCGACTTATTCTTGCTTATGGGAGACAATTATATAGGAAATGATATTCTCGGCCGACAGTGTCATGCTAAAAGGAAAAATTTAGAGAAAAACCTTGCAGCGGCAGGCATGACTAACTTGAAAAAAGCCTTTTATCGTCAATTGGCTGGCCTCGGAATCGGACGAGAGGTTGTTTTAACAGGCAAAGTTAAAGAAGGTGATGTTTCATTAAAAAAATAATTTTCGCAGGTGCTTACGGAATCAAAAGCCAGGGCGACGATGCGGCGATGCTGGTACTGGTGAACGGTCTTAGAAAAAGGATTGGAGCGTTTGACGGGGCGGTCGTATCACGCCATGCGAGTGAAAACGCGTATGAAAAATACGGCCTTCGTTCGGTTCAGAACTTTGAATATGACAGTAAAGCGGAAAGCGCGGATAAGTGGTTCAGAGGATTTAATTACGGGGATGACCGGACTCACATAAAAATTCTTAAGGAAGAAATTGCCTCAAGCGATTTGCTTGTTTTGGGTGCAGGCAATTTTCTGGTTGATATAACGATCGATCTTCTTAGAGGCCCTATTCCATATCTTTTCATCTTGACTTTGATGGCAAAGATGTCAGGAACACCGGTCATGTGGTACGGCATGTCGGTGGGTCCGTTTCGAACCGATTATGGGATTCAATTAACACGTTTGGCTGCTGAATTTACTGACGCGGTTACCGTCCGGGACAGCGGGAGTTGTATTGCCTTAAAGGAGCTTGGATATGACGGTACGGTGACAAAACTTCCGGATCCGGTTTTGGGTCTTCATCCGCCCGATGTCAATGTGGCGCGTTCGATTACTACCTGGCGCCAGGCACATCAGAGACCCGGCCCTGTGATCGCAATATCGGTTCGTAGTATCCCTTCGGGCAGTAATCTTGACATGAAACAATACATTGAATCGATGGCTATAATATGTGACGAACTGATCTCTCATTACGACGCCAATTTGCTTTTTATTCCGCAATGCACTTATGAACACGGCAATAAAAATGAAGACGACAGATATATAGCTAAGTTGGTTGTTGACAAGATGGTTAATAAAAATAAAGCAATCGTCGTCAAAAAGGACCTGACTGTAGATGAGTGTCTGGCGCTTTACCATCAGGCAGATGCCGCGATTTGCACTCGCTTGCACGCCAATGTATATGCCGCCATCCAGGGAGTTCCATCTGTCGCCATTGATTATAACCCTAAAGTGGCGGGTTTTATGGAATGGTTGGGGAAAGATAATTTTGTTGTATCCCTTGAAGATTTTTATCCTCAAAATGTCCTGCAAATTGTTCAGGGGATTTTTAATAGCAGGAATAAACTTTCAAAAAGCATAGTAGAACGCGTTGAAAAAGGCAGAAAAGAAGTTAATCATTATATTGAAATCGCTTCCGGCTTAATTACTAAAAAAATAGAGTAAACTGAAAGGAGATTAGTGAGTGTGACTAAAGCTATTTCTTAACCAAGATAGTTAAAATATTATTAGTTACTTAAGATTTGCTTAATTGAAAGGGGTTTAATTAAAATACACAAAGAAGTTTTAATAATTACAACTTTAAATGTAAATTACATCGAACTTTGGATAAGGTTTTATTTTTTGAAGGAAATTACTATAATTTGACGAAATATCAATAGTGGTGTAAAAAGTGTTACCGCAGAATCAAAAAGGTTTGAGATTGGTAAATATTTTGCATACAATCACAAGGTTATTTCTCCAATGTTTTAGAGGAACAACCACTTAAAAGGCCTCCATATGATTACAGGGTCATAAACTAGATCATCTTAGGTGTTACGCTTCGCCTGCCACCATTAGCCATACAGTTTCTTGATAAATTGCTTCATAGTCCGATCGCTGCCTTCCTTATTGATTTACGTAACGGCTGATGTAAATGCAGTTGAAGCTATTACATTGATGTCTGATTTTAATTAGGGGGTTTTGTAGATGAGATTAAAAAACAAAGTTGCCGTAGTTACCGGTTCGAGCAGGGGAATCGGCAGGGAAATAGCCATGACTTTTGCCAGAGAGGGTTGTAACATAGTAATTAATTATAAATCTAATAAAAAGGCCGCCGTTGAAGTTCAAGATATTGTGAAGTCTTATGGAGTTATGGCTGAAATAGTAGAAGCTGATGTTTCCAACCGTGAAGATGTTAGACGCATGTTTGATATTGCTTATAAAACGTTTAACAAAATTGATATCTTGGTTAACAACGCTGGTATAAACAAAAGGGGTTGGTTTGAGGAAATTACTGACGATGATTGGGATATGATTATGAATGTTAATTTAAAAGGGCCTTTCATTTGTTGCCAGGAAGTTTTCAGCTTTATGAAAAAGCAGAATTATGGCAGAATTATTAATATTTCTTCAGTGGCCGGTCAGTATCACGGTCCCAAAACAGTACACTACGCGGTATCTAAGGCAGGAGTCAACAGTTTGACAAAAGTAATTGCCCGTTATGGAGCGCCTTATAACATACTAGTCAATGCCGTTGCTCCGGGAATAATTTTAACCGATCAAACCCGTGATGAACTAAATAGCCCGGCGGGCGAAAAAATCGTAGAAATGACTTTGCTCAAAAGGCCGGGTGAGCTTGGTGATGTAGCCAATACTTGTGTGTTTTTAGCTTCTGATGAGCAAAATTACATCACCGGGCAGGTTATAAGTGTAAGCGGAGGTGCTTACCTTGGATAGAAGTGAGGAAGGTCGGCAACGGACACTATTGGTGTTGGGGGCAAGCGCTGACCAACTGTTTCTTATCCGCACGGCAAAAAAAATAGGATTGCGTGTGCTTACGGTTGACATGAATCCAAATTCACCAGGCTTTTCTTTGGCTGATGATTATGCCGTTATAAGCACACGCGACCTTCCCGCTTTATGCAATTTCTTGGACGATTATCAGACCTCAGAACATAAAGTGGCGGGAGTAATAACCATGGGTAGCGATATTCCCCATGTTGTTGCGGCATTAAGCCAATACCTGGGCCTGCCAAGTATTTCTACAGAGACTGCCCGCCTGGCAACAAACAAGTATGATATGAAAGTGCGCTTCCGTGAATGTGGAATTCCTATACCTTGGTTTCAAGAAATACATTCGGTAGAAGATCTCAATCGTGTCATAAACGAGAAAGGGTACTCTCTGGTAATGAAGCCCATAGACAGCTCCGGTTCGCGCGGGGTGTTCCTGTTGAACCGGGGATGCGACCTGGAGGATCTATACGACAAGTCAAAGGCTTTTTCGCGGAGCGGCCGCGTGCAGGTGGAAGAATACCTGGAAGGACTGCAGATCAGCACGGAAACGGTAATGTATCGCGGTAAGGGAGTTACTCCAGGTTTTGCGGATCGAAATTATGAACTGCTGGACTTGTTTAAGCCGCAGATAATGGAGAACGGCGGATGGGTGCCGAGTGTTCTGTCGCGGGAGGAGCGCGAGGAAGTGGAGGACCTGGTTGTCCGGGCTTCATTGGCGCTGGGGGTTACCGACGGCGTGACCAAGGGAGATGTTGTGATGACTGCGGAAGGCCCGAAGATGATCGAAATGGCGGCCCGTTTAAGCGGCGGTGATTTTTGCGAAAGCCTGGTGCCGTTGAGTACAGGAATAAACTATGTTGAAGCGGCGATTAAAATCGCTGTTGGAGAAGAGCCCGATCTGCAAAAACTGGTCCCCAAATTTAATTGCTGTGTCGCCAACCGCTACTTTTTTCCGGAACCCGGCAGGCTGGCCGGTATTGAAGGGGTGGAATCGGTTTTAGAGAAGGATTGGATTAAAAAACTGGAATTTTGGTATAAAACCGGCGACATCGTACCTCCTTTATTGAGTCACGCTCACCGTTTCGGAGTGTTTATCGCAACCGGAAACAGCCGCGAGGAATTGTCCGAAAGGATAGAGTGGGTGTACAAAACGATTAAAATCAATACCGAAAAGGTGTGACATGAACGGTAAACTGCTGCTGTATTCAATATTTCATCTGAACCTGGCGTTTTCCTCGGTTGAGGAATCACAACGCGCAGAGATAGTTAAGCGTTGTTACTGGCCTTTATTGCGCTTAGCTGGAGAATACCGTCTGCCTTTCGGCATTGAATTGCCCGCCTATACATTAGAAGCAATTTACAATATTGATCCATCATGGGTTGAGGAATTAAGGCGTCTTGTTACCGAAGGCCCGTGTGAGTTTATCGGCAGCGGTTATGCCCAGTTGATCGGCCCCCTGGTTCCGGCGGAAGTAAACGCGGCCAATCTGCGTATAGGAAACGCGGTTTATCTGCGTTTACTGGGCATAAGACCGGGGATTGCGTTAATCAACGAGCAGGCGTACTCCGCCGGTCTAATCCGGCACTATCTTGAGGCTGGATACCGGGCCATCATCATGGAATGGGACAACCCGGCCTCGTATCATCCGGAATGGGACAGGCAGTGGCGCTATTTGCCGCAGGTTGCCTGCAACCAGCACGGTGACGGAATACCGCTGATCTGGAGCAAATCCATTGCCTTTCAAAAGTTTCAGCGTTACGCCCACGGAGAGATGGAACTGGACGAGTACATGGATTACCTGGCCGGCCACCTGGCTGCCGCTCCGCGGGCTTTCCCGCTCTACGCAAATGACGTGGAGATCTTCGACTTCCGGCCAGGCCGCTACCATACCGAACCGCCCATTGAGAACAGCGAGTGGGAGCGCATCAGGCTGCTCTTTGAAAGGCTTCTCGACGACGGGCGTTTTCAATTTGTTTCCCCGGGACAGCTCCTGGAGCTGCTGAATGAGCCGGGCGGCGGGAACCGGCTCCACCTTGAATCACCGGAACAGCCGGTTCCCGTCAAAAAACAGGGGAAGTACAACGTTACCCGCTGGGCGGTCACGGGGCGGGACGATTTATACATCAACACGGCCTGCTGGCGAATCTACGAGCGGCTGAAGGAAGACCCCCTAGCCTCCGAGGACGACTGGCGCGAGCTCTGCTACCTGTGGAGCAGTGATTTCAGAACGCATATAACCGAAGCGCGCTGGCGCGGGTACCGGAACAGGCTGGAAGCCTTTGAGCGGAGAACCGGCAGTATGAAGGGGCGTGAAACGGAAAGAAAGCCTGAGATTCTTCCCGGGAGATCTTCAAAAGCCCCTGTGATAGAGCGGCAGGGCCGGTATTTGATTATCGAGACGGAGACGGCACGGGTAAGGCTGAATTGCCGCCGCGGCCTGGCGATAGACGGGCTGTGGCTCGGCAGCCTGCCGGGACCGCCGCTTTGCGCCACGCTTCCGCACGGGTATTACGACGACATCAGTCTCGGTTCGGACTGGTATACCGGACATGTCGTGCTGGAAACGGTGGGGCGGCCCAAGATAACCGATTTGAATCACGTTGAGCCCGTTGTCGAGGTTCTCGGCTCCGGAGACGTTGTGGTTGAGGGCGCTGTGCCTACTCCGTTGGGGGCGGTAACAAAAAGGGTGGATATATCTGCAACGCTGCCCGTGTTGTCTTTGAACTTTTTGTTTGACTGGGAAACTGTTCCCATGGGGTCTTTTCGCCTGGGCAATATCACTCTCAACCCGGAGGCGTTCGACTCCAATACCCTGTATTACCGGACGCGCAACGGAGGCAGGGAGGATGAAACGTTCCTCCTGTCCGGGCGCTCCGTGGATCATGGAACTGCGGTGTCATTCCTGGTTTCGGCCAGATGCGGATTGGGCGTTACCAGCGGTTGGGTGGAGATGGGAGACGCCAGAAAGAGTGTGCGCGTCGAGATTGATAAAACGTCGGCGGCATTGATCGGGTTGATGAGCTACCGGGAGATCGGTGAATCTTTTTACTGCCGGCTGGCTTTCTCTGCGGGTGAAATGGATGAAACGAGGCGCATCAGTGAGTCCAATGCTTTTAAGATGGAGTGCAGGTTAAGGATCAGCGGGGGGGCGTAAGACTACGTATGACAATGAGGAATGAACTGAATGTCGTGATTGTCGGCGCCGGTTACGTCGGGCTGACCACGGGGGTTTGCCTGGCCTACCTCGGCCACCGGGTATTTTTTGTGGATCGGAACGAAAAAATTATAAGAAAGCTTGCGGATGGACAGGCTGTCGTCCACGAACCGGGACTCCAGGAAATTATGAACGAAACCGGAAGCAGGATGGGATTCGGCGTCTCCATGAGGGGGGTGCTGAAGGATGCGGACGTTATTATAATTGCCGTCGGCACCCCTTCCAAGGAAAACGGCGACGCCGATACCAGCGCGGTGGAAAGGGTTGCGGAGGAAATAGGGGATAATCTGCCTGGCGGCAAAGGCGTGGTAATCGTCAACAAGTCAACGGTTCCCATCGGATCCGCCCGCCGGGTCGAGGCGGTGATAAACGCCCGTCTGAGACAGAGGGGAGTGGACTGTCATTTCTCGGTTGCGTCGAATCCGGAATTTCTCCGGGAGGGCGCCGCGGTAAGCGACACTTTCTATCCGGATCGGATTGTGGTCGGCGCGGAAAAGGCAGATGCGGTGAACGTGTTGCGGCAGTTGTATAATCCCATCCTGGAGCAAACCTTCATGCCTCCCGCCGTGTCCCCCCGGCCTTCCGACTACGCTCTTCCGCCCTTTATCACCACCAGCGCCACCAGCGCCGAATTGATCAAGTATGCGGCCAATTCGTTCCTGGCCATGAAGGTTTCTTTCATCAACGAGTTTGCCGGTTTGGCCGAAAGGCTGGGGGCCGACATCAGGGAAGTGGCCAGGGGTATCGGCTCGGACAAGAGGATCGGCATGCGCTACCTGGAGGCCGGCCTGGGCTGGGGCGGCAGCTGCTTCGGCAAGGACACCCGCGCCATCATCTATACCGCTTCGCAGTACGGCTACTCGATGGAATTGGTGCAGGCGACGGTCGCGGCCAATTACAGGCAGAGGTTTTTGGTGGTGGAAAAGCTTCAGGCCAGCCTGAAAGCCATCCGGGGCAGAACAATTTCCTTGCTGGGCCTGGCGTTTAAACCGCAAACCGACGACCTGCGGGACGCCCCCGCCATCGATATTATTTGTAAACTGCTGGATCTGGGAGCCAGAGTAAAGGTTTACGATCCTCTCGCTATGGATAATTTCCGCAGGCAATATGCCGGGCTTGACGTCGAATGCGCTGAAAATCCCCTGGAATTGTGCAGCGGCAGCGATGCCCTGGTCCTGGTGACCGACTGGCCGGAATTCGCGGCGATAGACTGGGAAGAGGCCGGCGGCCGGATGCGCCACAGGGTGATTGTCGACGGACGCAATATGCTGAAGCGGGAAGAGCTGGAAAGGGCAGGTTTTGTCTACATGGGAGTCGGATGTTGATGATGCGGGTAATGGTCACCGGCGGGGCTGGATTTATCGGGAGCCACCTGATCGACAGGCTGCTGGAAAGGAAAAACGAAGTCATCTGTTACGACAACTTCAACGATTTCTACAACCCTGATGAAAAGAGACGCAACGTAGCCCCTCACGCGGTTGATCCGCTCTTCCGCCTTGTGGAGGGGGATATCCGTGATGCGGAAGCCGTGGAGAAGGCTGTTTTGCAGCAGGGGCCCGATATCATTGTTCATCTGGCGGCCCGGGCGGGAGTAAGACCGTCCGTGCTGGAGCCGAAAATATGCGAATCGGTGAATGTAAGGGGCACTCTGAACGTCCTCGAAGCGGCGAAAAAGGCCGGTGTGCGGAAGTTCGTCTTTGGATCTTCGAGCTCTGTCTACGGTTTGAATAAAAAGGTTCCTTTTTCCGAAGAGGATTCCCTGCTGCGTCCCGCTTCTCCATACGCTGCCAGCAAAATCGCCGGGGAGGCTTTCTGCCGCACTTACGCCCATCTGTACGGAATACATGTGGTTTCGCTGCGGTTCTTCACCGTTTACGGGCCGCGTCAGAGACCCGACCTGGCCATCCGCAAGTTTGCCGAAAAAATTCTGCGGGGAGAAGAAGTAACTCTTTACGGGGACGGCAGCAGCGCCAGAGACTACACCTATATCGACGATATCGTGCAGGGCATTGTTTCCGCCGTAAACTACACGGGAGCGGAATATGACGTCTTTAACCTGGGAAACTCTAGGCCGGTATTGCTGATCGATCTGATAAGGGCGCTGGAAAAATCCCTGGGCAGGGAGGCAAGAATCAAATGGGCGGAAGAGCAGCCGGGAGACGTGCCGATTACCTATGCAAATATCAAAAGGGCTGAAAAAATCCTGGGTTTTCAGCCCTCGACTTCCCTGGAAGAAGGCTTGCGGAAATTTACCGGTTGGCTGCTTGGGGGCAATTGCACCCGGCACGTGCCTGAAGGTGTAGGCTAGGCGTCCAACAACATCCTTCTCAGTTCTTCCGGAGTCAGCCACCAGTCGTTGGTGCCGCTGCTGTATACGAAGCCATCCGGCAACGGTTTGCCGCCGTTCTCATTCTTCCTGGACCACCAGGGAAACTCCGGTTTGATGACAAAGTAATTGTCGTATTCAAGGGTGTGCCTGGCGTCGTCTTCGGTGATCATTACTTCATGCAGCTTTTCACCCGGACGGATACCCGTAATCTCCTTTCTGCAGCCGGGGGCGACGGCGTCGGCCAGATCGGTGATGCGCATGCTGGGCAGGCGGGGGACGAATATTTCTCCTCCCTGCATGCGGCCGAGATTTTGAATAACAAACCTGACTCCCTGTTCCAGAGTTATCCAGAACCTCGTCATCCGGGGATCGGTGATGGGAACGCGCCCGGTTTCCCGCAGCTTCTTAAAAAGAGGGATAACGCTGCCCCGGCTGCCTACCACATTACCGTAGCGGACCACTGCAAAGCGGGAATCCCTTTCGCCCGCGTAAGAGTTGCCCGCAACGAACAGCTTGTCGGAGCAGAGTTTGGTAGCTCCGTAAAGGTTGACCGGATTGGCCGCCTTGTCGGTGCTGAGGGCGATTACCCGCTTTACCCCCCGGTCGATGGAAGCCTCGATGATGTTCTGGGCGCCGAGTATATTGGTTTTTATCACTTCAAAAGGATTGTACTCCGCTGTGGGGATCTGTTTTAAAGCAGCGGCGTGGATGACTATGTCCACATCGTAAAAAGCCCGGTACAACCGTTCCCGGTCCCGCACGTCGCCGATAAAAAAGCGCAGGTTGGGGTGCTGCCGGAATTCTTGGGCCATTTCCCACTGTTTCATTTCATCCCGGCTGAAGATGATGACTTTTTTGGGGTTGTATTCGGTTAGCAGGACCTGTGTCATTTTCTTGCCGAATGAACCGGTTCCACCGGTGATCAATATGGTTTTGCCGTTGACTTTCATGTTTTTCCCCCGTTGTTCTATTGAAGTGGTTTGGTTTTCTTTCCCGCTTTTACTTTTATCGGCACAATTTGAAAAAAATAAATACCGAAAGGAGTTTTTTTACTTGTATTTGAACCGAGATCTTCCTGCCGTTGCCGGGGGAAAGCCGGTGCGAGAAAAACCGTTACCATACGCCCGTCAGTGGATTGACGAGGAGGATATTGATGCGGTGGCGGAGGTGCTGCGGGGCGATTGGTTGACCACGGGGCCCAAAATCACGGAGTTTGAGGAGAAGTTTGCCGCTTATGTGGGCTCCCGGTACGCTGTTGCGGTGGCAAACGGCACCGCCGCCCTGCACGCGGCGGTTTTCGCGGCGGGTATCGGCCCGGGCGACGAGGTGATAACCACGCCTATGACTTTTGTCGCGAGCGCAAATTGCGTGTTCTACTGTGGCGGTACGCCGGTGTTCGCCGATATAGATTCCCGTACTTACAACATCAGTCCTGACGAGATTGAAGGAAAAATCACCCCGCGAACGCGGGCGGTAATCCCGGTGCATTTTACCGGACAGCCGTGCGATCTTGACAGGATTAACGAGATTGCCCGCAAAAATGATTTGATAGTTATAGAAGATGCCGCGCACGCTCTGGGAGCCGAATATAAGGGCAAAAAAATCGGCGGGCTGAGTGACATGACGATTTTCAGTTTCCATCCGGTAAAACACATAACCACCGGCGAGGGCGGGATGATTACCACCAATTCGGAGGAGTTCTATCAAAGACTGAGACGGTTCAGGGATCACGGTATTGTCCGTGACCGTTCCCTGACACTGGAAAATCACGGGCCATGGTACTACGAACAGCGCGAACTGGGCTTCAATTACCGTTTAACCGACATCCAGGCCGCTCTTGGAATAAGCCAGTTGAAAAAAATAGAGTCTTTTTTAAAAAGACGCCGGGAAATTGTAGAAACCTACAATGAAAATTTTCTTCATACGGAGGGGATTGTTCTGCCCTATCAGGCTCCCCAATGCCGTTCCGCCTGGCATCTTTACCTGATCTCGCTTGACCCGGGGCGGTTGAGAGCTGGACGGAAAGAGTTGTTTGAAGCGCTCAGGGCGGAGAATATTGCGGTAAACGTGCATTACCTTCCTGTCTTTTACCACCCTTTTTACCGTCTTCGCGGCTTCAGCAGCGGCAGTTGTGCTTGTCCCCGCGCGGAAAAACTGTATAAATCGATAATTTCTCTGCCACTATATCCGGCTATGTCCGACCGGGATGTTTTCGATGTTATAAAGGCTGTTCAAAGAGTGATAGATCATTATGGCTATTAGTTAATAAATAAAAAATCTTATTTTAAAAAATATATCTTGCAGGATAATGTCATTTGTTGTAGAATACGTTTAGAAATTTAGGTAAGATATTCCAAATGCACATAACAAGTTGTTTTCCATCGAAAAAGGGCAAACCTCCTGAAAGGGAGGGGCGCAAAGCTGACGGGCCTACAGCTAAAAAGGCTCAGGTTGAAAAAAGTGTATAGGACCATTAAAGATTGTCCTAAAGCTTGCTAAGACCTGAGAGATCGATTATTAGCCAAGGCGGCCGGGTTGCCGTGGATGAAGGTTTGATCCAAGCCCTTTTAAAATGGCTTGGATTTTTGCATATAAAGTCGGTAAGGACGGCGATCAGCGGTTAGGATATGTCTCTTGTCTATAATTTTAATGATTGCCCTGGCCGGTTTGTTTCCGGGGGCGGCCCCGGCGGACGGTTCGCCTGAGGTGGTCTGGCAGGTGCCCCGCCTGGGGCAGGTCTCATCGGAACCGGTGCTGGGTCCGAACGGGCTTTTCTACCTGGCGGCCGGGAATAAACTGATTGTGGTCGACGGTTCCGGGCGGAAGCTCCTGGAAGCCGCCGGATCGACGGGGAGCGCCCCGTCGCGGCCTGTGTTTGACGCCTACGGCTCAATCTTTTTGCCGGGCAGCAGTTTGATTCAGGAAATAAAGTTAAATGGAAGCAAGGGGTGGACATTCGCTGTCTATCAGGATGAAAGCAACTCAAAAAACTGGCTTTCGGCAGGCCCGGGGAAGCTTTTATACCTTCCCCTGTCCGGCGCGCTCTACGCTGTTGACACGGTCGGGCACTACAAATGGGTTATGCTGCAGTGGGAAAGCCTTGACGCTTATCGTTCCGAGGCGGTGACAAAGCGCAAAGTCCTGGCGTGTGCCGGTAATGAAAAGGCGGTTTTTGTTGTGTTGAGCGAAGGCAAAGACAAATCGTCGTTAATAGCCGTAAACGGTGAAGGAAGGGTTTTGTGGCGCTACTGGCTGGGCGAGGTTTCAAGCGCAAATCTGGTGACCGGTTCGGAGGGGATAGTCTACCTTTCCGTCAACCCCAATAAAATAGATGACCTGAACAAAGGCAGGATATACGCTTTCGACAGCAGCGGGGACGGGAAGCCGCTGTGGAGTTATTCTTTGCCGTATAATAATCTGACGGCTCCCACTCCGACAAGTCACGGGCTTGTGTACTTCTGCGCCGGGGAGAGGCTCGTCGTACTCAACCAGGCTGACGGTCGGGAGGCGGGTTGGCAAAAGTTTTACAAGGCCATATCCCGCCCGGCGGTGGACGAGGTCAGCCGGAGGATTTACCTGGGTACCGAAGATAACAGGCTTGTTGCCGTCAGCCCGCAGTTGCGGCTTGAATGGGATATGGAATTGGACGGAAAAGTGTCCCAGCGGCCGCTGACAGGTCCAGACGGCTATATATACGTTGTAACCGACACGGGTACCATGTACAAGATCAAGGACCAAGCTGCACTCTCCACTGGAGAGTAAATTGTGTGCTGAGAAAATTGAAAAGGTTGCACTCGGATTGTTGACAAACTCTGTCCGGGACCTTGAGGTTGAAGGAAGCGAGCAATATTGCGAAAGCGTCGCGGGTGAACCGGGCGAAGTGAGGATGCGATATTGGATGAGCGGACAGGGATGTCCGCGAAAGCCTGAACCGCAACAGGATGTGAGTTGAAGGCGGTCCAATATCGCCCGATATGAGCCCTTGGTTCACTCGGCGCGAAGCGCTTAAGCGAGCGTTTTAACCTCAAGGCACTGTGTCAACAACCTCAAGGCACTGTGTCAACAACCTCAAGGCACTGTGTCAACAACCTCACGGAAAGGATCTTTCCGTGATAAATACATGCTGTACCCGGTGCCGCCGGCAGAAAAAAAGAGAGGTGCGAATGGCTTTATCAAACGTCTTATTTTGCTTGCCGCAAGCTGCCTGGTGCTTTTCTGGTGCCGGCCCTCATGGCCTGCCCTGTCGTCGGAAGCGATCTCGTTCACCGATATTGAAGAACACTGGGCGCAAAGCACGATAACGAGGCTGGCCGTCCTGGAAATAGTGAAAGGATACCCTGATTGCACTTTCAAGCCCGAACAACTGGTCAGCAGGCTGGAGACGGTGGCGCTTGTCATCAGATCCGGCAGTTTTGCCGCGGAAGCCGAGAAGCTGGCTTCTTCCGCCCGGAGCAAGACCGGCGCCCGGCGCGGCAAGACGCAGACGGAGCAAAACAGTTTCCAGACGCCGCGCGTTCCATGGGGCCAGCATTATCTCGACCTCGCGGCGCAAAAGGGCTTTTTGAAGGTGGCAAATCCGGACGAATTTAATTGCGACGCGCCTGCCACGAGATTGGAGGCCGCAAGATTGCTGGCCCGCGCGCTGTACCTGGTGCCTCCCGAAACGGGGTCCGCATCCGCGCCGGTTGGCGGCGGGGTTTCAATAAATACCGTTTCCGTCTCCGGCGGGGAGTTTACCGATGTGGCCGGATTATCGCCTGAAGACCGGATTTGCGTCCGGTCGGTGGCGGCCTCGGGCGTAATGCAGGGCT
>DAOOVD010000016.1:0-46378 GCA_035369845.1 Bacillota bacterium | reverse complement strand
TACCATTCTCCAAAGTGGGCTGTATCCCTTTTTACAGGAAGTATAGCACATGACCTGTAGGAGTATTCAAGAAATGGACAGGAAAAGCAGCGCTTCTGACGCTTCGAACGTTTCCGACACCGGCTAAGGTTTTGGAAGCGGGAGCGGATAAAATACTGGCCACATGGCGGACAGAAGTAAAGCGATCCGTAGGCATGAAAAGAGCACAAGCGCTGGTAAAAGCAGCGTCCAACAGCATCGGCAGAACCAACGGCCATGTGGCTTCGGAAGCCAGCTTGCGGAACTTGCTTGCAGAATACGAATTGTACCGTGAGCAGTATGACCGCTTGGAACAGCTGATGTGGGAACTGCTGCTCCAGGTGCCAAACGCAGCCAAACTCTTGAGAATCAAGGGAGTTGGGTTGGTTACGGCAACAACCTTTGTTGGTGAAACCGGAGATATCCACAGGTTTGAACACCCGCGTCAGATACAAAAACTGGCCGGTTGCAACCTGGTAGAGAACAGCTCCGGAAAGCACAAAGGAAAGACCACTATCAGTCACCGGGGGCGGAAGCGATTACGGCACGGGCTGTTCATGGCCATGATTGCAATCCTGGGTAAAAACCCGGAGTTCCAGGAACTGAACCAACGTAATCTAACAAGGGAAAAGAACCCACTAAACAAGATGCAATCCATTGTCGCCCTCTGCGGCAAACTCATCCGGGTATTCTACGCCATTTTAAGTAAGGGTGTAGATTACGATCCGGAGAAGATGATGGGCGATATCCAACAGTCGATGAAAGCGGCTGCATAAAGACGCTGGAGGCATGCTGACAAACAAAAAGCACATAATCGGCTATTGGAAAGTGCCGCAGCCATCCAGACGATAATGTGAATGCTCCAAACAGTTACCGACAGGTTTTGACGCACTTTGAAAACGGAGAGCCGGGACAGTCAGGTTGAATTTTCACCATAAGGGCAGAGACCCAGTATAGGAGCATGACTGACATCCACCTCATGGGCAGGCAGGACGAAGGAATTTAGGGCTACGAGCCTGGGAGACATAGGAGGGTACGCCACCGGAGAGATGTGGATTCCAATGGCCGCAATACTTTTTAAAGGACGCAGTTTCATTGGGACACGCATTTGCATCCATAATATTGCATTAATGTTATGCTTACCCATTTGACTTACTATTGAAAATGTGAAAGTCTAAGATTTAGCGAGATATCTTGAGAAAATCAAAGATCATAGAGGGAATATTCCCGTTTTTGGGTTCACGATAACTACCGGGCACCCGCCCGGCTTTCGCATTTTTAAGGGGTTGGAAAGGAGCGTTTTTCAAAATTCTCAATACCCAGCCATTCGCATCAACACTTTCACTTGCTGCAGCAAGCCGGCGACTGGCAGTACAGAAGAAAGGAGTGGCGAGTTGACGCGCGCGCCGCGTTTCCTCCCCTATGCTTGAAGGCAGGGACATCCGCGCGGCAAAAAATTAGTACAGCTGACAGACTTATGTCCTGCCTGTATGTTACACTCCAAGTTAAAACAAGGAGATGGTGGGACGTGACGATTCCTGCAGCATATTTAAAAACCTTGCAAAGATGCTGTACATGGCCACTCAAGATGTCTTTCGTGAGCGGACAGGCCGTATCCAAAACCGGAGCCAAATTTTATTGCAACTATCTATATTCTTTCTAGATAAAGTTAAATCCTATCTGTGCTAATATGGGTGGCTAAAGAGTAAAAGCACAAAATTGTTGACCGGGAAACAATCGCCCTGGCCAAGGAGGTTGGGGCCTGCTGTGCTACTAATGACGGGAGGATGCGGGATGCTTGCAACAGGTATAGTATTGAAAAAACAGGAACTTTGGGCATTCTTGGGAACGCCAGAGATCTGGGTATAATCAGCCAAACCCGCTTCAAGTAATTAATAACAATATATATTGGGACGCGGCAGTATCAGCAATGACATCCTGGAAAACACCGGCCACACGCCGGTCATTCATAGCACTGACATATGGAACCTGAGAAACGGCCATTGGAATCCAACTAAATTTATGCCTAGTAATCTTGAGAACAGATCTACCTTCACTACTGCTTCTGTTGGGGACATTGCTGTGATTAGAGTTGGTAGAAACAGTGGATTGGCTGCGAGGATAGAATTTGAATTACAGGTACCTGCATCGAATTGCTAGGTTTTGCATGGGGGATTTTTTATGGGGAACTTGCAAGGGACATTATGCAGTTGGTTATAGAATAACCGGACATATCGTTATTCTTTTATTGATGTTTTAACCCGCAGGCCGGTAAGTCTTGGCTTGCGGGTTTTTTAACTTTGCGGGCTTAGAAATTATTCTTTTTTGAAACGGAGATAAATCAGTTGCTTACAATCAGTTTGTCAACCAGCTCCAGAAGCCGCTCCGAGTCTTCTCTCAAGCCGCGCGTCGCTTCACCTATTTCGTTGCTTGCGGCCGCCTGCTCCTCGGAGGTGGCGGCGACCTGATGAATGTTGAGGGCTATTTCTTCGACATCCTTCAACACTCTTTTGATCTCGTTGTTGATCTGCTTGACGGAATCCTTCGTTTTATTTGCCAGCTTCCGTATTTCTTCGGCTACCACGTTGAAGCCGCGTCCCTGTTCGCCCGCCCGTGCAGCTTCAATTGCCGCATTCAACCCGAGCAGATGGGTCTGGTCGGATATTTCTCTAATCAGGGATACGATTGAGTCCATTAAATCCATCTTGGACTTAATCCCGTCGGCACTTTGCGCGAGGAAACTGACTGTTGCCGCAAATTCTTCCGAGGAAGCGGCGATGTTTGAAGTGGACATTTCCATGTTTTCAAGCTTTTGATTGATTTGAGAGGTCAACTGATTGATTTTTTCCTGAGTGGCGATAGGCACGCCCCAACTCAAAGTGCCGATAATTTGATCATTTTCATCGCGCAAAGGGATGCTCGAACCAATATAAGGGATACCGTAAACTTCGCTGCCTATTCTTCTGGTTATCCGGTGTCCTTCCGTGATTCCGGCCTCTGCTGCAGACCCTTTTCTTATGGGATCTCCAACTTTGGCAGTCTGCAGTTCAGTGCCGTCAAGGTAGGCAACATATTTTTCCAGGTCGGTAATTCCAATGGGACAGGCGGTGCCTATTAATTCCTGAAGGTACGGTAGCCATTGAATCAAGCTTTCAAGATTGCGTTCTCCCACAAAAATACCCCCAAATTTTAAATATTTTTTTATTGAAGATACATTTGCATAAAGATAGCAAGTATTGTACCAGTTAATATATGGTAAAAGACGGTCAAAAATATTTTTCAGCCGTAATGCTGCCGGAATAATCGATAATTCCCGGAAAAAGGTCTTTCAAGAGCCGGGTCCGGCAGCGGAAAAACCGAGCCGACTTAACAGGCCATAAGTGATAGTTTTAAAAATGTATGTTACTGATGCATATGCGCCTTGCGGTATTTTTACTTCCATTGTCTTAAAATCTTACTAAAAAGGTCGATTGTGTGAATTTGATCATCGGGTATGCGGTTTTGCCTGATGCGGTTCTGCAATGTAATGAAGGATTTTAATCAACCGAATATGATTTAAACAACATTTGTTACATTGGGTGATGAATTTTTAGACATGTGTTCAATCCTGAAGTGATGCATTTTTGTTTTACGCCGATCGAAGCAGTCCCGAAATTCAATAACCTGAAGAATCCGGCCCGATGCAATCGTGCAAAGTACGGACAATTTTTGATGACATTTTAAAATTGCATGAAAAATAATTTACCGAAATATGCTGGCATGTTATTTGCATATAATTTATGTTTAAATTAAAAAAGCCGTATTGATATGTTTTGCTTTGATAAACATTACGTTTGCCTAGGTGGTGGTGTTTGTGACGAACAACTGGTATATATGGCCCGAGCACCTTACTGTGGAGCAGGTGATAAAATGCTACAGAGAGATGTTCGGTCGCGATCCGGAGTATATTTTCAAGAACAGCAGATTCTGGTGGACCGAGATTAATGTTAAGGCTTAAAATAAGCGACAAAAAAAATCGTGTTAAATTTTAAACTGCAAAGAAAGTACGTTAAGCCTATCCACCATGCGTATAAGTTTTTTGGCCAGGGAATCGATATCGTGAAGACTTACCGTTTGCAGTTTTGTGTCGTCTCCGGTACCATAGCTTTTGTTGATTAACTTGGTGAGTTCTTCGACAATATTGTTCTGGTTTTTTATCAGACTGTCGATGCCGGCTGACTGACGGTAGGAGGCGGAGGCGATTTCCTCAATTGTGTTTTTGCTCTGCAGCAGCGCATTGACAACTGATTTGATCGACTCTGAAGCACTCCCTAAGGCTTCTTTTTCGACGCCCATCCTTTCAAGATTTCCGTCCAAAAGTTGTTCCGTTTCCGACCATGATTTCAGAATGTTTTCAAGTTCACTTGACATTTGATTTATGTGATGGACGGACTCTTCCGTTATATTGTGCAAATTTTCGGCGGCTTCTGTCAATTCCGTGGCACCTAAACGGGCTGCGTGGAGGGCGACATGAACGGTACAGGCAATATTTTTTTCCTGCAGTTTGGAAAAGAAATCAATTGTCCCTTTAAAACTGTGACCTTTGCTTTCGAGTTGAGCGAGTGAATTCTTTGCGTGCTCGAGCGAATGCAATGAATCTTCAATATTTAATGAAATACTTGAAATAGCTGAAACTATGCTTTCAACTGCTTGGGCGGTATTGCTCACTTCGTTTAAAATCTGCAGGATGCGGTCCATGGCATGGCTTGTCTGGTCGGAAAGCTGATCCGCCAGATTGATTGACTCTTTTAAGATAGACAGTTGCTCAGATGCTCCCTGTTTTAGCAGGTCAAACGTATGAGAGAGCCTGCTGTTTGTACAGTCTGAAGTCTGGATTCTGCCGATAATTTGCTCGGCGGATTTGTTGATGTCCGCAGCGCTGGATTTAACGGATTGAATCAAGTTGGCCAGATTAACACTCATAGTGTTGAAGGAAGCGGCAAGATCTCCCAGTTCGTCGCGGTTGCGGATCGGCACTTTGTGTGAAAAATCTCCGGTCGCCAGTTTTTCAGTGGCGATAGTAAGGTCCTGAAGCGGTTTTTGCAAGATTTTTTTACTTATAAGCGACGACAGGTTGATTCCTGCTATAATAGCTACAAGGCAGATCAATGCTATGGTAAGAGCCGATTCCCTTGTGTTTCTGTTTAACCCTGAAAGATCGATTCCCATACGGAAGTAGCCAAGTATGCTTCCATTTGGATTAAAAATTGGAGAGTAAAAGTCCATTATTGCATTTTTTCCTTTTTCTGCAGGACGATTTATTATCACATCTTTTTTTTCCGCCATTGCATTTTTCGTTTCTTTATCGTTATAGACCATGCCTTTTTGTTTATTGTCAGTGTGGGCCAGCACCTTGCCGCCAGCATCGAGTACCGCAACATAGCTGACATCCTTATAGGTCCCTATCTCCCTTACAAGGTCGTCCAGATATTCCGGATTGTTAATCTGGATGTAGTTGCGGGAAAACTGGAGGGCGGTGTGGACAATATTCCAGCCATTTTCCTGAAATTCTCTTTTTAAGAGGGAATATTCCCCGTAAACTAAAGAAGCGCCTAACGAGGTAATCAAAAACGTAATTAAAAAACTTAAGGCCAGAGCGATTTTTGTCGTAATTGAGATTCTTGCCTTTATCCAGTCTGATATGCAGGGTTTTTTTAAACGCATGACAAACCTCCTAAATGTTTATCTGCAGGCAGTGTCCTTCCCGTGTGCAGGTGTGAGCGAGGCATCCTGCCGGTAGTTCCACTGAAATTTCGGCACGGGGGATTACCGGGCTAAACCTGAATGGTTTCATTTTTTCCAGAATTTTTATAACCACGGCCTCTTTGTCCAAAAAAATAACATCTATTGGGAAACTCATAAAAAACGTGTGAACAGATTTACAGGGCATAAGTATCATTGCTTCTCCCGGTTTTAAAACCGGCCTGCCGATCAGTCCTCTCAAACGTTTTTTAAAACAGTTGGAAACTTCGATTCTTTGAGCCAGGACTGTCCCGTTTGTAAGATTGACTAGTTCCATTGTTTTTTACCTCGTCATTTTACTGTAAAAATGCCCTTGTGATTTGAATGGCCGCCGGTCCTAAAAGAACAACGAATATTGCAGGAAAGATAAAAAAAACCGTTGGAATAAGAATTTTAATAGGCGCTTTCATTGCGGCTTCCTCTGCCCGTTGCCGGCGCTTTTGCCTTATTTGTTCCGACTGCAGCCGTAACACATTGCCGATGCTTATTCCCAGTTTGTCAGCCAGAATGACTGATCCGGCAAAAGTTGAAAAGTCGTCTACGCTTACGCGGTATGACATGTCTCTAAGCGCTTCAATCCTTGGTTTCCCCATTTTTACTTCCTGAAGCATGGAAGTGAATTCCCGGGAAAGAACGCCTCTGGTTTTTTCAACTACTTTCATCAGCGCTCCGTCAAAGCCCAGGCCGGCTTCGACACTTACCGTCAGAAGGTCGAGCACATCGGGAAGGCCTTTTTCAATTTCCTGCTTTCGGATTGCGCTTTTTCTGTTAATGTATATATCTGGTAAGTACCATCCCAATCCTAGACCTGTACATCCCATCAAAACAATTTGAAAAAAGTTCTTGCCGGAAAAAGAGCCGAGCCAAAGCAGCATTACTGCTCCCCCAGCAGCAACAAAATATTTCAGGGTCAACAGTTCCCTAGGCGCAATTTTTTCGTTCAGGCCGGCTGTCTCTATTTTTCTGGCAAGTTCCGCTTCTTTTTCCACCGGGAGCATTTTGACAACTCTAAGGGATATCTTGTTCAAGAGGGGTTTGACCGCTCTTTTGATAAAGGCGTTTCTTAACTCTTGTTCGCGGACCGTGGGTATGCGGTTGCCAACAACATCATTGAACCTTTTTTTGATTTCCACACTATCCCTTGTAGTAAAATTAAAAATAAGCACTGTAATTAAAAAGAACTCAAAAAAAATAATAGCAGATATATATGTTAGCATACGTATCCCTCCTATACCGGAATTTGAACTATTTTTCTTATTAAAGCAAAGCCTAAAATTTGAAAGATAACGGCGGCCATAACCAGGAAAATTCCGGTTTTACTGGAGAAGAGAAGTGTTATATATTCCGGGTTTAAAAAATACAGCGATGAGGTAAGCAAAGAGGGAAGGATGCCAATTACAAGACCCGACATTCTTCCTTGAGCGGTTAGTGTTTTAATTTCACCCTTAATGCGAACCCTTTCCCTGATTGTGGTGGCAATGTTGTCAAGCACCTCGGCGAGGTTACCCCCGACCTGGCGCTGGATCAGCACGGCTGTTACAACCAGTTCAAGGTCTTCACTTCCCAGCCGGGAGGCCATGTTGAGAAGCGATTCCTCTGTCGGCGCACCCCAGTTCATCTCCTGTAAAGCTACACTGAATTCTTTGGCGATCGGATCTGGCAGTTCCTTGCAGACCATATCCATGGCCTGTAGAAAGCTGAACCCTGAACGAAGGGAATTTGCCATAATCACCAGAGCATCACCTATTTGTGCGTTAAATTTGGTGATCCTCTTGGCTTTAGAAGTGCGCAGGGCAAAGAAGGGCAGGTAGAAGCCGCATGAAGCTGCAATTATGCCGGCTAACAAATTACCGGTAATAAGGAGGAAAAATACCCCCCCTCCAAATGTCAGGATTAGGGTAAGACCTAAAAACTCTTCGCCTTTTAGCAGTATGTCGGCCTTAGCCAGTTCTGTGTCTACCCTGGCTGTTATCTGGCGGGCGCTGAAAGGCTTTCCGGCAAGTTCCAGTACCCTGCGCACGGCTTTAAAATTTTTATTTTTCTTTTTCACCTCGTCCATAGCATCCTGCATCCTGTTACCTGCAAATCGCTGCATGCGCGCGTTTACGGTCTCCCGTTCGCCAGCTTTTAGCTGGCTGATTCCCAGGAAGAACAATATGATTGTGAAAAATACAAGGGATGCGATTATAGCAGGGTTCATTATCAAAAAACCTCCTCGCAAGGCACTTAAAGTATGGATGGGTTAAATAATTCGAAAGGCAGGTTAATCCCGTGAGTTTCAAGTTTTTCGAGAAACTTGGGCCTGATCCCGGTAGCAATGAATCTGCCTTTTATCCTTCCGTCAGAGTCCTTGCCTTCCTGTTTAAATACGTAAATATCCTGAAGAACGATAACGTCACCCTCCATTCCCTGAACTTCGGTGATGTGAGTAATTTTTCGCGTGCCGTCCTTCATCCGGCTCTGGTGGATAATCAGGTTGACGGCGGATGATATTTGTTCTCTTATAGCCTTAACCGGAAGTTCCATGCCGGCCATCAGCACCATTGTTTCCAAGCGGGAAAGCATGTCCCGGGGAGAGTTGGCATGCCCGGTGGTAAGCGAACCGTCGTGGCCGGTGTTCATTGCCTGGAGCATGTCAAGGGCCTCACCGCTGCGGACCTCGCCGACTACTATCCGGTCGGGACGCATCCGCAGAGCATTGCGGACCAGGTCTCTTATTGTGACGGCGCCTTTTCCCTCAATATTGGGGGGGCGGCTTTCCAGGGTGATTACGTGTTCCTGTCTAAGCTGGAGTTCCGCTGCGTCTTCTATAGTGATTATCCTTTCGTCGTCAGGAATGAAAGAAGATAGAATGTTTAAAGTGGTTGTTTTTCCGCTGCCTGTTCCTCCCGAAACAATAATGTTGAGCCTGCCTTTAACGCAAGCTTCTAAAAATCCCAGTATCTGTTTTGTCAAAGTGCCTAATCTGACCAAGTCTTCGGTGGTTAGGGGGTCTTTGAAAAATTTTCTTATTGTAACTGTTGGGCCGTTTAAAGCCAAAGGCGGAATAACGGCGTTGACTCTGGAACCGTCGGGCAGGCGGGCGTCGACCATAGGTGAACTTTCATCTATCCTTCTGCCAAGGGGTGTTACAATTTTCTCTATAATGTGCATGACGTGACTGTTGTTACGGAAATAAACGTCCGTCAGTTCAATTCTGCCGCTTTTCTCTATATAAACCTTGTCGGGTCCGTTAACCATTACCTCAGTTATTTCCGGATCGTTCAGCAGCGGCGTAATGGGTCCATAAGCAATTGCATCATCGGCTATCTCCTTTGCAATACGAAGCCGATCCAGACGCGGTATATGATCCGCCTCTTCTTTTAAAATATCGAGAACCATTTCTTCAATTTTTGTTGAGAGATTTTCGGGATTGTCCTTATCTACAGCCAACTCCTTTAGCTCCTCGATGATTCTTTTATGGATTGAGGTTTTCAGCTGTTCATGCGGGTCTTTTTTGATTGGGTCCAGGGTCTTCCCGTTCTTCAAGCCCTGTTCGGATTTTGTCGCCTTATGCTGTTCAAGTCGTGCCAATAATGACATGTGCCTGCACCTCGGAAATAAGTTTTGGATTAAAAGCTAAAAATTTTTCCAATAAGGGACTTTTTAGCCGGTAGCGGCGTGGCACCGGATGCAGCCAGTTCAAATTTGTGTGAAAAATCTCTTATTATCTGGGCTATCCCGCTGTTTGCATGGGTCAATACAAACGGATGCCCTTTGTTGATGGAAGAAAGGACAATTTTTTCAGTAAATGGAATTACTGCCGCCGGCGATGCGTTAAGGATTTTCTCAAGGTCTGAAATTTTTATCCCGTAATCCAGAGTCGACTGATTTAAGACAAACTTTACTTTATGCAATTGGTTTAAGGTTTCGAGGACTTCGAGATCTGATTTGACATGTTTAATAGACGGAAGGTCGCGGGTAAACATCAAAAGAATATCGTCGGCAATTTCCAGTGCGCTCAAGTTAATGTCGTTGAAAAACGGAGGAGTATCGATAATAACGTAGTCGTTGTTGCTTTTTAAAAGGGTTATTATTCCTTCAACGTCTTTTGCCGCAATTACGTCGGCATGCTCTGGCCGCAGAGGGGCGGGGAGAACTTTCAGCCCCGAAATGTGCGGGGCCAAATAGGCATTAACCAGGGAATACTCCATTCTGTCCTCTTCCTGTACCAGTTCGGCAATGGTTCCTTTGGGAGAGAGATTCAGCATTACTGCCACGTCTCCGCCCTGCAGGTTCAGGTCCACAAGAACGACTTTTTTGCCGGTTTCCCGGGTCAGGCTTACGGCCAGGTTGCAGGATAGGGTTGTCTTTCCTACGCCGCCTTTTGTGGAAAAAACTACTATAACTCTATTTTTTGGAAGCTCAGGTACTGGCTCCGTTTCGACCGGCGGCGGGGGTGCGGGGTATGAAGGACGGTTTTTATACGAAGTGCTAACCCTGCGAATGGTTTCAGACAGGTCGCTGCTGCTGAACGGCTTTACCAGGTAATCCCTGGCGCCGGCCACCATAGCCTTTCTCAGGTACTCCGGCTCCCCCTGTATGGATATTACGACAACGGCGGTATCCGGCAATTTTGTGGAAATTGCTTCTGACGCTTCAATGCCGTCCATTCCGGGCATGTTGATATCCATTAAGACCACATCGGGTTTAAGTTCCTCGGCCATTTTAACGGCTTCCTGACCGTCACCCGCTTCCCCGACCACGGATATGTCCTCTTCAAAATAAAGCAGCCTCTTAATGTCTTCCCTGGTATTGGCGATATCGTCGACAACCAAAACGCTTGTCTTATTCATAATTAATCCGTACCCCCTTTAACGGATCAGTTGGTTCATTTTGGTTGACGGGAGATTAACAATGTCGTTATCTGTAGCCGGGCGGAGTACAAGCCTGATTGAGCCTTTCTCGGAGCAAAGGACCAGGGGCTGAGCCTGTTCCGGAGTTACAGAAAGAGTTATAGTGTGGGCCGAAGTTGCTTTTTTATCCTGGCTGTTTGTCTGGGCGGAGTTTGTTGCCTGATCAATTGAAAGGACATCTACATTCTGAATCAACAAGGAGGTTACGCTTGACTTTTCCTGCCCGACTGCACCCTGCAGGTCGAAAGTGCCGAGGACGTCCACGCGGTCGCCCGGCTTGACCAGACCGGCAAGTCCTGAAACCTCGTTGACGGCCACAGTCACGGCGCGACTGCCGGGAGAAATCTGGAACGACAAGGATTCAAATGATTCATTGTCACCGGCAAGCCTGTCCCTTAAAACCTGTTCACCCGGCAGAATATCCGACTTTGTTACCTTGCCAACTACTTCCTTCGCGTCAACTGCCGCGCGTTCATTGACATAATCAGACGGAAAATCTTTTAATTCAATCATATTAGCGGCAATTTGGGTTTTCGCCGGTATCCTCTGGCGGGCTACAACAACTTTAATAAAATCGCCTTTAAGTTGATACGTTTTTTGGAGGTTTTGCAGGTAAAGATATATTCCGCCGGCTGCAGCGAGGCCGATAACAAAAGCCATAATTAAAATTATCTTGTTTTTCATAATTATCACTCCGTGTTTTTTACTTGATTAGCTTGACTCCTGCAAGTCCGTAATCGGACTGGGCCGGGTCAGAATCCCCTTCGGCTACCATTTTTAGAAAGTAACCTTCAATATAATTTTCATTCCCCTGACCTGCTACATGATCTACAAAAAAAGAGGCAAATCCAATTATTTTCACCCTTTTTATTTGCCCGTTTATATTTAAAGCTGGCTCGTATACCGGAACAACCAATATTCTCGAGCAGCCGGGGTCGTAAGAAGCGGGAGAGCACGGCGGATAATGGTTGCATTGGCTGATACGGTATTCTATAGCTCTTTTAGTTGGGTTGGACATGTTTCCTGTTTCGGTGTCAATTTCCTGACCGACATGCAGATTTCCCTCGAAGCCGTATTTGAGGTCGTATTCATAGTTACTTGCGCCGGTTCCCGAAAGTGACAGGGCTCCATACGTGCCGGGCCCGAGTGGAGAAGGGTTCTCGCTGTTTGCTCCTTGCTTGAGTATATATTTGGTGTTGTAATCAAAATTCTGGTCCGGTACGGCCAAAGGGACCGCACCTTTATGTGAGGTAAGGCCTGCTAACCTTGCGGCGGCGCTGGCGCTGACAGTTCCGGAGCTTATGCCCAAAAACTTGGCGAAGATGTAATTGACCTCTTTTGAGGCAGTCACGGTGATCTTGCTATTGTTTTTGCCGTTATGTGCCGAAACTACCGGTTCGTCAACGAGGCAGCCGTTTTTTAACGCATAGTCTATAGCTACGCTTTTTGCCAGAGAGACATTATTGGGAAGTTCTTGGGCGCCAGCCAAAGCAGCTGCGTCCACTGCGTTGGAAAGCTCGTATTTGTTTAGTGCAAGCATGCCGATATCGGTCACGAGTGCTGCAAATCCCAGCAAAGCCAACATGCCGGCAGTTGTCAGGATCAGAGCGAACCCTTTTTGTTCATTTAAAAAATTTTTTATTATTTTCATTCTGCCTCCGTCATTCCACCCTCATGGTGGTTGCTGCTTTAATAGGGAAGGGATTTGTTGCAAAAGTTTGCAGCAGTGGGGTAATTAGGTTGACTGAATAATTTACACTTACTGTTATGGGAACTCCCCTTGTTCTAGAACTTTGCTCAGGTGTGATGGATATTTGGGAATCTGGGATTTCCAATGAGGCCGTTACTTCTTTTACCAAAGTCCTTATTTCAGTATCCGTTTTCCCGATAATCCCGGCCCGCGCTCCTTCTCTCGAAGCGTTTGTAATAATCAGGTATGAGTGAAATATCCTGCCGAATTCAATGGTGCCCATCAACAACAGAATGAGAAGCGGCAGTATGAGCGCAAGCTCCACCAGTGCCTGACCCCGCCTGTCTTCGATTATCTTTTTGAAGCGGCTCACTCTATCACCTCACAAAATAAGCGACCAGCGTGCCGGTAACAATAGCGGCCCCGTATGGTATGCTGATGTTGAATTCCTCATTTTCCCCGGTTTCGAATTCTGTATTTGACCTTAACTTCAGTAAAACAATTATGGGAAGCGGAATATGGCTGAAAATTTTAACCAGCGCCTGAAATAGCTTTTTGTTTTTGTATAGGCAAAATAAAGCTATAATCCCTCCGGCCAGTGCTCCGGCTAAAAAAGCGTAGAAAGCAAAAACCGGTCCCTTTAATGATCCTATAGTACCAAGCAGCTTGACGTCACCTGCTCCCATTCCGCCGGTACAGTACGGGATAAAGAGCAGGGCCAGGCCGAGACCGAGGCCGCTCAGGCTGAACTTGACTCCGGCGAGTCCCCCAGTATGTAAGTGGTAGCCTAACGCAATGAAAACCGCGGGAGCAAGTACCGAATTATAAATTTTTCGCCTGGACAGATCGGTATAAAGACTTATAGCCGATACCGCGAGCACAAGAATATCAATGAGCATATGTGATTACCTTTAAAGACGGACCCTACTCAAGAGTTCTCAAGTAGGGCCCGTGGGTTGAGGAATTTAGCATGGTAGAATACCTTTTATTACTTTTATTGTTGAGGGTTTATTGTGTTACCTACCTTTTCCAATTTGCTGGCTATGCCACCGCCAAGTGTTCCCAACGCAGCGATGCATGCGATAGCTATCAGTGCCAGAATCAGTCCGTATTCCGCCAAGCCCTGTCCAGATTCCTCGAACCAGAATCTTTTCAGTATATTTGCCATTGTAATTCACCTGCCTTTCTTTTTTTTTGGGGCCTATGTACACACTGTTTGATTTTGCAAAGTAAAAGCCGTTGTGGCAATAATTACCTTCCATTTGTACGGGTATTTTGTTAAGTTTAATACTAACACTGTCAAAAAGCAGCGGCATGATTCTCAAGTCTCATTTTTAAGACAGCAAATTCAGTTAAATGAAAATAGGGCTTAAGTCCTATACAAGATGCCTTTACTCACGGGGCGAATAAAAAACCCGCGTTGTTTCGCAGGTTTACAACTCCACTATTTTGCTTTTTACCGCGTGGATGGCTGCCTGTGTCCGGTCTTCCACCCCCAGCTTTTGAAAAATGTTGGTAAGATGGTTTTTGACGGTTTTTTCACTGATAAACAATTTTTTCGCGATGGCGCGGTTGCTGTCCCCGTGTGCCACCAGACGAAGCACATCGACCTCTCTCCTGGTCAGACCCTGGGGAAAGCTGTTGCGTCCGGAAAGGGAGGACAGCCGGGCAAGTTCGGAAAATATCTTGGTAGTCATTGAAGGAGGCACGAAGGATTCGCCTCTGGCGACTCCGAAGATAGTCTGAACGAGGAGATCCGGCCTTATGTCTTTGAGGACGTATCCGGATGCTCCCGCCTTGATCAACTCGAACAAATACTCTTCCTGGTCGTGGATGGTCAGGGCGATGATGCCGATTTCAGGCATTTCGTTTTTAATCATTTTAGTTGCTTCAATCCCGTTGATTCCCGGCATGTTTATGTCCATCAGGACAATGTCGGGCTTGAGCTTCAAGGCCAGTTCAACCGCTCTTTCGCCGTTTTCGGCTTCACCGACCACGCTTATTCCTTCTTCCATTGATAAAATCTTGGCCAGCCCTTCACGGACGAGAGCGTGATCGTCGACAATCAGCACGCTAATTTTTTTCAATCAACTTCAACCCCTTGTTTCTCTTTCCTTAGTTAAATCAATTGTCCACAGGTACCGAGATACTTATGGAGGTGCCCTGGCCCTGCGCGGTCTTGATGGACATTTTCCCTTTGAGGAGTTGAACCCTTTCCCTTATGCCGACCAGCCCGTATCCTTCCAAATCTTTTTTGGCCATTACCTTGTCGAGGTCGAACCCGATCCCATCATCTTTTATATGCACGGTCACTTTTCTCCGCAGGATTTCCATCTTTACGACCGCGTTTTTGGCACGGGCGTGTTTTCTGATATTGGTAACCGTCTCCTGAATGATCCTGAAAAGGGCGATTTCAATGGAACTGTCAAGCCGCCGCTGGTCGCCGAAGAAAAGGAATTCGACCTGGATTCCGTACTGCTCTTTGTATTCCGCGAGGTATCTCTTTATTGCCGGGGCCAGACCCAAATCATCCAGAACCATCGGCCGCAAATCGAATATGATTTTCCGGACGTCCATCAGGCTCATGCGAACCAGGTTCTGGAGCGCTTTCAGTTCGTCTCTTACCTTTTCAGGGTTCATGTCGAGAAGCTTTAAGCAAAACTCAGCCCTCATAACGATATTGGCCATTGACTGGGCGGGTCCGTCGTGAATTTCCCGGGCAACTCTTTTGCGCTCTTCTTCCTGGGCCTTGATAATGCTCAAAGCCATCTGCTGGGTCTGCTGCAATTCCCCGATTTTCGAGTTGATGTCCTGCAGGCCGTCGCTCAGGAAATTGAAAACCACTCCGATTTGGGAAACGAGCTTTTCAGCTCTTTGAACAGTGCTCTCAAGGCGCCTCAGACTTATTTCAAGATGGTCCCTCCGATACCTTAAAAGTTTTTCCTTCTCACGCAGCTTGATAAGCTCAACCTGCAAGGAATAAGCGTTGTCATACGCTTCTTTAATATCTTTTTCGGTATAACGGTTAAAATCTTTACTGACTTCCACCAATCTGATGCGCGCATTTTTTTCCATGACATTTAAAATGTCGACCTGACTGATTACTTCTCTTGCTTCTCTTTTTATATCTGAAAGCTCCTGGGTTACTCTTGCGATTTCCGCCCTGGTGTTCTCAGCAATGTCGTATATCTGGACTTTACTCCGTTCAATGGAATCGAGCGTTTCTTTGATGATGCGATCAAGGGCTTTTATGTCAATCACGCATGCCCACCTCATTGCCCTTTTTTTACTATGTTCGGTTGAATTTTACTATTTCCTTTCCCGCTGAAAAAAAACATGTGCCTTTCCCCACATAATTCGATTCTTTTTAGCCAAACTATTACCGCTCTTAAAACAACGGGGGGTGTAAATTTATGCGGGTTGAAGTGGACCAGGAACTCTGCATCAGTTGTGGCGCCTGCGTCGATACTTGTCCGGATGTGTTTGACTGGAATGAAGATGAAAAAGCGCACGCTGTAGTGGAGGAAGTGCCGTCAGATTTGGAGGAGGAAGTACGTGAAGCCGCGGAGAACTGTCCAACCAGCGCTATCGCTGCGGATTGAGAGCGGAGGGACGTCCGGTGAAAATAAAAAAGACAAGCATAAACGCCAATCCGGCGGGTACTTTGGAGATAGAAGAGTTTAAGAACCGCATGAGGAGGGCTTTTAAGGGTAACCTGCCGAAAGGCTCTTCAAAACCGAAAGGATAGATTTTTTCAGGCCCTTGTTGTCCGTAAAGGATTCAGGGGTTTTTATTTTAGCCTTACCGCTCAAAAAAACGGCGTACAGATGCGGCGATATCACCTGGCACGTTTTTGCCATTTGGTCCGTATATTGTTAGTGGCCGTTTTCCGTTAACTAAAACAAATTGAAAAGTTGCTAATAAGCGATATTTTGCATAAATACGGGAATAATGAACATATAAGAAGAATATTACAACCAGCCTCAAAATTTTGTTGACAAGATGATATAATGTGCTAAAATTGAATTTGGTTGGAATTAAAAGGCTGTTGCAAGGGGAGGTTTTAATTCCCAAAAAAAACATAATTGAAAAGGGAGGCAGATAAATGAAACACTTGGGCCGCCATGTGTTGGCTGAACTTTGCGGATGCGATTTCGACATTCTCAACGATGTCAAGAAGGTTGAAGAGATCATGGTAAACGCTGCACTGGATGCCGGAGCAGAAGTAAGGGAATGTGTGTTTCATAAGTTCAGCCCTCAAGGGGTAAGCGGTGTGGTGGTTATTTCAGAATCACATCTTGCTATCCATACTTGGCCGGAACTGGGTTATGCGGCAGTAGATGTATTCACTTGCGGTGAGAAGGTAAATCCATGGGATGCGTGCAACTACCTGACCGAACGTTTTTTGGCAAAGCACATGACAGCAAAGGAGTTAAAAAGAGGTATGGCAAGGGAGTCTTATCTGGTCGAAGCGGTAAATCAATAGGGGGGATATTTATTAGTACCAGTTTGAAAAGAAATTAGCAAGCCTTGCAATTAGAATGATTGCAGGGCTTGCTAATTTCTGGGGCCTGTTTTCCGGCCGGACAGTAAAAATGATATTGCAGGAGGAAATTGTGACGGCGCAACGAATATATACACCTTAGGGCAAAGGGGGATATTCATCGATGTTGAGCAATATCATTCAACCGATTGCGGATGAATTAGCCTTAGTTGAAGATATGATAAAAAAACAACTAATTATTAAATCGGGGCATATCGGGATGTTTGCCCATCTGGAACTGTCGTATACAAATAAGATAATAAGACCGGCACTGGTTATTCTGTCTTCACGGATTTACGGATGCGACCTGAAAAAGACTGCAGCGCTTGCCAGTGCCTTTCAATTTATATATATGGGCTCCAGGGTTCACCAGGGAGTATCGGAGAATGATTCGGACTACAGCAGGGACGGTTGCGACCCGAGGGACGGGTCACAGTTTCCCGTTCTGGTTGGGGACTACCTGTACGGAAAGTTTTTTACTTTTCTTTCAGAAGCCGGAATGCTCAATTTACTGTGCCCCTTGGCTGAAATCATTTGTGAGGTTCACGAGGGTTCCATTCTGAGAAGAAGACTGAACGGGCAGAAGCATTCTTCGAAGCTGTTCAGGGAAGTGGTGCGCAAAGAAACTGCCGGAATCTTTGCCGGTTGCTGTTTCATAAGTGCGGATGTTTCCGGTGCGCCGAAAAAAGCCCGGGAATTGATGAAAAAGTTCGGTCTGAATCTGGGCATGGCCTATGGTTTGATGGAATGTGGAGTGCCGGCGGAGAAAACCGCAGTCTATCTGGAAACGGCAAGAAACGCTCTTTCTCTGGTGCCGAGGGCGCCCGAGAGAGAAATAATGGAGGAGATCGTACAGTACCTGTCGGGGTCCGGGGTTGTTTTGCGCAGGATGGTCATATAAATTAAAGTTCGTTCAGGCGTGCAGGTGATCATTTCGCCATTGCGTTTATTTTGCAATGGCCGTTTTAATCATTGCGCAACATAAAAATAATAATATTATTTGTCGGAGACTGAGATGCAGTTTGAACAATTCCGGGATAAAGAAGAATTTGTTCACGGTGTTTTTTCATCAATCGCCCACCGTTATGATGTGCTCAATACCGTCTTGAGTTTCAACCGGGACAAATACTGGCGGAAATTCACGGTGGGACGTTCCGGGCTGAAACCGGGAGGCAGGGGGTTGGACGTCTGCTGCGGAACCGGCATGCTTGCCATTGAGCAGGCAAAGGCTGTTGGCTTGAAAGGAAGTGTCGTCGGCCTGGATTTTTGTGAGAACATGCTGGCCAAAGCTGTCGAGAACATCGGCAAAACCCCTTACGGAACGGTGATTGAGCTTGTAAAGGGAAACGCGATGGATCTTCCTTTTTCCGACAACACCTTCGACTGTGCGACCATCGGGTTTGCCCTGCGCAATGTTCCGGACATCAAAAGGGTGATCGAAGAAATGAGGAGAGTGGTGAAGCCGGGTGGCATGGTGTTGTCGCTGGAGCTGGCCAAACCGGGCAGGCCGGTGTTCAAGCAGTTCTATTATTTTTATTTCAACTTATTGGTGCCTGTCCTGGGAAAAATCGGGGTGGGCATGAACGGTCCGTACAACTGGCTTCCGGATTCACTCAGGGTTTTCCCCCACCAGACTGAAATCAGGGATATCTTTACCCGGGCCGGACTAACAGATGCGCATTACTATGAGCTTACTGGCGGCATCGTAGCCGTACATGTAGGGCGCAAAGATCCGGCGTAAGAAGTGTTAACAGCATGGACACAAGCCGGGCTTGCGAGTGGTGTCCGATGTGCTGTCTTATGCGGCGACGATCCGAAAAATTTGGGAGGCACGCAATTGGCATATTCAGATTTACCCGCCTTCATGGAAGTCCTAGAATGCAAAGGGATGTTGAGGAGGATAAAGACGGAAGTCGACGCCAATCTTGAAATTGCGGAGATAAGTGATCGCGTGGTCAAGGCTGGCGGCCCGGCGTTGCTTTTTGAGAATGTCCGGGGCTACAGGATGCCGGTTGTGACGAACCTGTTCGGCACCCTGGAGAGGATGAAACTCGCTCTTGAGGTGGAAAATCTCGACCGGATCGGGGAAGATCTTCTTGCTGTTATCCAGCCGCCCGAGTTTCCCCATACTTTCATGGACAAGTTGAAAACGCTTCCCAGGCTGATCCGGTTATCTTCGTTCATTCCCAAAATTGTAAAAGGCGGCCCGTGCAAGGAGGTTATTGTCAGGGATAAACCGTCGCTTGAGGAATTACCCGTTTTGAAGTGCTGGCCGGAGGACGGGGGGCCGTTCATCACCTTGCCGCTGGTATTTACGAAAGACCCTGAGACGGGGCAGCGCAATGTCGGAATGTACCGGATGCAGGTTCACGACCGGACTACCACGGGGATGCACTGGCACGTTCACAAAGGCGGGGCTGAACATTACCGTAAATTCAAGTCAGGCGACGGGAAAATGCCTGTGGCCGTTGCGCTGGGCGCCGACCCGGCAGTGATATTTTCTGCAGCGGCGCCTCTTCCCCCTGGCATAGACGAGATGCTCTTCGCGGGATTTTTGCGCAAGGAGCCGGTGGAACTGGTGAAGTGCGAAACAATCGACATGGAAGTTCCCGCGCGTGCGGAGATTATTCTCGAAGGTTATGTCGACCTGGAAGAAACGAGACTGGAAGGGCCTTTTGGTGATCACACGGGCTATTATTCCCTCGCCGACCATTATCCTGTATTTCACCTGACCTGCGTGACTCGCAGGAAGAACCCGGTTTATCCGGCAACTGTCGTCGGCCGGCCGCCGATGGAGGATGCTTACATGGGCAAGGCTATTGAACGGATTTTTCTGCCCCTGATAAAACTTAATCTGCCCGAGGTGGTGGACATAAACATGCCTCCCGAGGGGGTTTTTCATAATTGTGTCATTGTATCCATCAGGAAGAGTTACCCCGGTCAGGCAAAAAAGGTGATGTCCGCCCTCTGGGGCATGGGCCTGATGATGCTGGCTAAGCTTATTATAGTCGTGGACGGCGAAGTTGATGTGCAAAACCTGTCGGAGGTCATGTGGCGCGTGTTCAACAACATCGACGCAAAACGCGACGTCATGATGATAGAGGGTCCCCTGGACGCTCTGGATCACTCGTCGCCGCTGCCTTGTCTGGGAACCAAAATGGGTATAGACGCTACGAGAAAGTGGGCTGATGAGGGACACCTGCGGGAGTGGCCCAAGGACATCGTCATGAGCGAGGATGTGAAAAGGCTGGTCGACAGGAAGTGGGGCGAGTATGGCATTTAAAAGGTTGAAAATATTCCTGGAGATGATCAAATTTGAACACACCGTATTTGCCCTGCCGTTTGCTTACGTGGGGGCGTTATTGACCGGGAAGAGGATACCGTCCGCACATGATTTGATCTGGATAACCCTTGCCATGGTCGGGGCGCGTACCGCCGCGATGTCGCTCAACCGTATTATCGACCGGAAAATTGATGCCAGAAACCCGCGCACCGCCGGGAGGGCTTTGCCTCAGGGGTTGCTGAAGGTCGCGGAGGTATGGCTTTACGTCTTTCTTTCCTTTCTGCTGCTGTTTTACTCGGCAAGCCAGCTGAGTTCCCTTGCCCTGCGCCTGTCGCCGCTGGCTGTGTTCGTGCTTGTCATTTATTCATATACTAAGCGTTTCACCTGGGCGTGCCATATGGTCCTCGGCGCATCGCTCGGTCTTGCGCCCCTGGGAAGCTGGATCGCCATTACAAACCGCTTTGACGCGGCGCCGCTTCTTCTTACGGCCGGGGTCACCTTTTGGGTTGCGGGTTTTGACATAATTTATGCCTGTGAGGACTATGAGTTCGACAGGAAGGAGGGCCTCTACTCCATACCCGCCCGTTACGGAATCAAAAAAGCGCTTTATATCTCTTCGGTATTTCATATTGCAGCGCCCGTTCTGTTTCTTGCAGCCGGTCTGGTTCTTAACCTCGGCGTTCTATATATTGCCGGAATATTGTTTGCCGTTGTCATTCTTTTCTTCCAGCACAGATTGGTCAGCCCCGACGACCTGTCCCGCGCTGGCATCGCTTTTTTTAATTTGAACGGGATTTTGAGCGTGCTCATGTTTGTGTTTACCTTTTTAGACATACTGTTCCCCTTGCATCTTTTTTAGCTTATGAATCAGCTAATTGCACAGAAAGGCAATCCGCTAAAATATCTTTCTTAAAACACAGGCCGGTCCATTGGATATGAGAATGACAATGAGAGCGGCGGGAGAAATTCCGGATTTGAGCGATAACCCAAAAAGCTTTAGTGAGGAGGGTTTTTAGTGTCCAGATTGCGGCTCGGGCAGGTTGATCACATTAACTGCTTACCTGTCTACCATGCGATTGAGGAAGGACTCCTGCCGTTGAAGGTCGAACTTGTAAAAGGTTCGCCCGTTTACCTGAACCGCCTTTTTTTGGAAGGCAAGTTGGACATCACTCCTGTATCCTCGATAGAGTTCGCTCGAAACGCTGATTTCTGCTATATCCTGCCTGAAATTTCAATTAGCGCGGACGGCCGGGTGGAAAACATTTTGTTTTTCAGCAAAGTGCCTGTGACCGAACTGGACGGAAAAAAAATAAGCCTGACTGAGTCGTCGGCCACCTCCGCGGCGCTGCTGAAAGTGCTCTTTGATCACTATTACCATGTGGATGTACAGTTCGAGACTTCCGGCTCCGATCTGCAGGGAATGCTGGAAAAGACGGACGGCGCCCTGCTGATCGGCGATGATGCGATGCAGGCAAAGGTAAGGGAACGGGGTATCCGTTGCCATGTGACGGATCTGGGCCAGGCCTGGAAGCAGTTGACCGGGGAAAAAATGGTATATGCCGTCTGGGTGGTGAGAAAGGAGTACGCTGAGTCCAATCCGGATGAAGTCAGCCTTGTCAGCAAGTTTTTGGTGGAATCGAAGAACATCGGACTGAGCCAGGTCCCGTCTTTGGTTAACAAGGCAAAAAAGAGAAGCGGCCTGCCCAAGCACGTAATAGCAGGTTATTTTGAAGCTTTCAGGTACGATTTTGATGAAAACTGCAGGAGGGCGTTGTTGATGTTCTACGATTACGCATATAAGAGCGGCTTGATCGATGAAAGGGTAAAACTCCGGGTATGGGGTGAACCTCTTTGAAAGCCTGGGTGATATATAAATTTTAAAAACCTACAGGAAGGTTTTTCCTCTTCTTCGCCTACTGTAGATGCTGATTACTTTCCTGTCTTTTTTTATGTTTTTTTGGTTTTGGACAGGGAGGTTGCTTATGTCTTTTCCGCAGTACGGGCAGATCCAGTTTTCGTTGGCACTGCTGTAGCTGGGTTTTTGACAGTAAGTACAGATTTTCTCGAACATCGCTTCACCCTGTTATGATGAATTTAAATAATAGTACCATATATTTCCAGTTTTTTCAACCTTAAATTATCCATCTAAAATCCCAACAGTTTGTAAACCTCATTGTCTACAACGTTTGCCCCTTTCAGGCCGTTGTCCTCCCTGAACTTCCCGACTGCTTTTTCAGTGCCGTGTCCCCAGAACCCGTCGGGAGTCCAACTGATATAGCCGAGTCTTTTCAAGGCTCGCTGAACTTCCAGAACGTCAGGCCCCCTGTCCCCGAATTTTAACGTCGAAGGCTGAGTCCCCGGCGGTCCGAAAGGTGATCCCACGATAGTAACCGGCGTCCCTACAGTAACCTTGCGAAATACTTCTTCAGCGTTTGAATTGAACATTCTGATACAACCGTGGCTGGCAAAGCTGCCTATACTGTGAGGCGCATTTGTCCCGTGGATTCCGTACTGTCCGTAAGGAATGTTGAGCCCCATCCAGCGTGTGCCCATCACGTCCGGTGGGTCGGTGTCCATTGAAATGATTTCCCAGTTGCCGGAGGGAGTCGGTGTTTCATATTTCCCCATTGCCACCGGGTAGCGGCGAACGGGTTCGCCGCTTTCAAAAATGGTCAGAGTAAGCATGTCCATGTCGATTATTATGCTCGTGTTTTCGGGTATGGGGATGGGGGCTGCCGTGCCCGCCGGTTCCGCCTTTGAAATCAGTATGAGAAAAGCTGTCAACGCTGCCGCCAGCAAACGCAATCCGGTCAAAATCATCCCTCCGCAATTTATGGCTGTCGAGAAATTATTGGCAAGCCGATTGGCGTTTCCTGAAAATCAAATATTGTTGAAGCTTTTAGGGTTAGTGTTGTACAGGTCTGCCTGTTTAATACAGAAGTACATTAATAACTAAAATTTGCCGAAATAAAAAAGGCCTCCGGGTTTTTGAAAAACCGTCGGGGTCCTTGAAGTCGGAGGAGGCGGGCAATATTGCCCTGCACCCGGTGAATAAAACCGGTTTCCGTTCCAGTGACACCAAAGAGCGTATTGCCTTTCGGCAGGGAATTACTACAGCTTGAGTGTATGGTAAATGAACCGGATGAAGTGGGGATGAGATATTGAACGAGTTGACACGGATGTCCGCACCGCCCCGAACCGGGCCGGACGTCGAGTTGCTGCCCCCTGTGCAATTAGGGCTTATCCATCGAAGAAAATTCTGTACTCTGAGGCAGGCTCCGTGTCATTACAGAACAAGTGGGGAAGACGGACCGGTTTTGCCCAAAGCAAGCAGTAAGTTCTGCCGGTGCGAAAGACGGAAAGTTAGCCGAAAATATTCCGGAAACCAGCCTTCTTGACCTCGCGGCCGGAGCAGACTATGTCTGCTGGAAGTATGCCACCGCATTTTTAAAGACAGGAAGCCCGTGCGGCAATACATCGGACGGCATCCTGCGCCAGTTCGGGTGCTGGGTTTTTTCTACGAACCTTTCCGGATGAGGCATCATGCCCATGATTCGGCCTGTGGAATCACAGATACCCGCAATTGCGTTCAAGGAACCGTTGGGATTGTAAGGATAAAGCATCGTAGGCCGGTTGTCCGGCCCTGTGTAACGGAAAACCACCTGCCCGCCGCTCTCAATTTCTCTGAGCGTTTCCGGGTCCGTGTAGAATTTGCCTTCGCCGTGAGCTACCTGGACGCTAATGACAGAGTTCTCCATGCCGCGGGTAAAAACACAGCGACCCGGCTCAACAAGCAGATTTACCCAGCGGCATTCGAAGTGACCGCTGTCGTTCACCATCAGGGTTGTTTTAATCTCTCCTATTCTTTTTGACGGCAGGAGGCCGGTTCGGACGAGAACCTGGAACCCGTTGCAGATCCCGATTACCAGGTTTCCTCTTTCCACGAATTCTGAAAGATGGTTTTTAAGAAAAGAGGTGAGCTCAACCGCAAGTATTTTGCCGGAATGGACGTCGTCCCCATAGGAAAAACCGCCGGGCAGGGCGAGAATTTGGTATGAGGACAGCTTTTCCTCCCCCGTTCTCAGTTGGTTGACATGCACCATACGGCAGAGTGCGCCTGCTTTTTCAAAAGCGTAAAACGTTTCTTCGTCGCAGTTGATCCCGTCAGTTTTTATAACGCACACACGTGGTCTTGCCATTAGCGGAATACCTCCTTCATGGGACGCTGCCAGGCCTCCTTGAGTTCGCTGAGACTCAGCTTGAAAAGCAACTTCCCGGATCTCACGGCGGTGATGTTCTGTTCGGAATCTGTTTTTCCGATTATTGTGCAGGGTGTGTCTCCAAAAATTTCCTCAGGCTCTGAATCGGCCGGCATTTCCATCAGGAAACAGCCGGCGGTTTCATTAAACAGGAAGTTTTCCGGATTTACATTTCCGGCTATTTCAATGGCTGCGCCGATACCGCCTCCGAAGCACATCTCGGACAGTGCGGCGGCAAGGCCGCCCTCGCTGATGTCGTGACAGGAAAGGACACTGCCGGATATTATCGCCTTATGGACAGCATCCAGAACCTTTGCCAGCATGGCCGGATTGATTTTGGGCAAATTGTTGCCGAGATGCCCCAGGATGTCGTAGTAAACGGACCCGGCCATTTCAGACAAGTTTCTGTGCCCGACCAGAACAATCTTGCTTCCCGGTTTTTTAAAGTCGGTCGACACTGTTTTGGCAACGTCCGGTATTCGTCCGAACGCTGAAATGCACAGAACGGGCGGAATCTTGATAAACGTTCCGTCTTTGCCCCGGTAGGTGCTGGAAAGGCTGTCTTTGCCCGAAATAAAGGGCATTCCAGTCGCGAGTGAAAAATCCGTGCAGGCGTCGACGGCCAAATCAAGTGCCCCGAGTGCTTCCTCGTCCGGGAAAGGCCAGATGAAGTTGTCTATCAAAAATATTTCCTTCGGATTGGCTCCTGCCGATACTGCGTTGGACACGGCTTCGGCGGCCGCCCATATGCTTCCGTAATAAGGATCGATTTTATTGAGCACCGGGTTCAGCCCGTGTGAAATAAACATGCCATACGGTTTTCCGAGTACCGGGGTGAGGATGACGCAGTCATTGGGACCGCTTCCATCATCTCCTGCAAACGGCGGAAGTGCATTCGTACCCTGGACGCCGTGGTCGTAGAGCCTTACAATCGGCTCTTTTGAACAGACGTTCAGGTGTCCCAGGATGCTGACGAACAACCCGCGCCAGTCTTCTGTCCTGACAACGGGCGGCTCGTCGAAAACTGGCCGCTTCCATGATGCCTTCATAAGGCGCTGGGGCAGGCCGTCGTGTAGAAACTTCATGTCCAGATCCATTACGGTTTTACTTTCGTATGTCGCGGTAAACCGCCCGTCTCCGGTAAATTCGCCGAGAATGGTGGCTTCGACGTTGTATCCTTTACAGATTTCGAAAATTCGCCCGGCATTTTCAGGTGAAACGGCTAGCACCATTCTTTCCTGGCTTTCCGATAGAAGTATTTCCCAGGGGGAAAGGCCGGGGTACTTTAACGGTGCACGGTCGAGTGCAATGCGGGCTCCGGTTTCAGCGCCCATTTCACCCACGGCGGAGGCAAATCCGCCGGCTCCGCAGTCAGTGATTGCGCGGATGAGGTTTTCGTCCCTTGCGGCGACTATTGCGTCGAACATGCGTTTTTCCTCGATCGGATGCCCAATCTGCACCGCGCTGGCGTTTACCTCGATAGTCCGGTCAGTCATCTCGCCGCTTGAGAAGGTGGCCCCATGAATGCCGTCCCTGCCGGTACGCCCGCCAAGGACGAAAACCAGGTCGCCTGGCCGCGGCTTGCCTTTTTGGCTGCATTCAACCGGGAGGATACCGTAGGAGCCCACGATGACGGTGGGCTTGGCGCGAAAATCACGGTGAAAATGTACCGAACCGTTGTTGGTCGGTATGCCCATCCGGTTTCCGTAGTCCCTGACCCCCGCGACCACCCTTCTTAGAAGATAATGCGGGTGGAGGCAGCCGGGCGGGATTTCATTTTCGGAAGTCTCCGGCGGGGCAAAACAGAACATGTCGGTTGAGGCCACCACTTTCGCCCCCAGGCCCGTGCCGACGGTATCCCTGAAGACGCCGCCGCTTCCGGTCATAGCGCCCCCGTACGGCTCTATAGCTGAAGGCGAATTGTGAGTTTCCACTTTGCCGCAGATGGCCAGACCGTCGTAGAATTCAGCCACACCGGAATTATCGACGAACGCCGAAAGAACCAAGGGATTTCCGCATTTCTTCGTAGCCTCTTTCAGCCGCTGGAAAAGAGGCTTTTTCTCTTTGCCGTCAACAATGAGCCTGGCTTTGAACGTCTTGTGCACACAGTGTTCCGACCAGGTCTGGGCGATGATTTCGATCTCGCAGTCGGTAGGGTCCCTGCCGATTTCAGAAAAATATTTTTGAATGACCGTCATTTCTTCAAGGTTGAGGAAAAGCTTGTCCCGGCTGAGGTTCATAAGCTCATCGCCGTTCATCGTGCGGATGGGAATGGTTTCTGTAGGGCCGGGACTTCCGTGGATTATCAGGGTTTCCGGCGCCTTTCTGACGACATATTCGACCGTCGCGTTTACAAGAAGACTTTTAACAATTCGTTCGATCTCTGCCGCGGTAATATTATCACCGTAAAAACCGTACTCCCAGCTTGAATCGGCAGCCAGCAGGCCGGTGATGCCCAGGTCCCTGGCCGATTTCATCAGCGAAGCCGCCTCGGGGTTCATCACCCCGGGCTTGTAGGCCACTTCCAGGACCACTTTTGCATCTTTGATCACCTGACCGTTTATTTCAAAAAGTTGAAAAACATCTTCTGCCAAAAGTTTTTCAGCCAGGTAAAAAGCCTCTTTTTCAGCTATGCCTTCAAAGCGAAAAACACGCGCGGTTCTGACTTTTTCCACGCTTTTGATTTTGAGGGCATGGTTGATCTCGTAGAGGACTTCCTCGCCCTTGCTGTCGGGGATCCCTTCTTTGGTAATCACCCGCACTTCCTGGATCATCTTTTAACCTCCTGTATTTGAATTGCCTTGCCCGGTTTCCGGAGGAGCCACCCGGCTCGTTGCGCATTTGGCGGGCATTGCCGTCGGATAGTTGCTCTTCGCTTTCTGCGGGGGGCACGGCAACAACGTTTTTTACATTTCTAATTATATAATAAGACCCAAAATAATTATAGGGGTTGAATATTACATCAGCATGCAGGATAAAAGTATGGGTTTGAGCGGTTAAAGTCTTGCATTTGGCGCCATGCTGCCATATAATTTAAAAAGTTTTAACGAATATATCGTCCTGGAGGGTTTTATGAGCGAGGACTCGGGCAAACACGGCCTCAGGTTTCTGCCGTCCGTTGACGAGGTGCTGAGGGACGGCAGGTTGACGGAATTTTTTGAGCATTATCCCCGCGGTCTGGTAGTACAGGCGGTACGGGAGGCTATCAGCGAGGAAAGGGGGAGAATCCTGTCCGGACAGACGCCGGAAGGGGATAAGACGACCTTTCTGAATCTTATTTTATCCAGGACATCGGAAAAGGTGCCCCTTATGGCCCGCCCCAACCTACGCCGGGTGATAAATGCCACCGGGGTGGTGCTGCATACAAACCTGGGCAGGGCGCTTTTGAGCGACAGGGCAAGGGCGGCTGTCAACGAAGTAGCGTCAAACTATTCAAACCTGGAACTCGATCTCGAGACAGGTGGCAGAGGGTCGAGGTACGCTGCGGTAGAGGAGCTTTTGTGCACGCTGACAGGAGCGGAGGCCGCCATGGCGGTCAACAATAACGCCGCTGCAGTGCTTCTCGCATTAGGTACCGTGGCCAGGGGCCGTGAGGTAATAGTATCGAGAGGCCAACTTGTGGAAATAGGCGGTTCGTTCAGGATACCGGAGGTTATGGCCCGGAGCGGAGCGCACCTGGTCGAGGTCGGCACTACAAACAAAACCTATCCGGAAGACTATCGAAGGGCCGTCAGCCAAAACACAGCCCTTCTGCTGCACGTGCATACAAGCAACTACAGGATTATAGGATTTGCCCGGGAGACTACAGTCAGTGAATTGGTTGAAATCGGCCGCGATTTTGGCATTCCCGTAATGTCGGACCTGGGGAGCGGTTTTTTGATTGACCTGAGCCGTTACGGCTTGCCGTATGAGCCCACCGTGCAGGAAGCAGTTTCGGCCGGTCCGGATATTGTCACTTTCAGCGGAGACAAGCTTCTTGGCGGGCCGCAGGCCGGGGTGATTGTGGGCAAGCGTCATTATATTGAGAAAATGAAAAAAAACCCGCTGACGAGGGCCCTCAGGATAGATAAAATGACGGTTGCTGCCCTGGAGGCCACCCTTAGGGAGTACCTCGACGCGGAAAAGGCGATGAAAGACATACCCACCCTGGAGATGTTGACACTGCCGCAGGAAGTGCTTTTTGAAAGAGCCCTGAGGCTGGTGGAAATTATCAATATTCTGCGTGAAAGGGCGGATATTGAGATAGAGAAGGGTGTATCGGCAGTTGGGGGAGGAGCCATGCCGACTGCCGTCCTTCCCACAGCGGTTGTTTCTGTGCGTCCGAAAGGAATTTCGGCGGGCCAGCTTCAATCCCTGCTGCGGCGGGGCGAGCCCCCTGTTATGGGAAGGGTTCAGGACGACAGGCTTTACTTGGACGTGCGCACAGTCAAGGATGAGGAAATTCCTGCGCTCGCCGATGCAATAATGAAGGCGTTTAATTCCTGCTGAAAGGGGCGGGCTGATATGAAACACCTCATTATCGGTACGGCCGGTCACGTCGACCACGGAAAGACAGCCCTGGTTAAAGCGATGACCGGTGTGGACACTGACCGCCTGAAGGAAGAGAAAGACAGGGGGATTTCCATAGAGTTGGGCTTTGCCTCCCTTGAACTGCCTGGAGGGCGCAGGGCGGGCATCGTTGACGTTCCCGGCCACGAACGCTTCATCAAGAATATGCTGGCGGGCGCGGGAGGTTTTGACCTCGTTTTGCTGGTCATAGCGGCCGATGAAGGAGTCATGCCCCAAACCAGGGAGCATCTGGACATCATCCGGCTTTTGCAGGTGACAAAGGGTATAGTTGTGCTGACCAAGTGCGACCTGGTTAACGGGGATTGGCTCGACCTGGTAAAAGAGGAGGTCGGGGAATTTTTAAAAGGGACGTTCCTTGAGGAAGCCCCGCTGGTTGCGGTTTCATCGGTGACGGGAAAGGGGATACCGGAACTGCTCAACCTGATCGAACAGGTTGCCGGGTCAATCCGGGCAAAGCAGGAGTCTGGTCCGCCGAGGCTTCCTGTGGACAGGGTGTTTACTGTCACAGGCTTCGGTACTGTTGTTACCGGGACTCTGGTTTCGGGTTCGCTGCGCGTCGGGGATGTAGTGGAAATTCAGCCACAGGGATTGAGTTCAAGAGTGCGCTCTATTCAGGTGCACGGGAAAAAAGTTGAGGCGGCTGAAGCAGGTCAGAGAACGGCAGTGAACCTGGCCGGCGTCGAAGTGGAGCAACTGGAACGCGGCAGCGTCGTAGCAGGTCCCCGAAGCGTGGCCGTAACGAACAGGATCGATGTTCGTCTGATGTTGCTTGAAAGTGCCCCGAAGCCGCTCAAAAACAGGTCGAGAATCCGTTTTTATCTTGGGACCGGGGAAACCTTGGGCAGGGTTGTGCTGCTTGATCGGGAAGAGCTCAGACCGGGTTTGTCGGCTTACGCCCAGTTGCATCTGGAAGAAAATACGGTGGCGGTGAAAGGGGACCGCTTTGTTATCAGATCATACTCCCCCATGCAAACAATCGGGGGCGGCACTGTCATAGACCCGCTGCCGAAGCGGAAGCACAGGCGCTTTCGCAGCGAGGTGCTCAACGCTCTTGCCACGCGTGAAAAGGGCACGCCGGAAGAACTGGTGGAACATTACCTGAAAGCCGGTCTGAAGCTTGAAGGCGCGGCGGATATCGCTGCCGGTACGGGTCTTGAGCCAAACGAAGTTGAGGAAGCGGCCGGTGAACTTGTAAAAAGGGGAAAGGCAAAAAAAGTGGAGGGAGACAGCAGAACCCTGTTTGTTTTCAGCGATTTTTACAGGCGGTGGTCTGAAGAAATAATCGGGATGCTGAACTCGTACCACGTTCAGTTCCCCCTCAGGGAAGGCTATCCGAGGGAGGAACTGCGGTCGCGCAAGTTTCAATCTTTAAGCAGCAAGGTTTTTCAACAATTGCTTTCCCAGATGGAGAGAGACGGCTTGCTGAGAGTTGCGCTTCAAAGCGTAGCTTTAAAAAATTTCAAACCGGGTCCGGACGGCAAAATGGAAAAAAGAATTGAAAAAATATCCGTGATGTTGAGGCAGGCTGGTTTTCAGCCTCCTTCCTGGGATGATGTCTGCCGGGCGGCTGGTTTTAGTGAAACGGAAGGTGCTGAACTGCTCCAGTACTTGTTGAGAACCGGTGAGATGATTAAGGTGGCCGAGGACCTGTATTTTCAAAAAGCTGTTTTGGAGGAAGCCCGCGAGAAGGTGGCCGCTTACCTCCGGGACAAGGGCGAAATAACGGTCGGGGAACTGCGGGACCTGCTGTCGACCTCCCGCAAGTTTGCCCTGCCTTTGCTTGAATTCTTCGATAAAGAAAAATTAACCAGGCGGGTGGGCGACAAGCGCCTGCCCGGCAGGGCGCTTGAACAGGCAAAGAGTTGATACTGCATTTTTTTGAACATGCGCGGTTCAGGTTGTAACATGCTGCTCACATATTGACGTTGTAATTACAAGGTGAATTAAGAAATGGTGGCAGGCGAGTGCCTGTCGGTTTTTTTGTCTCTTTTTGAGAAATAATATTGCCCGATATGAAGATGTCATTTTTTTACCGGAGGGTTGACAATGAAATACGATGTTATTGTAGTGGGAGGGGGCCCGGCAGGCTCGACGGCGGCCAGGTATTGCGCCGCGGCGGGTCTGGAAACCTTGATTCTCGAAAAGGAATATTTCCCCCGGGTAAAGACTTGTGCGGGCGGAGTAACCGTTGCAGCGCTGAATCTGTTGGAAGAGCCGGTGCCTCCCGAAATAGTGGAGTCTCGCTGCACTCATTTTTACGGGTTTTACGAGGACGAAAAAGTGGCGGTGGATATGGGACAGGAGTTCATGGTTGTCGTATCCAGGGAGATCTTCGACATGTGGCTGATTGGCCTGGCTCAGTCGGCTGGGGCTGATTTCAAGCAAGGCCAGAAGGTGACTTCTATTGATGTTTGTGCTGACGGGGTCACCGTGCGCACGGAATCCGCCGCATATTGCGGAAGGATTGTTGTGGGGGCTGACGGTGTAAACAGCGCAGTGGCCAAAATGGTCAGAAGGCCCCTGCAGAAAAATGACCTGGGTTTTTGTCTGTGTTCGGAAGTTGATGCCGCCGGTTATGACCAAAACTGGTATGATGGAATAGAAATTTATTACGGGCAGATGCCGATGAGTTACGGCTGGGTTTTCCCAAAAAGGGGGCGTTATTCGGTCGGTTTAGGCGGCTGGCTTTCAGGGGCGAAGAACTTCAAGGAGGTTTTGGAACGCTTTCTGCAGAAAAGGGGCTTGCCGCTTGAGCAAGAAATAAGGGGACATTTTGTTCCGTTGGGGGGAATCGACCGGCCCACCGTAAGCGACAGGATTATTCTGGCAGGAGACGCTGCCGGTTACGCAGATCCCTTTACGGGGGAAGGAATACGCTATGCCGTTGCTTCCGGGCGGCTTGCAGCGGAGGCGGCGAATTTTTTGATATCAAGGGGAGTTCAGCTTGACAGGCAAAATCTCGGGGTTTACGAGCGCAACTGTTACCGGCAGTTTGGAGCCGACCTAAAAGCAGCCTTGTTCATCGCCCGACAGTTTGGCAAGTTTCCGAAGCTGCTCCTCGGAATTTACTTCAGGTGCGGTGAGCCTTTCAAAAAATCTTTGGAGATATTGCAAGGGAAAATGACATACCGGCAGTTTTACAGGTGGCTGCTGCGGCAGGCTCCCGGACTGCTCAGGCATTGGATTTACGGGAATGCCTCGCAGGCATAGCATCGGCTGAAAACAACAGCTAGTATCCGAGACTGAAAAGAACTGCTAAAATTAGAGCATGGCAGGCTGAAACGGAAATCATAAAAATTTCGTTTCTGGTGATTGAAATAATATTTGAAGTATCTGTTTTGCTTGTCAGGCAGATACAGAGAAAAGAGGGGATGACCGTCAAAAAGAAAGCAGGATCAAGAAGCAGGCCCGCAACAATTCCCGCGATTCCCGCTGGGAAAAAGTATAACCATGGCGTCAGCCTTGCTCCGGAGGTGCCCCACCTGGTGTAGATAAAGGCGGCTGTTGTGAACTTGGGCGGTGTAGCGCAAAGGTCGGCCGATATGTCGGCTAAATGATGCTGCATCAGCCATCCCAGGGAAAGAAGACCGTGCAGCGCACCTGTGCAAAAGGCCTTTGCAGATACTTCTCCGGTGAGAACATAATAAGAGCCGGCAGTACAGGATACTATAGAGGGAAACCCTGCCAGCCATTCTCCGAGAAAGGGGCGGTAGGCCAGCATGAAGGGAGGCAGGGTGTAGGAAAGACTGCTCCATATTCCGAACAGCAAAAAAACGAGTACCAGTGGACCTCTAAAAAGACTCAAATAAATACCGGCAACGATTGGCAGCACCATCCCGGCAATGCCGGCAAGCCTAAGGTTTCTTTCGGTAAGAAGTCCGTTCTTGATTGCCCAGCTGCCGCCCGACAGTATGCCTGGGCTTTTGGCATCGGTTCCCGTGCGCCAGTCTGTCAGGTCGTTGTACGCGTGGGCGGTAACGCAATGAAGCAAGGTTCCGGCGATGACGACCAGAAAGGCGTGCTAACGGTTGAAAGAACCGGTTCCTGACGCAAGGCCTGCACCGAGGGCAAAGGCACAAGTGCTCCAGGCCAGGACGGGAAGGGGTCTCAGCATCATCCAAAGGCCGCTCAGCTTTTTAAAATTGTTTATCTTTTTCATAATTCGTATTAAAACTTTAATCTGTTTTTAATAATTTCTCGTCAGGACGAAGTCCAGCAAGGCGGATAGACTTTCCCGCCCATCGTTTTGAGGCAGTCCCGCCAATAGACGGCCGGCAAGGCGGGCATATTCTGCAGCGGTTTTTTCTGTGTATGCCAGCGAATCTGATTTAATTATCTCGCTGATAATGAAAGTAACGGTCTTTTCAGACAGTTCCTTCTTTTCTATAAGCCCCGTTATTTCCTTTTTCAACGGACTGTGTCTCAAGGTATGAATGACCGGCAGCGTCAGCACCCCCTGCCTGAGATCCTGGGCGACTGGTTTGCCTAAACTTGCCGTGTCGCCCGTGAAATCAAGCAAGTCATCTTTTATTTGAAAGGATATGCCTAAAAGCCAGCCGAAAAGCTCAAGATATCGCATAAAGTTTTCACCCGCTCCAGCCGCCCTGGCGCCCAGCTTGCAGCAGCAGGAGAAGAAGCGGCCGGTTTTAAGGGATATCCGCCGGAGGTAGTCTTTTTCATTGATTTTGCAGTTGAACAGAGTTGTTTGCTGCTCGATTTCTGCCCTGATCATGTCCTTGAGCACGCGGGAAAGCCTGGAAAGGGAGTAACGGCCCAATCCTGCGGCGTGCTCAAGAAACAGGGCGTACAGGTAGTCGCCGATCAGAACGGCGGTTTTTCCACCCAGGAGTTTGTTTAATGTCGGTGCGCCGTGCCGGGTTTCGGAGTTGTCGATGATGTCGTCGTGCACGAGGGTAGCCAGGTGGAGAATTTCTACCGAAATTGCCAGCTTGAGTACCTCGGGGCAGGGGCCCTTTCCGGAAAGGGAGGAGAGAAGGACCATGGCCGGACGGATCCGTTTTCCTCCAAAATTTAACCTTGGCAATTCTTCGAAAAGTTTATCCTCCGGCCATAACTCGGCCAGCTTGTTTTCGACTTCCGTCAGCGGTCCGAGGATAGGCCTGTAGACTTCAGCGAGAAGGCCGCCGTTTTTGTGTTTTTCTTGAACAGAGCTTTCTATAGAAGCTTTTGACATGACACTATTATGTCAAAATTTGTACGGATGTATTCTAATTAGCGGGGTGGTTGTCCTGGTTAAGCAAAAGAAGTATTGTACCGGCGAAGGAAGGTTGAGGGTTGTAATGCTTGTTACCTTTACGGAGGAGGGGCTGGTCGCTCAGATTTACGGCGGGGAAAAACCGCATGTAGGGGCTATGGCCTTGAGTATGCCGGGGCACGCTTCAAACAACAGCGGAAAGAAAGGCTGCAGTACAACCGCCGTACCTTTGCCGGGGCACAGGGAAAGCGAGGTGGTCGGGCCCGTGGCCGAAAGACTGGCGGAGAAATTTAGAACTCCGGTCGTGGTGGTTGCCGGAGTTCATATTGAGAATGCGAACGCGAGGGAAATTGAAGAACTGGTTAATAACTGCAGAAAGGTTGCAGAAATGCTGATCAGTGATTTTGAAACCAGTTGCGTGGTATTATCTGAATAAGGGGCGGACATATTTTAAAAAAGGGCGGCATAACCTTCATAAAAAAGAAAATCCGGGAGAGTAGAAAGTTTGCCGCGCTTGGTCAGTTATGTAAGATACGGAAGAGCCCATACCGTTATTGTGTTGGCGGCGTTATTGATTGTTTTCTTGAGTTACCGGGCTTTGGCGGTCCGTTTTGAAGAGCGTTATGTTTCAACAATTTCCTGGGCGGTTGCCGACAAACTCATTGTAATCGATCCAGGTCATGGGGGGGAAGACCCGGGCGCTCTCGGAAGCATGGGGATTCACGAAAAAGATATAGTGCTCCGGGTCGGGATAAAACTTGCGGACACCCTTCGCCAGGCGGGCGCCGAAGTTTTGCTTACCAGGGAAACTGACAGGGAACTCAGCAATCCGGATACAAAAAGCCTTTACAAGGCAAAGCTGGAAGATCTGACCCGCCGGGTCGAACTGGCGAACAACAGAAACGCGGATGCATTCGTCAGCATACACGTGAACAGTTTTCCGGATCGCCGCGAAGACGGCGCGCAGACCTTTTCTCAACCGGGATCGGAAGAAAGCTGGAAACTGGCCGTTGCCATCCAGTATGAGTTGAACAGGTTTTTAGCCAATCCGGGACGTGAAGCAAAGCAGGTAGATTATTTTGCAAACAGAATGGCGAAAATGCCGAGTGTGATCGTGGAAATCGGATTTATCAGCAATCCCAGGGAGGAAAGGCTGATGAATGATCCTGTTTACCAGAACAGAATTGCCTGGTCCATTTATGCGGGAATAGTCCGGTATTTCGCCCAGCCGAAGGCAGTTGTCGCTCCGGCGGAATAAAGTCCCGATCTAGTCTTGCGACCCTTCCTTTTTTACCTTGACAGGCAGATCGCGGCCGGTGAAAATTCCTTTCCCCAACGCCACGACCCTGTCGCCGGTTTTAATGGTACATTCGCACAAGATGACGGCGGCACCCTTAAAGATAACCCGGCCTTCCGCCAGGAAACGGCCGCCCAGATCCGCCCTGCTCAGATAATTCATCGTCAATTCGGCGGTAACGGGCTGAAGGCCGATGGTTTGCATGGAAACGCCCATGGCGATGTCAGCGAGAGTTGCCAGAACCCCGCCGTGCACGCACCCGTATGGGTTGGCACATTTTTTTTGCGCTGTTAAACTCAGACGGCAGTAGTTTTCGGACAACCCGTCAATTTCTATGCCGATCAGGCTTGCAAACGGGTTGTTGTAGAAGGTTTCTTCTATCTTCTTCAGGTATGCCGGGTGAATGTGCCCTTCTATCGGCAAAAAATTATTCTTCATATGCTCACCTTTGTTTTGAAATATAAGAAAAATTAAGCGGTATACCGCGAAATTCCTTTAAAGACTTAAAGGTTTTTGATCGTACAGGTAGAAACCTGTGATGTGTGACAGGACAATTCTCAAAGAAAGGCAGTGAGGTTATGCCTAATGAGTCCGCTCTTGTAGTGCCACAGGAACTCCTTATACTGGGTGCCGCTGTAAAAACCGGCATGCTGGAAACCCTTAAAAACAAGGCTGCGACCGTTGAGGAACTGGCGGGGGAAATTAAAGCGGAGCGCAGGGCTGTATGGGTTGTTGCCGAGGCGCTGGCCGCCCTCGGTTACTTGTCGAATGAAGACGGGAAATACACGCTTACCGGAGAGGCCGCCGACATGCTGTTCAACCCTGAAGCGGAGAATTATACGGGATTTTCTTTTATGCACCGTTACAATATTATAAATTCCTGGGTCCGCCTTCCGGAAGTGATTGTTGCTGGAAAGCCGCAATCCCGGGAGAGAGAACGGGAGGATATGAAGTACTTTATGGCCGCCATGAGCCAGGGCGCAAAACACAGCGCCCCGGCAGTGGTTGATATCTGTCTGGGAGAAGGCAAAAGCGAATTGAGCGTACTCGATATCGGCGGCGGCCCGTTGACTTACGCAAAGGCTTTTGCCTCCAGAGGTGCCAGGGTGACAGTCCTGGATCTGCCGGAAGTGGTAACCTACATGAAGCCCGCAGCTGCGGGGACGAAAGGGATAGATATGATTCCGGGAGATTTCAACGTGGCATTGCCACCCGGACCGTTTGACCTTGCGTTTCTGGGCAATATCTGCCATATATACGGTGAAGGGGAGAACAGGGAACTCTTCAAAAAGGTGTTTGCAGTACTGGTTCCGATGGGAAGAATAGCCATAGTCGACTTTATCCGCGGTAAAAATCCGGCGGCGGCTGTATTCGGGGTCAACATGCTGGTCAATACAAAAAACGGTGGCACCTGGACTCTGGAAGAGTATTCTGAATGGCTTGCCGGAGCCGGGTTTTCGGGAATAGAACTGCATGAAACCGCCGGCCGGCAGATCCTTTTGGGCAGAAAAGAATAAAAACCGGTTGCCGTAAAGAATTTCAGGTATATATGGGCGCCTTCAGGTAATGATATAATTTAAGAATCATACAAGAGGAGGACATGTATGAAGATTACTTACCGCACCATTGCCGGTTTAGGAGCTGCCGCGCTTGTTTTTTTGGCTCTTACCAGAGTCGGCAAAAGATTGGGAAAAGAAGCCGGTGAATGCGCGGCTGAATTTGTCGGCAGAACTAGAGGGAGGGTGGAAGGCGTAATCCGCAGGCGTTCCGGGATGAATTTCGACCCGGCGGACGACGTGATTTAAGAAGAGGAGCCGGTAAAAACTCTGAACCGTCTGACGGATAACAATCCGCGGCCGCTTGATCACTTCCCGTTGAAGTTGAAAACGTTCCGTTTACAGTAATGGAAGCTTCGTCTGAAGCTTCATTAATTATTCCCCTGCAATTGTCTTGCAAGCGGTCTTCCGCAGATCCAGCTAAAAGCTGTCTCTTTTTTTTCGCTTTGCGGTTTTTATCTTGACATCAATGCCGGAACAGGTTTTGATTTTGCACGGCGCCGGGTTGAACCCTGATTCGCCGGATTTTGACGGCGGTCTTTTAACTCTGTGCATGACGGCCTCCCGCAGGTTGTTGTGCTTTTTTATTATTAACCCTGTGGTGAAAAAAAACCGCCGGGGGAGTGGTAGATTATTCCCGGATTTTATAAGATAGCTTACAATTAGGAAAAGAAAAATTAATGGTTTTTTGGCGTATAATATAAAAAAACATCGAGGGGGGATTATATGTCGATTGCAGGGCTGGTTTTTGCCGTGATTCTCTTCACCGCAGGTGTTCTCGGTACGGTTTTGCCGGCTCTTCCCGGGGCGCCTTTAATCTGGCTCGGGATGTTCGTTTACGGCATTTTTACGAAGTTCAACAACCTCTCGTGGATGTTCTTTATTGGACAAGGCCTGGCTGTAGGTTTAATTTTTTTAATTGACTACCTGGCAGGGATCTGGGGGGTTAAAAAGTACGGCGGGTCTGCTGCCGCAGTTTGGGGAAGCGTTATTGGCGGTTTGATCGGAGTGCTGGTGCTGGGGCCGTTCGGCCTGATCTTCGGCCCTTTTATAGGATCCGTAGCCGGCGAATTATACCAAAAAAGCACCCCGGAGAAAGCCTTCCGGGTCGGCATCGGCACATTGATCGGTTTTTTGGGCGGAACAGTATTGAAACTTTCAATTGAGATCCTGATGATCATTTGGTTTTTTATTACCGTGTTTTAACCAATTTAAGGGTGTTTTCCGGAAAACAGGCGGATTAAAACGGGAGGAGGATCCTGAAAGTAGTTCCCTTTCCCTCTTCGCTTTCCACTTCAACACGTCCGTTGTGAGCCCCGACAATGGCGTAAGAGATGCTAAGACCCAATCCCGTTCCGTCGGCTTTAGTCGTATAAAAAGGCACGCCGATTTTTTCAATTTTTTCGCGGGGTATGCCGCAGCCCGTATCCGATATTTCAATATATATTTCATTATTTGCGGGTAAAATACCCGTTGTAATTTTTAAGACGCCGCCTGTTTCCGGCATCGCTTCTATCGCGTTCTGGCACATGTTTAACATGACCTGTTTGATTTGATCCCCGTCTAGCTTGCATTGTGGCAGGTTTTCTTCTTTTTCGCACTCAACCTTGATTTTTTTCAGGAATGCCTGGGGCCCCACAATTAACAGGATTTCGTCAACGAGGGAATTCGCAGACTGCCGTATTAGTACAGGCTGCTTCGGCCTGGCCAACTGCAGGAAACTTGTAATGACGCTGCTGGCTTGGTCGATCTCGTTCATAATAATTTTTACGTAGTTGACCAGGGTGGAGTTTTCGGGGCACTTTTCGCCCAACAACTGGGCAAACCCTCTTACCGCGGTAAGGGGATTTTTAATCTCATGAGCCATCCCGGCAGCCATCTGTCCGATTATGGCGAGTCTTTCTTTCTCACGGACTGCATTTTGCGTCCGCCTGAGTTCGGTAATGTCCTGAAATACGGCAACCGCCCCAATGACATTATCCTCTCTGTCCCTGATCACGTTGGTATTGACTAAAAGAATTATATCCTCACCATTCACCCTAAAAGAAGTTTCCAGAAATTGAATGCCCCAGCAGCTTTCCAGTGTTGTTTGGAGGAACCTCTCGCCTTCCAAAAAGGGAGGTATGTCGTTGATGTTTTTGCCTATTACCTTATCCGCCGTATATCTGAACAGCCTTTCAGCCGGGGGGTTGAAGACAATAATATTATAGTCCGAGTCGATAGATACGACAGCGGAACTGAGCGAGTCGAGAATGCAGCTCGAAAGGTACATCAGCTTTTCATGTGCTCTTTTTTCAGTAATGTCTCTGGCAATTACCATCACTCCGTTATTCTGTTTGATCTCGTTGTACAACGGATGGACGTCGATTGAAAAAGGCATGGTTTTGCCTTCGCTGGTGGTCAGCATCCTCTGTACGCCAAATATCGGTTTTCTGCTTTTGAAGACGTCCTCCGCCAGGTAACGGAATAAGTCTCCGTTTTTTACTCCGCTGCCGGCTACCCGGTAATTCAGCCACCCGTAATTAATGCCTATAAGCGTTTCGGCCATGCTGTTCATATAAATGGGATGCAAATCTTTATCATAAGAAATTATTGCTTCCGGAAGGTTGTTTAAAACGTTTCTCATATAGCTTTTCTCCTTGGAATAGGCTATGATGGTATTTTTTAGATCCTCTTCGATCCTCTTTTTTTCCGAAACATCGGTACACACTCCCACGGCCCCCGTAACCTCTCCCGCATCGTTTTTTATCAGGCCGGTGTCAAAGAGAAGAGTTCTCAACTGTCCGTTTAAAAAAATGGGAACCTCCTGGTTGCGGATTTCCTCACCAGTAACCAGCGTTTTGATAACGGGGTGATTTTCAATTTCATAATCGTTGAAAACTTCAGCTACATGCCTGCCCAAAACCGCTTCCTTCTTTATACTGAATAATTCCTCGGCGGCGTTGTTGAAAAGTGTAATCCGGAAATTCCTGTCTACGGCTATAACTGATGAACCTGTATTTCCCAGGAAAAAGCTGAATTTTTGCTTAAGTTCCAGAAGCTCGGTCTGGCTGGTAATTTCGCTGACGATGCCCATTACTTCTGTTCCGCCGGAATAACCGAGTGGCATCAGGTTCAAACAAGCTGAAACAAGTATGCCGTCATTGCTTTTCAGTACAATATTTTTTCCCCGAATATATGGACGTTCTTCGATGATTTTACTAAGCGGGTAATTTTTATGCCCCGGCTCAAGGAAGACCTTTTCGACGAGATTCTCGAAGCTCTCTCCGATAATATTGCTGTTGAAACCGGTAATTTTATAAAAATACTCATTGGCATAAGCAACCGCCCCGGTATTATCCAGAATAAAAACACCGGCGGGCAGTATATTAAAAAAATCGACCGGAAATGTCACCTTTTCTTCAAGACTGCCCGCATTCCCCCTCCGGCGCACTTTTTTATTTACATGGTAAAGGCAGAATGCAAAACTCAGGCATAGAATTATAAATGCAGCCGTCTGTACAACCACATTGCTTTGAAAGTTGTGCTGAATCGCTATGTAGAGTGTGACAAGAAGCAGGAGGAGCGTTAAAAGCATTAATTTGTCATTTAATGGAGACAATACTTAACACCCCCCTCCTGTTTTATGTTTGTATACTTTATAAAAACGGAAAATCCTTTAGACAAAATGTCATGTTATGTCGTATTAAAAATTTTTAAGTTCTTTTGCCCGAAAAAAAACCCCGTTTATCGTTATACGGGGTTAAAAAGATCTTCGTGTCAGGAAACGAGGCCCACTTCTTCAGCAAGGGACCTGAACGCAGGGAGTGAATTTAAGATTATTTTTTTATCTATGCAATAAGACAAGCGGAAGTATCCGGGAGTGCCGAAGCCGCTGCCGGGCACCAGCAGGATGTTGTGCTTCTGAGCGGTCATTACGAACTCGACGTCGTCAGGAATCGGCGATTTGGGAAAAAGGTAGAACGCTCCTTGCGGTTTGACCATTTGGAAGCCCAGGCCCGTAAGGTGCTCATAGAGAATATTTCTTTTTTCTTCGTATTCACCGATGTCCACGGTTACCTGCTGCAACGACGCGACGATACGCTGCATGAGCGCGGGAGCGTTTACAAACCCCAGGGTCCGGTTGCAGAAAATCAGTGCTTCCGTCAGAAGACTGTTATTTTTGATGTTTGGCGAGACGGCGATATACCCTATGCGCTCGCCGGGTATAGCCAGGTCTTTGCTGTGGGAGGTGACGATGATACTGTTTTTGACATGTTTGAAGACATTGGGAACGGTGATACCGTCGTACACGATCTTGGCATAGGGTTCGTCGGAAATTAGATATACGATATTCCCGGTTGCTTTTTCGTGGGCGGAAAGAAGTTCTCCCAGGCTGTCAAGGGATGCGGCATCATAGACGACTCCTGTGGGGTTGTTGGGGGAATTGATGATGATTGCCTTCGTCCGAGGTGTCAGGGATTTGCCGATTGATTTTACATCAAGCTTGAATTCGGGAGTGGTCGGGACATCCTTGCAGGTTCCCCCGTGGTTGTCGATATAAAACTTGTATTCAACGAAGTAGGGAGACAGAACAATTACTTCGTCACCCTGGTCCAGTAACGATTTCAGTACCACATTCAGGGCGCCCCCGGCACCGCAGGTCATGACAATGTGGTTCTCGTTGACGGGAAGGCCGCTTTGCCCGGCGATAACACCGGCAACAGCACGGCGGGTTTCCTGGTAGCCTGCGTTGCTCATGTACCGGTGCATACCTGGAACCGGGCCGAGAGCAAGTTTTTTTAATTCGTCTTTGAAAGCTTTCGGAGGCTCGACTTCAGGATTGCCGAGGGTGAAATCGTATACTTTTTCATTACCGTAAATCCTTCTCAGCTTTTCACCTTCTTCGAACATTTTGCGTATCCATGAAGCGCCGGAGAGAAACGATTCGATTTTCTTCGATATTGTCAAAAGATTCACTCCCTGTAATAAAAGTTTTATTGTAGGTATCTTACACCATCCCAAAAAAAATTCAAGTAACTGCCTGCTGATTTTTTACAGCCGGTTACTTTTGAATAAACTGTCAGGTAAGAATTGCTCCTTTGCTGTAAATTGCTTCGTACTTGATTTTATTTCAGTCGCCAAACTGCGACAAAACCTTTCAAATATACACCCTGGATAAAAAAAATATGGTGTCTTATAATAAAAACGCCGCGGCAATAAAAGTGATGACGGGAGGGTAACCGATTTGGCGCTGTCATGTCTTACTCCGTTGGGACAGGTGACGATTCCGCGATCCATTTTGAAACTGCTCGGCATTAAAGCCGGGAGCTTCCTCATCATAGAGATTGAAAACGATCAAATCATTTTTAGGAAAATGGAGAAAAGCTCTGAAGACGATGCATCCCCAATTTATAAAGCTGTATAATTTGAGGGGGGCTGGAGGCTCTTGTTTTTTTCAGGGGCCTTTTTTATTTTACCGGCGCAAGATATCTTTAAATAGTAAATAAATTTTTCATGCCTGAAAAAATTATTTTTTTAAACGAACAAGTAGTAAAATAAGAGTAACTCTGAAGCGCAAATTCTTTATTTTAAACATGAATGAAAAAAAGCACGGGGTGGTTCATATGGAAACTGTTTTGATAAAACACCTGGATCATTGTACCGGCCGGGTGGTTCAGGTGCGGGGATGGCTGTACAACAAGCGTTCCTCAGGCAAAATAATTTTTTTGATCGTGCGTGACGGGACCGGGCTGCTGCAAGGGGTTGTGCTGAAGAAAAAAACGGGGGACGATGTTTTCGCTCTTGCCGAAAAAGTTACGCAGGAAAGCTCGCTGAAAATCTGCGGCGTAGTAAGAAAAGAGCCGAGGGCTCCGGGCGGTTTTGAAATGGAAGTGTCCGGCCTTGAGGTGATACATATGTCGGAGCCTTACCCGATCAGTCTCAAGGAACACGGCGTGGATTTCCTGGCCGAAAGAAGGCACCTCTGGATACGTTCCCCGAGACAGTCGGCGCTGCTGAGGATAAGGTCCGAACTGGAACAGGCCTGCAGGGACTTTTTCAGCGAAAAGGATTTTGTCCTGGCTGATGCCCCGATAATCACACCCAACGCCTGCGAAGGGACCACCAACCTTTTTGAGGTTGACTACCACGGGGAAAAGGCCTACCTGTCCCAGAGCGGCCAGCTTTACAACGAGGCAACGGCTATGGCGCTCGGCAGGGTTTATTGTTTCGGTCCCACATTCAGAGCCGAAAAATCAAAAACCAGGCGTCATCTGATGGAATTCTGGATGGTCGAGGCCGAGGCTGCTTTTTTTGATTTTGAAGAAAACATCAAGCTGCAGGAGGAATTGGTAAGCTATCTTGTTAAACGTGTTCTGGAAAACAACAGAAAGGAACTGGAACTGTTAAAGCGGGATACGGGCAAGCTGGCCGGAGTATCGCCGCCTTTTCCCAGAATAAGTTATACCGAGGCGGTGGAATTATTGAACAAAAGCGGCATATGCTTTTGCTGGGGAGAAGATTTCGGCGCGCCCGACGAGGCAGTGATTTCCCGGAGCTTTGAACTTCCCGTCTTTGTTCACCGCTTTCCTGCAAAGATAAAAGCATTTTACATGAAACCCGATCCCGAGAACCCCGAACTCGTTCTCGGCGCGGATCTGCTTGCCCCTGAAGGATACGGTGAAATAATCGGCGGTGGACAGCGCATCGACGAGCTTGCACTCCTGGTTCAGAGGCTTGAGGAACACGGTCTTTCTGAAGAAGCATTCGAATGGTATCTTGATTTAAGACGCTACGGCAGTGTTCCGCATGCAGGATTCGGCCTGGGGTTGGAGAGGCTTTTGGCCTGGATTTCCGGCATAGAACACATACGCGAGACCATACCGTTTCCGCGCACGCTTTACCGGATGAGTCCGTGAAATAAAAACAAACCTAGCCCGCGCACATGCAGTGTTCCGGGTTTTATGCAAGATCAACACGGTTTTCTTGTATTTGATCGTGTTTGATCATTGATTATTTTTTTTAAAAAGGGTGGAAGGTATGCCTTTGGCTGTTGTGAAACCGATCTGGTTTCATGAAGGCCTTGAAGGCCTTGTAAAGGTTGAATGGGGCAGGGTGGTTTCGAATGGGAGACCGGATCTCATTGCCGCAGCAGGGAGGCGTTTTTTTATTTTCACGCCGACGGAATTTCAATATGTGGCCGGCCTTGGGGCTGATGTGGGCACGGAAGTCCTAAGCCTTGCCGTGGGTTTGCCGGCTGACGCAAAGGACAATATTGTTCTGGGAACGGAAGACAGGATTCTGGCTTATGCTGTTGCCGGCGGAGAGCCGGTCAGGATTTTGGAAACCGGACCGGAACCGGGAGCGCGTTTCGTGGGACTGTCCCTGGCCGATTTGGACGGTGACGGCAGACAGGAAGTAATCGCAGTTTCGGAAGGCAAACAGGCTTTTTATGTCTATTCTCTTATCGGAGAACCAGGCGCTTTCCGTTTGAGCCTGACCGCGATAAGAATTCTGCCCGGTCCGGGGCAGAGGGTAACGGCGTTTAAAACAGGTGAACGGCTCGAACCGGCCGTTGCAACGGCTTATTCCAGCGATGCCGGATCCGGCCTGGCAGTCTTTATTTTTACAGAGCGGGGGTTTGCCGAAGGCCCTTCTCAGGAATTGCCGGCAAGAGTAATGTCGCTGGCAAGCGGGGACCTGACACCCGGTCCAGGGGAGGAACTGGCCTGGGGGGGGAGCGACGGTTCGCTGAGGGCGGTGGAGATTGACGACGTTATCAACACTTCCGTGGTTTCCGACAACCTGGGAACAGCCGTACCGGCTCTTACAGTGGGAAGGCTTTCCGGTGATGCCTTTGCCGTGCTGATTGCCGGAACGGCCGAGGGGTTTATTTTCGGATTTGCTGTTCCGGTTTCAGGCGGCAGCCCGGACTGGGCTGTCAGAGTCGCCCGGCCAGTGAACGATATAGATGTAAGCGAAGAAGGGCTGCTCGGCCTGGGAACCGCGGACGGCGGCGTGCAGGTCTGGCTTTTGTCTTCCGGCGGCAGAGCGTTTCACGTCGTACGGAAGGGAGAGACGTTGTCCTCCATAGCCCGCATGTATGCCGTTGCTGCGGCGGAAATAGCGGTGGCAAACAATATAAAAGACATCAGCCTGATATTCCCGGGCAGGGTGCTGATCATACCCTGAGAAGTTTTTCTTGCGATTTTTCCACCCGGTCCAGCCGTGCAACCGGTATTGACACCTGACCGGCCTGGCGGTATACTTTGATAATGTAATATTACCAGCACATGCCGGAGGAGGATAATACAATGAAGCTGCGTTTGGGCTTACCTAAAGGCAGCCTCCAGGAGGCTACCTTTAATCTTTTTAAACAGGCCGGTTTTGATCTGACGGTGCGCAGCCGTTCTTACTTCCCTGCAGTCAACGACCCTGAACTGGAAGTGGTCTTGATGCGGGCACAGGAAATACCCCGTTATGTTGACGACGGTGTGCTCGATGCGGGCATAAGCGGTTTGGACTGGATTCTGGAAAATGAAGCCGATGTGGTCGAGGTCGCCGACCTCGTTTATGCTAAAAGCACTCCCAATCCGATACGGCTGGTTATTGCCGTGGCGAACAACAGCAATATAATGAACATTTACGACTTGAACGGCAAAAGAGTGGCAACCGAACTGGTCAAGGTAACGCAAAAGTATCTTGAATCGTACGGTGTTAAGGCCAATATAGAATTTTCTTACGGGGCAACCGAAGTAAAAGTGCCCGACCTGGTAGATGCCATTGCCGACATTACAGAAACGGGGAGTTCCCTGAAAGCCAACAACCTGCGCCCGATTGCCACCATACTGGAATCAACCACCAAGCTTCATGCGAACAAGAGTGCATGGGAAGATCCGTGGAAGAGGGAAAAGCTGCAAAATATTGCGGTGCTTCTTCAGGGAGCTCTCAGGGCAAGGTCAAGGGTGGGCTTAAAGATGAACGTGCCAGGTGAGAAGCTCGAAGATGTTCTCAAGGTTCTTCCGGCGATGAAACACCCCACGGTCTCTCAACTGGTGAACAGCGATTGGGTCGCGGTGGAAACCATACTTGAGGAAAAACAGGTGCGCGACCTTATCCCGGCTTTAAAAAAGGCCGGCGCGCAGGACATTATAGAGTACCCGCTGACAAAAGTAATACCTTGATTTTAGCGGGGTAAAGGCAAGTTGTTTAAAAATCCCTGGGTTTGCAGATGATTGTGCGCCACGAAGGCGCGAGGCTGCTTGAGCAGCCAAAGAGCCATGCTTAACCGA
>DAOOVD010000015.1:0-48183 GCA_035369845.1 Bacillota bacterium | reverse complement strand
TTGCCTATAACCCCGGCGCGCCCAGCGGCAGCAGGATCGAGAGTATCAGCAAATCCGACGGCACTCCCGTGGACATGACAGACACGGCCAGGACGTACAGGATTGCCGTCAACGACTATTTGGCAGCGGGCGGTGACGGGTTTTCTGTTTGTAAAACCGTTAAATTCTCCGATACCCACATTCTGCTCAGAGACGCTTTGGCCGAAAACATAAGGCAGACCGGCCATATCACCGCCAAAATAGAAGGGAGAATCAAGAATGTTCAAAATGCCGGTTACATTACCCGCGCTGAATTTGCCGGCTTGCTGACGCGCGCCCTGGATCTGGCCGGAGATGAGTCCGCCGCCGGGTTTTCCGATGTCTTTCCCGGGCAGCAGTTCGCGGATGTGGTCGGGGCCGCCGCAAAGGCCGGTCTGGTCTGCGGCTATGAAGACGGCTCGTTCCGCCCCGGTTATCCGGTCAGCCGTGAGGAGATGACGGTGATGGCCGTCAGGGCGGTTCGGGCGGCGGGCTTTACTGCGGAAGCTTCTAATGTGAACGCGGCCATCGCCAGGTTTTACGACCAGGATGAAATTTCCGGTTGGGCTAGAATACCTGTGGCCGCGGCGGTGGAAGCCGGTATCGTGTGTGGCAGGGAATCGGACTATTTTGACCCGTCCGGGCACGTGACCCGGGCGGAAGCCGCAGCGGTGCTGGAGCGCGCTCTCGGTTACATTAACCGTTGAGTCCTCCCGTCTGGAAAATAATTATTCATACGACGTGTTTTTAGAAAGAGAGTGTGAACGTGAACCACCAGGCAACATCTACCGGGGCAGAGGGGGCGTTAAAACCCGTCAAAAAGTCATCATGGAGCGTTTTGCTGGGGGCGGCCTTTATCATGGCCACCTCTGCCATCGGGCCGGGCTTTTTGACCCAGACTGCGGTATTTACCGGGGAACTGGCGGCAAGTTTCGGCTTTGTCATCCTGGCCTCGATTGTCCTTGATATCGGCGCCCAGTTGAATGTGTGGAGAATTATTGCCGTGACCGGAATGAGAGGCCAGGATATTGCCAACGCCGTTTTGCCCGGCCTGGGATATCTTGTTTCCTTTGCCGTCGTACTCGGGGGCCTGGCTTTCAATATCGGCAACATCGCCGGTGCCGGGCTGGGAATGAACGTCCTGTTCGGCGTTACCCCCCGGGTGGGCGCGCTCATTTCCGCGCTGATTGCGGTGTTTGTTTTTCTCTCAAAAGAGATGGGCAGGGCTCTGGACGGCTTTGCCAAGGTTCTGGGCCTGGTCATGATCGTCATCACCGTTTATATTGCCGTCCTGACCGGCCCACCGGTGGGCCTGGTGGTTGCAAAATCTGTCGCTCCGGACAAGATCGACATGTTTGCCGTTTTAACCTTGGTCGGGGGTACCGTGGGCGGTTATATCACCTTTGCCGGGGGCCACCGCCTTCTTGATGCGGGAATGAAGGGACAAGAATACCTGAAAGAGGTCTCAAAGGCTTCAGTGAGCGGTATTTTGATTACTGCCGTAATGCGTGTCGTTTTGTTTCTGGCAGTCTTGGGCGTCGTGGCCGCGGGTATTCCTTTGGATCCGGCCAACCCTCCGGCATCTGTCTTTAAAATTGCTGCCGGAAATGCAGGGTATAAATTCTTTGGGATTGTGCTCTGGTGTGCAGCTGTTACCTCGGTGGCAGGCGCGGCGTACACTTCCGTTTCATTCCTCAGAAGCTTCCACCCGGTGATAGAAAAGAAACAGCCGCTTGTAATCACCGGATTTATTTGCCTGTCCACCCTGGTTTTCGTGCTGGTGGGCAAGCCCGTTAAGGTATTGATCGCAGCCGGGGCTTTAAACGGAATGGTTCTTCCCATCGCCCTCGTTTCGGTTTTGCTGGCGGTACATAGCAGAAGAATTACCGGCGATTATCAACACCCGCTTTGGTTGACGGTTTTCGGTTTATGTGTAGCCTTGGCAACGGCCATTATAGGGGGCAGGACCTTGGTCACAGAATTACCCAAGCTTTTTCAATAAGTTTTACCAGCTATTTCCTTGCCGGTCCAACAGATTGGCCGGCAAGATTGAACCTGAGCAGATAAATGGCGCTGTCATGTTTACCTGCATTTTGCCATTATCAAAATTTCAAATTGTGGGGGGGAAAGTTGTGCTCAAGAAAGAAGTTTTACCGGTTTCCGGGCTTGCCGAGACCGACATCCTGCATATGTACGAGCTTATGTGCAAATATTACTCCAATCTTAACCCCGATATATTCCAAAATGACCTCAAAGAGAAGGATCATGTTTTGTTGTTCAAGGATGATGACGGATCAATTGTAGGGTTTACCAGCAGCATGATCATCCGGCTTAATATTGAAGGTGCGATCATCAAGCTGCTATATTCGGGAGATACCGTTATGGATCGGACATATTGGAATTGGAGTCATCTCCAAAACAACTGGTTCAACTACATTTCATCTCTCCCGGAGTTTAAGGAAGGAAACTTTTACTGGATGCTGCTGTCCAAGGGATATAGAACATACCGGTACCTGCCTTATTATTTCAATCTGTTCTGGCCCCGGTACGACGCTCCTACGCCTCCGCTTGTCAGGGCAATGATTGAGGGTTTTGCGAACCTGATGTTTCCGAAAGATTTTGACCCCGCCAGCGGCGTAATCCGTTCTGGCTGCGATTATGTCAAGCCGGGAGTGGCTGACGTAAAAGAGAGGCATTTGAAGAATCCCCATATCGAGTATTTCGCCAGAGTGAATCCAGGCTATGTCCGCGGGGATGAGTTGGTATGCGTGGCCGAGTTAAGCCCCCGGGGCATTAAGGATTTTGTTCATAAATATTTTGTTTGAATTTGATTTCGCCTGATATCACCTGTTGGATTTGTGCCGGAGATAACGATGTCCAAAATTGTGCAAATTTTGTCCCTGCAGGGCAATGATGTTTCCAAGCTGCTGGTTATGGCTCCCCTGTTTTGGGCCCTGGGTATGGGGGAGGTCATGGGCCTTAGCGCGGCTATGTCTATTTTTAACGTGCGGTACGGGGTAGAGCTTTTACCCGCGATGTACGCGCTGGAAGCAATTGTTTTACTCCTTACCACCGGCTTGATTGCGCATTTTTCAGGTGTCTGGGCCAAGCCTGCCTTTGCCAAGCGCGCCTATGCAACCATGGGGTCGCTGGTTTTGATCAATGCATTTATCTTAGCGGCCTCCCGTTGGGGCGGCCTGGCCCCGCCCCGCTTATTTTACCCGTTTCTGCTGGTGACAACCACGGTAATATATTTTCAAATGGCTCCCCTGATCTGGCAAATAGCGGCGGATATATCGACGACTCAGCAGGCCAGGCGGCTGTTCCCGCTTCTCGCCGGTTGCTATACCGGCGGGTGCATTGTATCCGGCGCGGCAGCCCACTGGCTGGCGCCCCTGGGAACAGAAGCCATCTATTTACTGTGGGCGCTCATCCTGGGCGGGGGTTTCCTGTCCTTGCGGGGATGTTCACGGCGCTATCTGGTTCCCCTGGCATCTTCGATGGAGGAAGAGGCCTTAAATCTGGGAGACAGCCTCCGGTGTTTCTTTAAATCTCCCTTTATAAGCCGGCTGCTGGTCTTGTTGACCGGTCTTATGCTCCTGTACTTCCTGATGGATTACCAGTACAATACCGTCGCCGAATCTCTTTTTCCAGATGAAAAACAACTCATGGCCTTCTTCGCTACTCTGATGGCCATATATAATACCATCGCCGTAGTGATTGAGGTGGGGCTGCTCAATAAGCTCATGAACTGGCTGGGAGTGGGCTTCACTATGGTGGTAGTGCCCGTAGGTCTGGTGGTTTGTTTCTTGATCCCGGTTTTGCTTTTTACCTTGAACCTGCCCCTGGGCGGTGTTTTTATAAGCACGGTTTTGACCCGCCTCTTGATCGAGAATCTGGGCGACCCGTCGTGCCAGTTGGTGTTCAACGTTGTGCCGCCGAGGGAAAGGAGCAGTGTCCGTTTTTTAACGGGGGGTTTTTATACCCTGGTTGGCATGTTGGGAGGGGGCGCCTTAAGCCTGCTCCATGCCGCCGGTGTGGTTAGTCTGCCTGTGCTGTCGGCTGCCGGGGTCTTAATCGGGGTGTTCCTGGTCTGGATGGCTGGTCAGGCCCGGAACCTGTACATGAGAGAATTAATTGCATCGGTGAAGTACGGCTACTATGACGCATCTTCAAATGTTGGTGCGGCACTCGGCAGCCTGGTGAAGCCTGAAATTCTGGAGGCAGTGCTGGGCTTTTTGCATCAACCCGACGACCGCAAACGGGGCTTGGCCCTGGAACTGCTTAAGAATAGCCCGGGCAAGATCAGATTGCCGGTAATGACCCGGCTGTTGGGGGACGCATCCCGAAAAATACGGCTGGCGGCCCTGCAGTCCTTCCCGGCTGCCGAAGCCGGGCCGCAAGAGTGGCAGCAGGTGCTGGCCTGTACCCGGGACCTGGATCCGGATTTGCGGGCAAAGGCTGTTTTATGTCTTGCCGGCGCCGGGCTTGTCCGGGAGCAGGCCCGGTCCCGCTTGCACGAGGCCCTGGATGATTTAGAGGTAAAGGTGGCCAAGGCCGCCCTTGTCGCCCTGCTTCGATTGGACGGGCAATTGCCTGCGGGGAAAGCGGAGCAGGTCATTGGGCGTTGCCTGGCTGCCGGTATTGAAGGTGAGGTAATGGCCTGCGCCGTCATCGGCGAGTGTAAATGTGAGCAGTTTGTTCCCTGGTTAACGTCAAAGCTGGCGGAAAGGGAAGCGCCCCGCCTGCGAACAGCGGCGGCGGCCGCCCTGGGAAGACTTGGCAGTACAGGTGCGGTTCCCGCCATGCTTGCTCTTTACCAGGCGGCCGATCTGGAGTACCGCGCCGCCGTGGAAAAGGCCTTGCGGGATATGGGTCCGGCCGTTCTACCGGTTCTGATCGAGCAGTTGAGTCAAAATCCGCCTTTCTCCACCTGGAAGGTATTGATAAAAGTTCTTCAAGATTTTTTGTTTGACCGGAATGTGCAAAAGCTGGTACTTGATGAATGCAAAGTCCGGGTCGGGCAGGTCCAGTCGATGCTGTCTCTGGTACCTGCTTTGCGCCAAATGGGGACTTGCGATTTAGCCGATCTGGCCGGGCGGCGCATCAAGGAAATAGAGGCGGAAGTGCTGGAGGCCTCCTGGCTGGTCCTTGCCGGGCTCAGTTCGGAAAGCTCCGTAAATGTTTTACGCAAGGCCTTGCAGGAGGAGAATGAGGAAAAAAGAGACAACGCTTTGGAGATATTGACCGAAGGGATAGGCGACCGGAGTCTCTCCCGGACCCTGGCGCGGCACCTTACGTCCGCGCTCAGTTTGGATAGAGAAGATCCGTGCCCCGGCGTTTTCCGGGCCGGGGCCGCCGAAGCTGATTACTGGCTCCGGGAGATCTGGGTTGCCGCCGAACGAAGAAGGGAGCGAAAAGATATGGAAACCGCGCGTGATTTTGAACTGCTGGACCGGGTACTCTTATTGAAGGAAACACCCCTTTTCGCCGGCCTTTCTGTTGAGGAACTGGCGCTGATCGCCGGCGTTGCCAGAGTGGAAACCTGGCCGGACGGCAGTTTCCTGCTGACGGAGGGCAGGCAAAACCAGACCGTTTATCTCCTGCTTGCCGGCCACATCGAGATCAGCGCCCGATCCCAATCAGGGCGTGAAGGCACCATCGGGGTCATGGGGCCTAAAGAGCTCATCGGCGATACGAGTGCTTTCGACGAGTCCCCTTCACCGGTAAGCGCCCAGGTTATCCTGGGCGATGCCGTGGTGTTGGCCCTTGAGGGCCGGGAGCTGGCGCGCCTTTGCCGGTTGTACCCTGAAGTCGGGATCGGCCTCATCCGGGCGATCAGCGCCCGGGTGCGCAAGCTCGAGCAAATGGTGATTCTAGCCGGTTAATCCTGTTCCTTTGGGTAACAAGTAATCGAAAGAACGCCGGCCCGTCATTGGGAACTGCGTAAGGATGAGTTTTCGCCGGGGTAGAGGGCCAGATCTTCTCTGTCCCGGTTTTCCTGCTTATAATCCACCAGAGTTTCGATCCGGTACATGGAGGAAAAGTACCAGTTCGCCCGGGGGCTGACCTGTACAAAGCTCAAATCTTTCCGGGCGCTTTCCAGCAGGTAGCCAGAAGTCACGTATTCGTTAAAGTTATGAATAATATCGGTGACCACAACCCTGAGTTTGCCGGCGAGGATTTGCTGGATCGTTAGCCATTCCGCCAGGGAAGATTCAGCGTGGGTTAACCCGAAGTAACCCGCGCAGCAAGGGCCTTTCAGGGCGGTCAGCCCGCGGGTAAGAAAAAGTTCCATGCCGTAAACGGTTTCCGGCGGGTCGGTAAGAAAAGTGTCGAATTGGCAGCAAAGTTCGGCGGGCAGCCGCTTCCGGAGATCCTGCCGGTAGACCTCGATCGCCAGGCGGTGAGTTTCGGCCAGCGTTATTATGAAGCCGGTCAGCCGGGGATCGATCTCCAGCACGACCACCCGCCTGGGCAGCCCGCTTAAAGCGGCGGCGATGCTCTCCAGATCGTCATCGCCCAAAATGATTAAAGACTTGTCCTGGAGGTCTCCTTTGGCGGTCAGCAGGGCCAGGCGCGCTACCGTAGTCTCCGGAGTGACGTATGCCTGGTTGTATTCCGGAACGGCGTTCGGTCGGTTTTGAACCAGTTCTTTGAACTTAGCGAGAAGTTCCGCATAGGACCGCATGTTGATCCCTCGTCCGGTGCACTCCGGGCACGTTTGCCCGCCGGGAGGAACTATTCCCCGGGCCCGTGCCTGAGCATTTCCGCCGGGCGTGAGGCGCAGGGCGCCGTCCTCCTGGACCGCCAGCCCAACGTCGATCAGCGCTTTGATAATTTCCGCCGCCGTCTCCGCCGGCAGGCGGCTCAAGGCAACTACCCGCCAAAACTCGGAAGAAACCAGCAGCGCCCCGATCACCCTTTCCACCTCCCGCGGGTGGATTTTTTGACCTGCCGGCCCCGAAACCTTTTCCGCAATCTGGGCCAACAACAGCAAAAACCTCCTCGAAACGAAGTTTTCCCTCTCTTCTTCTTTAACCGGAAGCCAGGTACTTGAGCGCCATAACGGTAATGTCGTCGGACTGTTCCGCCCCGCCGGCAAAGTCCCGGACCGCATCTCTCAATGCCCCGGTCATTCCGGCGGCGTCAGCGTTGCTGTTCTTTTTGATAATCTCTGCCATTCTTTCTTCGCCGAAAAGCTCTCCCGCCCGGTTCATGGCTTCGCTTATCCCGTCGGTATAGAGCAGGATGGAATCTCCCTTTTGCAGGGTGAAATCGCAGGAAGCAAATGAAAATCCCTCCATCACCCCCAGGGCGATCCCCCGCGTTTTCGGGAGCATTTCCACGCGGCCGTCCGCTCTGATGATAAAGGGCCGGTTGTGCCCCGCATTGCTGCAGTTTACCTGACCTGTAGGAATGTGCAGGATGCCAAGAAAAACCGTGACAAACATGGCCGAATCGTTATCCGCGCACAGTTCATTGTTTACGTCGCACAGAATTTGGTCGGGCGCCGCCGCTTCGTGCGCCCCGGCTTTCAACAGGGTCTTGGTGACAGCCATGAATAAAGACGCCGGCACTCCCTTGCCGGAGACGTCGCCCACCAGAAAACAAAGAGTATCGTCGTTTAACAGGAAAAAATCGTATAAATCCCCCCCCACTTCCCTGGCCGGTTCGAGAATGGCGTGGATATCGAACTCGGTTCTGTTGGGGAAGGGCGGAAAAATTTTGGGCACGATGCTCATCTGAATTTCCCGGGCAACCTGCAGCTCTCCTTCTATGCGCTTTTTGGCGGCTTCGGTTTCCCGTTCTTTGAGCAGGTTCAATGCGATAAACATGAAGATGCCGATTCCCAGTGAATTGGCCAGGATCATGGGCAGCGAAAGCTGTTTTACGAGGGTGAGGGCAACGCTGTAAGGGTGGGTCAAAAGCAGGGTCAGACCCATGTGCAGGGACTCCATCAGGGCGGCGAAAAGCGCGGCCAGAGCCACCCCGGGCAGCTGCCCCCGGCGCAGGACGAATATCGCTCCGCCGGCCAGACCGGCAAGGAGGGTGGAAACGGTGCAGGGAAGGGCGGTAATGCCGCCCAGGGAGTACCGGTGCGCCGCTCCGATGAGCCCGGCTCCCAGGCCGGCAACAGGACCGCCCAGCAGGCCGGCGATCATCGGTCCCAGATCTCTTATGTTGGCAATGGCGCTCATGATCTGAATGCCGCTCAGAGTGCCGTAAATGGAGAAAAGGCCGAAGATCAGGATCAGCCACAGCCGGTTTCTCAAATCGAGCTCTCCTTTTAAGACGGAGGCAAACAGCCGGCTCCTGGTTATCACATACGCCATGACGATGATGACCGACATGTTCTTGATCAGGGTAATCAGAAGATCCAAAATGTCTTTTATCTTTCATCCCAGCCTTTCCATAAAACTGCTTTTTCTTCCTTAAATGCCGGCGCCGCACAAGGCGTATGGGAGCCTGCCGGAAAACCCGCCCGCAAATAGCTCATCAGGCCAGCTGGCGCCTGGCCATGGCGGCGAACAATCCCTCCTCCCGCATCAGTTGTTCGTAACTGCCGCTCTGGACCACCCGTCCCTGGTCCAGCACGTAGATCCGGTCGGCGTTGATAATGGTGCTCAGGCGGTGGGCGATCACCACCCGGGTGGCCTGCAGCTTTTCCAGGCTGCGGCTGACGATGGCCTGGGTGTGATTGTCCAGGGCGCTGGTGGCCTCGTCGAAGAAGACGATGCGCGGCTTTTTGACCAGGGCCCTGGCGATGAGCAGGCGCTGCCTCTGCCCGCCGGAAATGTTGGCGGCCCCTTCGCTGATCATGGTAAACATGCCCATTGGCATCTGGCGGATTTCTTCGTCGATGCCGGCCATGCGGGCGGCTTCCCAGGCGTCGTTCATGGTCAGGTTGGCCAGCCCGGCGATATTGGTGAAGATGTCCCCGGCCATGAGCTGGCTGTTCTGGACTACAACGCCGCACCGGGAACGCACGGCCCGCACGTCCAGGCCCGCCAGGTCCTGGCCGTCGTAGTACACGGCCCCGGAATGAGGCCGGTCAAGGCCCAGCAGCAGCCGCAGGAGGGTGCTCTTGCCGCTCCCCGACGGCCCCACTACGGCCACGAATTCGCCCGGCCGGACGCGTATGGACACGTCCTTCAGCACCGGGGGGTCGTCGGGGCCGTAGCTGAAGTAGACGTGGCTCACTTCGATGTCTCCCTTCAACTCACCGGGATCGGCCTTGCTCTCGTCCACCTCCGGCGCCGTTTCCAGAATCGGCCGCGCCCGTTCGTAAGCCGGTACGATGCTCAGGAGCTGGAGAACCGTCGAGGAAAGGGCCAGCATGGAGGCTAGAAACCCTCCGAAAGCGGCGTTGAAGGCCAGGAAGCGGCCGGTGGAAAGGCCGGACCCGGCCGTGGAGGCGTAGGCGGCGAAGATAACCAGCGAAGTTACGGGCGGGAACACCGCGTTGAACATGGTGAGACAGCCGGCGTTGAGGCGGGCCCGGAAGCTCACCCGGCGCTGCCGGGCAAACTCGCCCGCCCAAAGGTAGAAAGCCCTGTTTTCCGCCCCGGCCACGCGGAACTTGGCAATCCCGCCCAGCACCTGCATCACCAGGGACGAAACTTTCCCCTGGATTTCAGCCAGTTCTTTTTGATAGCGCAATTGCCCCAGGCTGAGAAAAAGGGTTACGGCGACGGCCGCCAGCACCAGGGCCGCGGCCACCAGGGCCAGCCTGACGTCGTAAAAGAGCAGCAGGGCCAGGTTGAAAAGAGAGAAAATACCGCCCAGCAAAGAGGAAATGCCCGTCTGGAAAATATTGCCGATAACAATTTTGACGCTGCCGGCCCGGACCGCCAGATCGCCGGCGGAATAACGGCGGAAAAAGGGCAGCGGCAGGCTTAACAGCCGGTCCAGCAGGCCGGCCTCCAGGGAAACGGCGATCTTTCCCTCAATGCGGAGCAGCGCCACTTCCCCGGTCATTTTAAACAGGGAGACTGCGGCCGCCGCGGCCAGCAGGAACAGGACCGTCTGGAGGAGCAGTCCTCGTTCCGCGCCGGGGATGATGCTGTCGAAAAGGAAGCCGGTGGCGACCGGCAGGGCCAGGGCCAGGAGGCCGCCGGCCGCGCCCGTCAGCGCCACCGTCGCCACGTCGTTCTTCCAGCCGCTGCCGGCGCAAAATTTTATCAGGTCCCACAGGGAGAGGGCGCGGGCCGGAAAAGGCCGGAAAAAACTGTAGGCTGATAATTTAAGCTGGCGGGCAGTTTCGGCAGTTACGGGCAGGGTTTTTCCCTCCCCCGGGTCATAAAGGGTGTAGGAGCGGGGAGAAGCGGGCAGGAGGGCTACCGGCCGTTCGTCTTCCTTCATGAATGCCACCATGGGCCCGCCGTCCTGGGTCCACCACTCTCCGCCGAGCGACACCCGGCGGGTCCTGACCCGGGAAGCCCTGGCGATGTCGCCCAGCGGGTCCCTGCTGCGGCCGTCGCGGGAAAAGGGTGGGGCGACTATCTTGATGCCGGCCGCTTCGCCCGCCGCAATGCAAGACTGCAGCATGGCGTTGCCGCCGTCGTGATCCGCCCCGGGTTTTTTTCGCCCGGTTTGCACCGAAGCGGCCAGGCGGGTCAGTGCCTTCCGGGCGAAAGCCAGCTCCTGGCCGGTTTTTTTGTCCAGCAGAAGGCCCTCGTCCAGCCGGGCCTGCTTCCGGTTCAGGGCGATGATGTCGAGGACCAGCTTGTGGAATTCCTCCAGGCCGGACCAGTCCGTGTCCTGCTGAAGAAAGCCGGCCGTGTCCAGCACTTTAATCCGGTTTTCGCCGATGGAGTAGAGCCAGGTGTAGGCGGTGACGGGGAAGAACGCGTCTCTCTTTACCACCGTGCTGATGCTGGTAAGAAGCATGGACAGGCCGGCCAGATCGCTCTCCTCATGACACACCCAGAGCACTTTGCGCCTGGGCCGCAGGGGCAGTTCCTCCCCGACGGTTACCTCTCCCGGCTGCAGTTCCCGGTAAGTGATGGGAGGGACTTCCCGGCAGATGCCTGCGGCCAGGCCTTCCACCCAGTTGTCGATCAGGCGGGCGACTTCTCCGGCGTGCCGTGGATCGCTGGCGGCCTGCCGCAGGCCGGTGACGTCAGTTTTCAGGAAGGAGGCTTCCTTGCCCACCGCCACAAGCCCGATTCCCTTGCCGTAGCGTTCCGGATCCAGGCTGAACAGAATCGAGCCGGGTTCGGCCCGGAAGAGGTGCTCCCGCCTGCCAGCCGGCTGGCCGTCCCGCACATCGACGGCGAAAATGTCGGCCGGCCCTCCCCGGACAATCCAGGCCGCGTCCGGTCCGGCCAGCAAAAAGGGCCGGCTGCCGCTTGCCGCCGCGGCTGCCGCTTGTAAAAAATTTTCCAGTCCTTCCGGCATTTTATAAGAAACCTCCGTGTAAAGCCGAATCTGCTCTTAAAGGGCCGATGTCCATAACAGTTTTTGGTTGTCAATATTTAAAGGCGCTATTGTTCCCTGATCAGGCGGGCGTATGGCCCGTCCGCATCTTTCATCTCATCGTGGGTGCCCCGCTGCACCACCCGGCCGTTTTCCAGAACAATGATCTCGTCGCAGTCCCGGATGGCGCTGAGGCGGTGGGCCACAATCAGGCAGGTGCAGCCCCGGCGCCGCAGGTTGTCGTCCACTTCCTTCTCCGTTGCGGGGTCCAGGGCGCTGGTGGCTTCGTCGAGAACCAGGACGGTGGGGGAGCCGGCCAGCGCCCTGGCAATCTCAAGGCGTTGACGCTGCCCGCCGCTGAAGTTGCGCCCCCCCTCTTCCACCGGGTGGGCGTAGCCGCCGCTGCGGGCCATGATGTCGTCGTGAATGCAGGCGTCCTTCGCCGCCCGGACCACGTGGGCGTCCGGAATGGAGTGGTCCCAAAGGGTGATATTCTCCCGGATGGTTCCTTCAAACAGGCTGATATCCTGATCCACCACGGTCACCGAGTTGCAAATCACCCGGCGCGGCCAGGCGGAGCGGGGCTTTCCGTCAAAAAGTATCTCGCCCGACCAAGGCTCATAGAGTCCGGCCAGCAGCCTGGCCAGCGTGGACTTGCCGCTGCCGGAGCCGCCCACCAGGGCCACCCGGTCGCCCGGCCGCAGCTTTACGCTGAAGTCTTTGATCAGGGGCGGCTCCAGGCGGTTGTAGCCGAAAGTCACATTGCGGAATTCAACGTACCCTTCGAGTTTGGCCGGCACTCCGCCGGCGGATTCGCCGTCCTTTCCCCCCGCCGGTTCCCCGGCGGATGCCCCGTCCCGGCCGCCTGCCGGCTGATCCTCGCCGGTAACCGCCAGTTCCCTGCTAACCGGGTACTGCAGCACGTCGTCCAGCCGTTTCATGCTCCCCTCCACTTCCTGCAGGGTGGCCCCCAGGTTGACCATACTGCCGAAAGGGCCCATAAAGCTGGCGAGGAGAGCCTGAAAAGCCACCAGCATGCCGATGGACAGGTGCCCTTCCAGAACCCGCAGACCGCCTGCGGCCAGGATGGCCGTGTTGCAAAAGCCGGTCACCAGGAGCGGGAAAACGGCCAGGTACTTGCTGGCAACTCCCAGGTTCTGCCCGGAACGGAGAACGTTGGCCATGTAACCGGCCCAGCGGTTGAAGAACTCCGCATCCTGCCCGCCGGCCATGATGGATTCGATGATCTGCAGGCCGGAGAAGGTGACTCCGGAAAGTTTGCCCGTTTCCTGCAAAAGCTTTTGGTTTTCAATCACCCGGCGGCGGGAGACGTACTTTAAAAACAACAGGTTCAACAGGGCAAGGGGAACGGCTATCGCAGTTAGTACGGGGTCGTACTGAACCATGATCGTCAGGTAAAAAATTACCACCGCCAGGCTTACCGCCGTACTGGCTAGATCGCCTGACAGCAGCCGGGCCACCTGGTCGTTGAGCGCCACCCTGCTCCCGATGTCGCCGAGGTAGCGCTGGGAGAAAAAATTTACGGGAAGACGGAGCACGTGCCAGAAAAAACGGCTGGAAGTGCCGAGGGCGAGCCTGCTCTCCAGCCGCAGCAGGTAATACTGTTGCAGCCAGGTCAGGGCTCCCTGCAGGACGGCCGTCAGCCCCAGCCCGGCCAGCAGCGCCGGCAGCCAGTAAAAGGCTGCGCCGACAACGATATAATCCACAAAAACCCTGGTGAAGGCGGGAATGGCCATGCCCGGCAGGAGCAAAAACAGGCCGGCCAGGACGACGTAAGCCAGGGCCGGCTCAAGGCCGGCCAGCCGGCGGCGCAGGGCCGGGATCAGGCCGTGCTTTACGCCGCCGGGCTGAAAGACCGGCCCCGGCTCAAAGGTTAGCGCAACGCCGGTAAAGGAACGGCCGAACTCTTCCGCCGTTACCGTCCGGGGGCCCAAGGCCGGGTCGTTCAGGTAAAACAGGCCTTTTTTGAAACCTTCCAGGACGACAAAATGGTTGAACTCCCAGTGAATGATCATGGGGAACCGCATTGTTTTCAGACTGTCGGGGTCCCGGCGGTAGCCGCCGGCGAGCAGGCCGTAACTCCTGGCCGCTTTGACAACGTTGCTGGCCCTGCTGCCGTCGCGGGACACCCCGCAGGCTTGGCGCAGTTCCTCCAGGGGAACAATCCGGCCGTAGCAGGCCAGGATCATGGCCAGGCAGGCCGCGCCGCACTCCACGGCCTCCATTTGCAGAATTGTGGGGACCCTGACGCGCCTTGCCGGGGGGATAGATTTTTTGTCCTGTTTTGTTTCTGCGGGCGGCCCTTTAGCTCTTCCAGACCGGTCCGGCCGCATGGAAAAAATCATTACACAGAACCTCTCGCTTTATCGCGTTGTCATTTTTTGTTTTGCATCCCGTGCCAACCGGCTTGAGTTACCGGCCGCGCGCAGGTCACCTTCCCGTCAGGGCGGGAAAAAGCAGGGAAACCGGCCGCACCTTGCGCACAATAATTGAACCCTGGCAGAGAACTCCGCTGTTGACCGGCAGGTCCGGCCCTTTTCCGTTGGTCCAGCTATAGCCGCTGGGTGCGCCGGGATTGCGCGTCAGGCTTACCCGCACCGCAATCGGGGCGCCGGCGCCCATCAGGCGCTGGGCCAGTTCCTTGCTGCCCACTTCCCGGACTATGCCCTCAAAGGTGGAAGGGTATCCGGATACGGATTTGACCTGACCCCGCAGGTAACCGTGCTCTTCTTTCTTGACGGAGGCCGGGGAGATCAAGGCGTCCATGCCGGGACGGATTTTTTTGCCTTCTTCAGCCGGTACGTATATGACCGCTTCCAGGCTCTCCCCGCCGCTGTCGGGCTCCAGGATCATAACCGGGTCCCCGGCTTTGAGCAGGTCGCCTTCTTTTACCAGCACGTCCAGCACCCGGCAGGGCTGGGAGGCGGCCAGCCGCGTAACCTGAACCGTTTCCCCGCCGGGACGGCCCTCTTCGGCCTGTTCGGGCCGGCTGACGCTGAACAGGACCTCGCCGGGCTGGACCAAATCGCCGGGCGCCGCCAGGACCTTACCGGCCAGGCCGCCGGTCATTGCGGCTGCCTGAATGATTCCCCCCGGCCGGAGGATGATTCCCTGACCGGCGGTGCTTATGGACAAACTGCCCAGTGTTCCCCAGACGATCGCCGCGGCCAGCAGAAAACCGGCGGCGGCCAGCGCCAGCCACCCGCGCGGGCTGGTTACGGCCATCAGCGTATCCAGTTGCCCCGGCGTCTCCAGGTGTTTCAGGGCTTCTTTGCGGTAAAGGTTTTCCTGCATGAGTTCAACCTGCTCCTTTTTAGAGTCGCCGGCATACTGCTGCAAGACCGGGCATATTGTAAAATTATTCTTTGCCGGCTGCCCGGCTCCTCCCGCAGGCCTGTGAAAAAGTTTTTACCGGGGAGAAACATTTAAATTTTACATGTTTTTTTGCTCAAAATAAGGAAAATATCTTTAAAATGTAGTATATTGTGAATATATAAAAATTGGGATAACATGAATTTATCTGTTTTTATACGTTCAGAAAAAGAATGGGAATTTTTTAATTGAGGGGTTACCTGGAATAACAGAGAGGATGGCAGGCAGCTTTGGACAAAGAAACCCTGATCGAACTGAAAAACGCCCTTTCCGAACTGGAGCGGCTGAGCCTTGCCCTGGAAGAATTCAGGGACTGCCACCGCCTGCCGCTGAAAACCCTCATGGACGTAAACCTGGCCCTGGATGAGATTTTTACCAACATTGTGTCCTACGGGTTTGTGGATCACGACCAGCACCTGATCAAAATTCACCTGTCTATTGAAGGGAAAGCTCTGCACATAAGGGTGGAGGACGACGGCGTGCCGTTTAATCCGCTGGAGATTCCCGAACCGGATTTGAACTTGCCCCTGGAAGAGAGAAGGACGGGGGGTCTCGGTTTTTATTTTGTCCGGAAAATGATGGATGAGCTAAAATACGAAAGGCGGCAGGGAAAAAATATACTTTATTTGAAAAAGAAAATAATTTAAGGCTCTGCGCTGCCGGCGCAATTATTTTGGCCGTACGGACCCCGGCGGCGGAGCATGAGAATTGACCCGACTTTTTAAAACAGGGGGAGTGTCAGTGAAAATCCAGGAAAGCAAAAGCGGATCGGCGGTTGTGCTGGAGTTGGACGGCAGGCTGGATGCGAGCACTTCAGACATTTTGGAGAAAAAAATAATGCATTTTCTGGGTGCAGGGGAAAAGTGTTTCATCCTGGATTTCAACCGGCTGGATTACATCAGCAGCGCCGGTTTGAGGGTGATCCTCATGGCCGCAAAGAAAACCGGCGGTATTGGGGGGAAAATTGTTCTTTCATCCCTGAAGGAACACGTCAGAGAGGTCTTTGACATCGCGGGCTTTACCGCCATCTTCCCGATCTGCTCCACCAGGGAAGAGGCGGCCGGGCTGTTCTGATTTGAGAACTGCGGCTGGTTTCCGGCCGCCGCGAAAACAATGGACCGGAACAGGCTTTTCACCCCCGCGGCAGCACCGTCGGGGGTTCTGTTTTTTGCAGAAAGTCCGGGCGAATCGTAAAAAGCGCCGGAATTAAGGCAGATTTAAGGTTCAGTTAAGGTTGCCTTCTCTTTCACTTAAGGTTTTGAATGCTAAAATTTTTTGTAACACCGGCCCTTACCCAAAGAGGTGATAAATTGGCAAGCGGTGTTCCGTTAAAACCTGTCAACCTGGTGTACGGCGTAGATGACCGGCCGCCTTTAATGATCACGGCCGTTCTTGCCGTCCAGCACGTTCTGCTGATGTCCAGCGCGCTGATCTTCCCCGTGCTGGTAGCGCAGATAACAAGCAGCTCGCCGGAAGAAGTGCAGGGTCTGGTCAGCTTGTCCATGATCGCCGGAGGCGTGGGGACCATCCTGCAGGGTCTGAGGAAAGGTCCCCTGGGGTCTGGTTATCTTGCCCCCGAGGGGGGCAGCGAGCCGTTTCTCCCGGCGGCCGTACTGGCGGTAAAGACGGGCGGCTATCCCCTGATGTTTGGAATGACCATCGTTACCGGTTTTTTCGAAGCCATGCTGTCGCGGGTGATCAACCGGCTGCGGTTCCTGTTTCCCCCCGAGGTGGCCGGGGTGGTGGTGTTTATGGTCGGAGTTTCCATTATACCTATTGCCGTTAACCTCTTTTTCGGCGCTGGCGGTGCGTCTTCCGCCGGCCGGAGCGAAAACGCCGCCGTTGCTTTCATCACTTTTGCGGTCATGGTGGGAACGGGTGTCTGGGGCAAAGGGAGCTTGAGACAATATTGCCTGATAATTGGCATTATAGCCGGTTATATTTTCTCCTTTGTATTCGGCCTTTTAAGCGTTTCCGATTTTGAACTGCTGGCCAGGACTCCCCTGATCGCGCTGCCCTACACGGGGCATATCGGCTGGTCTTTCGATCCGGATGTGCTCCTGCCGTTTCTTATTGCCGGGATTTGCACCTCGCTCAAGTGCATCGGCGATATCACCACCTGCCAGAAAATCAACGACGCCGGGTGGAAACGGCCGGACATGGACAACATCGGGAGGGGGATTCTGGCCGAAGCGGTAAAAACGGTTTTCGGGGGGCTGATCGGCGGCATGGCGCATTCCACCAGTTCGTCGAACATCGGCCTTTCTTTGGCTACGGGGGCCACGAGCCGCGTGATCGCCTATGCGACGGGCGGTATTTACGTCCTGCTGGCCTTCTTTCCCCAGCTCTCAGCGATGTTTGCGATTATGCCCAAGCCGGTCATGGGGGCAATTTTAATATTCTGCATAACCTTCATGCTGCTGTCCGGAATTCAAATAATCATGTCCCGCATGATCGATACCAGGAAAACCATTATCATCGGTTCGGCTGTCGTATTCGGCGCCAGCGTGGACATGCTGCCGGGGTTTTACAGCAACGCTCACCCCGTCCTGCAGCCCCTTTTAAGCTCCTCGCTGACGGTGGCGACGGTAACGGTGCTGCTCCTGAATTTGATTTTGCGGATAGGCATAGCCAGGCGGGAAAAGATCGAACTGGTCCCGGAAGAAGACAATTATAAAAAGATTGTCGATTTCATGGAGGTCCAGGGCGGGGCCTGGGGCGCCCGCCGGGAAGTGGTCAACCGCGCGGTTTCGGCACTGAATGAGTTCATGGAGTCTTTGACGGCGATGAAACTGACTGACGGAAAAGTGACTATGGAGGCCAGTTTTGACGAGTTCAACCTGGACCTGAGCGTTTGCTATCAGGGAGTTTTAATGGAGTTTCCCGGTGAGCGCCCGACGGAGGAAGAACTGCTGCATGAAGAAGACGCCTTCATCAAGCTTTCTGGTTTTCTGATGCGCCATTACGCGGACCGGGTTAAATCTTACAGCAAAAACGGCGCCTGCTACGTGCAGTTCCACTTTGATCATTAGCAGAGCTTTCGCCTCCTGAGATGTAAACCCGGGCGGTATTAAGCTGATAAACGGGTTTCAAGCCTTACGGCTTTCCTCCGTTTTTGCCTTGAAAAATTCCAGCAGTTCTACGGGCAGAGGGAATATTACGGTGCTGTTTTTTTCAATTGAAATCTCGGTGAGGGTTTGCAGCATGCGGAGCATCAGCCCCGATGGGTTGCGGCTGATTACCGTCGCGGCTTCCAGGAGCTTTTCGGATGCCTGGTATTCGCCCTCGGCGGAAATAACTTTCGCCCGACGCTCACGTTCGGCCTCGGCCTGCTTGGCCATGGCCCTTCTCATGCCTTCCGGCAGATCGACCGATTTGATTTCTACGGTGACGACACGAACTCCCCACGGCTCGGTGGACTTGTCCAGTTCGTCCTTTAGCACCTTGCTGAGTTTTTCCCTTTCCGAGAGCATGTCGTCCAGTTCGTGTGATCCGAGGACGGACCTCAGCAGGGTCTGTGCCAGGAGCGTGGTGGCCTGCCGGAAATTTTCAACATTCAGTACGGCGGGCTTGGGATCGAATACCTGGAAGTACACCACCGCGTTTATGGAAACCGGGACATTGTCCCTGGTGATAATGTCTTGCCCGGAGACGTCGATGGTGGCTATCCTCAAATCCACGTAAAGTGTGCGGTCGATGCCGTACGGGAGAACGAACTTCAGACCGGGGTCGAGGACGCGGACGAATCTGCCGAAACGGAGAAGTACGGCACGCTGGTACTGGTTGACAATTCTTATTGCAGTAGGCAGGGCAGTGATCAAAAAAACAACCAGCAGGATTATGAAAAGACTGGTGATGTCCCATTTCATCATCGTCGACATCCTTTCCTTTTAGCTAAAGTTGATTTCTCCGTAGTGCCGGAGAAATCCTGCACAGTACCGCTGGAACATGCTGAGCGGCGGAGCGGAGTTTTCCAGCAGCCGGAGCGCCGCCGGGCTAAAAATTTTCCTTTACTGCAGGAAAAAAGGGGAAATGCGGCGAAATAACGATAAAATTCTTACAGCCTGGAGGCGCCTATGTTAAAACAGGAATCCCGGGTAGAAGTTGAAATTTTCGGCGAGTATTACACCTTGAAGGGGGACTGTCCGCCGGAAAATATGATTTCGCTGGCCCAGTACGTCAGCCGCAGGATGAAACAGCTGGCCGGTCGCAATCCGAGGTTGACCAAGGCCCAGACGGCGGTGCTGGCCGCCCTGAATATAGCGGAGGAATTAAAGAGGCTCCAGGCGGAGTATGACGAGCTGATAAGAATGTTGGAACCGGATAAAAGTAATAATAAAAAAAGCTCATGAAGCATGCTTCATGAGCTTTTTAACGGCTAACCCCCGTTTTTTCGGGGAAAATTAGTTACGGATGAAACGGGGCGTTTTTCACATGCGAAATATCGAGGTGGCCTGGATATTTCACGAACTGGCGGATCTGCTTGAGCTGAAAGGGGAAGATTTTTTCAAGATACGCGCCTACAGAAATGCGGCCAGGATTTTGGCCGGTCTCGAGGAGTCCGTGGAAGAGATATGGAAAAGAGGAGAGTTGGTAAAAACTCCGGGAATAGGCAGGAACATTGCCGCCAAAATCGACGAGATTCTGACCACCGGGCGCCTTCGGAAACTTGAGGACTTGTTGCGGGAGATCCCTTCCGGGGTTCTGGACATCATGTCCCTGCCCGGCATTGGCCCCAAGCGGGCGGGGATAATCTTCAAGAACCTGGGTGTGTCCAGCATCGGGGAACTGGCAAAAGCCGCCAGGGAAGGAAGGGTAAAGAGCCTTCCCGGGATGGGCGGCAAGACGGAAAACGCAATTTTAAGATACATCGAGGCGCGGGAAAACAGTTGCGGACGGACGCTGCTGGTGACGGCAAGGGAGTTGGCCGGGGAGCTTGCCGGCTACTTGAAGGACGTTGCGGGAGCGACCAGGGTCGAGGCGGGAGGCAGTATACGCCGCTGGCAGGAGACAGTGGGCGATATCGACCTCGTGGTCGCCTCGGATGATCCCGGCAAGGTGTTGGACATTCTCGAAAGCCATCCCCGCATCAAGGAGGTAATTGAGAGAGACGGACAGAGCGGAAGTTTTCAAACCGGCTGGGGTATTGTGGTCGACGTCGAGGTGGTGTCCGGGGACTTTTTTGAAACAGCTCTGTTTTTGAGTACGGGAAGCAAGGCCCACCTCGGGCGGCTGCGGAAGCTTGGACAAGGACAAGGGCTTTCTGCCGATTTTCCCGGGAGCCCGGTCCGGTTTGCATATAAAAATGAGACAGATATATACTCTTGCCTCGGTTTGCCTTACATTCCCCCGGAATTGAGGGAGGACCGGGGAGAGGTGGAGGCGGCGCTGGGGAACAGGCTGCCGGAACTGTTCGACCTGCGGGATATCAAGGGAGACCTGCACATTCACACCGACTGGAGCGACGGGTTGCACTCCGTGGAAAGGATGGCGGCCAGGGCAAGAGAGAAGGGTTACCAGTATATTGCAATCACCGACCACTCGCAGTCCTTGAAGATTGCCAGGGGGCTTTCCCCCAAGAGATTGAAAAAACAGCACGAACATATCAGGTCTTTAAATGAGAATTCTGACGGTTTTTACATTCTCACGGGCATAGAAGTCGATATTCTCCCCAAAGGCGGACTCGATTGTCCGGAGGAAATATTAAAGGAGACGGAACTGGTAATAGCTTCCGTGCACAGCGCCTTCAAACAGGACCGGGACACCATGACCGCCCGTATTATCTCGGCGGTGGAAAACAGAAATGTGGATATTATCGGGCACCTCACCGGACGCCTGATAGGTCAGAGGGATGAATATGCCCTGGACGTTGAAAGGGTGTTGGAAGCCGCCGCCGACTGTGGTACTATATTAGAAATCAATTCATCGCCGGACCGGCTGGACCTCAATGACGTCAACGCCCGCAGGGCGAAAGAAAGAGGAATCAGGATGGCTGTCAGCACCGATGCCCACGATTTGAAGAGGATGGACGAGATGCCTTACGGAGTGGCCGTAGCCCGCCGGGCCTGGCTTGAGCGGGAGAATGTCGTAAATACCGCCGGCTGGGAAGAGCTGAGAAAGATTTTAAAGAAAAAGTAAGTTGTTTCGCGTTGCCGATATATTTGGAAAGGTGCCGGGTGAGAGTGCAGGAATGTATTGAGAAGGCCGGCGGGGGGGTTATCCTGCCCCGTTCTTTTTACGCCAGGCAGACAGTGACTGTAGCCAGAGAACTTCTGGGCAAAATACTGGTAAACTGTTCTCCGGAAGGAATCACCGCCGGCGTGATTGTCGAAACCGAAGCCTATATCCAGGGGGATCCCGCCTGCCACGCTTCCCGCGGGATGACCCGGCGCAACCGGGTTATGTTCGGTCCGCCCGGGCACGCCTACGTTTATTTTATTTACGGCATGCATTACTGTTTTAACGCCGTAACAGCCGGCGAAGGCGTCGGGGAAGCGGTGCTGGTCAGGGCCCTGGAGCCGCTGCGGGGTAAGCGGTTAATGCAGGCCAGGAGGAGGCGGGGAGAGCTTGCCGAGCTGTGCAGCGGGCCGGCCAAACTGGTGCAGGCAATGGGAATAACCCGCCTTCACAACGGGATCGATCTGACTTCGGGGCCGCTCTTCATTTGCGGGGAAAATTCCGTGAAGCAGGAGGACATCGTGACCGCCACCCGGATCGGCATAGCGGAAGGAACCGACCTGCCGCTCAGGTTTTATATCAGGGGAAACCCTTTCGTATCCAGAAAATGAACCAAAACAAAGGAGGAAAGACCGGTGAAAATAAGGGAAATTTACGAGCTTGCCGTTGAAAGGGGAATTGAAAAAGACCCGCGCTCCAAAGATGCTGTTTTAAAGCTGCTGGGAAAAGAAAAAAAATTGTACGATGAAATGAAGGAAGAAGAAAAAAAAGAGTTTGACCGGGACCGCCTGTTCAACCCGTACAGCGACACCCGCATCCTTTACGGCGATCCCGAGCGGGAGGTCGAAAGAATAATTGCCGGCATCGATATGGAAACGGGCGAAGTCTTGCTGGCCGACAGATTGTCGAGCCGTGGCAAAAAAATTGATCTGATACTGGCGCATCATCCGGAAGGAAAGGCCATGTCCGCCCTTTACAGGGTGATGGACCTCCAGGAGGACCTGCTGGCCAAATTCGGTGTTCCGATAAATGTGGCTGAAGGAATAATGGACTCGAGGATCAACGAAGTCAAACGCGGCCTGCTGCCTCTGAACCACAACCGGGCTGTGGATGCGGCAAGGCTTTTGGACATACCTCTCATGTGCGTGCATACACCGGCCGACAACCATGTAAGCGATTTTCTTCAGACTTATCTGGACGAGAAGAAGCCGGACACCCTCGGCGATGTTGTAAAGGCGCTGAAGGAAATCCCGGAATACGCGGAGGCGGTCAGATACAACGCCGGACCGACAATAATGGTGGGCAATAAGGACAGACGCGCAGGCAAGATCATGGTGGACGTCACCGGGGGGACCAGCGGCTCCGAGGACGCTTATGCCAAGCTTGCGGTGGCCGGGGTCGGCACCCTCGTGGTCATGCACATCGGGGAAAAGCACCGCAAGGAGGCCGAGAAAAATCACGTCAACGTCGTTGTGGCGGGACATATGGCCAGTGATTCGCTGGGGATGAACCTCTTCCTGGACGAGCTTGCCAGGCGGGGTTTGGAGATTATCCCGTGCGCAGGTCTCTTGAGATGTGAGCGAAAGGAGCAGGCTTGATGCCCGGAAGACCGGAACTGCTGGCCCCTGCCGGAGACTGGGACTCCCTGGTGGCAGCAGTGGAAAACGGGGCTGATGCGGTTTACCTGGGCGGCAAACATTTCAACGCCAGGCAGTCGGCTGCCAATTTTGACGACGAAGAAATTTCCCGGGCGGTTTATTTCGCTCATGTCCGGGGGGTAAAAGTTTATGTAACCGTCAACATCCTGCTTGACGACAGGGAACTGCCGGAGGCGTTGAGGTTCCTTTATTTTCTTTACCGGTGCGGGGCAGATGCCGCCGTGATTCAGGATCCGGGCCTGTTGAAGCTTGCCCGCGGGGTAATTCCCGAACTGCCCCTGCACGCGAGCACCCAAATGACCGTGCACAATCTTCCCACCGTGCATGCGTTGAAAGAAGCGGGTATTGCGAGGGTGGTTCTGGCCAGGGAGCTTTCTCTCGAGGCAATAAAGGAGATCGTTGAGCACGGCGGAGTCGAGATCGAAGTTTTTGTGCACGGAGCCCTTTGTATTTGCTATTCGGGCCAGTGTCTGATGTCCAGCCTTATCGGCGGGCGGAGCGGCAACAGGGGGCGTTGCGCCCAGCCCTGCCGCCTCAGCTATACCCTGGTTGACGGCGCGGGGAGAAAAATCGCAGACCCGCAGGCGGTTGGGGAATATTTGCTGAGCCCGAGGGATCTGAACATGAGCGGCTGCCTGCCCGATCTGATCAATGCGGGAATTGCGTCCTTCAAAATTGAGGGGCGGATGAAAAGGCCGGAGTACGTGGCCACGGTGGTCAGGATATACCGGGAACTGCTGGACAGGGCAGCGTCAGGTCGTTTTGCCGTAAGGCCGGAAGAGGCCAGGGATTTGGCCCAGATTTTCAACCGCGGTTTTACCACGGGTTACTTCTACGGCCGCCCGGGCAGCGGGTTGATGAGCTGCAAACGTCCGAACAACCGCGGCATACGTCTGGGGAGGGTAAAAGGATTCGACCGGAAAAGCCGCCTTGCGCAAATATCCCTGGAAGAGCCGCTGCGTGTCGGGGACGGCATAGAAGTTTGGGTCAGCGAGGGCGGGCGGGTTGCCGGCGAGGTGCACCGTATTATTCTGGACGGCGCATCTGTCCACCGCGCGCCGGCCGGCGCCCTTGTCCATCTGGACCTGCCCGGCCGTGTTTTCCCGGGCGACAGGGTTTTTAAGAATCACAACGCCGACCTGATCGAGCGGGCGAGGGCGAGTTTCACTTCACCGAAGGAGCAAAAGAAGATACCTCTTGTTTTTACAGTCCGGGGTCGCGCCGGTGAAAAACTCAGGATCCGCGTTGAAGATCCGGAGGGACATGCCGGCCTGGCCGAGACAAATTCGCCGGCCGGGGAGGCGGTGAGCCGCCCGTTGACTTGTGAGTATCTGGAAAAGCAGTTGTCCCGGCTGGGCAACACTCCTTTCGCAATGAAAGAATTGCGGTGCTCACTCGACGGCGAACTGATGGTCCCGGTCAGCGAGATCAATGATGCCCGCAGAAAGGCGCTGGCCGGTCTGGAAGAGAGCAGGGCCGCCGCTTACAGGCGTGCACCCGTGGAGGAGACGGTTTTCAGCCGCCGTCTTGCGGCCGCCCTTACAGTAAAAAAAGCGGGAAACGGCAAAAAAAACGGCCCGCTTCTTTCCGTTGCGGTTGCCGACCTCGCCTCGCTGAAGGCGGCGGTAAAGGCCGGCGCGGATGAAGTGTGTTTCGGGGGTGAATATTTCCGTTCGAAGGGACCTGTAACCCTGGAAGACATCTGTTCGGGAATTGAAGTCTGCGAAAAGGCGGGGGTCCGTTTCGTGCTTTCTTCACCGCGGATATTGCAGGACGGTGAAATGGAATGGTTTTGCCGTCTTCTGAAAAATATCGCCGGGAGGAACCTGGGCGGGGTGCAGGCGGGCAACCTGGGTTTGATCAGGACAATCCGCGAAATCACGGACAAGCCGGTTTTCGCGGACTTCTCCCTCAACGTGTTCAACCGCGCGACCGCTGAATTTTTAAAGGAGGCCGGGGCCGGCAGGGTCGCTCTTTCGCCCGAGCTGACCCTGGAGCAGCTGAGGAAGCTTGTCCCCCTGTTGCCGCTGCCGGCCGAGTTGATTGTGCACGGAGCTCTGCCCCTGATGGTTTCTGAATATTGTCCCGCGGGAGGCCTGCTGGGAAGCGGCAAACCGGACGGCTGCCCCGCTCCCTGCGGCAGCCGCCGTTGCGCGTTAAAAGACCGCAAGGGGATTGTTTTTCCGTTGGAACAGGACCAGTTCTGCCGCATGCACTTGTTTAATTCCCGGGATGTCTGTATGATCGAGGATATCGGCTTTCTCGCCGGAGTAGGCGTCTCCGTGTTGAGAATTGAGGCCAGGCGAACCGGAGCAGACTACGCCCGTGAGGCCGTTGCCGCTTACCGGGCAGTTCTGGAGCGGCTTCCTGAAATACCCGACGAAAAAAAGTTGTCGGTTTTAAAGGATCGATTGGCGAAGTACAGCCCTCAGGGTTTTACCAAAGGGCACCTGTACCGGGGTGTGATTCAGCAGGCGAAGGAATTAATCATATGACATCGATAGAGCGGGAAAGGTGATTATGGACAAGAGGATTCAGGCAAGACTCGAATTCAACAAAATCCGGGAGCAGCTTGCCTCTTTCGCCAACTCGCCGCTGGGGAAAGAACGCGTTATGGAGATGGAGCCGGTAAGCGAACTGGCGGCAATTCTCAAATGGCAGGCGGAAACCAGCGAGGGGCGGGAGTTGATGAGGCTCGATCCGACTGCGGAAATAAACGGCTGGAAAGACATTAGAGTACAGTTGCGGAAAGCCGGCCGTGGCGCGGTGCTTGAACCGGAAGACCTCTGGGCGGTGGCGGAGACGCTTGCCTCGTCAAGGCTGATAAAAAAATTTCTGGAAGAGAATTGGGAACGCTACCCCCTTTTGAGCGAGCTTGCCGTTTCTATGGTATCGCTTCCCGGTCTGGAAAAGAAAATAAGAGGTGCAATCACGCCCGGCGGCGGGGTTGCGGACGGCGCTTCCCCCGAACTTGCCCGGCTGCGCCGCAGGATACTGAACGCCCAGGCCGACATCAAGGAGTATCTGGAAGTGCTCGTTCGCTCCCCGCAGTTCCAGAAATACCTGCAGGACCCTATCGTTACGGTGAGGGAAGGGCGTTACGTGGTGCCGGTAAAGATAGAGCACCGCTCGCAGATTCCAGGTATCGTACACGACCAGTCGGCCAGCGGGGCAACCCTGTTCATAGAGCCGATGACTGTGGTGGAAAGGAACAACGAGCTGAGGCGCCTGTTCGCGGCCGAACAGCAGGAAGTACACCGGATTCTGGCCGGGCTATCCGGTGAAGTGGCCCAGAATTCGGATTCCCTCAGCATTGCCCTTGAAGCCCTTGGAGAGCTTGATTTTATTATGGCCAGGGCGAGGTACAGCCGCAGTCTGAACGCGTGGGCGCCGGTATTTGAGGGGGAGGCTTCCCTCGACATCCGGCAGGGAAGGCATCCTCTTTTGAAGGGGGAGGTTGTACCTTTAAACATCCGGCTGGGTTACGATTTCGACACGCTGGTTATTACCGGCCCGAATACCGGAGGCAAAACGGTTGCTTTGAAAACAGCCGGCCTGCTTGTTCTGATGGCGCAGGCCGGCATGCACATTCCCGCCGGTGAAGGCTCAAAGATCGGGATATTCCGGCAGGTCTTCGCTGACATAGGCGACGAGCAGAGCATCGAGCAGTCACTGAGCACGTTTTCATCCCATATGACCAATATAGTGGATATCATCCGCAGAGCCGGACCGGACAGCCTTGTCCTTCTGGACGAACTGGGGGCGGGAACGGACCCGGTCGAGGGGGCCGCCCTGGCCCGGTCAATACTGGAGAGGCTGCATTCTTCCGGGGCCAAAACGATAGCCACCACTCATTACAGTGAGTTGAAGGACTTTGCCTGCGTGCTGGAGAGAATGGAGAACGCCAGCGTGGATTTCGACGCCGTTACTCTAAGGCCTGCCTACCGGCTTTCCATCGGTAAACCGGGGCGAAGCAACGCTTTCGAAATTGCGTACAGGCTCGGCCTGCCCGCGGACCTTGTAGAAAGGGCAAAGAGTTTTCTTACAGAGGAACAGATTGTGACCGGCGAACTGATGAGCAGGCTGGAGAAAACGCAACAGGAGGCTGAAGCCGAACTCCGGAGGGCTGTCCGGCTTTCCGAGGAAGCCCGGCTTTTAAAAGAAAAATATGAAAAAATGGAATCCGAGCTTGCAAGCAGGCGGGAATCCATTATCGCGAAAGCCGGGGAAGAGGCGAAAAACCTGGTTAAAATGGCCGGCGCGGAGGCGGAGGCCGCAGTGAGGGAACTCAAACAAAGACTTGCCGCTGAAGCTGCCCGGGACAGGGAAAGCGCCGTCCGGGAAGCGAGGGAAAAGCTCAAGGCGATCCATGATGACATAAGCAGAGTATTGCCTGAAAAAAAATTGGAAGGCGTGGTTCCCGGGGACTTGCGTCCCGGCGAAGAAGTATTCCTGCCCAATTACAATCAGAGGGGTTATGTTCTGAGCCCTCCCGGACCGGACGGCGAGGTGCAGATTCAGGTGGGAATTCTTAAGATGAACTTTCCCGTAAGGGAGCTGCGCCGGGTGGAAAAGCCGGAAAAAAGGGAAGGGCAAAGCCAGGTTGCCGGCGTAATGCTCGGCAAGGCGAGGGATGTCTCGACGGAACTGGATTTACGGGGGATGTACGCGGACGAGGCCGTGCTGCAGGTGGAAAAATATCTTGACGACGCCTGTCTTGCGGGTTTGTCACGGGTAAGCATCATCCACGGCAAAGGGACTGGCTCATTGAGGGCGGCCGTGCACAAACAGCTGAGCGGCCACCGCAGGGTAAGGTCCTTCCGGCTGGGAGACCAAAGTGAGGGCGGGCTGGGAGTGACGGTTGTGGACCTGGCCTAGTCGCCGCCCGCCCCCCCGCCTGCAACAATGCCGGCAGTCCGGCCTTAATGCTGAATGATGAGAAATTTCATCCGGCTCGTTATTTGTCTCCTTCTTCCGGAACAATGCAGATGAAAAGAAAGTCTTCGTCGCTGCCGCTCAGGAACTGATGATCGACATTGGGGGGAACGTAGGCCACGGCGCCTTCTTCAACGGGTATTTCCTTTCCGTCGAGAATTAAAACGCCGTTGCCGCCGACAACGTAGTTGACATGCGGCCAGGGATGGGCGTGGCGAGGCGTGTTCCCTCTCTCCTTCAGGATAAACAGGCGCATGACCCATCCTTCCCAACCCTGTCCGGGGCCGATTAAAGTCTTCTTGATTGCGTTGACGGCGCCCGGAATGTTCACCTTTATTCCCTCGATATCTTTCACTTTGCTGAAAAACACGAATACCCCTCCCGCCATGCTGTTTTTTCTTTAAGTTCTCGGCCGTTGCGAAAATACCTCCCCACAAAAGAACAAAACCGGGATAAATCCCGGTCGAGGTTGTTGACAGGTTGAAACGCTCGCTCATATGCTTCGCGTCGGGTGAACCAGGGGGTCGCATTACCGCTATTGGGCCGCCTTCAACTCACATCCTGTTGCGGTTCAGGCTTTCGCGGACACAAATTGGGGACATTCCTCCAAGAGAGACATGTCCCCTAACCGCTGTCCCCGCTCATCCAATATCGCATCCTCACTTCGCCCGGTTCACCTGCGGCGCTTTCGCAATATCGCCCGCTTCCTTCAACCCCAAGGCCCGGACGGTTTGTCAGCAGTCAAACCGGGATAAATTCCGGTCTCCCCTCAGACGATCTTGTAGGTCCAGTTGTATCCGTTGTTGTTATCCCAGTTGTTTGCCGAGTCGCGGAAGCAGAAGGTCATGTGGCTGTCCTCCATGTTGAGGGTCTTTTTCCAGCCTTCCGGAGTCGGCTGCATCCGGTAGTCCTCGACTATTTTCCAGTTCATGGGATCGCCGAACCCGGTGTGGAGATAGACCTGGCCCGCGCCGCATTTGGCCAGCAGCCCGTTATAAATGATGGTAACGTCGCTTCCGTCTGGAGTGAGCGATCTCACGTGAACACCACGGTAATTGTCAGACCAGCCGTGATGATACAAAATGTACACCTCCCAGAATTATTTAATCTCGAAATTTATTTTTAACTGAAACGCAGTTTACTATGAGTGCAAAAAATTGCTAAATGCCGGATAATTTAAAAGGGTTTTTAATAGGCGAGAAATAATAAAAACAGTCAAGGCGCCGTCGGGAGCAGGTGGCGCGGGGATGCGGTTATGCCGGTAAATGCTGATGCTTGCAAATAATGAGGGGCTGTCTCTCAAGCGGCTTGTCTTGAGGCAGCCCCTTGAATTATCTATTTGGTTCGTTGCCCCCGGCGGTTTTTGGGGGGTTGCCGGATTTGTCGGGCTTGACCGTGCCCGGAATGGCGGGGTTTACCTGTTTGCTCCCGGGACCGTGCAGGGCGCAGGTGCCGGTCGGAGCACGCTGGTTGTAATCCTCAACGAAAGACGGAACCGAATAAGCTAGTTTTATCAACGGCTTGATTATCCTGTCGGGACAGTAGCTGTTGGGAAGCTGGCCGCTGGCTGCGCACACTTCCATGAAAACGTGGACGTTGTCCGTTGCCGTCGGTACCGTACCCTCGACAAAAAGGTCCGTCACCAGGCTGTCTCCGGGCGTATTGGGACCGGGCAGCAGGCCCGACTTGCCGTCAACGGTGGCAGTGACCAGACCGTCCGGGCGGGGGAAGTCCTTGACCGGCATGCCGCTCAAAGCTTTGCTCATAATCTCCCGCCAGATTCTCGCCGGGTAGGTGCCCCCGTATGCCTGCGGCATCGCAGTCGGCTCGTCGTAACCGATCCAGACCGCCGCCGCCAGTTCGGGAGTATAGCCGACAAACCAGATGTCCTTGCCATTGTCCGTGGTCCCGGTTTTCCCGGCTGCAGGCCTCCCGATTTGTGCCCCGGTTCCTGTTCCGCTCTGCACCACGGATTTGAGCATGTCAGTGACAAGATAGGCTGTAGTGGGTTTTATTGCCTGGCGCTGTTTGGCAACCGGCTGATCGAGGATAACTCCGTCCGGTTTTTCCACCTTGATGATGGCGTTCGGTTCCACATAAATCCCCTGATTGGCGAAAACCCCGTATGCCCCCGTCATCTGCAGCGGCGTTACGCCGTCGTGCAACCCGCCGAGCGCCATGCTCGCCCCGTGAGTTGAAGGGTCGAGCTTGATGCCGAGAGCGGAGGCAAACCTGATCGAATCGTTTATTCCGACGTAATCCATCAACAGCTTGACGGCAACTACGTTGACGGAATTGGTAAGAGCCGTGCGCAGGGTGACGAGTCCGCGGTACCTGCCGTCGTAGTTGTGCGGTTCGTAGGAACCGTATTTGACCGGGACGTCGTCGATCACGGACGCCGGACCCAGCCCGCCGTATTCGATGGCGGGCCCGTAGGCGGCTATCGGCTTGAATGCTGAGCCGGGCTGCCGGGCGGTCTGGGTGGCCCGGTTCCACTGCCTTTTCTGGGTGTGCTCGCGACCGCCCACCAGGGCCCTGATATACCCCGTATGCGGGTCGAGAACCACAACCGCGCCCTGGGGCTGCATTATCCCGTTTTTATCGGGTTCGGAAGGCGGAAAGTTGGAGCTTCTGGCCATTGCCGCTTCGGCGGCCTGTTGAATCTTTTGATCCAGGGTGGTATAGACTTTCAGTCCGCCTTTAAAGACCTCGTTCTCCCCGTATTTCTCTATCAGCTTGTCCGTGATGTAGTCGAGAAAATACGGATAAGGATACTGCCTGGCGGAAGGCTCCTCGGTTTCCAGCTTCAGTTCCCCGGCTTTTGCCTTTTCAGCGTCGCTTTCGCTTATGAAATTGTACTTGGCCATGCTGTCAAGCACCGTATTGCGCCTGGCCAGGGCGGCTTGCGGATCAAGGTAGGGGGAATAGGCGCTGGGCGCCTGGGGAAGTCCCCCGAGCAGCGCCGCCTCCTCCAGGTTGAGTTGCCCGACGTCCTTACCGAAGTAAGTTTGAGCGGCGGCCTGTATTCCGTAGGCGCCTTCGCCAAGGTATATGTTATTCAAATACATTTCCAGAATCTCATCCTTGGTATAGCGCCTCTCGACCTGAATGGCCAAAATTACTTCCTGGATTTTTCTCTTAAATGTCCTTTCCGGGCTCAAAAAGGATATCTTGACGAGTTGCTGGGTAATAGTGCTGCCGCCTTCCCGCAGTGAACGGGAAGTTAAATCGTTCCATGCCGCCCTGGCGATTCCCCGGAAACTTATCCCGTGGTGCTGGTAAAAACGGGGGTCTTCAATGGCCAGAAAAGCGTTTTTAACATTTTCGGGAACATTGTTTAAGTCAACGGGAATACTGTTTTTAATGCCGATCTGGGTGACCAGGTTGCCGTCCTTGTCGTAGATCATGGTCGAAGCTCCGGATTCCAGCGCCGAAGGGCTCAGGGCGGGTATATCCCTGACGCTGGCAAACACGAACCCGATGCCGGTTCCACCGGCTATTACCACGAGAACACATAAAAGAAGGAAAACAAGGCGGGATACGTTCAGTTTTTTCCTTCTGGTCCTCTTTTGCGTCAAAAACTTTCCCTCCTTTGAGATTAAATGAATTATAACATATGCAGCGAAAAGGATGAAAACCTTTTAAGGGCCATCTGTTCAATACATAATCGGGCCTGTTCCGAAATTCGCCGGACAAGCCTCACGAAGCACATATTATCGGCAAGTCCGGCGTTTTTCTTGAATGGTTTGTTTACTTTATAATTTTAGATTATCTTCTATATTCCTTCTTTTTCTCTTTAAAGAAAACACGGCCTTAATTCGAAGCCGCGAGGTTGTTGACAAAGTACCTTGACGCTCGCTCAAATGCTTCGCGTCAAGTGAACCTGGGGCTTGCATCATGCGATATTGGACTGCCTTCAACTCGCCTTCCCCGGCTCGGTTCAGGCTTTCGCGGATGCAAATTGGGGACATTCCTACGAGGGAGGTATGTCCCCTAACCGCTGTCCCCGCTCATCCAATATCGCATCCTCACTTCGCCCGGTTCACCTGCTGCGCTTTCGCAATATCGGCTTTCTTCAACCCCAAGGTCCGGACGGTTTGTCAACATTCTCACGGCCTCAATCCGAGGCCGCGGGATTTCGTCACCGTTATTTAAAAAAAGGGGTCTGCCGGGGGTAATGCAGGGGATGCAGGCACCGCAGCAGCAGGCAGAACTGCTCTGAAAGGGAATGGAACAACAATAATTTGACCCGGGAAAATCAAGTTGGGGTCTCTAATTTGGGGATTGGCTTCCAAGAGCGCTCCTACCGGAACGTTAAACTTCAGCGCTATGGCGGTGAGCGTTTCTCCCGGCTGTACTATATATAAAGAAACCCTGGCAGATGGCATCTCACCCGGCAGCGGTATGTGAATGATCTGTCCCGGAAAGACAAAGGGCTGATTTTGCAGCCTCGGGTTGAATCTGAGAATCTCTTCCACAGTTGTGCCGAATCTTCTGGCAATCAGGAACAAAGTGTCACCGGGCTGTATGATGTAGTCCATAAAGGCACCTCCTTGAATCCTGTATTATTTATTTATGGTATTATATGCTAGTGTGGCAGTAATTGCTTTCAGGATAATTTTTGCGGCATCCGGCAAAATAGTTCAGAGGCGTTTTTCAAGCCCATATCTTCCCCTTACGGAAAGGATGAGACAGTTGCACGTAGACGGCAATGTGGCAGACGTTATTTTGGCCCAGCTTTCGGAATGGGGCGTACAAAGAATCTACGGCGTCCTCGGGGACGCGGTGTTTCCCCTGTTTGACGCTCTCGGACGCCAGGACAGGATAAAGTTTGTCGCTGCCGTCCACGAGACAAACGCTGCTTTTATGGCAACATACGATGCAAGAATGACGGGCGAGCTCGCGGTTTGCACTGCGAGTGCGGGACCGGGGGCGGTGAGCCTGCTCAACGGACTGGCTGACGCATTTATGGACGGGGTTCCGGTTCTTGCGATAACCGGTCAGGTCGATACAAAAGATATGGGGTTTTATACAAAACAATATTTTGACCAGCAGGCGGTTTTTAGTTTTTTTTCGAAAAACACTTCTCTTCTGGCTGACCCGCACGCGGTGGTGAAAGTCCTTACCAGGGCGGTAAGAGCGGCCTGTCTTGAGTCTTCAGTCGCACACGTTTCCGTGCCCGGGGATGTCTTCAAAAAAACTGTTTCAGTCGAAACTGTCCCGGCAAACCTGGTTAAGATAAGGAGCACACCTGTTTTTTCCGGAAATCAGGAGAGTATTTATGCCGCTGTCAGAAACGCGCAAAGACCCGTAATTGTGGCGGGAAAGGGCTCCCGGGCGGTTAAGGACCAGGTGCTGGAACTTGCTTACAAAACCGGGGCGGGAATTGTGGAAGCCCACGGCTTGAAGGGAATAATCGGGGGGCGTCACGAACTGTACCTCGGCGGAATCGGGGAAGCTTACCTGCCTCCCATTGTACGGGAAGCCGACTGCCTTATCATTGTCGGCGACGTTTCCCATGAAATGAAATTCATTCCGGAAAGTTCAAAAATTGTTTACTTGGGCGAACACCCCGGAAACATTCCTGTTAACGCGGCTGCGGCCGCTACCGGAGACCTCGGCCTGCTGACGGAAGCCTTGCTTTACAGGTTGGGCAGGCAGGTTTTGAACCGGGAATGGTTTGAGCGGGTAAAGGGTGAAAGCCACAGCGGCAGGCAGGCCCTGCCTCCGCTTACGGAAAACGCGGTACCGCTCCATCCGCTGAAAGTGATGGCTTCGCTGGGCGGCACGGTCCCGCAGGACGCAATTATCGCCCTGGATATCGGCGAGTTTGCCCACTGGTTCGACAGAGGTTTTCTCGGGGACCGGCAGGAGGTCCTCATTTCCGGGAAGTGGCGGAGCACGGGCTGCGGCCTTCCGGCCGCGATTGGGGCGAAACTGGCTTGTCCCGACTGGACTGTTGTGGCAATTGTAGGCGACGGCGGATTTCTTGCCTCTATGAGCGAACTTTTGACCTGTGTTCGTCATAATCTGGATATCACCACTGTTGTCATAAAAAACGGCATTTACAGTTTGGAGAAGAATAAAATGAGCGCTGAAGGGTTGAATCCCTTTGGCTATGAACTGCATAACCCGGATTTCGTACAATTTGCAAAATCATGCGGCGCCGAAGGCTTCAGGATTGAAGATCCGGCCGATATCGAAAAAACCGTCAGGTTTGCCCTGCAACTCGGCAAGCCTGTCCTGCTTGAAATAATATGTGCGGCCGTCAGTTTGCCCAATGCCGGTATTTCCGGATAGCGTATCCCGCTCTCCTGCATTTCTCGGTTGAACCAGCATTCCCGGCGTGTTAAGGAGCCTTCAGCCAAAATTTTGAATTGTCGCAGGAACTTGTGATATAATTTTCATGAAAATCAAAAAAGTGGAGGTAAGATGAATGAAGGAATGTCCGGTATGTTCCATTCCGATGGATGAAGTGTCCAAGTCCGGCGTGCTCATTGACGTGTGTCCGAGGTGCAGGGGCGTATGGCTCGACCGGGGTGAACTGAATAGGCTGCTGGAAGGCGCAAGGGAATACAGCAGGAAATATGAGGAGTATTATGAAGACCACCGGTATAAACACGATTACGACCGCCACAAACACGATTATGATTACAAGCGCCATAAAAAAAGAGGCTTATTCGAATATCTGGGAGATATTTTCGATTGAAAAACTTATAAAGAATATTTAAACGCCGTTTATTTTTCACCCCCGCGGAGGATAATAGTTTCGAGGTGATAGACATGGAAAAAAAGAGGAGAAAGACCGTCACAAAGATTCTGCCGGGTTTTGAAGCCGCATACTATCCTCCGGATTGGGCGATCCCGTTTTGGGATGTTCAGAACCGGGAGAAATCAGAAAGATAAAATATCGCCCCCTGCAGGGTTTAGAGGCCGATTCCTGCAGGGGGTTCTTGTCCCGGCCGGAAAACGGCTTTAAAGCTACTCGATCCAGTAAATACAGTTCAAACATACGGGAGCCGCATCTTCCTCCTTTGCCGCGAAGAAATCGCAGGCCAGCCCGTCGGCTTCCACATTCAGGGAAACATATCCGCAGATTAAAGGTTTGGTACAGTTGCCCATCGCTCTCGCTCCTCATTATTATCTGATCGAATTATACTTCAAAAACGTTTTTGCAGAACGCTCCTGTCAGCCATTATTCGTCATTTCGGCGGCAGGATTTGCAGCCTGTATACCGAAATAACAAGGTGTAAGTGTGGAGGTGAAAAATAAAAAAATATGGAAGACAGTATGGATTTCTTTTGCGATATCATCAACAATCCGGTTAAAATCATCTTCAGCATCGATTTTAAAGACGGGAAATATGAGATAACGAGGCCTCTCAAAAACAGCGAATACGTCTGCCTTGAGGCGGTTCATCCGAAGTATTGCTCGCAATGCGCTTATATACCCGAGGTTAAGAGAAGGATGGAACAAGAAATCTCGGAATTTTTCAAGAGAAAATATTTGAAAATGGAGTGAGTCTCCCCGGAGTATTTTCCTCCCGACAGCAAATCCAATACCCCTTTTCCAAAGGGGGGTTTTCTCTTTTTACCGTATTTTGGAATAAATGGGGGCGGTGGCTACAGTTGCAAAAATGATTCTGACATCAAGGGGTGGCTGATTTTCGCATGAGGAAAGATATAGCCATGCAGGAATTACTGGGTATTGCCTTATGGTTGAATCAGAAGCAGGTTAATAACAATAATGAGTTGGATGACGGCGTACAAAAAGATTTTCTGGACAAGCTTGTTGGTCTTATTTCGCTTGTGCAGGCCCAGATTATTACAAAAGGCGGTTCCTACTTCTGATAATTTCGATTCCAGGCTTTATCAGGGTTTATATCCACACCTCCCCCAAGTCCGCTTTTTTTAAGCAGGGCTTTTGTTGAGCGGCGTGCGCTCAAGGAGAAAGAAAACCAGAAATAACACAACCTGAAGGAGAAGAGGAATCCGGCAAAGGTCGGGTTTTTTCTTTTTCTGTAATCTGAAGGATGGGAGCAAAAATAAGTCAATCCCCCTGGTTTTTCATCTACCTAAGTAGCTATTAAATCTTATGTGGTTCAGAAAAACAGAAAGCCCGTTTTCAATAACGGGTTTCTTGAAAGGCACCTTTTTACTGCGCTGCCTTCTTCTCATTTCTCAATTTTGACGGTCTGAGTTATTAGAGGTTTGAATGGTGCCCGAGACCGGAATTGAACCGGTACGGAGATCGCTCTCCCCAGGATTTTAAGTCCCATGCCTTGAAATTTTGTTGCCATTCGGAAATCCTGTATTTATGCGGCTTTCCGGATTGCCTATTTTACTGGTTTTTAAAATGACTATTGTTGTCAATATTTTAACTTTTGTTTCCGATAGTAAACGTAAATATTTCAAAAGTCAGTTGAGCCGTCAATTTAGCCGTCAAAAACATAGCCGTCAAGGTGACGGCTGGACTTGTTTTTGGCAATGGATTTTTAATATTCCATTTAGCTTATCAGCACTCTGCTTGTCCATTTCCTTGACAACGTGCTGGTATTTCTTCGTCATTAAAAGGTTGCTATGCCCAAGCCTGGCTGATGCCTCCCGTTCGGTTACACCGTAGCGAAGCATCATCGTGCCGTTAAAGTGCCGCAAATCGTGTAGTCTGATATGCGGCAAACCGTTGCGCTTCAGGAACTCCTTAAACAGTCGGCTCACGGTGCTGGGGTTATAATCCTGGCCGTTGGACTTGGTAAACAGCTTACCTATTCCCCTGAGTTGTTTTAGCCGGAGGATAATGCTGCTGGGAATGGCCACGTCCCGATTGCTTGTTTTGCTTTTGGGTCCTTTTATAATGTTACCCTTTGATGTGGGGACAAGGGTGTTTCTTACATGCACTACCGCATTTTCAAGATCGATGTCCTCCCATGTCAGCCCAAGCAGTTCTCCCCTGCGAAGGCCACACATGCCGGCCAGAAGGATGATAGCCTCCATCCTGTGGCCTCTGAGCGCATTCAATAAAGCAACATATTGCTTCTCTGTATAAATTGTCGGTTTATATTCCTCTGGACTGGGGGCGTCCACCGCATCGCAGGGGTTACGGGCCATGAGTCCATCGCCAACGGCTTTCTTGAAAGCCCGGTGTAAAATACGATGTTCTTGCAGGATAGTCTTTTCATTGTATCCTTTCTCGCGTTCCTGATTGTAAAACTGCTGTATATGCAAGGGTTTTAATTCAGCAAGCTTAAGTTTTCCCAAAGTAGGTATGATATGATTATTAATATAATTCTGGTATCCGTCCAAAGTTGTTTGTGCCCTGCCGGCACAATAAACCTTAAGAAATTTGTTAAGCCAGGCCTCCACCGTAACCTTTCTTATATCGCTATAGTCCCCCGCCTCGAGCTTCTCGATGAAGGCATTTAGCTTCCGTTTGGAATCAGACCCATACTTTGCTCTGCCATAGAAACTTTTCTTTATCTCCTCCCCGGTGTCTGGGTCTTGATAAATAATATAAGATTCCCACCTGCCATCCTTGCGCTTATAATGCCCCGTTCTCATGCCCGTTACCTCCGGCTTTAGCTGCTTCTTTATCAAGCAGGTATGCCGCATAGCTTTGAAGCTCTTTTTTGCCGCCTTCAGATAACTGTCCATAAATATCTACAATGGATGGTTCATGGAAGGGTTTTCTTATATCGGTAAACCCATACAGCCATTCAGAGTTTACGTCCAGGGCCTTCGCAAATTTAAGGACTATCAGCGCATCGTGTTTCTTTTTGTTGGGTGATTTTAGATATTTGCTTATAGTGCCCTTGCTTACTCCTGTACGCCTATGCAGCTCCGCTGGCTTCATCCCCTTCTCGTCCATGACCTGCTTTAACCTGATGGGAAATATAGATCCCAACATGTTATCAACTCCTCATATCCCTGTGTGCTTAGTACATTTTACGATAATCAAAAACAAAAGTAAAGAAATAGTTTCCGACAGGAAATTTATTTTTATGTAGCGTGTTGACAACTGTAAACAAAAAAGCTAAAATGTTTATAAGTGGAAACTTTGGAGGTGAGGTAAATGCGCAAGCGGGTTGTAAGCCGGAGGCTCAAAGGTCTGCTGGTTGAACATGATATGAGCATTAAAGACCTGGCCAAAAGAATAGGCATCTCCGAAAACTCTTTAACCCTAAAAATCAATGGTCATCGTGATTGGTGGTACTGGGAATTGATGTTAATCGTCAAAGTGTTCGGCTTCTCCGAGGTGAAAGAAGTGTTCCCTGAATTATATGAAGCCGTTTCAAAGGTTAGTTAAATGATTAATCAGCTGCCGCATTCATTGGGGCCAGCGCTGGAGGATATCGACGAAGCGATTTTTTGAACAGAGGGGGTGAAACAAGAGGTGAAAACGATGGCCGACAAAGTAAATTGTCCGTAATTGAGAATGGTAATGCAAATCCCTCTGTAGAGGTTGCCAAAAAAATAGCCGCAGTCCTGGGCTTTGATTGGGTGTGGTTTTTTGATGACAAGCAAAACAGCAAAGAACCAGCCCCGACCGGCACTGAGGGATAGGAGGTGAATGCAAAGTGGACCGCAAATTCACCATCAAAACCGCGCTAACCGATTACTTCCAGGGCACCCTGGGTGAAACAAAACTCAGAGAGGCCATTAGACGAGGGGAAATTCCGCATATCCGCGTTGGGACCAGGATCATACTGCGGGAATCCACACTTGATGCGTGGATGGCGGAACAAGAACAAAAGTCAGTTGCCAAAGTGCGCACGCTTAAGGTTGCAAGGTAAGGAGGTGACACCGTGAAACAAACCATCCCAATCGAGCACGTCCAAAAAGGCGACCGCATCGACGGCAAAAAGGTTGTCGAGGTACTGCACAGAACGCACGCCGACTACGTCCGGCTGGTCCTCGAGGGTGGCTGGCCGGTAGTGCATGGAAATATGGGCAAGATGGTTGAGATAGAGAGGGGGAAATGACGCCGTGAAGCTAACCAGCGAAGCAATCCGGTTTTCCATAACCGGCAAACTGCCGGAACCTGAGAAGCGAAAGCGGCTGATATGGCGGTGGTGGAAGTGTCTGCCGATGGTGGTCTTGGGCACGGTGTTCGTGGTGGGGGTGCTGGCGACGATGCTCCAGGCGTGGCTATTGAGCATGACGCCACGGGAAGTTTGGATGGACTTGTATTATTTGATGTGGGCCGGGAGATGATCTTGTGTCTAACATCCAGCAAGCTACAAATGAATTACACCGCTGTTTTCAATTATTCAACAATCATTTTTTCGGGGGTAGTCTACCGGAGCCAGCTATTACCATCCAAACAAAAGGGAAACGAAATGCGTTTGGGTGGTGTAGTACAGTTGAATACTGGCGAAATCAGGATAACACAATTAGAAAGTACGAAATCAACCTGACGGCTGAACACATAGACAGAGATGTTACAGATATAATGAAAACCCTACTTCATGAGATGGTTCATCTCTATAATGCAATCCAAAAAGTAAAGGATTGTTCCCGGAATGGTACATTTCACAACAAGAAATTCAAATTGGCGGCAGAGCGATTCGGGTTTTACTACGATGAGCCACCAAGTAAAAAATACGGCTGGTCTAACCCCAAGCTAAAACCAGAAGTGGTTAAATTAATCCAGTCTTTTAAAGTTGATGATGGAGCATTTAAAATTGCCAGGTCTGTGCCTGAAAACGCAAAGAAAAAATCAAATAGCTTTAAAATGGAGTGCCCAAAGTGTGGGATTAAACTGAGGGCATCGAAGCCAGGAATCATAGTGATATGTAAATCATGCGAAATTGAACTGATTGAATATTAATATTCAATTGCCTGGAGGGGGTATTTCCCCGGCCACGGTACCATGACCGGGGGTGAGGGGCGAAGTTAGGGTGGCTATCTACAATCACTATACCGCCCGGTAATGGTACAAAACAACTAAGTAAAACCACACGAAAGGAGGGGTGAATGTGGTAGGAATCGCACTTCGGGAAGTCCGGGAAGAACGCGGCTGGGCGCGGCGGGTGATAGCCGGAATGCTCCACATCAGCGAAAGCCTGGTCAGTGAGTGGGAGCATGGGCGGAAGCGAATCACCGAGGTACTGCGTACCAAATTGGCGAGGAAAATGGATGACGGCAGGCTGTACCTGGCCCTGGGCCGGGAGGCCACCGGCGGGCCGTGCGTGGCGCCCTGGCTGGATGGCATCGATGGCCACAGGTTGGCCTGCGCCATGAAAACAATCGAAGAACTGGAAGAGGCCATAGCCGCGTTGAAAAGCATCATGCCGGTGCTCATGCAGCCGCCGGAGAGAATCAGCGAAGAGGCCAGGGCGGCTATTCGGGACACGATGCTGGAGATCATCGAGTGCACAACAGCCAGCGAAAACACATGCGCAAGACTGGCCCGGCTATACGGTATCAGCCTGGCGGATATGTGGGACCAGCATCAGGCGGAGCTTGAGGGGAAAGGGTACTTGAAAAAAGAAAAAAGCGGCATTTCAAAGCCGCAAGTAAATCTCTCTTACAAAAGTATATCATCGGCTAAATAAACCGTCAAGGAGGCCAATTACATGGCTAAAATATACCCCTTCCCCTTTAAACCCCCTACTCACTTTGGCCGGGGCCGGCGGGCTCCGGCCCCGGCAAATCTTTTTATTCAGTGAATCTCCGTTAAGAAAGGTGATGATTATGGCAATAAAGGGTGTTTCTGACATACGCCGACTGCCTAGGCTGGGCAAGATCCGGCTTGGTGAAAAGGAAATTTCACAGAGGACAGGCGCAGAGTACCCGAAGGCGGTTGATTACTTTGTCTGTCCGCCGGAAGTGCAGAAAGTATATGGCGAAAAGCCCCGAGTACTAGATATCATGTTCCCGGTCAGTGACCAGAACTTGTTTTTCCCGCAGTGGTACAAAAGGTACAACCAGACTACCGGACTAATCTGCAAGGGAGACGGAGAAACTGCTACCATGTGGCAAGACGGTGAAATGGTTGAAATTGAGTGCGTCCCGGACGAGTGCGAATGGTACGCCAAAAAGCACTGCCGGCGCTTGGCCAACCTTCAGTTTTTACTTCCCAAAGTTCCGGGTCTCGGTGTCTGGCAGATAGATACGACGAGCTTCTACTCCATCATCAACATCAATTCCGCTTTAGACATGATCCGAGCGGTCGCGGACCGCATACACATGATTCCCCTGCAACTGGTACTAAAACCCCAGGAAGTTGCCCCGGACGGCAAAAAGAAAACTGTCTACGTCCTGGACCTAGTCGCACCGGTGACTCTCTCTAAACTCCTCGAAGATACGCGCAAAACTCCACAGCAACTACTCATGCCGGCGCTAGACGAAAACGAGCGGCCAGAAGACCTTTACCCTGATGCTGTACTGAACAAGCCCGAGACAAAGCCATTTACCCTTGACGCGCCGCCGGCGCCGATCACCCAACCCGGGGGCAAGGAAAAGAAAAAGGCGGCGAAAACGCAAAAGGCTGTTTCCGAGGCTGAGTACCGTCAGATTGCCGAGGAAGGGGAAAGTTTCCTAGACAGCTACAGCAAAGCACGGGACGACATTGATACCGATTTGCAAACCGCATTTGATATCCTCGGGGTCTCTCCGGGCAAGCGCATGGCGATTTTGGGCAAGCCCGGCCTGGACAAACCGGCGCTGCTTAAACACCTGCAGGCCGAGATTGACCGGCGGAACCAGTCTGAGCCGCGAACGTCTCCTGTGCAGACCCCGCCGGCCATGGGCGCATTTTTCTAAGAGGTGAAAAACATGGGGATTAAATATGCTGTTGCAGTTGACAGCCCGGGAGAGAAACAAAATCAAATCATAATTCAGGAATTGGAAGACGACAAAATATTCCTTGGCGGTACAGCCAGCCCGGCGTTTCTTTTGGCCAGCTTAAAAGCAATTGTGGATTTGAAAAACAGTCTCAGAAAAGGAGAGGAACCTTACTTATGCGTGATTACAGCTTTTCGAGGTTAAGTTTGTATGAAAGCTGTCCCACAGCATTCCAAATGAAATATGTCAAAAAAATTCCCGAGGCCGCCAGCGACGCGCTGGCCTTCGGGGGCCTCATACACAAAATCATTGCCGCGTACAACCAGCACTGCCTGAACCATGGCCTGGAGACAGACATTACCGCCATGGCCGGCATCGCCCGGCAGTGCTTCTACGCCGAGCCGTGCGGGCTTTCTTCCGACCGTTTCCCGGAGGTCCTGGCCCTGGCCGAACAGATCGCGGCCAGCCACACGGTCAACCCCCTGACGGTGGTGGGTATTGAAGAGTGGGTGCAGGCCTGGCTTGCCGACCGAAAATATCTTTTCCGTGGGATAATAGACCGCCTGGACATCCAGGACAACTTGGCCATTATCACAGACTATAAAACCGACTGGCAGCTCCGGACACAGGCCGACGTGGAAGCTGACTTTCAGTTGGCCGTATACGCCTGGCTGGTGGCCAGGGAGTACCCGCAGGTAGATACTTTCACGGTCAGGTTAGACTTTGTTCGCCATGGGGTTGTCCGGGAGACCACCCTGGACGCCGGCCGGGTGGCCCAGGCGGAAGGCCAGATCCTGGGGCTGATCGGCCAGGTGGAGCAGGCGCTGGCGAAAGGAAAGTTCCCGCCCAGGCCCGGGCACTTCTGCGCCTGGTGCGGTTACTCCAGCCAGTGCCCAGCGGCGAAAAGCATCCCGGCCGACGTGCGGCCCATCATGACAGCCGACGACGCCCGGGCAGTTGCCGAGGAACTGGCAATCCTGGAGCGGCAGATCGCCGTTCGGAAAGAGGCCCTGAAGAACTGGTGCAACCAGGCCGGGCCGGTGGAGGTGAACGGGATCACCTGGGGTTTTCACCTGGTCGAAAGCCGTACAATCGAAGACGTACCAGAATTCGTGCGGCTTATGAACGAGGCAGGCCAGGACCCCAGGCCGTTCCTGGCCGTCAACGGCACTAAGGCCAAGAAAATCTACAATAATCCTGAACTGATGGGGAAACTGCAGAGTGTAATTAAGGACCGCTCTTACACCAGGTTCGACAGCAAAAAAGTAGCCGGAGGTGAGGTTGCGTGAAAATTAAACGCATTGAGATGACCAATTTCCGCAACCATCACGCGACAAGCATTGAACTCGACAATATTAACGTATTTGTCGGTCGCAATAATACCGGCAAGTCAAGCATAAAAGCAGCTATCGAATATGCTCTCACAGGTCGCTGTGAGTGGACCGACGGCGCCGGCCGGGGTGCCGAGCGCCTGGTCCGCCACGGTGCGGCTTCAGGGAGTGTCGGTTTAGCTATAGAGAATCTGGGGCCTTTATCCCGAGCGGTCCCCGGGGAGCTCCAGGTGGCGGACTGGAAAGGCGGAACGAAGATGCAGCAGTCCGAGCTATACAAGCATCTTGGCGCCGGTGCGGACGTGATATCCGCGGTCTTAAACACCAGTGATTTTATCAATTTGAGCCCCGACGAACAGAAGAACATGCTGTTTAACCTCATGGGTCTCACATTCAACAAGCGGAGCATTGTCGAGGCCCTCGAGGACCACATTATAAGGGCTGGCAAGGCCAATATGCTTACGGCTGAATTTTTCTCTTATGCCGGCAGATTCGTTCCGGAGAATACAGCCGGCGGCCCGGAGGTCCTGGACAGTATCTACAAAGAGGTTTTCAAGGAGCGGACCGGGGTAAAAAAAACGCTAAAGGAACTCGAGGCCCTGGCCAAGGCGCCGGCTGGAAGCGGCGAGCATACGCCGCTTCCCCCTGAAGTTATAAAAGCTTTCGAGGACACGATGGAACTGGCCAGGCTGAAAGTGCAAATTAATACCCAGCTCCAGGAACTCAAAGACCGGAAAGAGGAGCTCATAAGACTGTGCGGCCAGGCCGCGGGCAGTAAGGGGCTGATTGAGAAGCTTAAAAAGCAATACAACGAGTTTCATGAACAGTATGAGGGGCTATACGCGGAGCTTCAAGGTATTCAACCAGCTGGCGATGAGCTGGAGAAGCTTGAGGCCTCTTTGCCCGAACTCCTGAAAAAGGTCGAGGCTACAAAGAGGCATTTTAAAATGCAGAAGAGCCTGGCTGACAGCCACAAGACAAATCTGGACGCCTGGACGGCCGCCCGGGATAAGTTTACCGATGACAGAAAGACGCCTTCTTGCCCGGTCCTGCCGAAACTCAAATGTACCGCGGATACAGAGGCCTTGCTGGAACAGCTGAACAAAGAAATCGATGCAGTTGCAAAGCTGTATGAGCAGGCCAGTCAAGAGGCAGCAGTTCTCGAAAAAGATGCGGTAGAAGCTGAGGAGGAATACGCCCGGGCACTGAAAAGGGCGGAGGAGCTGCACCGAATTGACGAACGAATTAAACAGCTTTCGGAAAATATTCAGGCTACCGACAGTGGGAAAAGAACTACCCTGGCTGAGCTTGAGCGGGTTGAAAAATTATCTTTTTCAACTTCCGAAATGGAGGTGGAGATAAACCAACTCTCCCAGCGGATCCCGAAGGGGGAGGAACTCCTGCGGGCGATTGCGGCCGAGGAGCGTGTCAAAGAAGAACGGAACCGTGTGGCCGGCGCCCTGGAGAAAAAACGCCAGGAAGTGGCTTGGCTGGAATCCCTGGTGGAGGCATTTGGACCGAAGGGCATGAAGGCGGCCATGCTGGCCGAGGTTGTGGGGATGGTCCAGGCCCGGGCGAACGAACGGCTGGCTTTGCTCACCGGCGGCAGGTACGGTCTGGAGTTTGACCTGGAGAAAGGGTTTGAGATCCGGGTAACGGTGGGCGATGTCACGACGGATGTAAAGAACCTGTCCACGTCGGAGCGTATGCGGGTGGGTATCATCCTCCAGGACGTGCTGAACAGCTTGACCGGGCTCCGGATCCTGGTTATTGATGACTGCGAGATTCTGGACCCACAAAACAAAGGGATGCTGATCAACTTGCTGCTGCAGATCCGGGACGACTACGACACCATCATCATCCTGTCGGCCCTGGGGGAGACCCAGCCGCGTAACCCAGGGATCCCAGGATTGTCTATGTTTATGGTGGAGGACGGCGCTGTGCAGGCGATACCGGCGCCGGAGGCGGCATGAGAGTGCGCATAGTAACCCAACAGCGCGGCGCCATGCGGGCCTGTGATGAATGCGGGTACTGGCCGAAGAGGCTCATCGAGGTGGGCCTGGCCAGGTCCCCGATGGTGGCCATGCTGTGCCCGAGCTGCGCGGGGAAGCTGATTAAAGAATTAGACGATTATGCGCCGTGGGCGCAGGGAGGGAAGTGTAATGCGATGGGGGACTAAAATAGATAGCGTAGGCCTGCCAGTGGGGATCCGCCGGCGGGCATCCGTGCGGCCGTCGCTGGTGGCCAGGGCTGCCAGGGCGGTGGATAGAGGTATAACATGCGTGCAGGAGCGTCTTGAGGGGACGGACCGGGTAAGGGAAAAGATTTTGACTTATATGCTCCTGGCGCTGTTCTGGGTGATACTGGGATGCGCGGTTGTGAGGTGGATTATATGACCCGTAAGCGGACCGGATGGTCATATGGGAAGCGGCGCCGGTGCCCGGCGTGTAACCGACTCCACACCAGCTCGGGGAAGGGCAAGCCGTGTCTGAAATGTGCTACAAAGGCGGTGAACTGTAAGTGAAAGCAATTAGTTTATGGCAGCCCTGGGCCTCCCTGGTGGCCACGGGGGCTAAGAAAATAGAAACAAGATCCTGGCCTACAAGACACCGAGGGCCGTTGGCGATACATGCGGCAAAGAGATACCCCAAAAAATTTCAAGCTCTGGAGAACCAAGAACCTTTTTACTCAGCACTCCGCCCGGGGGGAATTTACAAATACCCGTCTTTTAGTTGTGGCGCTGTGGTGGCCATCTGTAAATTAGAAGATATTTTATTTATTACAAAAAAAGGACTTCATGCATTCACTACAAAGTACGGCGGGCTGTCCTATAATCCCGAGCCAAAACTACCACTTCCTACAGAGCAAGAGTTTGTATTCGGAGACTATACGCCAGGAAGATTTGCCTGGATTTTGGGGGACGTGCAATCATTACCAAAATCAATTCCGGCAAAAGGGAACCAGGGCCTTTGGGAACTGGAAGGAGTGGCTTTCAATGGTACGTAGAATCTGCTCAGTATGTGGAACCCCAAATTACAGCGCGGACGCAAGCGGGACATGGAAGTGCTGCGAGTGTGGGGCCGGGATCCCGCCGCCTGGGCCGGGAGTCTGCCGCGTTTGCGGGTGTACTGATGAGTGCGCCTGCCCGGGCGGCTGCTGCTGGATAGAGCCGGACCTGTGCAGCCGGTGTGCGGGGAGGAAGGTGCCAGCCGGTGGATAGCCTTTTTCCGAAAACCGATGCCGACCTGGCCGCCGAGGCCCTGGCCGAGATCCGGAAGGTGCTGACGGCAGAGAGGAAAATGCGGGAGTGGGTGTTCCGAAACAAGCCGGATGAGCGCGCAAAGAAGGTCCGGGAGATTGACGGAGCGCTGCGGAAGCTGGATGTGCTGGAATCTCTGATTAGAAAGGGTGGGTTGGATGAGGATTAGAGTCAGCTACGCGGAATTGAAGTCCGGCCCAGGATACAATCATCAGCGGGCCGAAGCTGAAATTGAAGTTGAAGTCAACGGGGATCTGGACAAGGCTTTTGGCCGGCTGTGGGAGAGGGCACGGCAGGAAGTCAAAAAGCAACTGGAGGATAGGTCGCCACTACTTGAAACCCTGCCGTTTTAAGTGGAAATAAAAAAAGTAGGCAATAGCCTACTTAGACACAAGTTTTTGCAGTAATTCAACGAATGAGGAGGTTTCTGTTTCAACGTAACCTCCACCGTAGTGATCTTCAGGGTCATTAGAATCCATCTCAAAAACAAGTTTCCCTGGTTCAGATTCGTATACTTCCAAGCGGTACTTTTATCCAGGGATTGTTAATCTAATATTTGTTTTAACCATAGTGATTTAACTCCCAGGTTTTTTAGAGTTAAATTCAACATCGCGTAAAATTTTCCTGCTTTTCGGAGGCGTGGGTATGGCAAGTAAACTCTGGTTTAGGCTCTACACCGAAATAATGGATGATCCAAAACTGGCCAGGTGGACAGGCGATCAATTCAGGATGCTGATATATCTTTTTTGCCTCGCCAAGGAATCAGACGAGCCGGGACTCATAAAAATGACCCCGGATCAAATCGCGTGGCGCGTCCGGAGGCCTATCAACGAGGTGGAAGATACTCTTAAACTGGCACAGGAAGGACCACGTCCTATTATTGTCGCCCAAGATGATGGCTACCTGGTTGTGCGGTTCCTGGACCGGCAGTATGAGCACAATTCGGACAAACCGGAGGCCGTCAAAGCCCGCGTCCAAAAATACCGGGCCAAACAAAAAAACTGTAACGACAATGTAACGATAAGTAACGAGTTGAAACGAAATTGTAACGGCGATGTAACGCGTAATATACAGAGCAGAGCAGATACAGAGACAGATAATAAGCAGAGCAGAGCAGAGTGTAACGACAGCGCTGCGCTGCGCTTTTCAAATTCGGATAAAAATGAAAAAGACTTGGCCGGCGAGGTTGCTGTTATTTTTCAGCGCTCTCTTTCAACCAGGGAGCTAAAGGAACTGCAGGAACTTACCCAGCATTACCAAGTAGAACTGATTGTCGAGGCCTGTAGTCGTGCGGCCGCCCGGAACAGACCAAAACTACATTACGCGAAGGGTATTCTTTCAGACTGGACAAAAGCAAAACTAACCACCCTGGCCGCTGTTATAGAGATGGATCCGCCGGCCAGGGAGAGGGTAAATCCGCAAGACCTTACAGAAAATCAGGCCAAAGTTGTGGAACTCAGTCAGAAGCGCCGGGAAGAAGCTGTCCGCGCCGCATGTGATTTTATCCACCTGCATTGCGGTCCTGACCCGCCCTGGGACAAAGCGGAAGAAATCGCCCGGGGATACGGCGAGGAGTTGGTGCCGGCCATCATGGAGCGGCTTTATGGAGGTAGATCACCATGAATTCGATCGAGGAAATACTTGAGCAATTAAAACATGTCGAAGTGAGTGTCAGGTGCCGTAAATGCGGCGCTGTGCCCATGTTGGTAGGGAAACAGTACACCGTGCGCTGTCCTTCCTGTGGTACGGCTATCACCGTGACGCCGAACTATCTGGCTATGCTGAAGATGAGAGAGCAGCAGGCCAAAGAATCGGATTTTAAAATTATCCGGCGGTATCAGTGTAATATCTGTAAGGACCAGGGGTATCTGGTGATGGAAGAACAAGTTAACGATGATGTGTATGAATTCGGCTACCGCTGCTTATGCCAAGCTGGGCACAAGCGGGATGATCTGGCCGGTTGGCCGGTTGTGCCAGCGGCGAAGGTGTGGCCCTGGCTGGCACAGTTCAAAAGACAAGAAATAAACGAGTAATTGACGTTCTAAGGCGGGGAGATGACTGATTATGTCCGGTCAAAGCGGCCACAACCTGAGAATTGCGAGATCGCGACTGGGATCACCGCGGTTCCCGTTCGAGACAAAGGGAGCCGGAGACGGTTACGCCGGCGCCGGGCCAATAAAAACATATAAACTCAACCCTGAAGAAAT
>DAOOVD010000014.1:0-48388 GCA_035369845.1 Bacillota bacterium | reverse complement strand
CACCTTTCTGCACCCTGAGATCCATGACGTCTTCCACAGCCGCCTGAATTTTTGAGTCGACGGTCAGCACGACATCGCGCCGTTCCCCGTCCGCCGTCCGATCCTCGAAAATATACTCCGGTCCCCCAAGCAACCTGCCGAACGCATCTTTAAGAACCCTTGCCGCCATCTGTGGTCTCAAGCCCTTCAAATCCTGTTCATAGCACTTTTCCAGTCCCGCTTTCCCGACGAGATCGTCGAAGCGGTAAATCTTTTTCCCCTTCTCCGCTAGTGAGGACAGTTCCCCGCGGGAAGAAATCCTTCCCAGGTGACCGATCAGATGGACGGCCAGGGGTTTTTCCCCGTAGCGATACTGTACTGGAAACACCTTCACGCCCGTCCATCCTTTCGCCGTGATAGCGGCGGCTTGTTCAGAAGTCACCCGGTACGGCAGCCTGCAGGGTCCCCCTTCAAAGCTGCGGCTGATTTCCCCGGCTGCAACACCGAGGATTTCCGACAGTCCTTCCGAAACCTCGCCCCGGTCACGAATTACCTCCGGAAACACCACCACCCTGTTCTCCAGCCTCACGTCCGTAATGGGCGACAGATTTCGATCCAATATCCTGCCCCTCGGCGCCTCCTCCAGGGAAACCCAGGCGCTGCTCTGGCCCAGGGCCAGACTGGCGTAGCGGCCACCGCTTCCGACCTGGATCTCCCAGCATTTAAAAATCAGTCCTCCAAAACAAAACAAGAAAATGACAATGATCCGGGCCGTTCTACGCCTTAAACGGTGCATCACCGTCTGCATCCCCTTCATTTCAGGCATATGTTACTAGCTTGGCCCGGACCATGCAATCTTATACCATAATATGGTGGTCGCCGCCTTCGTACTTATGACCTTGCAGCGCCCTGTCACCGCTCACTCCCGGCACTTCGCGCCCGCATTACCTGCCGGTGGCCGCAGCGCCGCGCAAAGCAGAGTGCTGCTGACGAAGGCAAGTTCTTGTCTTGTTTTTACAAAGCGCCTCGAGGTAAGGCATCCGCTTCCTTCACCTTCAACCTGAAGGAGCCGGAGAGTTATCGGCAGCATGAAGATTTAAAAATTTTCTGATTATGGAATATGGAGGCACCGGCCGCTCGAGAGGGACCCTCACCAACTGCCGGGGATGAGGCGCCGCCCCGACTGAGTTACCTTCCTCGTCGATTATTTCTTTCACCACCTGTGTAAAGCCCTCGCCTTCCGGCACCATAACCTCCACCATGTCACCCACCGCAAACCTGTTCCTCTGCTCCACGAGCGCCGTTCCGCCGCTCACGTCGTAGTCCCTGACAAGCCCCACGAAAACACGACTTCTGCTGTAAATCTCCCCTCCGTAATGCTGGCCGCCGGCACCGGGGTTGCCGAACAAAAATCCGGTGGTATACCGGCGGTGGCTGACCTTGCTTATTTCATCAAGCCAGGCCGGGTTGAAACGGTAATTCCGTCCTTCCCTCAGGTACGCGTCGATCGCTTCGCGGTACGCTTTCACGACTCCGGCCACGTAGTTCACGCTCTTCATGCGGCCTTCGATCTTGAAGCTGTTCACCCCCGCTTCAACCAGTTGCGGTATGTACTCTATCAGGCAGAGGTCCCGCGAGCTGAGGATGTAAGATCCCCCGGCGTCCTCCTCCAATGGCAGGTATTCGCCCGGTCTTTTCTCTTCGGACAACGCATATTTCCAGCGGCAGGGCTGGGCGCAATCCCCCCTGTTGGCGTGGCGGCCGGTCAGGTAACTGCTAATAAGACACCGCCCCGAATAGGATATGCACATGGCTCCGTGTACAAAAATCTCCAGCTCCACACCGACTTTTTTTCTGATTTCCCTTATTTCTTCCAGGGTCAACTCCCTCGCCAAAACGATCCTCGAAACCCCGCGCTCCTCCCAAAAACGGGCGGCCGCCCAGTTTGTCGTGTTGGCCTGAGTGCTCAGGTGAACAGGCAGGCCGGGATGAAGCCGTCCGACCATATCCAATACCCCGGGGTCGGACACAATTATCCCGTCCGCTCCGGCAGAACGGACTGAAGCAAGGTATTTTTGAAGGCGGTTTAAATCCTCATTGCTGGCAAAGACATTTGCGGCGACATAGACGCGAGCTCCTCTCCGGTGGGCGAACTGTATTCCTTCGGCCATCTCCTCCATGCTGAAATTACCCGCACCCGCCCGCAGGCTAAATCGCCGTCCACCCAGGTAGACGGCATCGGCGCCGTAAAGCACGGCCACTTTGAGCTTTTCCAAATCTCCGGCCGGCGCCAAAAGTTCCGGTTTCATTACTGCTGGTACCTCTCCCTGTTGGCATCGTGCTCGGCCAGGGTCCTGGCAAAGGCGTGGGAACCGTCCTCTTTGGCCACGTAATAAAGATAGTCGTTCCGGTCCGGATTGACCACCGCCAGAAGGGAAACCCTGCCGGGCATGGCTATCGGTCCCGGCGGAAAGCCAGTGTTCTTATAAGTGTTGTAAGGAGAATCCACTTCCAGGTCCCTGTAATAAAGCGTTTCCCTGCTGCTGCCGAGCGCGTACTGCACAGTGGCATCGATTTGCAGGGGCATCGACATTTTCAGCCTGTTGTAAATTACCCCGGCAATAACCGGCCTCTCCTCGTCGATCTTCGCCTCCCGCTCCACCATGGAAGCAAAAGTCACAGCCTGATGAACGGTCAGGCCCATGCTGCGGGCCCTCGCCGGATAATCCAGTTCGGCCATTTCCCTTTCAAAACGCTGCAGCATCATGTTGATGATGGCGGTTTCCTCCGTCCCCCTGATCACCTGGTAGGTATCCGGGAAGAGATATCCCTCAAGCCGTCTCTCCCCTTCGGGCAGCCCTTCCAAAAAAGAATACGGGAAATCTTCGCTGGCCGCCGCCGAAATAAATTTCTCCCTGTCGGCAAGTCCCTTCGAAACAAGCAATTCCGCCACCTGGGACGTCGTGAAACCTTCCGGAACAGTGACCATTTCCGCCAAAAGCCGTCCTTCGACCAGTTCACGTAAAATCACGGGCGCCGGCATGCTGTTGCTGAGCCGGTACTGACCGGCTCTTATCATTCCGTCCATGCCCGTGAACCTGGCATACAGACTGAACATCAGGGAATTCCGGATCAGGCGGTGTTGCTTCAATATTTTCCCAACCTGGCTGGCCGTAGCATGTTGCGGGACAACCACAACCACGTCCCTCGCATTTGCCCTGGCTGCCACCGGAGACAGTGAAGCCGTGATATAAAGTGCGGCAATCGACAAAACACACAAAATGGAAATAGCCGGCACCCTGAATGAACACCGTCCGGCGCCCGCCGTTTTTTTAATTAAGCTGTTGAACTTAATTCTCATTTTACCCATTGAATAAAGACAGAGAGTTATCCTTTAGAACAGTCCTACCTGCGGCTGGCCGGAGCGCCGGGCGGTTCCCCCGTCCTGCCGGTTCACGGGCCTGTGTCTTCCGAAAACGGACTGCTTTGATTCTGATTGTCGCTTCCGGCCACGGCCCCCCCGCCGGCTGAAGTATTGCTTTCTGCAACAGACCGGCTGGAATCCGCGCCGGCCAGGCCGGCGCCGCCGCCCTGCGGTCTGTTTGTAACGCCGCCGCCCGACTGCGGGGACAGACCGGGATCAGCAGCGGGAATGTCAGGTCCGGTTGAACCTGGCTTTATTTGCTGTCCCGCACCCTGCGTTTGAGTTGAAGGGGACGGTTTTGGCGCAGGTTTTTCCGCAGTTCCCACTGCAACCACCTTGTTGACGGGGGAATAATCGCTGGCGGGAAGCATCTCCCTTCTCTCCACGGATCCGTTTAACATGACCACCCGTTCAGCGAAAGCCTTGAAACCTTTCGAGCCTTCCTGTTTTACCACCTGTTCGCCTTTGGGGAGAGTGGGATCATTCTCATACACAGTCTTCGGTTCTATCTCCTTTACAACCCAACTGTTTATTACTACGTCTCTTTTGTATACCGTGTTTCCAAAAATCTTGAAGGTAATGTAACCGCCGTGAACATAAGATTTGATGAACAAATAATTCCCCGTATTGTTGCGGAATTTAAAATCAATCGACTCATATACCACCGTTGCGTCGCGCCCTATCGGGACATAGCTTACCGGCAGGGAATGGTTGGTTCGCTCCACTATCTCCAAATTGGCCAAAAGAACGCTGTTGTAAAGTGTGGTTGACACCTGGCACACACCGCCGCCGATACCTTCAACAAACTCGTTGTTTATTATTACCGGGGCATTCCTGTAACCAGCCTCGGAACTGCGGGGACCGACGACCTTGTTGAAGGACACCTCTTCGCCCGGAGCAACCAGCAGCTCATCGAAAGCCCTTGCGGCGACGCTGACATTGTACGCGCGGCTTACCTTCGACGGATCGAACCAGGTGGTGTATCCAGCCAGAAGTCCGTTCACGCCCATGCTTTCCACATCTTCAGTCGAACGCCCGGCCTTGACGGGAGCAAGAAAGAGCGCGATCTCAGGCCTTTTGGCGTCAAGGATAAACGCATGAATGTCTCTCTCCAGCCTCTCAATGTCAACGCTAACCCCGTCACTCGCGGGAACAATGCCGACCGTGTCGTCGCTGTTGATCTTGAAGGTCGCGTCCCTGGGCTCTACAGATATTTCCCTGGTCAACTCCTTCACCCGCTGAGTCAGCCTGGGCCGGTCAAGCCCGATGACCGGCTCCAGGGAAAGCCCTTTTTCCTTCAAATCCCTTCTCTCCTGCCAGCGCCGGAGCAAGGAGCCCTGCCTGCCGACACCGAGCGCTCCGTCCATAATGGCTTCTTCGTCAAGATCAAGGCCCGCCTCGCCCAACAATAGTGGCCACCTGCGGTCCTGAAACCGGAGAACCACCCTGGTGGCGCGCAGGTTCTTCTCGAGTTCGGTCAGCCGTTGAATGCCTTCAGACCTGCTGCACCCCGTCATGTCGACCCCCAAAACCCCTACTCCCGGCAAGACTCTTTGCGATGCCGATGCAAAGAATCCGGTTCCGAAAAAAACAACCGGAACGAATATGACCGTGGCAATTATAATACTGCAAATGATGCGGGCTGTTTTGACGGACAAAGTCCCCACCCCTTACCCAAAAAAAAAGCCGGAATGTGGGATAAACCCATATACCAGCTATATTTAGTTTTAAAAAGAATTATTCCGTTTCTTCTTCATTCAGCATTTCTTCCCATGCGTCTGCAACCTTTTCCCATTCTTCATCATCTTCAATATCAATGAGAAGCTCGTTTCCTTCATCGTCGCAGGCGAACTTCAGTATAACCGCCTCATCGCTTTCATCTTCAACAGGAAGCAGGACGGCATATTCAGAACCATCCACTTCCAGGATATCGATTACGCTGAAGTCATGCTCAGACCCGTCCTCATCGACAAGGGTTATTATTCCTTCATTTTCGGCCAATATTTTCACCTCTTAAAGTTTATTGTCATTCTATATTAAAAACCACCCCGTGTCAAGAAATTCAAAACATCACCGGCTTTCAGCCTCTGCCTCTCCCTCCGCTTTCCGGCGGTCGAGATACCCCTGCAAAATCAAGGCGGCGGCCATTTTGTCAATCACTTTCCTCCTCCCGGCCCTGCTTACGTCCGCCGTTACCAGAAGCTTTTCCGCTGCCGACGTCGTCAGCCGCTCGTCCCACGTCTCAACCGGCAAACCCAGCGCGCGTTCCAGACGGCCTGCAAATTTTCTGGCTTTTTCAGCCTGCGGACCTGTGCTGCCGTCCATATTCCTGGGAAGGCCCACAACAATTTTTTCAACCTCGTATTTTTTCGCAATATTCTTTATTTTTCGTATATCGTCGTCCGCCGGGCCCCTGCCGGCAATCACAGTCAGGCCCTGAGCCGTCCAACCCATGGGATCGCTTACCGCCACCCCGATTCTTTTTTCTCCCAAGTCAAGGCCTAATATGCGCATTCGCTCAAATCACCCTTATGTTAAAATCGGGGCATACCGTTCCGCAATAGCCGCACATGCAACAGAGTTGCCCGTTCACAACCGCTTTCCCGTCCTTGAGGCTTAACGCGCCGGAAGAACATTTTTCCACGCACCGTCCGCAGCCGCAGCACGATTCTTCAATGTGAAGTCGCCTCTGCCGTTGCATCAACGCTTTCTTCAAACGGCCGTCCGCCGGGAGGCCGCTGAACAGCCTCGCGTTGTACTCCACCTCCTCGCATGAGCTCATTCCCACAGCCACCGACGCCAGTTCGGGGATAGACAGCACATACCGGAACGCTTCATCCAGACGGGCGCACAAATTGCCCCCGCCCAGAGCTTTCATGGCGTACAGACCTTTCCCGCAAACGGCCGCGGACTTTATCGCCTCAAGCATGTCGGAGGCCGTCCCTCCTTTTATTCCAATCCCTGTAACGTTGATCAGCGGGTGAATCACATCTATCTCCGGAACTGCTGCAGCACCGGCCACTCCTTCCACATGGTGGGTGGAAATGCCCACGGCCCGGACGGTTCCCCTGTCTTTTTCCTTCAAAAGGTACTCCACGGCATCCCAGTGACCCTTTATCGTCAATATCGATTCCTGCTCGTGCAGCAGGAAAATATCTATATAATCCCTGCCCAAAGCTTTCAGCGCCCTCTCCAGGCTTTCTTTCATGCCCCGGGAGGTATAGGCGTAGCATTTCGACGCAATGACGGCGTCTTTTTCAAACCCTTTCAACGCAGTTTTTATATACGGATAAGTACGGTAAAGTTCGGCTGTGTCGATGAAATTCACTCCCGCCTCAAGCGCCTTGCGAATGATTTTCGCCCCCTCGCCGAGCGGCAGGCCGGCCTGAAGGGGACCGATTGTCAGCGTTCCGAAACAAAGGCGGGACACTTTAATGCCGGTTCTTCCAAGAAACCTGTACCGCAAATATAATCCCCGCTTCCCGTTTTTCTACACCTGTTTCAAATAGTTTTTTACAAGCTCCTCCAGCAACTCGTCCCTCTCCAGACGCTTAATCAAGCTCCGGGCATTCCCGTGGCTCGTAATATAAGCCGGGTCCCCGGACAAAAGGTAACCCACAAGCTGATTGATTGGATTGTATCCCTTTTCCTTGAGGGCGGCGTAGACCTGATGAAGGATCTCCCGCGCCTGATTAACTTCTTCCGCCTGGACCTGAAACATCATGGTATTTTCCGGAACATCCCACGACACTGAAATACCCCCTTTCCAACTCAACAGGAAATTGCCGATTGCCGCAGCCTGTCGCCGTCCCACTCCCCGGTTCCCTTCTCCGGTGTTGCCGGCAGCCCGTTGCGTACCGGCCGCCGACCGCCCGGGAGCCCAAACTCCGCGCACCCGTCCGTCTTTCAAGCGCGCATCGGGCATCAGTACGCCTTGCCGAAAACCCCGTCACATTCACCTATTCGATAAGCTGGTATCATTTCCTCCATTGCTAAAATAACCCTCGTGAAAAAAGTCATTGTGGGACATCTTCAATTAATATATAATAGTTACTAATTTGAGAGAAAGGTGAAAGTTCCGGCTGCAATGAAATTCAGAAAAGCAAAAATTACCGACGTGGAACAAATCCATGCCCTGATAACCCATTACGCCGACAAAGGGCTTATGCTCGCCCGGCCCCGCTCCATGCTTTACGAAAATCTCCGTGAGTTTACCATCGTCGAAGAGGAAAACCGCGTCATCGGCGCCGGCTCACTGCACATAATCTGGGAAGACCTCTCCGAAATAAGAGCTCTTGCAGTAGCGCCGGAATACTCCGGAAGAGGTATCGGCAGGGGGCTTGTCGGCATGTTTATCGAAGAAGCGCGCGAACTGGCCATACCCTGCATATTTGCCCTCACCTACCAGCAGAACTTCTTTGCCAAATGCGGCTTCAGGGTCGTTGCAAAAGAAACGCTGCCCCAGAAAGTCTGGAAGGAATGCGTAAACTGCCCCAAATTTCCCAACTGCGAGGAAGTGGCAATGATTTTTGAAGTAAAATAAAGCATTTAAAAAACCGGTTTAAAATAGTATTGCCTGAAACTGTTATTTTTTGCACTGCAAATCAATTAAGGCAATGTGCGATAATTCAAGGAGGAAAATAAAATGCCGCCTCAGCAAACAGCGGCATTTTCTCTTTTCTCATACCACAACCAACTTATACGACTCAATGCCTTGCAAAATTGCCAGAAACTATAACCCCTTGCATTAAATGGCAATATCATACACTGTTGACAATCATTGACTATTATGATAAATTGATGTCAATGGGTGTTTCGCCTTTTGGGCGAAGCGCCCTTCCGTTTTATTAACAGATTTGCCATTTAATGGGTTTACAATGGGGGAATAAAAGTGGCCAAAGTTGCATTATCACAGCCGGTTTTTGAATACCTGGTCAAACACTTGGTCGAAATCGAGGAGGGAAGAAACAAACTTCTTGATGAATTTTCCCAAAGACCGTCAAAAGAACGAAAGGAACTTGAAAACCTTCTTGAAAACTATGTCAAACGGATTGACGAACTCATCAGAAAGGTTAAAAAATCACCAAAAGCCGGGAATGAACTTCCCTTTGTAACCATGGGCTGTGAAGTGGAAATACAAAATCTTTCCGACCGAGAAGTCCATAAGTATCGGATAGTTACGCCTTTTCGGGGCAGTGTGAAAGAGGGCGATATATCATATTTGTCTCCGGTGGGCAAATCATTGTTATTAAAAAAAGTCGGCGATGAAGTAGAGGTTAAGGCACCAGCAGGGGTATTCCACTACAAAATAAAATCCATTCGATCGCAATGTGACGTCGAATAAAATTATTATTTATGAGTGACAGGGCTTCTTGAAGCCCATCGGCCCGGCAGACATACCGGGCGAACAAATCCCGCTCCGCGCCGGGCAGTCCGGGATTTTTTGATTGGGTACGGTCCGGGCCGTCATCCCAACAGGTTCTCCACCACCTTGTACACCTTGTCCAGCGCCTCACCGAGACGGGACGCATCCTTGCCCCCCGCCTGGGCCATTTCCGGCTTTCCTCCCCCACCGCCGTCAACAACAATGGCAACTTCCTTAATAATTTTTCCGGCATGCAGTCCCTTGTTGATCAAATCCCTGGTGACCGCCGCCACCAGATTGACCTTGCCTCCAGCATTGCCGCTTCCGAGCACGACCACACCGGAGCCGAGCCTGTCCCTGAGCAGGTCGACCATTCCCCTGAGGCTGTCCATGTCGGCGGCTGCAACTTTTCCCGACAGAACCCTGACACCCTTTACCTCCCTGACTCGGTCCATCAGATCCTGAACCTGGTATCTTGCCAGCCTGGCCTGCAAAGTTCCATTCTCGGCTTCCAGTTCGCGGACACTGTCAAGCAGCCCCTTCACACGGTTTACAACTTCATGCGGGGCCGCCTTGAGCAGCCGGGTGATTTCCGCCAGTTGCTCTTCTTTTGCATTCACATAACGCACCGAACCCTCGCCGGTAACCGCCTCGACCCTGCGCAGACCCGCTCCTACGCTGCCTTCACCCGTGATCTTAAACAGGCCCACTTCGGCAGTATTCTTCAAATGAGTGCCACCGCAAAGTTCCAGGCTGTAATCCCCCATTTTGACCACTCTGACCAGATCTCCGTACTTCTCTCCGAAAAGCGCCGCGGCACCCATCGCTCTTGCTTCGGTTACCGATGTTTCAAATACTTCGACGGGCATACAGGCCAAAACGGCCTGGTTTACCATTTCCTCGACCTTTTTCAATTCCTCGGGGGTAACCGCGGTAAAATGGGTAAAATCAAAGCGCAACCTTTCCGGTTCCACCAGCGAGCCGGCCTGGTTGACGTGACCGCCGAGGACTTCTTTCAGGGATTTGTGCAGCAGATGGGTTGCCGAATGATTCCTGCAAACCGACATTCTCCTCTTCCGGTCCACCTCGACCAGAACAGTGTCGTTTTCCTTCAAAATGCCGTCCGTCACCCTGCCGCGGTGGACAAAAAGGCTTTCAACCGGTTTTGTCACCTCGCGGACGTCCACGTCCAGTCCGGGAGCAGTCAACCGCCCCTGATCGCAAACCTGCCCTCCGGACTCCGCGTAGCAGGGAGTAACGTCGAGGACAAACTCCACTTCCTCCCCGGCGGCGGCGGATTTCACCCTTTCGCCGGCGCAGAAAATTGCCTGGACTTTCGCCCTGGCGCTCAAAGAATCATAACCGGTAAAGTGGGTTTCCCCCACCTCTTCGCGCAGCGCCTTGAACACCACATCGCGCTCGGATATGTAATCGGTTTCCAGTCTTGCGCTCCTTGCCCGCTGACGCTGTTCCTCCATCGCCCGGGCATATTCCCCGGTATCAACCGCAATTCCCTGCTCGGCGGCTATTTCCTGGGTCAACTCGAGCGGAAAGCCGTAGGTATCGTAAAGCCTGAAGGCGTCCAGCCCGGAAATAACCGAACTGCCCCCCGCCTTGGCTTCCGTCATGAGGCGGTTGAGAATTTCCGTTCCCTGAGCGAGTGTCTCGGCAAAACGTTCCTCCTCGATTTGTATGACTTTGAAAACGTGGTCCTTCCGGTCAACCAGTTCCGGGTACACATTTCCCATCTGGCGCACGACGGCCGCGGCAACTTTATGGAGGAAAACGTCCTGTATGCCCATGAGCCTGCCGAAACGGACGGCCCGCCTCAACAAGCGGCGGATTACGTAGCCCCTGCCTTCGTTTGACGGCATGGCCCCGTCGGTGATCGCAAAAGTTATCGCTCTGCAGTGATCGGCAATTACCTTCAGAGATACGTCCACCTTGTTGTCGAAACCGTATTTGAGCCCGAAAAGATTCGCGGTAAAATCCATAATTTCCCTGAACAGGTCGGTGTCGAAATTTGAGCGGACACCCTGCATGACCGAGGCGACCCGCTCCAGGCCGAAGCCGGTATCGATGCCCTTGCTTGCCAGCGGAGTGTAATTGCCTTCCTCGTCCTTAAAAAACTGGATAAAGACCAGGTTCCAAATCTCGAGATAACGGTCACAGTCGCACCCGAGGCGGCAGCCGGACGAACCGCAGCCCCTTTCCGGTCCGAGATCAACATGTATTTCCGAACACGGCCCGCATGGTCCGACCCCGATCTCCCAGAAATTGGTGTCCTTATCCATCCTGACTATGCGTCCGGTGGGGACCCCCACTGTCCCGTGCCAGATGTCAAAAGCCTCGTCGTCGTCCAGATATATGGAAACCCAGAGCTTGTCCGCGGGAATCCGCAGGTGCTCTGTTACAAATTCCCACGCCCACGGAATGGCGCTTTCTTTAAAGTAGTCACCGAAGGAAAAATTCCCCAGCATCTCAAAAAAAGTATGATGCCGGGCTGTTTTCCCCACCGATTCAATGTCGGGGGTGCGTATGCATTTCTGGCATGTGGTTACCCTGGTGTATTCCGGTTTGGCTGCGCCTGTAAAGTAGGGTTTGAAGGGTACCATTCCCGCCGCTGTCCACAAAATACTGGGATCGTTCAAGGGAATAAGGGATGCGCTGGGCAGAATTTTGTGGCCTTTGTTTTCAAAAAACTTGAGGTAGCTCTCTCTGATTTCATTGCCGGTCATCAAACGAAAAACCTCCCCTGACTTTGACAAGGCTTGTCGCGATAATCACAATACAATTAAAAAACCTTCCCTCTTTGAGAATCTTTTCTGGAGGGAAGGCTCCTCCACGCACCGGGCAACGCGCTCGTAAGCAACCGTGATGTCAAGGCATTTTCAGCCTATTTAGGCTTTTTGCGCTATAATTATACAAAATATACCTTCCGGGTGTCAAGAAACACCGGCCAAACAATCAAACAAAGCAAAAATCATTCAAGCAGCCGCCTTCAGATACAAGAACTTCACCAGCACTTTGACCATCGCCGCGACCGGCACTGCAAGCAGCATACCGGTCAGCCCGTACAGTTCCCCGCCGGCCAGCAGGCTGAATATTACCACCAGGGGGTGTAACCCTACCCTGTTGCTGTATATTTTGGGCGATATGATATTGCCCTCCACCTGGTGAATAATGAAAAAAGCGATAGCCACCTGAGCGCCCAGCCACTTCGACTTCAAAACCGCCAGGCACACGGCGGGGACGGCTCCTATCACCGGGCCAAAATAAGGGATCAACTCGGTTATACCGGCAAAAAGGCCGAGCATCAGGGCGAAATCGACGCCCAGAACCGCCATGACGACAGCCGTCATGCCTCCGACCAGGGCGGCAATCAAAAAGTATCCGCGCAAAAAACTGCTGATCACCCTGTCGATATCTTTCAATAGCCCCTGCACGTCGCCCCTCATCTTTTCCGGTACTAGAGAAAGAGATTTTTCCTTGATATAGTCGAGGTCTTTCAGAAAATAAAAGGCAATGACGGGAGCCAGGATTATTTTAAAAACGTAACCGGCGGTGCCTATCAGGGCGGCCACGGCATCCCTGACTATTTGCAGGGCACGTTCTTCGAACCAGCGCATCCTCTCGTCCAGAACCTGTTTCATCCCCTCGGGAATTCCCAGGCTGTCATAACGTGTCTGAACCGAATGGATAATACCGTGGGCCTGGCCGATATAAAGAGGAATGTTTTCGGAGAGTTTGTTCAACTGTTCAATAACCCGCGGCATCACGTAGAGAAAAATCCCCGCAAGCACAAAAAAAAGAGCCAGGTAGGTCAGCAATATCGCACCCACCCTCGAGCCACCACCCCTTTTGTCTATGGCATTTACCACCGGGTTGAGCAGGTAAGTCAGGATGACGGCGATAAAAAGAGAAACCAGCAAGCCCCTTGCGAGGTAGAGGAGATATGCCGAACCAATCGCGATAGATAACCAGAAGAGCCGCCGGTAAATCCTTTTTCCTTCAATCGTGCTAACCAATTAAAAACACCCCGGCGTAAAGTGAGGACGTTTCGCGCCCCCACTTCTGGAACAGATTATTTGATGAGGTCGTTGACCGTCTTCGACATACCCCTGAGCACCTTGTGAGCCCTGGATTTGACCATTTTGGGACTGTAGCCCGAAAGATCGATTTTTTCCTTTTTATGCCTCCCTCCTACCATCATACTTATGGTCGCTCCTAAAATACCGCCTGCTATTACGCCTTTCCAAAAACTCGCTCTCACTCCAGTCACCCCCTCAGTCCCTAAAGTAAGTATTCGTTTAGCGGGTCAAAGGCAACAAGGCTTCCATCTTCCCCCACCTCGTATATCTGCACGCCTTCCTTGTTAATCCTGTACTCGACACAGCAATCCCAGCAATAATACTGATCGATACCCACTTTTCCCGTGGCCTTTCCGCCGCAAACCGGACATCTCAAAAACCTTCGCCTCCTGATTTCAGCGACATTTATTCGGCCGGTTATGACCTTAACCGTATTATGTCCACTTGACTAGCAAAAAATGCAAACAAAAAACCGCTTGAGAAGCGGTTTCCTGACAGTTTCAAGAGGGCGCGCGGCCGTTGCCGGCGCTTTCGATAGTCGCTCCCCCGACGACATAATCCCCCAGGTAGAAAACCACAGCCTGCCCGGGTGTGATGGAACGCTGCGGCGTTTTGAAACGGACCCCTATTTTCCCGTCCGGCCGCGGCGCAAGAACAGCCGGAGCGGCTTTGCCGTTATAGCGGACCTTTGCTTCCACTTCAAGCCGGTCTTTCAACTCTTCAAAAAGAATGATGTTCGCGTCGGAGGCAATCAACTCCGTACCCATAACCGCTTCCTCCGGTCCAAGTATAATCGCGTTTTTTTTCGGGTCGATTTTTACTACGTACAGTCTCTGGCCGGCCGCTATCCCGAGTCCCCTGCGCTGGCCAATGGTATAAAACGGTATGCCTTTGTGCTCCCCGATTACATTGCCGTTCATGTCCAAAAAAGGGCCCGGCCTGATTCCGGACGCTTTCTCCCTGATAAAGTCACGGTAATTGTCATGGACAAAACATATTTCCTGGCTTTCGGCCTTGTCGGACACCGGCAGGCCGAACCAGGCCGCCATTGAACGGACCGTCTCCTTGGTGTATTCCCCGAGGGGCATGAGGGTTTTAGCTATCTGGTACTGGGTTAACCCGTACAGCACGTAAGTCTGATCTTTTCTCCCGTCGAGCGGGCGGCGCAAAACGTAGCGGCCGTACCCTTCACTGTATCCCAGGCGCGCGTAATGACCCGTCGCAATGTAATCCGCCCCGATAGCGACGGCCTTGTCCAGCAGCAAACCGAACTTGACGTGCCTGTTGCAGACTATGCATGGGTTGGGTGTGCGCCCGCTCAGGTACCCCTCTGTAAAATAATCAACCACCTTTTTCTTGAATGCTTCCCGGAAATTCATCACATAATGGGGGATACCGAGCCGCTCCGCCACCCTCCTGGCGTCTTCGACAGCGGCAAGCGAACAGCAAGAAACATAATCCCCGCCCAGATCGCCCGTCTCAGTTTCCCAGATCTGCATGGTCACACCAATTACTTCGTAACCCTGTTTTGAAAGGAGGGCGGCTGTTACCGAACTGTCCACCCCGCCGCTCATCGCCACAACAACCCTGGCTTTGCACGCCATATAATCACCTGAAAGTTCTGCTCGGGCTTTTAACCCCGCTTGCTCATATAATCCTCTATCGCCTTGTGAAGGGCTTCCGCCGCCAAATTGGAACAGTGCATCTTCTGGGGCGGAAGTCCGTCCAACATATCCGCCACCATTTGATCGGTAATTTTGAGAGCATCGTCAATGACCTTCCCTTTCGCCATTTCGGTCAGCATGCTGCTGGAGGCTACCGCCGCCGCGCAGCCGAAGGTCTTGAATTTTATATCTTTGATGACGTTATTTTCCACTTTAAGATACACCTTGGTCGTGTCTCCGCAAACAGGGCTGCCGACTTCGCCGACACCGTCGGCATCAGGGATTTCGCCCACATTTCTAGGGTTGCTGAAATGTTCCTTCACTTTGTCGCTGTACATAAACCCGCACCTCCTACAGTTTTTATCCTTATTTACAACAGTTCTCCAAAAACGGTAAACGATCAAGGGATATCTTAGCATGACACTCTGTTATTGTCAATTTCGGTGCCGCCGGACGGCTTGCCGTTTTGACGGAGAAGGGCAGTCTTACGCCCGATTCTTTCCGTACATTTCCACACCGGGGGTAATCTTTTACGGAACGGTAGCCTTAAAGCTTTTTTTCGTTGTTTTTTTTCCACTATTATGATATATTAACAGTGAAGCTGGGAAGAACGGCGCTCATGAATATCACTTCCGTTTCCGGGGCGGGTGGTGGCAAAAGATTCATAAAAAAAGCAGGACGGCAGGACGGTAGAATGAAGATGTCGAAACTTGCGGCACTCTCATTCGGGAGTGTTTTTTTATGCATGAAGGCGAATTTGTTTTTCTTATGAACTTACGAACGGGGGTCACTGTCAAATGATTAAAAAAATTGCGCTAGTGCTGACTTGTGCCGCCGCATTGCTTCTGGCGGCGGGATGTTCGTCTCAAAAAGCGGACCGGGGTTCTTCATCCGGCTCCGGGGACACCATCAACATCGGGGCGGTGCTCGACATCAGCGGACCTTCTTCCTCCCTCGGCATCCCCGAAAGAGACACCCTGCAGATGCTGGTTGACCAACTGAACGCTAAAGGCGGAATAAACGGGCGCCAGATCAAAATGACCATCCTCGACAACAAGAGCGATGAAACTGAAAGCGTTCTCGCCGTTAAAAAACTGATCGATTCGGAGAAAGTTTCAGCCATTATCGGCGCCAGTTCCAGCGGCACTTCGCTGGCCATGCTCGATACGGTCCAGAAAGAAGGCGTCCCCCTGATCTCGCTGGCCACCAACAGCATGATCGTCGAACCGGTGACCAATCGCAAGTGGGTTTTCAAAATGGCGCAGAGCGACTCCATTGTAGCCGGCAATATGATCAAATACGCAAAGTCAAAAGGCGCTGCAAGGGTGGCGGTGCTTTACATGAATAATGCCTTCGGCGACGGAGGCAAAAAGGCCCTGCTGAAGGCGGCGGCGGACAATGGTATAAGCGTTGTCTTCGAAGACAAGTTCGAAGCGACCGACAAGGAAATGTCCGCCCAACTGATAAAGATTAAGGGTAGCGACGCCCAGGCGGTGCTTGTGTGGGCTATCCCCCCGTCCGCCTCGATTGTAACCCGCAATTACCGCGAACTGGGATTGAATATTCCGCTGATCCACAGTCACGGGATAGCCAACCAGAACTTCCTTGATTTGGCCGGCGACGCAGCAAACGGCATTGTTTTACCGGTGGGCAAGATCGTTGTGGCCGAACAGCTTCCCGACAGCGATCCGCAGAAACAGGTTCTTTTATCCTACGCTAAAGACTTTACAACCAAATTCAACACCCCGCCCAACACCTTCGGCGGGCACGCGTGGGACGCTTTCAACATGCTGGTTAACGCGATCAAAGAAGTCGGCGCCGACCGTGCCAAAATTCGCGACGCGCTGGAAAACACCAAAAACTTCGTGGGCATCTCCGGCGTGTTCAACATGTCGGACAGGGACCACAACGGATTGGACGAGAGTTGCATGGTCATGGTTGAGATAAAGGACGGCAAATGGAAGCTCATCAAGTAACTACAATTTTACAAGGTGATGTCAGTTGCATCTCGACGACCAGATTTTACAATTCTTTTTTTCCGGCCTGACGCTCGGGAGCATTTACGCCCTGATCGCCCTGGCCCTGGTCACCACTTACAATATAACAGGTATCCTGAACATGGCCCAGGGCGAGTTCGTCGCCCTGGGCGCTCTGACTGCCTGCTCCCTTTCCGCAGCGGGCTTGCCCCTGGCCGCGGCCTTCATCCTTTCCATACTGATTACTACGGCAGCGGGAGGCATCCTGGAGAGAGCGGCGATAAACCCCGTCCGGAACGCCTCAAACATCACTTTAATCATTATCACCATCGGTATCTCAATAACGCTCCGCGGCCTGGCGCTGTTAATTTGGGGCACTGATCCGTACTCCCTTCCGTCTTTTACCCGGGGAGGCCCCCTGCAGGTGCTGGGAGCTGCCGTAAACAGCCAGAGCATATGGATCTTCGGGCTTTTGGCGGTAACCGTATCCGGGCTGTTCGCATTCATGGAAAGAACTTACTGGGGCAAAGCCGTCAGAGCCTGTGTGATCAACCGCATGGCGGCAAGACTGATGGGTATTAACCCGCACATCCTTTCTTTTGCGGCCTTTGCCGCAAGCGGGGCGCTGGGTGCGGCGGCCGGCATATTCATCACCCCGATCACGCTGGCCACTTATGATATGGGCTTTACGCTCGGATTAAAAGGTTTTGTGGCAGCCATCATCGGCGGCATCAACAATGTCGGGGGAGCCATCATAGGCGGTCTCCTGCTCGGTGTCCTTGAAATTTTCGGAGCGGGTCTGATATCTTCCGGGTTGAAAGACGCCGTGGCCCTGATCGTTCTGATAGCCGTTCTCTTAATCAGGCCGGAAGGCATCATCGGGGCGGTCTCCGGCAGAAAAGTATAGATCACGGGGTATGAGCGATGAAATATTTATTGGTCGCGGCGGCAAGCCTGGTATTTGCAGCTTTGCCGTTCGTGTTGAAAAACAATTATCTACTCAGTATTCTGATCGTTATCGGCATATATACGCTGGTGGTCGAGGGCCTGGGTGTCCTGATGGGATACGCCGGGCAGGTTTCCTTCGGGCAGGCGGCTTTTTTCGGCATTGGCGGCTACACGGTGGCCATCCTGACCACACGGTTCCACTGTGAAACCGTTCCAGCCCTCCTGGCCGCAATGGTCCTGCCCGCCCTGACGGCGGCCGTCATCGGCAAACCCACGCTGAAACTCCGCGAACATTACCTCGCTTTGGCCACATTGGCATTCGGTCTTTTGGTGCACGTCTTTTTTAACGAAGGAAGGGAATTGACCGGCGGCCCGTCCGGCCTCACCGGGATACCCTACCTGAACGCAGGCGGCTTCATCTTCAACCGGGACTACGAATTCTATTACCTCGTCTGGTCGCTGGTACTGCTGGTATTTCTGGGGGTGCGCAATCTGGACCGTTCCAGGATCGGCCGCTCACTGCGGGCCATCCGCGACAGCGAGGTTGCCGCTGAGGCCAACGGGATCAACTGCTCCTCCCTGAAATTGCAGGCGTTTGTTTTCAGTGCCTTACTCGCCGGCCTCGGGGGAGGGATTTACGCCTACTATGTTACATTCATCAGCCCGGCGCCATTCGGGTTCAACATGTCGATCCAGTTCGTGCTAATGGCTGTAATCGGTGGACTGGGAACGGTTTGGGGACCGGTCCTGGGCACGGGACTCGTGGTTGTCCTGGGCGAGGTACTCAGGTGGTTTATTCCGTTGATCCTGCCCCGCGCCGGGGGAGAATACCAGATTATTTTCTTCGGCATCATTCTCGTCCTGGCAATGATCTTCAAACCGGAGGGACTAGGCGCCGGGTGGCGGAGGAAGGTCAGGGCGAATGAAACGGAAACCGCGGAAGCTGTTTCTTTAAACGCTTCGGTAAACACCTGTTCATCCGGGAGGTAGTGTGACGTGCTTCTCAACGTGAGAGGACTTACAAAGCGGTTCGGCGGAGTGACGGCAGTGGACGATGTCAGCTTTGACGTAGCCGAAGGTGAAATCTTTGCGCTTATCGGGCCCAACGGCGCCGGGAAAACCACTGTTTTCAACCTGATTTCAGGCGTGACTTCTCCCGACAAGGGTGAAGTCAAGTACAGGAACAAAAGACTCGCCGGTTTGAAGCCATATCAAATCAGACATCTGGGTATAGCCCGCACTTTTCAGAACCTGCAGCTTTTCAACAGCCTTTCCGCCCTGGAAAACGTCATGACCGGCGCCCACCTGAGCGGCAGGAAGGGTTTCGTCCAGTCGTTGCTGCGTTTCCCCGGGGTGGCCGTTGAGGAAGAACGGATCCGGCAGCGGTCTCTTACCTGCATGGGGGAATTGGGACTGGGTAAAGACGTCGATACGCCCGCTTCGGCATTGCCGTTCGGCAAGCAAAGGCTGCTGGAAATAGCCAGGGCGCTTTCCGGCTCACCCGAACTGCTCTTTCTGGATGAACCCGCAGCCGGCTTAAACGCAGGCGAGACGAAACAACTGGCCGGCTACCTGAAAAAATTAAAAAAAAACGGACTTACCATGATTCTGGTGGAACACGACATGGAGACAGTTATGGACGTGGCCGACCGGGTTCTTGTTTTAAATTTCGGCAAGGCCATTGCCGAAGGAACGCCGGAAGAAATTCAGCGTAACGCCGATGTTAGGAAGGCTTATCTGGGAGAGGAGGATCACGAGTATGCTTCAGGTAAATGGGCTTAAAGTGTTTCACGGATACGTTCAGGCCTTGCGCGGAGTAACTTTTCACGCCCGCCCCGGTGAAATCGTTACGGTGCTGGGTGCAAACGGCGCGGGCAAGAGCACGCTTTTGGGCGCCTTGTCGGGAATATACCCTGCCAAATCCGGCGAAATACTGTTTGAAGGTAAACCGATCACCCGCCGGTCACCGGAATATATCGTGAGTCGGGGTTTAAGCCTCGTACCGGAGCGGCGCCAAATCTTCAACTCCCTTACCGTTCTGGATAATTTGCTGCTGGGCGCATTTCACCGTTACCGGAAAGACAGGAACCGGCTGAATCTCGACCTGGAGAGGGTATACGGCATTTTCCCGGACTTGAAAGGCAGGGAACGGCAGATAGCTGGAACATTGAGCGGAGGCCTGCAGCAGATGTTGGCCATCGGACGGGGTTTAATGTCCAAGCCGAAGCTCCTCATGCTGGATGAGCCATCAATAGGGCTGGCTCCGCTGGTTGTCCGGGAGATTGTGGCGGCGCTGCGCAGACTTAAAGAAGAGGGCACTACGATTATTCTGGTGGAACAAAATGCGGCGGTAGCTTTAAAAGTTGCCGACAGCGCCGTCATTATAGAACGCGGACAGGTGGTTCTGAGCGGCAAACCGAATGAACTCGCCAGCAACGAAAGGGTCCGCCAGGCTTACCTGGGACAGGCGAAAAGTACGTCCGGCAGTTTGTCCCCGGCTTTCGGATATTGATACACCGGGCATCACCGAACGGAAACCGGGTTTTTTCAATAAATACCGGGCAATATCGCTCGCTTCCTTCAATCTCAAGGTTCCTGACAATTTGTCAACATTGAAGAAACCTTCCTCAAAAAGAGGAAGGTTTCTATGTTAAGAGCCCGCAATGACCTACGCTACAGCCGTTACACATTCCTGTACAGCCCATGACAATCTTTCGACTGTCATGGACCGTTACGGAACCCGTAACGACCTTTGCTTGACTATCATGAATACCTAGGAAGCTTACAGCAATCTCCCGACTGCTGCAAACCTCATGCCACATTAAAGTCAAAGCATCCGGCACCCATGATAATCTTAGCTCGACCGATGGACATCCCTTGTGACCCTGCAACAATCGTCCGGACTGTTGCAGAGCCTGCCGGAACATCCATCGGTCTTCCCTCCGGCTGATACCGAACCGTTTCGACCCGGTATCAACCTTCGGCCGACTGTTGCAGAACCGGTGTCCGACCCTGCAACAGTCTTGGCTCGGCCATTACAGACCCTTGTAAAGTATTTTTCCCGCATATGTTTATTTCATTCAAAAATCCGATGGTAATTAATTCATATAGATTTTTCTCTCATCTTCATAAGTTCTTTGATTCTTTGCTCGAATCCGTTTTTCGAAGGCCTGTAAAAAATTTTTTCCGCCATATTGTCAGGCAAATAATTCTGCCTGACGTAGTTCCCGGGGTAATCGTGCGGATATTTGTATCCTTTCCCGTGCCCCAGGTCCGCCGCACCTTTATAGCCGGTACCCCTGAGGTGGACCGGTACCGGCTCGGCCTGCTCTTTTTCAACTGCCGAAAGGGCCGCTTCGATGCCGGCAATTACGGAATTGCTTTTCGGAGCAGTGGCGATATAAAGGGCGGCCTCGGCAAGTATAATGCGCCCTTCCGGCATGCCAACCCTTTCCACCGCCTGAGCGGCAGCGGTGGCAACCACAAGGGCCTGCGGGTCGGCGAGACCGACATCTTCAGCAGCGTGAACCATTATCCGGCGGCTTATAAATTCGGGGTCCTCGCCGGCATATATCATGCGCGCCAGCCAGTAAAGCGCGGCCTGCGGATCGGAGCCCCGCATGCTCTTTATAAAAGCTGAAACAACGTCGTAGTGCTCGTCAATACGGTCATATTTCAGCACTTTCCTCTGAATCGCCTCTTCCGCAACCGGCAGGGTTATCCTTCGCGTTCCCGTTTCGTCCGCCGGAGTGGTGAGTACGGCCAGTTCCAGTGCGTTAAGGGCGGCCCTGGCATCTCCGTTGGCAACTTCGGAGAGGTGATCGAGAGCATCCTGGTCCACCTCGGCACGGTACTCTCCCAGGCCCCTTTCCCTGTCATGCAGAGCCCTCACCAAAATACGCCTTATCGCCTCCGGGGACAACAGTTCAAACCGGTACAGCTGTGAACGCGAGAGCAGCGGCCGGTTTACGGCAAACATGGGATTCTCCGTCGTCGAACCGATAAGAGTGATCAGGCCGTTTTCCACATAAGGCAGCAGGGCGTCCTGCTGAGCCCTGTTAAAACGGTGAATCTCGTCGATAAAAAGAACCGTTTTCTGGTTGTACAGGGAGCGTCTTTCCTTTGCTTCCTCCACTACGCGCCTGATATCACCCACCCCTGCCGTTACAGCGTTCAACTTTTCAAAGCGGGCTTTGGTCATACCGGCGATAATCGAGGCCAGGGCGGTTTTCCCCGTCCCCGGCGGTCCGAAAAATATAGCGGACATCAAGCTGTCCGCTTCAATAGAACGTCTGAGCAGCGTACCCCTCCCAACAATCCTGTCCTGCTCCTCGAACTCGTCAAGGTTTCCCGGCCGCATCCGCATCGCCAGGGGAGCAGTCCTAATCATATTGTCTTCCATAGCTCGTTCGAACAGGTTAATCGGGAACACCCCCACGTAAATATTTCCGGCAGAAAACCGGCGTTAATGAAAAGAGCACGTCGGTACGTGCTCTTGGCGGCGCTAAACGTATTTTTTCAAAAGGTGTCGCAACTCATCTTTGGTTTTATAGCCTATGGAACGTTCGACTTCCCTGCCGTCTTTAAAAACAACCAGAGTTGGTATGCTCATAATCCCCAAGTCGGCCGGCACGCCCTGGTTTTCATCCACATTGAGCTTGCCCACCCGCACTTTGCCTTTAAACTCATCTGCTATTTCCTCAACCACCGGGGCAATCATCTTGCACGGCCCGCACCATTCCGCCCAGAAATCCACCAGCACGGGGGTTGCCGATTCGCTTATCAGTTTTTTGAAATCATTATCGCTCAAGGCCAGGATATCTGCCAAACCACTCTCCCCTTTCCCTTTCTTTTCTTTTTTAAAATCATTTTAGAAATAATAATAAGTTTGGATCTGATGAAAAATTGTATAAAATTTAACGGCAATTCCTAAAACTTTTGTACATTTATCATAATAAATTATAATACCCTTTAAAACCTTTTGTCAATTATTAAGACTCCTGTCATAATTTAAAGTAACTACAAACCGGTGTTTTTGGAAGATGCATGCCGATATTTATATTAATTCCATATCAACAGGAATACCGGCGTTTCCCCCGGGCGGCCAGGTCCCTCACCACTTCCCCCGCTATGAGCAAGCCGGCGACAGAAGGGACGAAAGAAACACTTCCGTGTACCTGCCGCCTCAAAGGGCCGGCCCTGGCTTCCACTGCCGCATCGATATGCGGTCTGGCCGGTTTCTCCGTTGAAAAAACCGTTTTAACGCCCTTTTCCACCCCGGCATCCTTTAATTTTTTGCGGACGGCCTTCGCCAGAGGGCAGGTGCTCGTAGAGGAAATGTCCGCTATTCTGAGCTTGCCGGGATCGAGCCTGTTTCCCGCTCCCATGGCCGATAGCACCGGAATTCCCATTCTCAATGAATTCAGAATCAGATCCACTTTTGCGGGAACATCGTCGATGGCGTCAACGAGATAATCAAGTTCCGGAGGAATCAATTTGCAGCCCTCTCCAGGCACGTAGCGCTCCTGCACGGCCGTCACCCGCGCTTTCGGGTTGATCCGCCCGATCCGTTCGGCCATCAGTTCCGTCTTGGGCCGGCCCACCGTATCGGTTAAAGCGTGAATTTGCCTGTTTATGTTGGTTATATCAACGACATCATAATCAACCAGGTAAAACTCACCGACACCGGCCCTGGCCAGACCCTCCGCCGCGAAAGACCCGACCCCGCCCAGGCCGAATACTGCCACCCCGCATCTTCCCAGGCATTCCATTATTTCCTCTCCCAATAATCGGGCGGTTCTGGAAAACCTCTCAGGCATACGCAGTCCCCCTTAAAAACAAAGGTTCCCAGTTGCCGGCCACAAGCGGCCGAAAAACTGAAAACCCCGGTGCCGCACTTAACAAAAACCCCACTAATGCCGTGACCCCCAAAAGTTTTTTGAACCTGCTCTCAACAGGTGGGTGTCTTCCTGAATATCTTTTGCTTCCCCGGCATGGAGGCGTGCAAGCCATATCCAGAGTAAGACTCCCTAGGTAATGGTGTTGGCTCAAAACTTCAAGGCCGATCACGTACACAGCAGGGTGATTTCTTCGACCAATTCTATGTTAACACACCGCCAGGGCATTTACAAGTGCCAAAGGCACAGGCAATCTTTGCATTTAGTCTGATAAATGCCCGGACCGTTTATGCATTGTTTTCTAAGGAAACCGTTTTTCTCGCATCGGTCCGGATGTGAAGCTCCTTGAGCTGTTCCGCTGCCACCGGAGCCGGGGCCTGGGTCAACAGACAAGTGGCGCTCTGGGTCTTTGGAAAAGGTATAACGTCTCTGATGCTCTTTCTTTTCGCCAGAATCATTATGAGCCTGTCAAACCCGAAAGCTATCCCGCCATGGGGCGGAGTCCCGTATTCAAAGGCCTCAAGCAGAAATCCGAATTTCTCTTCGGCTTCCGTCCGCCCGAGCCCTATTGCAGAAAACAGCTTCTCCTGGATATCCCTGCGGTGAATGCGGATACTGCCACCGCCGATCTCCATCCCGTTGAGGACGAGGTCGTAAGCTTTTGCCCTCACTCGTTCCGGACCGGTTTCAAGCAGCGCTATGTCGCTGTCGGCCGGCGCCGTAAAAGGGTGGTGCATGGCCACGAACCTGCCTTCTTCCCGGTCGTATTCCAGCAGCGGAAAATCAACTACCCAAACAAACCGGTAGGTATCTTCCGGGATCAGTCCCAGCCGTTCGCCGAGATGAAGCCGGAGGGCGGCAAGGGAATCTTCAACAATCCGGGGCTTGTCTGCAACAAAAAGCAGAAGATCCCCGGGCTCCGCCTCCATTCGTTCAATGATGCCGGAAAGCTCGTCCTCGTTAAAGAATTTGGCGATAGCCGACTTCACCCCGTCCTCCGCGACCACGAAATACGCCAGTCCCTTCGCCCTGTACACCGAAGCGTACGCAGTGAGGTCGTCGATTTCCTTCCGGCTGAAAGAAGCGCAGCCTTTGGCGTTAATTCCTTTAACCAGGCCTCCGTTTTCAACCGCCGACGAAAAAACTTTGAACCCGCAGCGGGCGGAAATATCCGATATGTCTTTCAACTCCAGACCGAAGCGGATGTCAGGCTTGTCGGTGCCGAAGCGGTCCACCGCTTCCCGGTAAGACATTCTCGGAAACGGGCGGGCAATCTCCAGACCGGCAGTTTCCCTGAATAGTTTTGCAATCATTTCCTCCATCAGATCCAGGACATCATCGACATCGACAAATGACATCTCCACATCAATCTGGGTAAACTCTGGCTGGCGGTCCGCCCGCAAATCCTCGTCCCTGAAACAGCGGACTATCTGGTAATACCTGTCAAAGCCCGCTACCATAAGAATCTGCTTGAATAACTGGGGGGACTGGGGCAATGCGTAGAACCTGCCGGGGTTCACCCGGCTCGGCACAAGGTAGTCCCTGGCCCCTTCCGGAGTGCTCTTGGTCAGCATTGGCGTCTCAATTTCCAGAAAACCATGTTCGTTTAAGAAGTCCCTTACGGTTTTGGCGGCCTTGTGGCGCAGGATCAAAGCCTCCTGCATTTCCGGGCGGCGCAGGTCGAGATAACGGTAGCGGAGCCTGAGATTCTCGTCCACTTCTATGCCGTCCTCGATATAAAAGGGCGGTGTTTTGGCCCTGTTTAAAATCTTGAGTTCGCGGGCCAGCACTTCCACCCGGCCGGTGGCCAGGTTCGGGTTTTCGGTTCCTTCCGGGCGCCGGCATACTTCACCCGCCACGGCAATTACATATTCATTGCGGACTGTCTCCGCTTTTGCAAAAGCATCTTTATGTAAATCAGGACTGAAAACCACCTGCACCAATCCGGTCCTGTCCCTCAAATCGATAAAGATGAGGCCCCCGTGGTCTCTCCGGCGCTGCACCCAGCCCGTCAAAACAGTCTGCTGCCCCACGTTTTCAATTCGCAGGCTCCCGCAATAATGGGTACGTTTCAACCCGTTCATCGATTCAATCATTTATCCTTTTTCCTCCCTCGCAGTTGCCGATTTTCCTCACCAGATATCCTGCGGCCTCGCCGGCCGGCACTTCCTCCTGCTCGCCCCTGGTCATGTCCCTGACGAGAACAAGCCCCTTTTTCAACTCCTCTTCACCGATGATCAGCGCGTATCTGGCCCCGGCTCGGCCGGCAAATTTCATCTGCGCCTTCAAACTTCTGCCGAGGTAGTCCTTATCCGCGGAAATTCCTGCAGAGCGAAGCCTGAACAGGATTTTATACGCCTCGCCGTTTGACCCCTCTCCCGCCGTTACAACAAACACGAGAGGCTTGTTTATTCCCGGCACGGTTATTCCCTGGCTCTCCATAGCCAGAATTATCCTCTCCAGTCCCAGCGCATACCCGATCCCGGGCGTCGGCGATCCGCCGCACGTCTCTATCAGCCCGTTATACCGGCCTCCTCCGCCGATGGAACCCTGGGCTCCGACATCTTCAGCCATTATCTCAAAAGCGGTGTGGGTATAATAGTCAAGGCCGCGCACCAGGCGTGGATTGACCATATAATCAATTTCCAGCAGATCGAGATGTCTTTCGACCGATTCAAAGTGCTTGAAACAGCTTTCACACAAAGTTTCAAAAACGACTGGCGCGTTTTCTCCTGTCTCCCTGCAGCGTTCCTCCTTGCAGTCGAGAATTCTCAACGGATTTTTCTCAAGCCTGTCTTTGCAATTCTTGCACAGGCGCTCAAACTGCGGGAGGAAATACTCCCGAAGCCTCCGTATCATCAGCGGCCGGCAGACCGGACATCCGACGCTGTTTACATGCAATTCGAGCCCTTTCAGCCCCAGCCTCGCGTAAAAATCCATGGCCATTGCGATAACTTCGGCGTCGACGGCCGGGTCGTCCGACCCCAGCACCTCCACCCCGAACTGGTGAAACTGACGGAACCTGCCGGCCTGCGGCCTGTCATACCGGAACATCGGCCCGAGGTAGTACAGTTTGACCGGTTGCGGTCCGGCATAGAGTTTGTTTTCAAGGTACGCCCTTACCACCGGTGCGGTGTTTTCAGGTCTGAGCGTGACGCTCCTTCCCCCACGGTCGGTAAAGACATACATTTCTTTCTTCACGACGTCCGTCGTATCTCCCACGCCGCGCAAAAAAAGTTCGGTATGTTCAAAAACGGGCGTCCGGATTTCCGAGTAACCGTACTCGAAGCACAAACGTCGGATTACACTCTCAATATAATGCCACTTCTCCACCTCTCCCGGCAGAATGTCGTTGGTGCCGCGCGGGCGCGTGGTCAGCATGGGAATCCCTCCTTAAAAAAAACCGCCCCCGGCATGCCACAGCACTACCAGGGACGGATATGCCTATCCGTGGTGCCACCCTTTTTCGGAAAACCCCGCGGGTAATCCCTCTGTAACCCGTAACGGGGGCATCCGGGCCGGCCTACTGATCCGCGTGAGAACTTTCGGCGGCCGCTCCCGGGGGTTTTTCAACGCCCGCCTATGAGGAAAGCTTTCAGTCTGCGACCCTCCCTCCCTGCCGTAGGCAAATGCGCATACTCGGCCCGGTCATCGCTTTAATATACCGGAAACATCCGGGACATTCCTTCCCGGAAAGCATGTCCCGTCTTTATTTTGTTCTGACAACCATTTTATGAAAAATTAACCCCGTTGTCAATTTGCAGAATTACCGTTGCGGGTTGGCCTTCGCAAAGCCGGATGCGGCACTCCGCACAGATGGGTGATGCGCCGGTCTGTCCTCCCATCATCTGAGAAACGGATTGTAACGTTTTTCTTCCGCTATGGTTGATGCGGGACCGTGTCCGGGGTAAACCTTCGTCTCCGGCGGGAACACCAGCAGCTTGTTTTTTATGGAGGATATGAGCTGCGAGTGGCTGCCGCCCGGAAAATCCGACCGCCCCACCGAACCGGCAAACAGGGTATCCCCGGTTATCAGCACATCCGGGTCCAGCTTCAGGCTGATGCCGCCCCTGGTGTGGCCGGGAGTATGAATCACATCCATAGTGACGTTCCCCACCTTTATTTTATCGCCGTCCTGCAACATCCGGTCGGCATCCTTGAAGGTAAGCCCCGCCCCCACGTACATCGAAAGGTTCCTGCGCGAATCGGTGAGCATGGCCGCGTCCTCGGCGTGAATAAGAACCTTGGCCCCCGTAGCCTTCTGCACTTCGGCAAGCGCGCCGACATGATCAACGTGACCGTGCGTCAAAACGATGTACTTGATCTTGAGCCCGAGATCGTCTATTTTTTTCAATATCTTCCTCGCCTCGGCGCCGGGATCGATAACTGCGCCCTCTTTCGTTTCCTCGCAGCCCACTATGTAGCAGTTCGAGTCCATCATTCCAACCGGAATTCCTGCAAAAATCAAAGAAACTCGCACCTCCGTCAAAAATTTTTTTTGCTGTCGAGCAATAATGTAACTGGACCGTCGTTGGCGATTTCAACGGTCATGTGCTCCCGGAAACAGCCCGTAGCAACCTGCAAACCGTGTTTCTCAAGTTCCTCGATAAATTTATCATAAAGGACGGCGGCTTCCCCGGACGGAGACGCGTCTGAAAAACCCGGCCGCCTGCCTTTCCGGCAGTCACCGTACAATGTGAACTGCGAGACCACCAAAACCGAGCCGCCCCTGTCCAGAACAGAGAGGTTCATTTTCCCCTGCCCGTCTTCAAATATCCTCAAGTGCGCGATTTTGTCGGCGAGGTAGGCGGCGTCGTCTTCAGCATCACCGCTGCCGACGCCCAAAAGAACAACCAGCCCGGGGCCTATTTCAGCGATCAAGGCACCGTCCACCCTGACCGCGCCCCGGACAACTCTCTGCACAACCGCCCTCAAAGTTCCGGCATCCTCCTTTAATTCAATTGACGGCCGCTGAAACTGACGCGCTTGACCTCGTACACGTCTTTGACCCTGGCGATTTTATTGATTATATATTCCAGTTGTTCGAGGCACCTCATCTCAATAACTATTTCAATCACGGCCCCTCCGTCCTTTCTTCCTCGGGCCGTAACCCAGTTTGCGCTAATTTTCATCTCGCTCAAGACGGCCATCACGTCGCTCAAAAGGCCCGCGCGGTCCATCCCGGAAATCTCGAGCTTGACCTGAAAAGGCTCCTTGAAGTCTTTGTCCCAGGCCACCTCCACCAGCCGTTCCCCTTCATTCTGCCGGTAAACGAGCATATTTCTGCAGTCGGTGCGGTGAATGGACACTCCCCGTCCCCTCGTTATATAACCGGAGATGGGGTCGCCCGGCACCGGGTTGCAGCAGTGAGACAGCCTGATCAGGAGATTGTCTATGCCCTTGACCCGTATACCCTGGGTCGGCTTGCCCCAGCCGCCGGCCGTTTTGATTTCGGTTTTTAAAACCTGTACTTCCTCGGCCAGCAAGCCTTTTTTCTCCGTCCTGGTTTCCTCCGCCTTGATCTTGGCCACGATGTTAACGGCGGATAGCGTTCCGTCTCCTACAGCCGCGTGCAAATCGTCGAGGGTGAGTATGTTGAATTTCTTTGCCAGTTCCATTATCTTTTCATATTTTGACTGTTCCAACTCAACCCCCTGTTTCTTCGCCTCCCGTTCAAGGCTCTCTTTCCCTTTGAAAATGTTCTCCTCGCGCTGTTCCTTTTTAAACCACTGCCGTATTTTCGTCTTGGCGTGGGAGGTTTTAACCAGGTTCATCCAGTCGCGCTTCGGACCGCCCGTTTTCGAGGTAATGATTTCAACGATGTCGCCGTTTTTCAAAACATAGTCGAGAGGCGCCAGACGGCCGTTTATTTTAGCGCCGATACAGCGGTGCCCCACATCGGTGTGAATCCGGTAGGCAAAATCGAGCGGTACTGAACCGGCCGGCAGTTCCAACACCTCGCCCTTTGGCGAAAAGACAAAAACAGAATCGGCAAAGAGGTCTATCTTGAGGCTTTCCATGAAATCCCTGGCGTCACCCATATCGTGCTGCCATTCCAGGAGTTGGCGCAGCCAGGCAAGCTTCTTGTCGAACTCCCGGTCCCCGCGGCCGCCTTCCTTATATCTCCAGTGGGCGGCTATTCCGTATTCCGCCGTGCGGTGCATTTCCCGCGTGCGAATCTGGATTTCCAGCGGTTCCCCCTGGGGACCGATCACAGTAGTATGAATAGACTGGTACATATTCGACTTGGGCATGGCGATGTGATCCTTAAACCGTCCGGGAATCGGCGTCCACATAGTGTGAACGATGCCCAGGGTCGCGTAGCAGTCCCTGATGGTGTTGACCAGACAGCGCACCGCCATGACGTCGTAAATCTCGTTCAGTTCCTTCTGCTGCACGACCATTTTCTCATAAATGCTGAGGAGGTGTTTCGGACGGCCCTGGACATCCGCGTGAATGCCCATTGCGGAGAGTTTCTCCAGCAGAACCGCAATCACCGAATTAATGTATTCCTCCCGCTTGTCGCGGGTCTTGGCTATCTTCTCAACCAGCTCAAAATATTTCTCCGGCTCCTTAAAGCGGAACGCGAGGTCTTCAAGCTCCCACTTGATCTTGTATATTCCAAGCCGGTGCGCCAGGGGAGCGAATATCTCAAGCGTCTCCTGGGCAATCTCAAGCTGCTTCGGCCCGTGGTGATATTTCAGGGTGCGCAGGTTGTGCAGACGGTCGGCAAGCTTTATAAGAATTACCCGGATGTCCTTGGCCATTGCCAGAAACATTTTCCGGAGATTTTCCGCCTGCTGCTCCTCTTTCGACTTGTACTCGATCCGGCTTAGCTTCGTAACCCCGTCCACAAGCAGGGTTACTTCCCCTCCGAACTTCTCCCTCATATCCTCGAGGGTCAGGCCCGTATCCTCGATCACATCATGCAACAGTCCGGCAACTATGGTTTCCTGATCGAGTTCCAGCCCCGCGAGTATCTTAGCGACTTCCAGGGGATGGACAATATAGGGCTCGCCGGAGAATCTCCTCTGTTCCCGGTGGGCTTTTTCGGCATACTCATACGCGCCCCGGATGAATAGAGCATCTGCCGCGGGGTTGTATTCCCTGATCATATTTATAAGCTCTTCCAGGGACTTCCCCGGATCATATTTGAGCTTCCCAGGTTCGCCTTTTTCTTCCGTCCTGGCCGGTCCGGTCCGGACCGACACCTGCTGTTCCCCGGAAGAGGAATAAGCGGGAATTTCCATAAGTGTTCCTGATCCTTCTAATAATTATATTGTACTAATGATATTGTATCATAATTCTGCAACTTAACTCTACCACCCAAACCTGTCAATTCAATCAGAAATACCGTTCCGACAACTTCGCCGCCGAGTTCCTCAACCAGCCTGACAGCGGCTGCGGCCGTACCTCCCGTGGCGATCAGTTCGTCCACCACCAGGACTTTCATTCCGGGCTTGACAGCGTCCCGGTTTATTTGAACAGCTTCATCCGCAAATTCCGGGCCGTAATGCCTGACAATGCCTTCCCCCGGCTCCCTGTCCGTCCTGTAGAGAACGGCCAGGCCCGCACCAAGGACATATGCCAGGGGCGCCCCGATGATCAAACCGCGCGCCTTCGGACACACAATCAGTTCTGCATTCTTATACTTGCACTGCCTCACAAGTTCTTTGATCGCGTACCGGTAGGCCTCACTGTCCAGAAGCAGGGTGGATACATCCTTGTAGTTGATCCCTTCCCGCGGAAAATCGCGTATCTCCCTGATCCTGCTTTTCAGGTCCATTTTTTCACCCCCCCAGACTGGTGACATGTAAAACATTTAAAAAACTGTGTGAAGGTTCGTTTAAAAATTTCCTCATCCATTTTGTCGAATCCTCTTTTATCTGATGAAGGTGCCGGTATGTCCGAGCCTCCATTAAGTCCTTCTTCTGTTCCGGCGGTGGCAGCAGCCTTACCCGAACGCGGTTTTCTTCCCTGCAGCTTCTTATCAGCCCGAGTTCTTCCAAAACCATCAATGCAATCTCGGCGGTGTATCTCCGGAAATTCAAAAAGCCGGCTTTTTTCATCAGCCCCGTGAACCTTACCGTATCTATTTCCACTGCGCCGGCCCCGCCGCGCCTCCACATGCGGACAAGCTCCTTGTAGAAATAAGCCAGAATGCCGCGCTCGGGCGCTATGGTATCAAGGTTTTCAATATTGTCCCTGTAGTCTTCCGAATTGCAGAGCAAATACAGCATCCCGCCAGGTTTTAAGGCGGCTATTGCCGAATTAACCGTTGCCGGACTGAACGGAAGATGATAGAGGAACACGCGGGAAGCGCTTTCCCCAACAAAGGACAGTATATCCGGGGTTGCGACGAGAGCACTCAGTTTTCCCGCTTTGAACATTTCAGAAATGCGTGACCTCTCCGGGCCGGAGACGCCGCCGTGGCAGAAAGCCGTGCTGCCGGCGGGCCAAGGACCTGCAAGCCGCAGGTAATGTTCCAGTTCAACAACCTGGTAGCCGCAGGCGGTAATTACAAGCGACCGCCCTCCCTCAACGGCCAATTCCTTCAGTATGGACTGCCTTTCAAGCAGATTCCGCAAGTCCACAAAATCCACCGCCCGGGAAACCCTTTCCGCGCCGCCGGCGCATTCCGGCCTCCCGGACAGTTTCAGCCCTTTCAAAACCCCGCCGACAAATTCGGGGACAAAAAGACTGTCCGCGCTGTCTGCATGCCCCGCCAAGGGTTTTGGCAACAATTCTTCGGATACCCGTCCGCTCCGGCTTTCTCCAGTCAGTTCGAGCGCGGCCGGGGCGACGAGGTCTTTTATCTCGAGCTGCAGCGAACGCCTGCCGTTGAACTCGTTGACACCGACGGCAAAAGCGAGATCCACCTTATCCGAAGAGGCGAGAGCACCGGCATGCGCGCTCAGATTGAAGCCTATGGCGTTAAATACCGCAATGTTCCCGCGCAGGCGAAGCCTTAAATGGGAAGATTCCTTTCCGACGGTGCGGCTTTCCAGGACTGAAGCCTTCATGCAGGCAAGCAGCGGTTCCGGATTGCCCTGTCCGAAAGGCTGCAAAAGCTGTATCTCAGCGGCAAGCTTTTCCGAAAGCTGGTCCATGCCCACTATGCAGTCCAGATTCAGCTTGGGAACGAGCTCCTTGCCGCCGAGAACCTGTCCGGCGTATGAAAGCATTGTCTCACGGAATTTGTCGATATTGCCGCCGTTTATCGTGAATCCGGCCGCCAGGGTATGCCCCCCGTAATTGTCCAGGTAATCCCCGCAGTGCGTTAGTGCCTTATACAAATCGAATTCCGGTGTGCTTCTGGCCGATCCCTTCCCCACGCCCCCCTCCAGGGCGATTAAAAACACCGGCCGGTGATAGCGCTCCGCTATGCGGGAGGCAACAATGCCCGTCACACCGGGGTGCCAGTTTTCCGAAGCCAGCACGATTGCCGGGGCTGTTTCCGGTTCGGGACCTTCTTCAATCAATCTGACAGCTTCCCCCAAAACATCCGCCTCAATCTTTTGCCTGACCTGGTTCCTCCTGTTTAATTCCCCGGCCAGTTCCCGCGCTTCTCCGATATCTTCCGCGAGCAAGAGCTCTACCGCCAGGGCGGGGTTCCCCACCCTGCCGGCCGCGTTCAGCCTCGGGACCAGGCCGAAACCCACTTCCCGCGCATCTACATCGCTCCCGTTTAATCCGCTTGCCTCCATCAGGGCCTGAAGCCCAGGATTCCCTGTTTCCGCCAGCCTGGGCAGGCCATGCTTTACCAGGATTCTGTTTTCGCCCAGCAAAGGCACTATATCGGCTATCGTTCCCACGCAGGCAAGGTCCAGATATTCCATCCAGTCGTCACTTCCCGCACCAAGAAGGCTCAGTGCCGCCTGGGCCAGCTTCAGAGCCACGCCTGCGCCGGCCAGTTCTCTAAAAGGATATTTGCAGTCCCTTCTCTTCGGATTGACCACGGCAAAAGCCCCGGGCAGAACCGGAGAAGGCTCGTGATGGTCGGTAATAATCATCTCCAGGCCGTTATCCGCCGCCCAGACAGATTCTTCAACGGCGCTTATACCGCAGTCCACCGTAACGACAAGCCTCACTCCGCCTGCCACGGCTTTCTTTAAAACGTCCAGGTGCACCCCGTACCCTTCATTCAGCCGGTCCGGCACGTAGTAATCAGCATTCGCGCCTATCCGCCTCAAAAGCTTTATCATCAGAACAGTCGCCGTTATTCCGTCCGCATCGTAGTCGCCGTAGACAAGTATCTTCTCACCGGCGCCGGCTGCCTGCACAATTCTACATGCCGCTTTTCCCATATCGGTCAACAGCAGCGGGTCGTGCAGCCGTTCCAGCCCGCAGTCCAGAAAGGCCCTGGCCTGATCGACGGTATAGACTCCGCGGTTCACCAGTATTTGCGCCAGAATGCGGGATATGTTCAGCTTTTTTGACAATATGCGGCAGAGATCCGGGGCCGGTTCCCCGACCCGCCAGATTTTTTTCCGGTGATTCCTGGCAATATCTCTCATAACAATTAGATTATAATCGAGGGTACGGCTTTTGGCAATGCAGTCGGCGCCACGCGATAACGGCAGCCGCTGCGGCAAGGCGCCGGCCGGAGGCGCTCTTTCCCCCGCGGGAACTAAAAACGCCGGTTGTTCAACCGGCGCTCTTCAGGCTCAAAAAATCCCACCCGAGATTTGTAATGCTGCACATTTTGCTCTTGCCCTCGGTTGCCACCTCCACCAGGCCGAGAGCATAAAGCTGCATGACGATGTGATCCAGCACGGCTCTCTTAACCGTGGCGCCCAGGGAGAGTTCCTCCTTGTTCATGGGCCCGTGTTTTTCCAGAGCCTGGAGAACCCTCTCCGCCTCGCCGGGCAGGCGGTTGCAAACCGCATTGAAATATTCAGCTAGTGCAGAAGTCACCTATTAAAACCTCCTTCAATTTTTACCAATAGTATGGTCACTTATCTAGTTAAAAATAAGCGAAAAATAAAAAAAGGCAAAAAAAATTCAGCCCTGCCCGCACCCCGCACCCCGCCGGTTTTCTTCCTTCCGGCTGCATTCCGGGCAATTCCGGTCGCACGGCTCGGTGTGAATTAAGACGTGGGTGTCTTTGAACCTTGCGCTCAAGTCTTCTTCAATCCTGTCACACAGGTTGTGAATGTCGTTGAAGGCCCTTTCCACCGGGACCACCAGATGCAGGTCTATATAACGCTGTGACCCGGCCCTTCTCGTTCTGAGTTCGTGAAACTCCACAAAATGTCCGGCATGCCGCCGCAAGACCTCCCTTATCTCTTTTTCCTCCGTCTCCGGCAGCCTTACGTCCAGCAAACTACGCATGGATTCGCGGATTAAATCCAGGGCGGCCTTTATTATGAACAGCGTGACTGCTATGGCGATTACCGGGTCAAGGATGGTCAGCCCGGTCGCTTTTATGGCGACTATACCCGCCAAAACGCCAACCGAAGTATATACGTCTGTGCGCAGGTGCCACGCGTCGGCGGCTATGGCCGGCGATTCCGTCCTCCTTGCGACTCTCATCAGCTCTCTCGAAACAAAAAAGTTTACCACCGCTGAAACGCCCATTACAATCCCGCCCAGACCGAGAGAATGAATTTCGGCGCCTCCCAGCAGTTTCGGGACCGAACTGTATATGATCAGGCCGGCGGCCGCCAGGATAAGCATTGCCTCCGCGATACTGGCCAGGTTTTCGAATTTTCCGTGGCCGTAGCGATGTCTTTCGTCGGCCGGCTTGGAAGATTCCCTCACTGAAAAAAATGCGAACATGGCGGCTACCAAATCTATGCCCGAATGCATGGCTTCGGAAACGACGCTTACGGAATTCATCATTATTCCGGCAACCAGCTTGCCCAGTGTCAGTATGGTGTTGGTAAGGATTGACAAACGAGCCGCCCTGATCTTTTCATTCAAGCCTTGCCCACACTCCCGTCCAAATACAAATAGCCCGGGCTACTCATCCAAGCATGCCAGATGAAAGTCCCACGGGCTAACCGCTGCCTTTCGGCCCGACCGTTTTTACGCCGGTCTGACTTAAAAAGTAGTATACCACAATAAAGACGCTGCTACAACAGAGTATACAAGCCGTCACTTTTAAAAATCGAGTTTGACAATTAATAGCTGCTACAATTAGAATATTAATAAAGAAGGTTGAATTGTGCAGAATTTTTTTGATGTGATGGCTGAAAAAAACCGGGTAAAAGCCCTCGCCGGACAACGAGGGCTTCATCTAACTCTTGTACAGCGGCGCCGGAAACGGAGCCGGGTACGGATTGACCTTGTTCAATATAAAATAGGCCAGTATGATTGCTCCCAGCCCCAGCAGCCAGACGGCCATTATCTTCCGTCTGGATATTTGAAGAAAATCATTCAGGTAAAAATAAACAAACATATAGGGACACAAAATAAAAAACAGCCATGTCAAATCCATAGAAACCACCTTATCATCAGAGATACTGCTTCCGAATATTATCTTAAAAAGCGGTTCACCTTTCTCATTGGCTGCCCGACATGCAAATCTGTTAAAAGTAGGTGAAAACATGATCCCGGTCAAAGTCAAGGAAATCGCGTACGATGTAATGATGAATCCAGTTGTTCTGCTAATAGACGAAGAAAAGTCAAGAGCCTTGCCTATTTGGATCGGTCATTTCGAAGCCCATTCCATAGCCATCGCCCTTCAGGGCATCTGTTTCGACCGTCCCCTGACCCACGATCTTTTAAAAAACATGTGCGATCAACTGGAAGCCAAATTAAGCATGGTCGTCATCGATGACATCAGGGACGGAACCTACTACGCCGAGTTGCACATGTGGCACAATGACAAAAAACTTGTGATTGACTCGCGGCCGAGCGACGCCATCGCTCTGGCTCTCCGCACAGAAACACCCATTTACCTTACGGAAAAGGTGGCGCAGGGCTCGCTGGCAATCAAAGACCTGCTGAATGAGGAACAGCAGCAGGAGTTGAGAGAGATCCTGGAATCCAACCGCCCGGACGACTTCAAGAAATCGCTTCACTGAAAAACAGCGCGCGTCCGGCAATTTTATTTCACCACCGTCACCGGGCAGGGCGCCAGATTGATTACCTTTGAACTCACGCTGCCCATGACAATACCCTTGAGACTGCCCATTCCCCGGCTGCCGATCACAATATGATCGAAACCACCCTCACGGGCGAATTCAACTATTACGTGAGCCGGATTACCCACCCTGACCACGCCCTCAACAGGGCATTTATTTTTTTTAAAAATCTCTACGGTCTTTTCCAGGGCTTCCTCCGACTTTTCCCTGAAAAGGGTTTCCACTTCCTCAAAGATTACAGGAGACTGCAGGGGCGAATAATATTTCATCCTTTCCAGTATATCGTTGACAACCAGAACAGTTACCTTCGTTTCAGGCGCCATCGCCGCCAGATCTGCTGTAAACCCGGCGGCCCGGAGCGCGTTTTCCGAGCCGTCCGAAGCGAGAAGAATATTCCGATTCATTTCCCGGAGCCTCCTTCAAACGGAGTTTTATTAAATTATGTACTATCGAACATATACTGTCAACTTAATCCGTCCGGCTTCAATCCCGGGCCGGAAGGAAATTCAAGAAGGACCCGGCGGGATGGTTTCATCCGTTTCGTTTTTTAATCTCTCCCGGCACCGGTTTTTTCACCAGGTTCGTCCTCGTCATCCGTCCCCCTGAAATTTTTATAGATGACGCCGTCTTCACCCACCTCGTAGGGAATGTTGTCAACCTCCTCAACCGCACCCCTGTCCTCTACCAGATCGAAATCGGAATAACCGTAGTACGATCCTCCTCTCGACCATTCGTCCGTCGTTTCACTGTAGCGTGCCACATCCTGCCAGGCGTCTTCCCCGTCATACGCGACCGAATCAGTTTCATCGGTAAAAGTCCTGGCAAAAGGCACGGCCAGCACGCTTTCTTCGACCGGCCGCCCGTGGATCTTTTCTTCCGCCTCCTTGCAATTACGGCACAGCGTTGTTGACGGCATGGCTTCCAGCCTTTCTTCAGCAATTTCTTGGCCGCAAACCTCACAAAGCCCGTAAGTGCCCTTCTCCATTTTATTCAGAGCGTCGTCTACAGCGGCCAGGGTGATGGCAGCGCTTTCCCTCAAAGCGAAGTCCTTGCTGCGCTCAAAAACTTCCGTTCCCAGGTCCGCGGGATGATTGTCATACGACGAAAGTTCGCTCACCGAAGTCCCCAGGGGGACCCCCATCCCCTGTTCGTTTATAAACTTGATACGGTCTGTCAATTTTTTTCTTTCATCGAGGAGCCGCCTTTTAAATTCCATAAGTTTTTCTTCCCGCAATTTTCCGCCTCCCGTTTCAAGAACCGACTCTCGTTTGAACCATGCGCACTATCTCGGCAATCAGTCCGCCGATAAAAGGAAGATTGAGCATGACCAGTTCTCTCAGAATGTATACTACAATGGCGCCGAGGATGGTGAATCCGACCGCTATACCGACTCCCCTGGCAATTCCGGCGATAAAATTTATATACATCAGCCGCCATGGATTTTCCAGCAGTCGGACATATTCCGCCAGCTTCATCTTTTCAACTTTCACCGCCAGATCGGTCAGCATTTCCTTAAGTGACTGGAGGATCGCATTTTGCCTGTCATTTTCCATGATTTTTTCAACATCATACAAAATCACTTTTCATTAATGTATCCTAAAACCCTTTAAAAAAAACAAAAGTGCAAAATTCGCGCCTCCATTAATCAACGGTTCAGCTTACGCACGGGCGGCCTTCGGTCTGCCCCGGCGCTCCAGCCTCTTGAAATCGTACCAAAGCGGGCTGGCGTTGCAGATCGAGGAATAAGCGCCGCTGGTTATCCCGATGAGAAGCGCCAGCACAAGGTTCCGCACCGTCGGGCCGCCGAGCAGCAACAAGGCGACGAGAATAATTTCGACGGTCAGCACCGTATTGATGGAACGAGCCATTGTCTGCCACAAACTGGTGTTGATAACGTCCTCGACGGCCTCGCCCTTTTTCTTGTTCAAGATATTCTCCCGGATCCTGTCAAAAATAACAATCGTGTCATTGATCGAATAACCGATGATCGTCAGGATGGCAGCGATAAAAGTGCTGTCCACTTCAATTTGAAAAATCGAGAAAACACCCGCCACGACCAGTACGTCGTGAATGAGTGCGAGAACAGCGGCAATGCCCTGTTTAAACTCAAAGCGCCAGGTTATATATATAACCATTAAAACGGAAGCCGCTCCCAAAGCGTACATTGCTTTTCTGATCAGTTCCTGCCCGATTACCGGCCCGACCCGTTCCGTCCTCAGTACCGTGACTCCTCCAAGCTTATCGTTCAACTGCTGGACTATATCCCGGCTCTCATCCTCCGAGAGTTCCCTGGTTCTAATTAAAAAGTCGGTTTGATCGCTCCTCTGAATAGAGGCCCCCTCCAGGCCGAAGCCGGCCAACAAACCCCTTACCTGCTCAACTTCGACAGGCTGGCTGAACCTTAAATCCAGCAGGCTGCCGCCTCTGAAATCAATGCCCAGGTTCAGGCCCTGGCTGAAAAGAGAAATAATACCGGGAAGTATGATAAGAATCGAGATGATATACCATATCTTCCTGAGTTTCACAAAATGAAACGGCTTTCTGTCCCGTAACCTCAATGAATCTCCCCCCTAAGCTCCGTAAAGTTTTGTGTTCCGCACTATGTTGCTGGCCGCAACCAGGTGGAGCAACCATTTGGTCATGGTAATGGCAGTGAACATGCTGGCCATGATGCCTATGGAAAGCGTCACCGCAAAGCCTTTTATGGGGCCCGTTCCAAAGTAATAAAGCACCGCTGCTGCAATGAGCGTGGTTGCATTGGAATCAAAAATGGCCACAAACGCCCGCTTGAAGCCGGTATCGATGGAAGAGCGCAGGGATTTTCCGGACCACAGTTCCTCTTTGAGCCTTTCAAAGATGATTACGTTCGCGTCAACGGCCATGCCCAGGGAGAGGAGGAAACCCGCTATGCCCGGCAGGGTCATGGTCACATGGAGGGCCGCAAATATGAGCAACACCAGAATAGCATATATGACCAGCGCAAGGTTGGCCACCATACCAGGTACGCGGTAATATACAATCATGAAAGTCAAGATTGCGATTATTCCGGCAACCCCGGCTTTTATCGACTTGTTCAACGAATCCGACCCGAGTGTGGGACCGACCGTTCTTTTTTCCATGACATCGATTTTCACCGGCAGCGAACCGGAACGGAGCAGAACGGCGATATTGTGGGCTTCCTCCAGCGACTCGTAAGGAGATATCTGCGCTTTTCCGTCCGGAATCGGCTCTTTGATCACCGGAGCCTGGATCAGGTTCCCGTCCAGGTAAATCGCAATTCTCTTGCCGACATTGGCGGCGGTGACTTCTGCAAAAGTCCTCGCGCCGTCCGGTTCAAACTCAAGGTTGACCTCGGCCTGACCGCTCTGCGGATTTTTCCCTTCCACCGCGTTCTTCAACTGGCCGCCGGTCAGTATCGTAGTCCCGTCCTCCAGCTTGAACTCCAGGTATGCCGTCTTAATCAGATTGCGCACCGCTTCGTCAGGATCACTCACCCCGGCCAGTTCAACGATTATCCTGCGGGACCCCTCCTGCTGGATGATCGGCTCGGTCACTCCGAAAGCGTTGACCCTGTTTTCAATGATGGCCATGGCTTGCTTCACCCTGTCGGGAGTCACCTGCGCCTCCGGGGTGTCCACCGCCTCCAGGACCACATGGACGCCGCCCTTCAAATCAAGTCCCTGCTTGATCAAATTGACAAAGGGCAGCCATTTTACGCCCGGAATAACCGGCAATACAGTCATGACTGCCGCCGCGGCCACGACCAAAATGACACCAAGCAGCTTCAGGATATTGTTCCACTTCATGTTCCATTCCCCCTATGGCATCTTTATCTGGAACCACCGGCTACAGCAGCTTGGCTCCGTTAACCACCAGCTCAAAATTGCATTTCAGAAAAGCTGCCGCCCGCCTGCACATGATCATGCGGCTCAAAAATATCTCGAAATATTCCATAACCGGACAGATGTCGATATCGATGGTAAGCTCCATGGTAATTGTCCGCTTGTCGTCAGCCACCCAGAGGAAAGAATGTTCGACCGCGTAGTTGACCCGGTCGTGAATATCGAATGTGGCAAAATCGGGGTTACGCACCCTCGAGCGGTGAACGTCGGATTTGTCCGCCACAATCAGTGCGGCCGCCACGCTGTTCACGGCGTGTCCGTACTGCTCCTCGTGGTTGGCGATAGCCGAGATTACAGTGGCAATTTCGTCAGGATGCATTCCCATCTGCATTAAAATCGGGTAGGTGATTACAGCCCCTGAAATACCGTGGTCATTGCGGCTGATCACGTTTCCGATATCGTGCATGTACCCCGCCATGGACGCCAGTTCGGCCTGCCTTTGGGGATATCCCAGCCGCTCGAGGATGTTTTTGGCGATGCTGGAAACCAGGTTTACGTGACGGTAGCTGTGTTCGGTAAAACCCAGCACGCCGAGATACTTGTTGCCTTTACGGATAAAGGCGTCGACTACGGGATCCTTTTTCAGGTCTTCCAGGGTGATCATTACCGGACAACCCCCCACAACCGGACGGTCAAGCGATTAGGAGAAAAGGAGCAGACGACAGGTCTACTCCTTTTTGGCCTAGTCGCTACCTTTTTCTTCTTCATCCTTGCTAATGATTCCAGAGATGGCTGTTTTGGAAAACTCTATGCGCACGTTATCGGCCACTCTCAGCACAACAGACTTGTCTTTGATCTTGACGATTGTACCGTAAATGCCGCCGACAGTTATTACCCTGTCATCCGTCTTAAGGCTTTTCAGCATCTCCTGGTGCTTTTTCTGGCGCTGCTGCTGCGGCCGGATCATTAGAAAGTACAGAACCAGAAAAAGTCCGGCTATATACAGCCAGGTGATTACTTGTGAATTCACTCCCAGACCCCCTTTCTAATTGCTTCTAAATTCGTTTAATTTCGTTCCGACTGAGGGAAATCCTTTTTTGCGGATAAATTTAAAGAAGTCAAGCTGCGTGGTATTTTTTAAAAAAACTGGTCCTGAACTCTCTCGTCTTCCCTTCACGCACAGCTTCCCTCAATTCTTCCATCAGTTTCAACACGAAATAGAGGTTGTGTATGGTGGTAAGGCGGATACCGAGCACTTCGCCCGACTTGATCAGGTGCCTGACATAAGCGCGGTGGTAGTGTCTGCAGGCGTAACAGTCGCATTCCGGGTCCAGGGGAGTAAAATCCCTCGCGTATTCGGCGTTGCGGACCACGATTTTCCCCCTGCGGGTCAAAACCGTCCCGTTCCGGGCTATCCTGGTCGGCAGCACGCAGTCGAACATGTCGACCCCCCTTACAACACCCTCCACGAGACAGTCTGGAGAACCGACCCCCATAAGGTAGCGCGGCTTTTCTGCGGGAAGGAACTGCATGGTATGATCCAGCACCTCGTACATCAAATCCTTCGGCTCCCCGACGCTCAACCCGCCAACGGCATAGCCGCAAAAATTCAAGTCCACCAGTTCCCGCGCGCTCCTCTCGCGAAGATCCGGAAACATGCCTCCCTGCACGATACCGAACATGCCCTGATCTTCCTTCCCGTGAACCGCCAGGCACCTTTCAGCCCAGCGGGTGGTCCGTTCAAGAGCCTCCCGGGCATAATCCCGGCTGCAAGGATACGGGGCGCACTCGTCAAAAGCCATGGCGATATCGGAACCGAGCGCCATCTGCACTTCCGTCGCCTTTTCCGGACTGAAGAAATGCTCGGTGCCGTCTATATGAGATCTGAAAACAACACCTTCTTCGGTGACCTTTCGCAGGGGCGCAAGGCTGAAAACCTGAAATCCCCCGCTGTCGGTCAGGATCGGACCATCCCAGTGCATAAACCTGTGCAGTCCTCCCGCCTCACGGATCAATTCATGTCCCGGCCTCAGATAAAGGTGGTAGGTATTGCTTAATATGAGACGCCCGCCGGCCTCCCTTACTTCTTCCGGAGTCATAGTCTTTACTGTCGCCTGGGTGCCTACCGGCATAAAAACCGGCGTCTCCACCACTCCGCGAGGAGTGCGCAACAGTCCCAGACGGGCCTTGCTTGACGGATCCTCACATACAACCGTAAAAGATACAGCCATAACTTTCCGCAAATTTTCAGCCCGGCCGCCGGTAGCGCCGCAAAGCTGTTAAAGGCCCGGAAAAGGCTTTGCCGGCAGACCTTTTTTCAATCCTTTTGCCGAAAATTTGTGTTCCTCCTTGCCAGATCACAGCTATTACCCATTTTAACCTTTTCTTTCAAATTAGTACAGTGTTTAAATAATCAACATAGCGTCCCCGAAGCTGAAGAACCTGTAACGCCTGTTCACAGCCTCCCTGTAAGCCGCCAGGGTTTTATCCCGGCCGGCCAGGGCGCACACCATCATCAAAAGAGTGGATTTGGGCAGGTGAAAGTTTGTGATCAACCCCTGTACGGCTTTAAAACGGTAGCCGGGATAAATGAAGATATCTGTCCAGCCGGTACCGGCACGGACCTGACCGCTGTCATCCGCCGCGCTTTCCAGGCAGCGGGTGGTAGTGGTACCGACGGCAATCACCTTTCCCCCCGCGCGCCTGGCCTTATTTATTTCAGCAGCCGACCCCTCCGAAATTTCGTAATATTCGGCGTGCATGTGGTGTTTTCTGATATCCTCCACCTTCACCGGACGGAAAGTACCCAGACCGACGTGCAAAAGCACCGGTACCACGGCAACTCCTTTTTCTCTGATCCGGGAAAGCAGTTCCTCCGAAAAATGAAGCCCGGCCGTGGGGGCCGCTGCCGACCCTGCCTGCCGGGCATAGACGGTCTGGTAACGATTCCTGTCCAAAAGCGGCTTTTTTATATACGGAGGCAGCGGCATCAAACCCAAACGGTCCAAAGCATCTTCGAAGGAGCCGTCACATCTGAATTCCACAACCCTGCCGCCGTAGCCGGTATTCTTTATCACCCTGCACTCAAGACTCTTGCCGCCGAAACTTATTTCCGTTCCGGGACCCGCTCTCCTGCCCGGCCGGACCAGCGCCTCCCAGCGTAAACCGTCAAGTTGTCTTAGCAGAAGCACTTCAATCCTCGCACCGGTGCCCGCTTTTACACCTATCAGCCTGGCCGGAATTACCCTGGTGTCGTTTATAACGAGAGCATCGCCGGGTCTGAGGTAGCTGGTTATATCCCTAAACATCCGGTGTTCGAATTCCTCCGAGTTCAATCTCACTACCAGCAAGCGCGACTGATCCCTGCGTTCCGGCGGCTCCTGGGCAATCAGTTCACCGGGCAGGGAAAAGTCAAAATCAGAAAGCTTCACCTGCTCAACTCCCGCCCATAATTCTCTACGGCGCCGGCCTTCCGCCGTAACCGGGGGCCAGGACGATTCCACTATAATAGTATTTCAAAATGTCCTGGTAATTATAACCTTGCTTGGCCATGCCGCAGGCGCCGTACTGCGACATCCCCAGGCCGTGTCCGAGGCCGCTTCCCGTAAATGTCACCTCGGTCAGACAACTGTCCCTGCCGAACACCTTCTTCATCGAAAACCGGGCGCTTTTCAGACCGAGGGCCGTCCTTACGCGGTCGGCATTGAATATGTCGACCCTGCCTCCGGGGGGGCCGTCACCGACCACTGTAATTTTTTTGACCCTCGCGCCGGAGTCGGTTCGGGCAACCTCTTTTACGTCCCTGATTTTCTTAAAATCGTAACCTGCCGACTTAAGCTTATCCATAAGCTGCTGAGCAGTGTACTTAACCTGCCAGTCATAATGATCGCCGTTTTTATCGTAAGGATCGGCCTTCCATTTGATGTAAGGGAGGGGATAAGTCCAGACGTCCTCGCTGTTTTCGGTATATCCGCCGCTGCTGGAGTGAAAAAACGCGGAAATCAGGCTGCCCTTGCTGAGCATGACCATTCCCCGTGTCTCATCCACGGCTCGGTTCGTCGCCGCCGTCTCGGCGTCGTATCCCTTGTACACCTGGTTCAACTGGTTGTTGCTCAAATTAAACGCACTTCCCCCGGTTTCTTCCATCCTCTGCAGGGCGTAGTTGCGGGAAGCCACCGCCTGTGCCTTGAGGGCCTCCTGTGGCCAGAACGGGTACATTTCCGACGGCACCACCCCGCGCAGGTAGTCCTCGATATCCAGTTCGTTGATTGCAGAAATTTTTCCGTTCTCCAGCCTGAATTCCATGCTACCGCGGTAACGCCGGGTTTCACCGGCGGCGGTCAGCGACACCAGATCAAGCCCGGAGGCGGTTTTCAGCAAACTTACTCCGCCCGCGGCTTCCACCGCAGGTTCAGTCACTCCGGCCAGAGGAATGATTCTGCCTTCCCCGTTCAGCACAAACAGTCCGTCGGCTGAAAGCCTTTCCGCCGCATTCCCGCTTTCGCCGACTATGCTGATCCCGAAACTTTCAGGCCGCACCGTTACCGGACCGTTAAACGCACCGTAACGATTTTTCCCGTAAAGCTCCAGTTTGCCGCCCTTCAGTACCGCCCGGCAACTCTCGCCCGGTACGAGCCTCGCTATTTCCCTGCCAGTTGACTGGTCAACCAGCCGGTAATTTCCCTCAACCTTAAATGAGACGGCGTCCGCCTGTGTGACGAGCGCCACCCGCACATTACGCGATTCCGCAGCCTCCACCCGCAAGACAAAAAGCACCGCCGCACACGCCGTAAGAGAAACCAGAAACAGTATTTTCCTTACCGGCAAGCTCATCCCCCGCTAATAATTTAGTAAATAATTCATCTTTCGACAAAAAATATTTAAAATCCTTTCATAAAAAAACAAGCCGGTGTAAACGGTTCGTCACCGGCGGATGAAACTGACAATTATGGTAAGCAGTATACTCAAGATGATGCAGGTTCCCAGGGGAAAATAAAAACTGAAATTCCCCTTCTGTATAAAAATATCACCAGGCAGGCGTCCCAGGCCGATTTTACCAGCGAGAAGCATCAAACCGCCCACGGCCACGAGGAGCATGCCGAACACCAGAATAATCTTGCCAAAATAGTCCCACATCAACTTACCCCGCCCCCCTTCCCCGGTGTCCCAAGTAACGATCTTTTTCACTGTAAATACAGCCGCAGTATTTCTGCCGGTACATGCCCAGCTCCCTGGAACGGGCCGCCGCTCCACGGTAGCCGCTCCTGAAATCAACGCAATAAAAAGGGACGCCGTGCTTTTCCCCCGCCGAAAGGCCGACTTCCCTGATCAGTTCGTGTTTCTGGAAGGGGCTGACCAAAAGCGTGGTGCTGAAACAGTCGAATTTTCCTTCTCTTGCCGCCCGTGCGGTTTGGTCCAAACGCATTTCGTAACAGAACCGGCAGCGGTCGGTTTCCCTGCCTGCGACGCCCCGAAGGAAATCCTCAAGGAGGTAGCTGCCGTCGAAAATTACCTTCAGGCCTATCTCCGGGGCATATTTTTCCAGGGTTTCCTTGCGCTTTACGAATTCCGTGTAAGGGTGAATGTTCGGGTTGAAAAAAAATCCCGTGACATCCATCCCCATTCCTTTCAGGTACTCCGCGGGATAAATCGAACACGGCCCGCAGCACGTGTGAAGCAATATTTTTATGGGAAAAACACCCCTTTGGAAAATTTTGCGGAAAATATTTCGAATCAACCCGCAACCGCGCCCGGCAGGCAGGTAACACATGTTGCGGCCGGCCTTACCAGAGCGTTCCCTGGTCGAAGCCTTCTTTCACAGGCTCCAGGCCCAAATGTCGAAAAGCGAAAGCAGTAACCACCCTGCCGCGCGGTGTTCTTGCCAGCATACCGATCTGAATCAGGAACGGCTCGTAAACGTCCTCTATTGTTTCAGGCTCCTCGCTTGTAGAGGCCGCCAAGGTATCCAGCCCCACCGGTCCGCCCCCGAATTTCCGAATTATGGTCAGGAGCAGCTTCCGGTCGGTTATGTCCAGCCCCAGCCTGTCAACCTCCATAAATTCAAGCGCCTCAGTTGCCACATCAAAGGTTATAACGCCATCCGCCCGGACCTGGGCATAATCCCTCACCCTTTTCAGCAGGCGGTTGGCGACCCTCGGCGTGCCCCGGGAACGGCCGGCGATCTCAAACGCGCCGTCGCCGGTAATTTCAACTCCCAGTATCTTCGCGGCCCTCCTGATGATGAGAACGAGGTCTTCAGGCTGATAGTATTCCAGCCTGCTGATCACGCCAAAGCGGTCCCGCAGGGGGGAAGTAAGCAAACCGGCGCGGGTGGTGGCTCCGACAAGGGTAAAACGGGGAAGATCCAGCCTCAGCGACCGGGCGCCAGGACCCTTGCCGATAATTATATCCAGTGCGTAGTCCTCCATGGCAGGATATAGCACCTCCTCCACCGCCCTGCTCAGCCGGTGTATTTCGTCTATAAACAGCACGTCGCCCGGCGCCAGGTTCGTGAGTATGGCGGCAAGATCACCCGGCCGTTCTATAGCAGGCCCGGAGGTTGTTCTGATGCTCACCCCCATTTCATTGGCGATAATATTGGCGAGTGTGGTCTTGCCCAGCCCCGGCGGGCCGAACAGCAGGACGTGGTCAAGCGCTTCCCGCCGTTCGCGGGCGGCCTGAATATATACAGATATCGTTTCTTTTACCTTTTCCTGGCCTATGTATTCCTCCATCCTGCGCGGCCTCAAACTTGCCTCTTCCGCATCCTCCGGGCGGGCTGCCGCCGATATCAGCCTGTCGTCCATAACATCTGCACCTCAAAATATTCGTATTCATGCCGGCTGAAGCAGATTTACTTCTTTACCAGCAGGCGCAGGGCGCTTCTGACCAGTTCCGCAACGGACGGCACGGCATCCGCCTTGTCCCGCACTTCTCTCACGGCACTGCGTGCTTCCGCAGGGGAATAGCCGAGCGCGATCAGCGCCTCGACCGCGTCGAGATCTCCGCCGCCTCCGGCGCTTCCGGCCTCCCGCTCCAAAGGCAGGACCGTTATTTTATCTTTCAGTTCCAGTATTATTCTTCCGGCCGTCTTTTTGCCCACTCCCGGCACCCTGGTAAGCGAAACCGCATCCTCGTCCACGATAGCGCGCCCGATTTCACCCGGGGAAAACAGGGTTAAAATCGCCAGTGCCCCTTTAGGGCCGATTCCCGACACGTTCAGGAGCTTGATGAAATAATCCAGTTCTTCCCTTTCCTGAAATCCGTACAGGTCAAAACCGTTTTCACGCACCACCAGATGGGTGTGGAGAGAGACTTCACTGTCCTTTTCCGGCAGTCTGTGGAGGAGGGACAGCGGCACCCTGACCTTGAATCCCACGCCGCAAACATCCAGGATCACGGCGCCTGCCTGTATCTCTCTCAATTTCCCCCTCAAAAAGGCAATCATTTTATCTTTCCTTCCCATGCGTACATGTGAGCGTGGCATATGGCCACCGCCAGAGCGTCGGCAACGTCGTCCGGCTCGGGAGGAGCCGGCAGGTTCAAGATTGTTTTTACCATAAATTGCACCTGGCTTTTCCCCGCCCTGCCGAAACCCACGACCGCCTGTTTCACCTGAAGAGGCGTGTATTCAAAAACCTGCAGGCCGGAACCCGCAGCGGCCAGCATGCAAACCCCCCTGGCATGGCCGACGGCCAGCGCGGTGCGGGCGTTCTTGTTGAAAAAGAGTTCCTCCACGGCGAAATGCTGCGGGTTGAAGCGCCCGATCAGTTCCAAAAGCCGGCCATAGAGGGTGTTGAGTCTCAATGCCATGGGCTCCCCCGGCAGGGTGCGGATACAGCCGCATTCGATTAGAGAAAAACAGTTTCCCTGATAATCGACTAGGCCAAAACCGGTTATCGCCGTTCCGGGATCCACGCCCATTATCAGCATCTCTCAGCCACCCCCGCAGGCACTTCTTGATTTCAAATGCAATAAAACTTTCCAGTAATATAAAGGCTTAATTCTACGAAAAAAAAGCCAATCCTTCTTCAAAGAAAAACCCAACCCCTTGCGGGATCGGGCAATTATCACTCAACCGCCGAAAGAAGGACATACCCAGCCGCATCAGT
>DAOOVD010000013.1:0-49254 GCA_035369845.1 Bacillota bacterium | reverse complement strand
CGTGGAAGCGGACGTAGGCGGGCCGGGCGGTGACGACGGCCAGGGGTTTGATCAGGCCTCTTATATCCGGCTCGTCCACGCAGACGAAGGACAACTGCTCCCGTTTCAGAAGCTCGAACGTGCTCCCGGAGATCCAGCGCGCGTTGCGGAACTCCACCGCCACGGGCAGCCCCGGCAGCAGTTCGCGGAATTTTTTAAGGTAATCACGGTTTTCCTGGGTATTGTGAAAGGAATAGGGAAACTGGGCCAGCACGCAGGCCAGCCTGCCGGACTCCGAAAGCGGGCGGACCGCATCTGCAAACTGACCGAAGATTTCGGGCCCGCCGTCCCTCGCATGAGTCATCCCCTGAAACGCCTTGAGGGCAAAGCGGAAGCCGGGCGGGGTTTTTGCGGCCATACCCCCGATCATCTTTCTGCCGGGCATGCGGTAATAAGTGGCGTTGATTTCCCCGAAGGAAAACTCCCGGGCGTACAGTTTCAGCATATCCCCCTTTTTTGTTCCCGACGGGTAGACGGCGCCCACCCAATCCTGGTAGCTGTAACCGGCGGTGCCGATATAAAACACGTTTCGCCCCCCCTTGCCCGGTCCCTGCCGCAAAGTGCCGGACGGCTTGAAATACAGGCACTCAAATGTCTTTTTTGGAGAAGATTTTTACCGCCAGAGCCAGAAGAAATACAATGTACAGCCCCGTATACACCATCATCCAGACGCTGGGCTCCGACCCGCTGCCGAATGGGCCCAGCATGTAGGAAGATAAAGATACTCCCGGTGCGGACAGGAGGCTGTGCACGATTTTCCTGTAAACGGCGTCGGCGGGCATGATCAAGCTGGATGCGATGCCGATGTCGACAAGAACCGGGCTTTTTGCCAGGTAGCCGACCTGCTCCAGCATGCCGCCCACTACCCCGGCCGCGTAAAGCATGAAGGCGGCAATTCCGTTGGCCAGGGTGGAAAGAAAAGTGGTTCCGAACATGGTAACCGCCAGAAGAATCAAAGGCTGAAGGCAAAAAAGAGCTGCCGCGCCCGCTTTGACCGGGACGCTCAAGCCGGTATTAAAGCGGACAATCAGCAATACGGCGGCGTAAAACAAAACGGCAAAGACCGTGAGCATCAAACCGTAGCCCAAAAACTTGCCCGCAATGATTTCCGATCGCCTTATAGGCCTCGGCACGACGGCGTAAATGGTTCCGTTTTCAATTTCCCCGGAGACAGACCCCACTGCCGCCATAACAGCCAGAAAAGCGATGATAAAACTGCCGAAATACAGGCCCAGGGAAAGAAACTGGGGCGCTATCATCGCTTTCACGGGTCCGGCGTGGGCAGCCAGATCTTTATACCCGTAGTGCACGCCGGTACCGTACAGGGCCAGAAAGGCGGCGGCCAGGACAATGGTGACCGTGAGAATGCGTCGGCGGACCGCCTCTTTAAAAGTCAAGGCGGCAATTGTCAGCATAACTGTCCGTCACCTCCCCGGACGAGTTCCACGAACAGGTCTTCCAGGGAACTGTGCCGCGGCTCCAGGCTGAACAGGCGGCCGCCGCCGCTTACCACCGCCTCGGCCAGGGCGGGTATCCCCTCCCTGCCGTCCAGCGAAATCCTTACCAGCCGGCCGTCGATCTTCAGGGAACTGCCCAGGGCGGAAAGCTTTGTCACTATTTCCGCTGTCAGACCTTCCACTTGCATCTCCACTTCCACCGTTTTTGCAAGCAGTTCCGCAAGACTGCCTTCCGCCGCGATTCTCCCCTTATTGATAATTGCCACCCGGTCGCAGATCATTTCAATCTCGCTCAATAGATGGCTGTTGAGAAAAACGGTTTTGCCCCTGTCGCGAAGTTCGGTAATAATTTCGCGCACCTCCCGCCGTCCCAGGGGATCGAGGGCCGAAGTGGGCTCGTCCAGGAAAACCAGATCGGGATCGGGCAGCAGGGCGCAGGCCAGCCCCACCCGCTGCTGCATTCCCTTGCTGTACGACCCCACCTTCTGTTTCTCCTTGCCGCCCAGCCCCACCCGCTCGAGCACCGCCGGTATGCGGCGCTTTTTCTCCGCTCCGCTCATCCCGTACAGGGAAGCGTGAAAGGAGAGGAGTTCCTCGCCGGTAAGCCACTCCTGATAACGAAAATTTTCGGGCAAAAAGCCGATTTTCCGCCTGGCCTGCAGGTCGCCCAGAGGGCGGCCCAGAATTTGCGCCGTTCCGGAGGTCGGGAAGAGGAGTCCCACCAGCATCTTCACCAGAGTGCTTTTTCCCGCACCGTTCGGGCCCAGAAGGCCAAATATTTGCCCCTCGCCGAGCGAGAGGCAAATATTCGAGCATCCGACCCTGTTGCCGTACATTTTAGTCAGGTTGTCGGTTACTAAAATCATACAGTTTCGACCACTCTCTATTTCATGGATGAGGCGATTTCCAGGGCCTGCTCCAGGGTTACGCTGCCGCCGACCATATACACCGTGCCGGCTTTTTGCCAGATCAGGCTGCCGGAAAACTCGCGGTCCCCGGTTCCCCCGGCGGAAGAACCGATAAAGACCCCCTGCGACCCTGCCACGTCAACCTCCCGCGAAGTGCCGTTAAAATCCGGAATCACGAAAGTGTGCTGCCAGTCGCCGATTGACGCCAACTGACTGCGCAGGTTTTCGGGCAGGAAAGGCAGCGCCAGGAGCGCGTCCCTGACGGCGCTCACATCCTCAACAGGTGCGATCAACTCGGGACTCCTGCTCTGCCCCACGAAAATCCGCCGGTTGTCCGGTCCGGCATAGGCGGTTATAAACTGGACAGGCGCCTTCACCGTGAAAGTCTTGCCGTTGAGTTCGCCGGGGAGCAGCTTGACACTCCCGAACGATCTTAAAATCCGGTTGGCGCTTTCCGTATCCAGAGTGAAATTCAGGGTCCCTTCCGGGTTTTTATTGATTTCCTGCAGCCGGAAGCCGTCGGGAAAGGCGGCAGGCAGCTTGAGCGGAAAATCCGCTGCGGCGCGCGCCTCTTCCAGGGTGACCGGGCCGGGAGTTCCTTCAAATTTCAACTCAATCGTGCCGAAATTTTCAATGCCGATCTCGCCGGCTCCTTCCCGCAACGCTTTTTCGATGCGGGTCATATCTTCCGGAGTAATGCTCACTGTTTTTACTTTTTCCACCCGGAAAACCGCAAGCAGTTCGCCGGCCGCGGACCTTACCGAACCGAAGCTGAGGGAAACCGCCAGGGCCAGAACTACTGCCGCGGCAATGGCCGCCATGCGATATTTTGACAACATTTCAAATACTCCTTTCCTCAAGCGCGTACTGCCCCGCCCGGCCGGCGGCGCGCCGCCGGACCGGCTCCGGGCCGCGCCGGCCCTGCTGCGGACGTAGCCGTCCAGCCTGGCATCGGTAAAGGACTGGTTTTCCCTTAACCGGCCCAGCAGGTCGCGGCACGAACGGCAGTTTTGCAGGTGTTCTTCAATTTCATCTCTTGTGCCGGAGACTGCTTCCCCGTCCAGAAATGCCTGCAGAGTACCCTCGTCACAGCACACCGTCATCACTTCCTTTGAGCCTTATTATATACTCGGCCTTGAACCTGGCGCGGGCCCGCGCCAGCAATGTGCCGACGGAGGATTCCTTCACACCGATAGCCTGTGCTATAACAGCGTAATTCATTCCGGAAAACTTCAGAAGCAGGCAGGCCCGATCCCGTTCCGGCAAAAGCTCAAGCACCTGACGGGTGAGGGCTATCTCCTCGCTCCGCACCAGCGCCTCCTCCGGATCCGCCTCCGGCGTTCCGGGGAGGTTGCCGAAGCCGGCCTCCCGGCGGCGCCTGCCGTTCTCGCTGCGCAACTGGTTGTAAGCCAAATTGGTGGCCACCCTGGTCAGCCACCCGCCCAGGTTGGAAAAATCCCGGGGCGGGGACTGGTACAGTTTGACAAACGTTTCCTGGGCAACGTCCTCCGCGGCGGTACGGCTGCCCAGAAGACAGGTAAGCCTGCGGCATACTGCAGGATAGTACCGTTCAAAAAGCTCCCTGAAACCGGTTGTTTTTTTTCCGTGTTCGGCGACGTTTGACGGCAGGACCATCCGGCACCTCCGCAGGGTGGTTTCATAATAATAACACAATCGGAGAGATTTTTGTGACAGAAAAAAACGAGATAGCTGAGACTTACTGCCTCACAGTGTATTTGATCCGGTTCGCGTCCAGCACCTCTTTCAGCGTCCGGGTATTGATTTCTTCTAACAGACCGGCGCGAATCCATTTCCGGGCCTGAATTTTTATCGATCTGCGCTTTGCTACTTCTCAAAGCGCAGCGCTTCGATGGGATCAAGCCCTGCCGCCTTTCTGGCGGGGTAATAGCCGAAAAAAATCCCGATTGCCGCAGAAAAACCGGCGGACAGCAGGACGGAAAAAAACGTAACGTAAGTCGGCCATCCGGCAAGTTTTGAAATTATTTTGGCGCCCGCCGTTCCGATCAGAATCCCTATAAGCCCCCCGACCAGGCAAAGCACCAGAGACTCCACCAGGAACTGATTGCGGATATTTCCCTCGGTCGCACCCACAGCCATGCGCAAGCCGATTTCCCTCGTTCTCTCCGTTACCGAAACCAGCATTATGTTCATAATCCCGATGCCGCCCACCAAAAGGGAAACGGCGGCCACGCTGGCCAGCAGCAGGGTCATGACGGCGGAAGTATTCTCCACCGCGGCAAGTACCGAGGTCAGGTTGCGCACGTTGAAATCGTCGGAATTCGCGCCCGTTATGCGGTGCCTTTCCCGCAACAGGCTTTCTATCTCGCTCTGAACGGAATTCATGCTCTCCGGCGTGACGGTCTGAACGTTGATCATCCGGACATGCTTGACGCCCATCAATCTCCTCTGGACGGTGGTGACAGGAACGTATACGATGTTGTCCTGCTCCTGTCCGGCCAGGGCGGCGCCTTTGGGAGTCAAAACGCCCACAACCGTAAAGGACAGTTTGTTGATTCTGATAATTGCGCCGACGGGGTCCACATCGGGAGGGAAAAGGTTTTCCGCCACCGTTTGACCCAAAACCGCTACCGGGGCGGCAGTTTCAACGTCGTCCGGGGTAAAAAACGCGCCTGCGGCCGCAGGCCAGTCCTTGATAATCTGCAATTCCGGGGTGGTCCCGTCCACCTGGGCGGTCCAGGTTTGGCTGGCATACCCTATGGTCGCGCTTGTACTCAACTCGGGCGCAACCCGGGCCACCATCCTTAGCCCGGCTATGGCTTCGGCGTCCTCCAACGTAAGCGTGTTAACGTTTCCGCCCGCCCCCCTCACCGCTCCCTGCCCGGCCCCGGGGAAAACCATCAGCAGATTGGAACCCATGCTGGAGATCTGGTCCTCAATCATCTTGCCGGCCCCCTGCCCCACGGAAATCATAATGATAACCGCCGAAACACCGATGATAATGCCGAGCATTGTCAGGGCGGATCTGAGTTTGTTCGCCCTCAAGCCGTTTATCGCCACTTCGAAGTTGTTTGCAAAGTTCATCTTCAGGCCTCCGTGCCGGCCGGAAGTCCGGCCAAATCTTCAGCTGCGTTTCTCTGATGCAATACCGGCGCGTCCTCCGTGATCCGGCCGTCCTTCAACATGATAATGCGGCGGCAGTAAAGCGAGATGTCCTTTTCATGGGTAACCATCACCACGGTAATGCCCTTCTCCTCATTGAGCCGCTGGATGACTGAAACGATCTCCAGGCCCGTTTTCGAGTCGAGCGCGCCGGTCGGCTCGTCGGCCAGGATCAGGGAAGGGTTGTTTACCAGGGCACGGGCAATCGCCACTCTCTGCTGCTGGCCGCCGGACATCTGGTTCGGATAGTGGTTTGCATAGTCCGGCAGGCCGACCCAGTTCAAGGCCTCCCTGGCCCTGGCCTCCATGGCCTCCTTTTCCCAGCCCGCATATACGAGCGGCAGCTGGACATTGGCCAGCACGCTCATTCTCCCCAGCAGATTGAAACCCTGAAAAACGAAACCGATCTTTTTATTGCGGATGGAGGCCAGCCGGGTTTTATCCAGTTCGGACACATTTTCCCCGTCCAGATAATATGTGCCCTCCGTAGCCTTGTCCAGACAGCCGATGATGTTCAGCAACGTGCTCTTGCCCGAACCCGAGGCGCCCATGACCGCCACCATCTCCCCCTGCCGGACGGACAAACTCACGCCCTTCAGGGCCGGAACCCGGTTCTCTCCCATTTTATACACCTTACTGATATTTTCAAGTACAACGGCTTTTTTACTCATAACGCCTCCGCAAGAAAAAAACTTCGACAGGCCTCCGTTCAGCGCCTTGTCGTCACCCGCATCCCCGCAGACGGCGCGCCGCCCTGCCTGCCCTGAGCGCCGGCGGCGGAAGGCTGGTCCAGGGAGCCGGTGATTACCGTTTCCCCTTCGTTCAAACCTTTCACGATCTCATAATTTCTCAGGTCCGACAGCCCCAGAACCACCCTGCGGGGCGCGGGCTGGCCGGAAGCGTCCAAAACGACGACGAAAGACTGCTGTTCCCGGCCGCCGCCCCTGTCCGCCTCCTGATTTTCAGCCGCGGCGCCGCTGCCCGGCCCGGAGTTCCCGCCCCGGGGACCGCTGTCGCTCCCTCCCTGAAAACCGTCCAGATTGAGGGAACCGGACTGCTTCATCCTGTTCAGATAACCGACCGCAAAGGTTACGGCCCCCTTTGGAACGACGAGGGTGTTCTCATGCCTTTCAACAATTATGCTCACGTTTGCCGGCATCCCGGCCTTCAGTTGGGTATAGTTTGTTTCCGGCTGAATGATTACGTCGTAAATCTGCACGTTGGAAAGCGTATACGCCTGAGGGGATATGCTGCTCACCCTGCCGGTGAAGGTCTTTTCTGGAAAGGAATTGACGGTAAATTCCACCTTTTGGCCGACCGCCGTCCTGCCGATGTCGGCCTCGTTGACCTGGGCCTTCACCTGCAGGTCCTCGGAGATCACGACGATAAAACCGCTGCCGCTGCTGGTGTTATTGTTGTTGGCCGTCGCCCGCTGGCCCTCCGCGCCGTTTACGGCGCTTACGATGCCGTTTAAGGGACTGAACATCTTCGCGCCGGCCAGGTCGTCCCGGGCCATTTGCAGTTGAGCCCTGTAGTTTTCCACCTGGGTTATGGCCGACGCGATTTCGGACTCGGCGTTGATCAATTCCTTCTGTACGCTTTCAAGATCGGCCAGTGATACCGCCCCCTCCTGATAGAGCTTTTGGTAACGCTCCAGTTTGGCTCTGGCCAGGCCGTAACTGGTCAGGCCCGCGCCGGAACCCGTCCCCTGCCCGGTGCCGGCCGTCAGAAGCGCCAGTCTGGTTTCCGCCCCCTTTAAATTTGCCTCGGCCTGCCTTGCCTGGGCCTCCAGATTAGTGATGTCCTGTTCGGCCAGAAGCTGGCCCGCCGTAACCCGGTCACCCACTTTGACGTGGATTTTCCTGACCGTCTCCGCGTTTTCGAAGTTCAGCGAGACGATGCTCACCGGCTCAACGGTGCCGCTGGCCGATACGCTGCTGGTGACGACGCCGCGTTTGACGGTATCGGTCAGGTAGTTACCCGAAGCCTTTTTCAGGTTCCCCGTCGCAAAGTAACCGGCCAACGCAACGGCTGCGACTGCCGCAATAACAAAATATATTTTTCTCTTTCCCGCCAGCCCGGCAAGGGCAACATTGTTCGTGTTTTGCAAAACGGTATCCCTCCCGGTTTTTTTTTACCTTTTTCACTTGAAACTCGCGGCAAACTCAAGCGAAATGTGGTGCTTCCACCACCAGGATAACCTGCATAAGGCCACCTCCCGCTCAACGAAAAAACTCTCGCAGGCCGCCTGTCAATCCTGCACGGCTGCCTGCCCTGCATGCTATTTTGCAGTCCGGGAATGGGTCAAAAGCATATCTTCCGGCGAGGCCGCCCGCCGCCGGAGGTTCCGTCTCCGCTCAACTTCGCGCCGGTCCGCGGCGGCGCATAGCGGAGTCAAATGAAAAAAGCCGGGCACATACCGGCTCAGCCCGCTTCTTCCCAGTAAATCTCCACACTGTCCCCTTCCTTGAGAACATCCGTGTATCCGGCCTCGGAACCGTTCACTTTGAGGACTACAGTACCCTTCCGGTAAGAGCGGTCGAAATCGATATAATTGAAGATATCCACGAAGATGTACTGTTTTTTCCCTTCCATCCTTATTTTTTCCCCGTTCACCGTGACATTTATCGCCTCCGGGCCGGTCTGGCCGGCTCCGGGGCTTGCCGCGGTTCCCGCGTGCCCGTCCTGGTTTCTCCCGACCAGTTTTATCTCGTCTCCTTCCTCAAGCTCGTAGCCGTGGTCCGCCTGACGCCCGTTGACAAGCAAAACGGCGCCGGCAAGGCCGCCGTCCCCGAAAATGTCCCCCGCCGTCCAACTGATTTCCAGCCGGTCGCCGTCTTTAATTTCGCAGTCCGGCTGCGCCCGCTCCCCGTTCAAAAGACAGACGGGCTCCAGAGCCTTTGGTTCGCCGTTCAAAACAACGTTTCTTTTCCCCGCGCCGCCGATCACATCCCCCACCAGCATCCTGGCGTCATCCCCGTCAACGGCCCTCAACACTTTTATTTCGTCACCCTCTTTAACCGGTGACTTCAAGCTCGCCCGCCTTCCGTTGATATATATTTCCGCCGGCTTGGCCAGGCTTCCGTAAATTGTCTGCGGCCTGCCGTTCAAAGAAAATTTCAGGTTCCTGCCGTTATGTCCGATCAAGTCCCTGGGGTTGAAGTCAACCGCGCTGAGCACGTTGGAGACGGTCAGGCCCGTGGAATTAAAAAGGCTGAACTCTTTGCCGTCCACCTTCACCTTGATGAAGTTCTGGCCGAGTTTTTTTATGGCCACCGTGGCGATACCCACAACTGTAACCCCTTCGGGACCTTCCAGGCCGTCCTCGTCAACGGCAAGGTTCTGGATGGCATCCCTTCCCCTTACGGCAACCTTCTGCTGTTCGATGCCGAGCTTGCCGGCGAGCTTGGCGGTCAGGCCGGGAAGACGCGAGCCTCCGCCCACGCAAAAAGCCGTCCTGGGCGGTTCCCCGCCGTTAAGATTTAAAATCACCTCCGCAACCTCGGAGGCGTGCTTGTCCAGCACCGGGTCGATGAGTCCGGCGACCTCCTCGGCGGTCGTGGTGTTTTCCATGCCCAGGATGTCCCTGTATGTGATAGTGCCTCCCCTTTCAAGGGAGCGCTTGATCTTTTCGGCTTCGTTGAAACTGACGAGCAGGCCTTCCGAAATCGCTTCGGTGACCTCGTCTCCGGCAAACGGTACCATGCCGTACGATACCACCGAACCTTTCCTGGTAATGGCTATGTCGGAGGTCCCCGCACCTATGTCGATGAGAGCGAGATTCAGCAGCCTGACGTTTTCGGGGATCACCACCTCGATCGCCGCTATCGGCTCCAGGGTGAGGTTTACGGGCTCCAGGCCCACCCTCCGCAGGACGGAATGAAGGCTGTTGACGACCGACTCGGGCAGGAAGGTGGCCAGGACATCGGCTCCGATTGTCTTCCCGACGTGCCCGACAAGGTTGCTGATTGGATAGTTGTTTAAATAATACCTGACCACGCTGTAACCAACGCAGAAATACCTGTCGCCGCCCGCCTCGTCACGGCCGAGCCCGTCCTGCGCTTTCTTTATTCCGGCGATTTCCAGGCTGTCGACCGTTGCGCCGTCTATCTCCGTTCCGTCGTCCACCTCCATCTCCACGCGGCACTGCCTGGTTATCAGCGACCGGCCCGCGGCGGCTATGGCCGCCCTGGTCAGCTTGAAACCAACCTTTTTCTCGAGGTTGCTCTTGACTTCCATTACCGTGTCGGCAACTCTGGAAATGTCGTGGATCTGGCCGTCGTACATCGAGCGGCTTTCGTGCTCGACGGAGCACTGGGCCGCCACCCGCAGCACGCCTGACTCGACCAGGGCGACGATACCGATGACCGATCTCGTTCCGATGTCGAGGGCAAATATCGAGTTGTCCCCGGAAGGGATTATTCTTGGCATTTTGATCCCCTTGGTCTGCTATTTTCCGCAAATCCCAACAAAAGTATATAACATGACGGGAGTTTGTTCAACAATTACCAGCAGCTGCTACCCGGAAGAGATTTTTTTAAGGGTCGCACCAACCCTCAGCAACTGTTTCAGCCAAAACCGCCCGCGGCTATTACCTGGACAAGTCCCAGGAGCAGCAGAATCCACGACCAGGGAACAGAAAAGCCGGCAAAAACTCCGGCCGCCATGAAGATAAAACCGGATATCCGCAGGACGGCCTTCCATTTTCCAGTCATTTACAAGCTCCTTTCCAAACACCGCGGCCGGCCGGCGGGCACCGGACCGGCTAGGTCGTTCTTCCACATGATTATCGCGTCTTCACCGGTATCCGTGTAGTAGCGCTTGCGGGTTCCTTTCTCCTCAAAACCCAGAGAGGCGTACAAACGTCTCGCAATCCGGTTGGAAGGCCTCACCTCGAGAGTCATCCTGACGACGCCCGATAAAACGGCCCGCCTGATCATCTCCAGCATCAGCGCCCTGCCGATTTTATTCGTCCTGTGCGCGGGGCTCACAGCAAGATTCGTTATGTGCGCCTCGTCAATGATCACCCACATGCCCGCGTATCCCACCACTTTTTCGCCGAGCAGGGCGACAATATATAATGCGAATCTGTTCTGCAGAAGCTCCGAACGAAATGCGTCAAGCGACCACGGGGAGGGAAAGGACTTTTTCTCTATGTTCAATACCTGTTCCAAATGAGCCGGCCGCATCTCCTCGAAAGTCACCTTCAACGGTCTCTTCCCCCGGTGGCGTGTTTTTTAAGCCAGACCGCCTCCGCTTCCGATACCCTGATATATTCCGGGCGAACATCCCCCGGGTCCATACCCCGGCCTTCCATGATCGCTTTCAGGCCCATTCCGGCCACCGCTCCCCCCCTCGGAAAGCTTGCGGCTGCCGGGGCGAACGAGGCCAGCCCCTTCAACCCGGCTTCCAGAAGGGAACGGCAGGCCTGTACGCCGTCACCCAGAAATGTTACCGGTTTTTGAATTTTCAGGAGCCTTTCCGCCAGCGCCTCCGGGGCTAAAGCCGCCGGTTCCGCCAGAACTTTCATCCCGGACCCGGTAAAATCGTACAAAGCAGTATAGACCTCATTCTTTCTGGCGTTCAATACCGGGCAGAGCAGCCTTCCGTGCCCGGCCAGCGGATAGACCAGGGCTTCCAGGGTGGAAATCCGCACAAGGGGCAGGTTCCATACCTGGGCGAGAGCTTTCGCCGTACTCATGCCGATACGCAGGCCGGTGAAGGAGCCCGGACCGCCGGAAACAGCTATGCCGGCAAGTTTGTCCCGGTCTATTTCCGCTTCTTCCATTACCGCCTTTATCATGGGCAGCAAATTTACCGAATGCGTCCGCTTGTTCAAGACCATGCGCTCCGCGAGAATACCGCAATCCCCGGCTACAGCCGCCGAAGCTACGGAAGTCGCGGACTCAATCCCCAGTACGCACAACAGCCTTCAGCTCCTCCACCATGCCCCGGTATCTCTCACCCAGCGGCTTTACGCAAATCTCCCGCAGGCTATCCTCCCCGGGAACCGTCCTGATCACAACGTCGAGCCTCTCCCCCGGAAGGCCTTGCCCCGCTCTTTCCGCCCATTCCACCAGAGTGACACCGTTCCCGTAGAAATATTCCTCGCAGCCGAGATCCTCGATTTCCCCCGGGTTTTCCAGCCGGTAGAAATCCATATGGTAAAAAGGAATCCTTCCAGAATACTCGTTAATCAAAGTAAAAGAAGGGCTCGTAACATGGCCGGCGACGCCGAGGCCGCGGGCCACACCCTGGGCGAACCTGGTTTTCCCGGCTCCGAGTTCTCCGTTCAAGCATATCACGTCTCCGGCCCGCAGGAAACGGGCCAGTTTCTCCCCCACGCCGGCCGTTTCCTCCGGCGCCGAGGTTTTGATGAAAAGCAAGGCGTTCACCCCAATAATATATTATAACCCCATTTTACGGGTGCAATATGCTTCACTTCCTGAAATGATCGTACCCCCTTTTTGCCAGGCCGGAAATTTCTCCGTTTCTCCATTCGACAAGGACCTCGCGGGAAGCGGTTATTTCCCCCACGCGATAAACATTTATACCCTTTTGGGCCGCCGCTCTCACCACTTTCTTCTCCGCTCCGGGGTTTACGGTAAAAACCAGTTCGAAATCTTCACCGCCGTACAGCGCCCACTCCAGGGGATCGGCGCCGGCCTCCCGCGCGATCATACGCACCCGGCTGTCCAGGGGTATGTCCTTGCTTCTGATCAGGCAGCCCGTGCCGCTTGCGCCGCATATCTCGTGCATCTCGCCCGCCAGGCCGTCGCTGATGTCGTCCATCGCCGACACTCCGAGCGCGGCGAGGACTATTCCCGCCTCGACCCGCGGCGCCGGCATGGTATGAGCGCGGCGGCAGTAATCGGCAATCTCCGGCGGAAAAGTCCTTGACGCGTTTTGAAAGATGTAGAGGCCGGCGGCCGGAGCGCCTAAAGGACCGGTCACATAGACCGAATCCCCCGGCCGGGCGCCGCTCCTGTATACCGCCATTCCGGGTCCAACCTCTCCAAGCAGGGCCACGTTGATCACCAGACGGTCGGGGCTGCTTACCGTGTCGCCACCCACGATATTGACACCGTAAGTTTTGGCCGCCTCCCTGAGGCCGTCGTAAAGCTCCAGCACGCCGCCGGAATCCAGCCCGGGCGGAACGGCAAGAGAAACCAGGGCGTGAGCCGGTTCACCCCCCATGGCAGCGATATCGCTGATGTTTACCGCAAGCGCCTTCCAGCCGACCTGCCGGAAAGTGCTGTACTCCAAATTAAAATGAACTCCTTCCACCATCATGTCGGTGGTAAAAAGAAGCCACGCACTCCCGCGCGTTTTCAGCACCGCGGCGTCGTCACCCGCACCCGTGATTACGCCGGCCGGGTTGTATAACAGATCCCTCGTCAGGGCTTCGATCAGGCCGAATTCGCCGAGTTCGGACAGTTTCACGGCTTATCTCTCATTTTCTGAAGTATTTCCTGTTCAAGGACATAAGTCTCATATCTCAACTTTTTGAATCCCCCGGCAGCGGGGCCGAGAAGCTTGCCGAATTCCTCAAGCACTCTGGCGGCCTCCTGCACGCGCTTCAGATTCGCCACCGCAAGTTCAAAAAGGCTGTTTCTGCTCCTTTCCTGCCGTGTCCAGGATTCAGCCCCGACATCACCGGCAGAATCCCTGGAGCGGACAAGTTCGTACACGCCTCCGGGCAATTCGCCCGCCGTCGAGGACAGGCTGTGGCGAATATCCTTGAGCCGGGAGGTCAGGTCCGCATCGTCGAGCACAAAGCGGGCGATTTCCTCCAGGACCCTCAGACCCTCTCTGGCCCGGTTCAGGTTCGCGTCAACAACACGGTACACCTCGCGCATTTAAACACTCCTAAAGCAAAAATCGCCTCCGGCGATTTTCGCGCATTTTCAATAAAATTATACCAGAGCCGCCCCCAGTCGAACAGCAAACCTCGCAAAAAACTTTCTACCGGAGCCTCACGCATAATTGCCGCCGGCCGCAATACCGGATTTTTGGCGCTTTGCCGTATATTCCTCAAGAAACTCCTTGATTTCCAGAACATCAAACGGTTTGGCTATACAGCGCATGGCTCCTTTTTCGAGCGCCAGGGCAACAGTTTCATCCGAGCCGTAGGCAGTCATGATAATTATATCAATTCCGGGAAACTGCGACTTGATCTTTTCCAGTGCTTCCAAGCCCCCCATTACAGGCATCCGCACATCCATAAAGACAAGGTCCGGGTGGAACGAAAACACTGAAGAGATAGCCTCGAGCCCGTTTTTGGCCGTCTCCGTCCGGTAACCCGCTTCTCTGGCCACGACATCCAGAAGGTAACGAACTCCTGTCTGATCGTCTACAATTAAAATTTTCAGCGGCTCCTGCCTCATTTCGGCACCTCACGACAAAAAATAACATGAAATAACATTTAAGTATAACGTTCCCAGTGTAATTCGACGGACCAGAACAATTTCCTTTCACTTTTTAATTTTTTTTACACTTTTTCTCAAAAAAATTTACCGGGAAGCCGCAAACACTTCCCTGCCGTTTATGAAAACCTTCTCCGCCCTGGCGGCGACATCAAAGGGATGCCGGCTCCAGACGACGATATCGGCGTCTTTTCCCGGCTCGATGCTTCCCAGGCGTTCTCCGAGACCCAATATCTCTGCCGCATCGATCGTTACGGACCTCAGGGCGCGCTCGGGGGAAAGACCTCCCTTCACAGTCAACGCGGCGGACACCGACAAATACTGGATTGGAACCACCGGGTGGTCAGTCATGACGGCAAACCGAACACCCGCTTCAGCCAGCATTCTCGCCGTTTCGAGAGTGATCCCCTGCATTTCCACCTTGGCCCGGTTGGTGATCACCGGGCCGATCACCGCAGCCACACCCCTGGCGGCAAGCCGGGCAGCCACCAGGTGACCCTCCGTGCAGTGCTCGATGACGAGCTTGACCCCGAATTCCCCGGCAATGCGGACGGCGGTCATAATGTCGTCGGCCCGGTGCGCGTGCACTCTCAAGGGAACGTCTCCCCTCAGCACTCTCGCCACGGCCTCCATTTTCAAGTCCCTGTCCAAAGACTCCTTTTTTAAATAATCCAGGCCTTTGACAAAAGTTTCCCTGAGCAGGGCCGCCGAAGCCATGCGGGTGTAGGGCGGTTTTTTTTCACGTCCGTAGCTGCGCTTGGGGTTCTCTCCGAGAGCGGCCTTGAGGCCCGCCGGGAATTGAACGACCATCTCGTCCACAACGGTTCCGGCGGTCTTCATCGCCACCATCTCGCCCCCGATGATGTTGGCGCTTCCCGGTCCCGTAACGACAGTCGTCACTCCTCCGGCCAGAGCGTCCCTGAATCCCAGGTCGGCCGGATTGACGGCGTCTACGGCACGCAAGTGGGGAGTCACCGGATCCGACATCTCATTGCTGTCATCCCCTTCTTCGCGGTAAATTTCCTCCGCTATACCCACATGACAGTGGGCGTCGATCATACCGGGCATCACTATCTTGCCGGTAACATCTACGGCTTTAGCCCCCGGCGGAATCACCACGCCTGCTTCCACACCGGCTATCTTTCCCTCATCCACCAGGACCGTTCCTACTTTTACAGGGGGCCCCCCCATGGTAAAAATACAACCGCCGAAAATTGCAAGCATTTATTCCATGCCACCTCACATATCTCTGCATCTTGACTTTTTCTTCTTCAGCCCCCGTCCAAATCCTTTCAATTTCAAAAACCTTCTTGCCGGCGAGCTTGGCGGTCAGGCCGGGAAGACGCGCCCCCCGCCGCACTCTTCCCGCCTGCAATCACGGCGGCGGCATCCACAAGCGACTTAAAAATGTTCAAAAATCTTTCGTCCAGCCCGCACATATCTTCCGGGTGAAACTGGACGCCCACGGCGTATCCGCTCTCCGCCTCTATTCCCTCAATCACGCCTTCCGGAGAACGGGCGGAAACCCTAAAACCTCCGGCAACCCGCGCCACGGCCTGGTGATGAAAACTGTTGACGCGGATCGCGGCGCCGCCCAGCATGCCGGCCAGCATGCTTCCCGGGACAATCTCCAGTCCGTGCGTGGGATACCAGCGGGGAGCGGCCTGAAAATGTTTCAACGGAGAACCGGTCATGAGGGAAATGTCCTGGCACACCGTACCTCCCGCCGCAACGTTTATCACCTGGATACCCCGGCAGATGCCCAGCACAGGCACACCCCGCTCCAGCGCAAGCCTGGCGACACCGATTTCAAAAGAGTCCCTGCCGGGGTTTATTTCACCGGCAAGAGGGGACGGCTCCTCGCCGAATAAAAAGGGATCCAGATCCCCTCCGCCCGGAAGAACGATGCCGTCGACCAGCGCCAGATAATCCGCTTCAAAACCTTTCAACACGGGGAGGAGCACCGGCACCCCCCCGGCCGCCGCAACGGCTGAAGGGTAGCTGCCGTTCAAAAACAGTCTCCCGCCGTTTGTTTCGCACGAACAGGCAATCCCGATCAGCGGCTTCATGTTCACTTTCCTTCACCAGTTTTTCTATAAAAAATATAAGCGCATTGAAGGACGGGATTGCCTGTACAAAAGAAAAACCCCTCACTTTTTTCAGGGCTAAAAACAGGCTTTCGACAAACCGGCGTTTTTTCCAGCCGGTTCAGGTGTGCGTTACAAATCCGGGAAAAAGAAGGGCTGACTCACGCCGGAAAGGAGCCTTGAGCTACAATTCGATCAAACCCAGGCTTATTTCAACAGCCTCGTTCACCTTTTCCATCATTTCGCCGTCGAGGGAGGTCACCTTTTCCATAAGCCTGCTCTTGTCGATGGTTCTGAGCTGCTCGAGAAGGATTACCGAGTCCTTTTCCAGGCCGTCCGGCCTCGCGGGCATTTCTATGTGAGTCGGCAGCCTGGCCTTCTCGATTTGTGAAGTAATTGCGGCCACGATGGTGGTGGGACTGTACTGGTTGCCTATATCGTTCTGCAAAACAAGAACCGGCCTGGTTCCCCCCTGTTCCGACCCTACGACGGGGCTCAAATCGGCGTAAAAAACATCTCCCCTGCGTATCTGCACGGCTATTTTACCCCCGGGGCGGACAGTTCGCAGAGATTACCCGCCTCCGCTTCAAGGTTAAAATGCTCCTCTGCGATACTCAGATTTATGCCGGCCATTTGAATGTAACCGTTTTTTATCTCTTCCCCAAAAAACCGCCTTTCCTTTTCACCGGCATACCGTTTTGCAGCCGGCCGGGCAATTTCACTCCGCTTCGGCCGACCGGCGGACCCGGTCCGGTCCGTCCGGCGCAAACTTCCGCCGGGCGAACCTGTCTTCGACCTTCCTGGCCCGGACACCAGCATCCCCCCTCCGCGAGCGAAATCTCCTTACGGCATTTAGTATGCACAGTTCCGTAACTTTACTTTCAACGGCGGCAAACAGAACTAATACTTGACCGCTCCCGGCCCCCGCGATAATGCGACCTTTCCGGTGCGCACCATTTCCACCACGCCGAAGTCTTCGAGCACCGCACAAAAAGCGTTTATCTTCTTTTCGTCACCCAGTATCTCGACTATCAGCGTTTCCTTCCCGACATCGACGATATTGGCCCTGAAAATGGATACCAGGTTGACTATGTCGGACCTCCTGTTCGCCTCAGCTTTTACCTTGATCAAGGCAAGCTCTCGCTCAACCGAATCATCCGATTTCAGTTCAACTATTTTAATTACATCCACCAGCTTGGAGAGTTGCTTCATAACCTGGTCCAGAATATGGACGTCTCCCTTCACCACCAGTGTAATGCGCGTTACATCCGGTTCTTCGGTATAACCCGCGGCAATGCTCTCGATATTGAAAACCCTCCTGCTCAACAAACCCGATATGCGCGCCAGTACGCCCGGCTTGTTTACGACAAGAACTGCCAGCGTATTCTTCAAAAACCGCATCCTCCTTCGCTCTTGACGATTTTTTAAATTTTATCATAAAATAAAGCGCCTGGGGAGCAAAAAAAACGGGTTTCATGCAAACCCGCAACAAGCGCTCAAACAGACGGTGGCGGCGCTTTCGCACCGTCTTGAGACGAATAATCCGGGATCTTGAAGTTGAAGGAAGCGAGATTGCGCAGCACAGTCTGCAACCCCGCGTAAGCAGGCGGCGCCTTCGTCAGCGGCGAACGACATTGCGAAAGCGCCGCAAAAGTTCTTATTTGAGGCCGGTGAACCCCATCAGGTAGCGGTCGCATTCCCTGGCGGCGCCCCGTCCCTCGTTGATGGCCCAGATCACCAGACTCTGCCCGCGGCGCATATCACCGGCAACGAAGACTCCCCTGACATTGGTCGAGAATCTGCCGTACTCGGCCCTGGCATTGGAGCGTTCGTCCCGCCCGATGCCCAACTGGTCGAGCAACGTGTCTTCCGGGCCGGCAAACCCCATAGCCAGCAGTACAAGCTGGGCCGGCCAAACTCTTTCCGAACCGGGAACCTCCCTCGGCGCAAGACGGCCGCGGCCGTCTTTAACCCACTCCACATTTACGGTGCGCGCTTCTTTCACCCTGCCGGCCCCGTCGCCGGCGAAGCTTTTCACAGTAATGCAGTAACTCCTCGGATCACTGCCGTAAAGGGCTGCCGCCTCTTCCTGGCCGTAGTCCACCTTATATACCCTGGGAAACTGGGGCCAGGGGTTGTCGGGGCTGCGTTCCAGCGGAAGCCTCGGCATAATTTCCAACTGGTTCACGCTCCTGCAACCGTGCCTGATTGCCGTGGCAACGCAGTCGGTCCCGGTATCTCCGCCCCCGATGACGATAACATCTTTCCCCTCTGCCGTGATAAATTTTCCGTCCGTCAGATTGGAGTCAAGAAGGCTTTTCGTGCTGGCGCTCAAGAAATCCACTGCAAAGTGTATCCCTTTCAGGCGCCGCCCCTCTACCGGCAGGTCACGCGGTCTGGTCGCCCCCCCGCAGAGCACGGCCGCATCGAAGTCCTTCAGCAGCCGGCCGGCCGGATAACCCTTTCCGACTTCCGTTTTAGTCACAAACGTCACGCCTTCCTCCGCCATCAGGTTCACCCGGCGCTGAACCACCCGTTTGTCCAGTTTCATGTTGGGAATTCCGTACATCAGCAGGCCGCCTATCCTGTCCGAGCGCTCGAAAACCGTAACGTGGTGGCCGGCTTTGTTCAGCTGATCGGCGCAAGCCAGGCCCGACGGGCCGGAACCCACGACAGCGACTCTCTTCCCGGTCCTCTTGGCGGGAGGCCCGGGCGCAATCCACCCTTCTTCATACGCCCTGTCGATAATGGCACATTCGATACTCCTGGCGGCAACCGGCTCCGCGGCAAGCCCGGCGGTACAAGCCCCCTCGCACAGGGCCGGGCAAACCCTGCCGGTAAATTCCGGAAAGTTGTTTGTCTTCAGCAGCCGGCTCAAAGCTTCCTTCCACAGGCCCCTGTACACCAGATCGTTATACTCGGGAATGAGGTTGTGGTTCGGACAGCCTGATATCATACCGTTGATATTCATCCCGGTGTGGCAAAAAGGAGTTCCGCAATCCATGCAGCGGGCACCCTGAATTCTCAGCGCTTCTTCAGACAGGGGATAATGAAATTCTTCCCAGTCGCGAATTCGCTCCAGCGGAGGACGGTCTGCCGGGATCTCCCTGCGATATTCCATAAAACCTGTCGGCTTTCCCATACGATCTCCTCCTTCAGTTCCCGCTGACCCGGGACACGTCTTTCAGATTTTCTTCAAAAGCGTCCATTACGGCCTCGTCGCCGTCCAGTCCGGCCTTACCGGCGCGCCTGATTGCTTCCAGCATCCGCTTGTAGTCCTTCGGAATCACCTTCACGAATTTGGGCAAAAGACTTTCCCAGTTGTCCAGCACCCACCGGCCGCGTCCGCTGCCGGTATACACCGCATGCTTTTCAACCATTTTCCTGACTTCCCGGGCTTCATCCCGGTCTTCCAGTTTCTCAAGAACAACCATTTCCATATTGCACCGGATCGGGAACGTCCCGTCCTCGTCCAAAACGTAAGCAACGCCCCCGGTCATGCCGGCCGCGAAGTTCCTGCCGGTCCTGCCGATGACGACCACCCGGCCGCCGGTCATGTATTCGCACCCGTGGTCGCCCACGCCTTCGATTACCGCGTGCACTCCGCTGTTCCTGACGCAGAAGCGCTCCCCCGCCAAGCCGCGGACGTAGGCCTCCCCGGACGTGGCTCCGTAGAAGGAAACGTTGCCGATGATGATGTTCTCCTCCGGCACAAAAGTTGACTTTGCCGGCGGAAATGCAATCATCTTGCCGCCAGAAAGCCCCTTGCCGAAATAATCGTTGGCGTCCCCCTCGAGGATAAGCGTGATCCCCTTCGGCACAAACGCGCCGAAGCTCTGTCCGGCCGAACCTTCAAAATACAGACGGATGGTGTCGTCGGGCAGCCCTCTGCCGCCGTACCGTTTCGTCACCTCGTGGCCGAGGATGGTACCGACCACGCGGTTGGTGTTTTTAATTGGAAGCCTGGCCTCCACCCGTTCTCCCCGTTCCAGGGCGGGCTCGCACAATTTCAACAAAACCTGCCTGTCAAGCGATCTCTCCAGATGGTGTACTTGCTCAGTCCGGCAGTACCGCCCGACGCTGTCGGGCACGTCCGGCTGCCAGAGCAGGGAGGAGAGGTCCAGCCCTTTTGCCTTCCAGTGCTCGATTCCCTTCTTTTGTTCCAGCACATCGGTCCGGCCCACCATCTCGTTTACAGTCCTGAAACCGAGTCCGGCCATGATTTCACGCACTTCCTGAGCGATAAACCGCATGAAATTGACCACGTGCTCCGGCTTTCCGGCAAACTTTTTGCGAAGTTCCGGGTTTTGCGTGGCCACACCCGCCGGGCAGGTGTCGAGATGGCAGACCCGCATCATTACACAGCCCATCACAACCAGAGGGGCGGTGGCAAAACCGAACTCCTCGGCGCCGAGCAGGGCTGCTATGACGACGTCGCGGCCCGTCATCAGCTTTCCGTCGGTTTCAATAACGATCCTGTCGCGCAGGTTGTTTAAAACCAGCGTTTGGTGAGTTTCCGCCACGCCCAGTTCCCACGGGAGCCCGGCATGGCTGATACTGGTCCGGGGCGACGCCCCGGTGCCGCCTTCGTAGCCGCTGATCAGGACGACATCGGCCCTTCCCTTGGAAACACCGGCGGCTATGGTCCCCACACCCACCTCGGAGACCAGCTTGACGTTTATCCTGGCGCCGGGATTTGCGTTTTTCAGGTCGTGGATCAGCTCGGCCAGATCTTCAATTGAATATATATCGTGATGCGGAGGCGGTGAAATAAGACCAACGCCCGCCGTTGTACCCCTGACCTTGGCAATCCAGGGATACACCTTACGGCCGGGCAACTGCCCGCCCTCGCCGGGCTTCGCCCCCTGGGCCATTTTAATCTGAATCTCATCCGAGTTAGTAAGATACTCGCTGGTTACACCGAACCTACCCGAAGCCACCTGTTTTATGGCGCTGCGAAGGGAATCCCCGTTCGGCAAAAGCTTGTGCCGGGCGGGATCCTCCCCGCCTTCGCCCGTATTGCTCCTGCCGCCGATGCGGTTCATGGCGACGGCCATGCACTCGTGGGCTTCCTTGCTGATTGAGCCGAAAGACATCGCGCCCGTTTTAAACCGGCGGCAGATGGACTCCACCGGCTCCACCTCCTCTATGGGTACGGGCTGCCGGTCCTTCTTGAAGTCCAGGTACCTGCGCAGGGCGTTGTTCTGGCTGTTCACCAGTTCCGAATACTTTTTGAAAAGCGCATAGTTGCCGCTGCGGCAGGCCTGCTGCAGGGTGGTTATGGTAAGCGGGTTGAACATGTGCTCCTCGCCGTCGTGCCGCCACTGGTAAGTGGAACCCGTATCGAGCGTACAGTCGCATCCGGCTGAGAACGCCCTGCCATGCCGGAGCCCCGCTTCCCCGGCTATCTCCGCCAGCCCGACCCCTCCTACGCGCGACGGGGTCCAGGTGAAGTATTTGTCGATAACCGGCCGGCGAATTCCTACACACTCAAAAATCTGCGCCCCGCAGTAGCTCTGTATGGTAGAAATACCCATTTTCGAGGCCACTTTGACCACGCCCTTGACCGCTGCTTTCAGGTAATTCTTTTTCGCTTCGGCCGGCTCAAGTTTGAGCAGTCCCCGGCGGCACATGTTTTCCAGCGTCTCAAAAGCGAGATAGGGATTGATGGCGCTGGCCCCGTAGCCGAACAGAACCGAAAAATGGTGAACCTCCCGGGGCTCTCCCGATTCCAGCAGGAGGCTTACCCTGGTCCTGGTCCCCTTGCGAATCAAGTGGTGATGAAGGCCGGACACCGCCAGCAGCGCGGGAATGGGCGCGTTCTCAGGATCAACGCCGCGGTCGGACAAAATCAGCAGGTTTGCGCCGTCGTCGACGGCCCGGTCGGCTTCCCTGCAAAGGCAGTCCATGGCGTTCTCGAGGCCGCGTTCTCCTTCCGAGACCCTGAAAAGTATCGGAAGGGTCACCGTCTTAAACCCCTCCATCTTAATGTGCCGCAGCTTCGCAAGCTCTTCATCGGTCAGGATCGGCACCTTCAGCCTGATCCTCCGGCAACTGCCGGGCTCCGGTTCAATCAGGTTCTTCTCGGAACCGATGGTGGTCTCCACGGCAAAAATGATTTCCTCGCGGATGGAATCGATAGGCGGATTTGTGACCTGGGCGAACAACTGCTTGAAATAGTTGTACAGAAGCTGCGGCTTGTCGGACAGCACGGCCAGGGAGGCGTCGTTCCCCATCGAGCCGACGGGTTCGACCGCATCCTCCGCCATACGCTCAAGGACCTTGAACAGTTCCTCGTAGGTATAGCCGAAAGCCTGCTGCCGCACGAGCAGGGTGCGGCTGTCCGGCCCGGGAACACCGGGAGCGGCGGGCAGATCCTCCAGGCCGACGAGGTAGCTGCTCAGCCAGTCGCGGTAGGGATGCTCTTTTGCCATGCGCTGCTTCAGCTCTTCATCGCTGATAATCCGTCCTTCGCCCATATCGACGAGCAGCATGCGTCCCGGGCGGAGCCTTTCCTTCAAGACGATATTCTCCGCAGGAATGTCGAGCACTCCCACCTCGGAGGCCAATACAATCATGTCGTCGTTGGTGACGTAGTAACGCGACGGCCGCAGGCCGTTGCGGTCAAGCACGGCGCCGATAACGGTGCCGTCGGTAAAGGCAATCGAAGCCGGCCCGTCCCACGGTTCCATCAGACAGCTGTGGTATTCATAAAAGGCCTTTTTTTCATCGCTCATGCTCTCGTGATTGGACCAAGGCTCGGGAATCATCATCATCGCGGCGTGGGGCAGGGAGCGGCCGGTGAGCGCCAGAAACTCCAGACAGTTGTCAAACATGGCCGAGTCGCTGCCGTTCGTGTCGATGACCGGGAAAACCTTTTCCATATCCTCTCCGAACAGGCCGGATTTGCACATGGACTGACGGGCATGCATCCAATTGATGTTGCCGCGCAGGGTGTTTATCTCCCCGTTGTGGATTATGTAACGGTACGGATGGGCGCGCTCCCAACTCGGGAAAGTATTGGTGCTGAAGCGCGAATGAACCAGGGCCACGGCCGTTTTAATGTCGGGGTCAAGCAGGTCGGGATAAAACCGGGTGACCTGCTCCGGAATAAGCATACCTTTATAGACTATGGTCCTGCAGGAAAAACTGGCGAAGTAGAAAGTGCCCCCGTCCGGCAGGCAGTAGCTGCGGACCTCCTTTTCAGCACGCTTGCGAATTACGTACAGCCTGCGCTCAAAAGCCATTTTATCTTTAATCGCGGGATTTTTGGCCACAAACACCTGCCTGATGAAGGGCTGCGCCAGTCTGGCGGTCTTTCCCAGCGTGCTGTTGTCGGTCGGCACGGTCCTCCATCCCAAAAACTCCTGTCCTTCTTCTTTTACAATTTTTTCAAACGCTTGTTCACACGCCTTCCTCAAACCTTCGTCGACGGGAAGAAAGAGCATGCCCGCCCCGTATTCGCCTTCCGGCGGCAGTTTTATTTTCAATTTGGCGCACTCCTTTTCAAAAAAAGCGTGCGGGATTTGCATGAGCACTCCGGCGCCGTCGCCCGTATCCGGTTCCGAACCCCTGGCGCCGCGATGGTCCAGATTAAGCAGTACGGTAAGAGCTTTGCGCAGGATATCATTGGACTTCTTTCCCTTAATGCTGGCCACAAATCCGATACCGCAGGCGTCGTGCTCAAACCACGGATCGTACAGTCCCTGTTTCCGGGGTAATCCAGAGGTAGTCATTGTTGTTACGCAACCTTTCTGTTCTTGATTTAATCGGCAAAAACAAAAAGGCCTTCTACAGGCGTGCGGAAGAACCGCCGGCTGCAGATCAGGCCCCGTTGCCTAAACTTTTTAAAAGATACCACACTGTATCTATTATTATAAATTGTTTTTTACTTTCTGCCTTTGTTTTTACGCGCTACGCTTTTTGGCAGCGCCTTGTCACCGCTCACTCCCGTTGCTTCGCGCCGGCAGCACCAAACTGCAAGCTTTAAGGCGAAACCGGGCCGCCTTCAACTCGCCGTCCCGGCTCGGTTCAGGCTGGCGCGGACGTCCGTGTCCGCGCCCCCGCCTTCGCAGCCTCGCCGCGCAGATTGCTGCTTTCGGCGCTTTCGCAATGTCGTTCGCCGCTGACAAAGGCGCCGCCTTCATTTTTACGCCTTACGACCGCTTTCAGCAATCTCATCCGCGGCTGTGACGGCGCATCATTGGCCGGTTGGCAAGGCCCTTTAAAATTTGGTCAGGTACTGGTCAATCTCCCACGGGTGAACCTGAATGCGGTAACGCTCCCACTCAATTCTCTTGGCTTCCGTAAACATGCGCAGGACATGTTCGCCGAGGGCGTCTTTGATCACATTATCCTTTTGAAGTTCGTCCAGCGCCTCCTGGAGGTTTTGTGGAATAGTGCCTATCCCCATTTCTTCTCTCTCCGCGGCGGTCATCTCGTAAATGTTGCGGTTGCACTGAGGAGGCGGGACAATCTGTTTCTTTATGCCCTCCAGACCGGCTTTAAGGCAAACCGCCAGTGCGAGGTACGGATTGCAGGACGGGTCCGGGCTGCGCAGTTCGATCCTTGTGGAAAGCCCTTTCTTCGCCGGTATTCTGATCAGCGGGGACCTGTTGCGGGAAGACCAGGCAATGTATACCGGCGCCTCATAACCGGAAACCAGGCGTTTGTATGAGTTGACGGTAGGGTTGGTGACTGCGGTGATTGCCCTGATGTGTTTCATCAGACCGCCTACGTAGTGCAGGCAGGTTTTGCTCAACCCGTCATCCCCGTTGGGGTCGTAAAAGGCGTTTTCGCCGTCTTTCATCAGAGACTGGTTCATGTGCATGCCCGAACCGGCAATCCCGAAGATCGGCTTGGGCATGAAGGTGGCGTGCAGGCCGTGCCGCTGGGCGATTGTCCGCACCACGAATTTGAAGGTTACAATCTTGTCCGCGATATTTAAAGCGTCCGCATATTTGAAATCGATTTCATGCTGGCCCGGCGCCACCTCGTGGTGGGAGGCCTCTATCTCGAAGCCCATCTGTTCCAGCGTCAGCACCATATCGCGGCGGGCATTTTCCCCGAGATCGACAGGTGTAAGGTCGAAATACCCGGCGGAGTCATGCGTCACAGTGGTGGGCTTGCCCTCGCTGTCCACGTGGAAAAGGAAAAATTCGGCCTCAGGCCCGACGTTCATGATAAAGCCCATTTCCCCGGCTTCCCGGATTGCTCTCTTTAAAACATAGCGGGGGTCCCCCTCAAACGGGGTGCCGTCCGAGTTGTAAATATCGCAAATCAGCCTGGCCACTCCACCCTCCCTGGGCCGCCAGGGAAAAGTAACAAAAGTGTTGGGGTCCGGCCGCAGGTACATGTCCGACTCTTCAATGCGGACGAAACCATCAATGGAAGAACCGTCGAACATCAATTCGCCCGCGAGGGCTTTGTCCAGTTGTTCCACAGTAATCGAAACGTTCTTCAAAATACCGAAAATGTCGGTAAACTGAAGCCTTACAAATTTGACCCCCATTTCCTTGGCAAGATTACGTACATCTTCGCTGGTAAACTTAGCCACCCGATTCACACCTTCCTTTTCTACCGGGGCCTGGCGGCAAAACCAAAAAAAAGCCAACTAAACAGGTTGGTATTTTACCTGTTCAATAGGCTCCATTGCCTCCCAAGCTCGGGCACAGCATTGTGCCCTGGTATTATTTTTTTTACTAACAACTAGTATACCACACAAGTTCAAAAAAACCATAGCCCCTTGTCGACATTTTATGAAAAAAGTGTCCTTCGACCGGTGTGTCTCCGGCAAAGGACGTGGAGGATGGTAACCAAAGACGATTCTTGAAACTGAAAAAAAACAAGCCCCCAAAAAGCGGTCTTTGAAAGACAGCTTTTTAAGGGCGTCGTTGCCCCGCCGGGATACGCCGCTGTACCCGTTTTTAAGATAATACGTCTACAGGTTGTGTGCGAGAATAATGGCTTCAGCCACCGCCCGCATGGAGATGCGCTTGTTCATGCTCTGCTTCTGAATCCGTTTAAACGCCTCGGTTTCCGATATGCCCATGGTTTCCATAAGGATCCCCTTGGCCCTTTCAACCACCTTTCTGGTCTCCAGGGTCTCCTTGAGCTCCCTTACCTTGTTTTCGAGATTAATTATTTCCTGGTAATTGATCAGCGCCAGTTCCACAGCGGGGATCAGATTGAACTCCAGGTCCGGTTTCATTAAAAATGCAGACACCCTGGCGGCTTTCGCTTTTTCAATAACGTTCTGCTGAATGCTGCTGCAGATTAAAATGACCGGAGCCAGTTTATCCTCGTGTATGATGCGGGCGACTTCGTGACCGTCCATTCCGGGCAGGAAAGCCTCTATGATAACGAGGTCGGGCTGCCTGGCCCTGACCATTTTCAAGCCGGTCTGCCCGTCCTCGGCCTCTCCGATCACCCAGTACCCCATTTTAGCCAGCATAGCCTTGATGCTCTTTCTCCAGGCGGCATCGCTGTCAACAATTATAATTCTTTGCTCTGCCATGGCGCATGCCTCCTGATTCCAGGAACTGCGGCCCCGTTGTCTCCGGGGACAAACCTTTTGCGACACAAACACGTTTTTACTGAAAAATGAGCACTGTCATCTAAAAATATACCGTTGTGCCAAAACCTCATAAATTATTCAGCAAGAAGAACGGCAGCCTGGAGCAACATCTGGAAGAAAAAAACCCTCACGCAGGCCAAATAACCTGCAGAGGGCATCATTGCCGTTAGAAACAGACACGTCGTTGTATCCGGATCTATATACTTATAACGCTATTATATATTATCTGTGTCGGTTAAGGCAACATAATTTAAAATGCGGCTCAGCCAATAATTTGTTCCGCTTCTTCGGCGTCCGCGTCCATGATATAACGAATACCGGTAATTTCCGACGCCTCTTTGGTCAGGGCGACGATGTCGTCCCTGGAGATGTACCGGAGGGCGAATTTCCGGGCGCCGCACATGAACTGCCTGAGTCCCTGCGCCAGCCGCTCGAAATACGTGTATACCCCGATGGCGCCGGCCGGCAGGTTGTCGAACTCGCCGCCCAGTTTGTCTTTCAGTTCCGCCGTCGCAATAAAGATTTGCTCCATCGATTCTCCGTACTTCTTGTATTCGGGCGGAACTTTGCCGCTCTTCAGGGCTTCTCCGACGGTTTTGCCGACCATGGCCGCGGTAAGGGCGGAGCGCGCCATGCCGATAGCCTTGATATGCGGCGCTCCCATCGCCAGACCCTTGAACAGGTGGTCTTCGAGGGTGAAACCGCCGGCGATGGCTACCGGAGGAACAAAGGCTCCTTTGGCAGCCAGCCTGTCCAGGTATTTAACCGCAAGGGCCTGGATGTAGACCGTGGGAATACCCCACTCGTTCATCATCCGCCACGGGCTCATGCCGGTACCGCCGCCGGCGCCGTCGATTGTCAGCAGGTCGAGTCTGGCGTCGGAAGCGAACTTGATGGCCCTGGCCAGGTCGGCCGGCCGGTAAGCCCCCGTTTTAAGCATGACGTATTTGGCCCCGGCTTTACGCAGTTCCTCAACCCGGACGTTAAAGCTCTCCTGGTTTACCATGCCGACCCGGGAATGCCGCTCGAACTCCTTGAAGGCGCCCTTCTTGTACGCTTCCTGCACCTTCGGATCTTCAGGATCGGGCAGGACAATATAACCGCGGCTCTTGAGCAGCAAAGCCCTTTCCAGAGTGTTCAGCTTGACTTCCCCGCCGATGTCCTTGGCGCCCTGCCCCCATTTGATTTCAACTGCCTCGACGCCGAGTTTTTCCAGGGCGTATTCCTGCACGCCCAGGTTGGTGTCCTCGACGTTGGCCTGTACCGCTATAAAGCCCTTCCCGTTGTACCATCTCTGAAAATCTTTCACGCGCCTGTCCAGGTTGGGGGAATGAACCACGCGGCCGTTTTTAATCTCGGACCCGGGGTCCATGGCGCAGACATTCTCTCCAATGCAGATACCGACGCCGCAGATGGCGGCTCCCGCAGCCAGGTGTTCCCAGTTGTTGGCGGCAACATTGGTGGAACCCATGCCGGCAACGACAATGGGCAGGCTGAGCTTGAGCTTGTTGTCGGCGCCGACCTCGGTTTCCAGGCTGACCGCCGGAAAAATGGCCTTGTCCGGATCGGCTTCAATACCCACCGCGCCCACGGCGGTACCCATGATATTGAAATGAGAGAAATCCACCGGATAATCCTTTTGGGACGCCGAGGTGATTTTCCCGAACGGCTGGGGATAGAGAACCTCCTTGCCCCGGATCGAGGATTTGCCCACCTCGCACAGTCCGGGACATCCGTCGAGACAGGTGACGCACATGCCGCTGTACTCGCACTTGCTTTCACCTGTACGCAACTTCGTCAAAGTTGCAGCAGTAGCGTTGATACCCTTGCTGAAAGACACCATTACCATCCTCCTAAAAAAATCTTTTTGGTTACCTGAACGCTTCAGATTTCTTCAGCGCTCTTTTCTCTCTCTTTTCTCTCTGTATTTTTCTCCGTTTTTCCGGTTCTTTTATTTCCCGACTGCCGCCGACCTCCTCCCGAAAACCAAAAGTTTATTTTGAAACGAAACTAAAAATTCCTCAAATACTCGTCCAGTTCCCACTGGTGAACTTCGGACTGGAAGCGCTCCCACTCCAGTTCCTTTATTTCTATGAACCGGCTTACAATGTATTCGCCCAGCGCCCGCGCGACAATTTCGTCCCCGGCGAGGGCAGGCAGCGCCTCACCCAGGTTGCGCGGCAGCCCCTTCCTTTTTGCAAGCTTTCTGAGCCATTCAGGATTAAAGTGCCTGTCGGAGAGAGGAGGGGGCGGGCTGATTTTGTTCGTTATGCCGTACAGGCCCGCCTCCAGGGCGGCGGCCAGGACGAGATAAGGGTTGCAGGTAGCGTCCGGGCTGCGGAGAATAACCCTGGTCCCGTCACCCCGCTGAGCGGGAACGCGAATCATGGTATTGCGGTTCTGTTCCGACCAGGCTACGAGAATGGGGCACAATTCGCCGGGAGAAAGCCGCTTGTAAGAGTTGACCAGCGGGTTGGCCACCGCGGTAATGGCCCGGGCGTGCTCCAATACCCCCCCGATGTAGTTGAGGGCGATTTCGCTCAACCCCGAAAACCCCTCCGGATCGGCAAAAGCGTTTTCACCCCGCTTCCAAACGGACTGGTGGAGATGTATGCCGGAACCGTTCAACCCCACCACCGGCTTGGGCATAAACGACGCATGCAGCCCGTGGCGCTGGGCCACCGTGCGCACTACGAACCTGAAAGTGGCAATCTTGTCGGCGATGGCCGGCAGGCTGTCGTCTTTAATGAAAATCTGATGCTGCCCCGCCGAGATCTCGTGGTGGGAGGAGAATATTTCAAACCCCATCTCTTCCAGAGTCAAAACCATATCCCGCCGGGCGTTTTCTCCCAGGTCGACCGGGGACAGATCGCAGTACCCCGCCTGATCGTGGGTGACCGTCGTGGGTTTGCCCTGGCTGTCTGTTTGAAACAGGTAAAAATCTATTTCCGCCCCTACTTTGAACTTGAGTCCCAACTCCGACGCTTTTCCCGCCACCCTTTTCAAGGCTGAGCGGGAACATCCGGGAAAGGGATTCCCGTCCGGGGAGAGGATGTCGCAGATCAGCCGGGCGACCGCCCCGTCACGGGGGCGCCACGGGAAAATCACGAAAGTGGAGGGATCGGGGCAAAGGTAGATGTCGTTGACCTTGTTGCCGACAAACCCCTCGATGGCGGAACTGTCGAACATAATCTTTCCTTCCAGGGCCCTCTCCAGTTCCTCGACCGTCACCGCTATATTTTTAAAGGAGCCCAGAATATCAACAAACTGCAGGCGAATAAATTTAACGTTGTATTCCTGAGCCTTTTCCATCACTTCTTCCTTTGTAACGGTTTTCAACCGTTCACCCCCCAAAAAACAAAAATCGCCTGTTCAGACCCGGAAAGGTCTTTCACAGGACGCCGTTGCCCCAAAACCTATGTTTTTAATATTTTAAGTATAGATATATACAGTTAAAAAATCAATTGATTAAAAAAAGAATACTGTATACTTTACAGTAAGGTTGTTGACAAAGCACCTTGAGGTTGAAACACTCGCTCAAATGCTTCGCGTCGAGTGAACCAAGGGCTCGCATCATCACGCGATATTGGACCGCCTTCAACCCGCCGTCCTGTCCCGGTTCAAGCTGGCGCGGACTTCCTTGTCCGGCCCCCGTTTTCGCAGCTTCGCTTCGCAAAAGTGCCGCTTCCGGCGCTTTCGCAATGTCGTTCGCCGCCGACAGGGACGCCGCCCGCATGCAGACTGCCCTTTAGCAACGTCGCTCGCTTCCTCCAACCTCAAGGTTCCTGTCCGTTTGCCGACAGTCTGAACGTAAGCTTTACAGTTTGTCCCCGCCATTATCCTTTTTTATAGAATCCCCTGATTATTTCGCGGGCCACGTGGACTATAGGCACACAGTTATCCATGCTCAATCTCTGCAGGTGCTTGTAAGCATCCTTTTCGGCAAACCCCTTTTCTTCCATCAGCAAGCCCTTGGCTTTTTCAATAATCTTCCTTTCCTCGAGGGATTTCTTCAACCGCTTGACTTCCTCTTCGAGCCCGGTGAGTTTTCTGAAGTTGGCCAGCGCAATCTCAATTGCTGAGAAAAGCTGCGCCTCGCTTACCGGCTTGACCAGATAGGCGAAAATCCAGGTGGACTTCACCTCTTCCAGAAGCTGCTGCTCATATGACGAGGTCAGCAAAATCACCGGGGCGACCCGGTGCTCCTCTATAATTCTGGCAATTTCCGGTATTTGGGCGCCCCGGAGCGAGGCGCCCATGATAACCAGGTCGGGCTCCGTTTGAAAAATCGCCTTCAAAGCGCTTCTCCCGTCCCCCGCCTCTGCAGTTACCAGGTAACCCGCATGGAGCAGCTTGTCCTTTAAGTCTTTACGATAACCGGCGTCGGCATCGGCGATGACAATCCGGGTCCCGAACATAGGGACGCGCACCTTTCAACTATAAACTGGCGCCCGGGCTTAAAACCTCCGAATTGCGAAAAGCAGCCGGAAAGTTCCGGGGCCGCTCAACGCCTGAATTCCGGGATTTCTGCCGCAGCGTTAGCAGTATTTTAACACGACTCGCTCAAAAAGGGTAGCCGGTATTGGACGGTCAAAACCCCGTCATATTACAAGGTGCGACACATATATATTTTAGAGTGAGTGATTTGGTGCATTAAAACGACACTTCATGGCAGCGTCTTGTCATCGCTCGCTCTTTGGCTTTCCCGCCGCTAACTTAAACAGTTTGGGAGGAGAAAATTTGAGCAAAAAGGGCAGGCTTACCAAGGTATTCCCGGGCGGCAACACGGCGTACGGCTTTTACTCGTTTTACGACAACATCATCGAACCGGACGCCGCGCGGATATTTGTGATAAAAGGCGGACCGGGCGTGGGGAAGTCCACCTTCATGAGGAGGATCGGTATTACCATGCTGGAAGAGGGGTACGACGTGGAATTCCACTGCTGCTCCTCGGACAACGCCTCCCTGGACGGGATCTGCATTCCGGAAATCGGGGTGGCGATGCTTGACGGAACCGCGCCTCACGTGGTAGATCCGAAAAATCCCGGCGCTGTGGATGAAATAATCCACCTGGGCGACCACTGGAACGAGCGGGGCTTGCGCGGCAAAAAAAAAGAAATTCTGGCAATAAACAAGGAGGTTGGGCGGCTCTTCAAACATGCCTACGCTTTCCTGGCCGGCGCCAAGCTTTTCCTTGACGAGGTGGAGTCTTACTATGCCGAAAGCGGGGCGTTCAACGTCGGCGCTTTCGACAGGCTCGTACTCGAACTCATTCACGAAATTTTCGAGGGGAAGCCCAGGATTTCGGAAAACCCCAGGGCAAGGCGCCTCTTTGCCACCGCAATTACCCCGGACGGTCCGGTAAGCCATCTGGAGACGGTGGTGGGGCACCTCGACAGGCGTTACATCGTCAGCGGCGACGACGGGACCGGCAAAACGACGCTGGTCCGCCGCCTGATGGAAGCGGCCCTGTCGCGCGGCTACAGCATAACGGCGTTCCACTGCGCGCTGAACCCGTTTCAGGTCGATCACCTGGTCATCCACGACCTGTCCATTGCCGTAGTAAACAACGTGGAACCGCACATCTACCTGCCCAAAGAGTCCGATACCGTGATCGACACCATGACCTGCGTGGACCCGGTCGTGAACGCGGCCTGCCTCGCGGAAAAAGGGGCCGCGCGCGGCATGTACCGGCAGTGCATGGAACAGGCGGTTTCGTTTATCAGGCGGGCCAAGCACCTGCACGACGAAATGGAGCAGTACTACGTCCCCTTCATGGACTTTGCCGCAATCGACGCCAGACGGGAGAAGATCCTGCAAAAAGTGCTCGATCTCGCCGCCGAGGCGAAAAGACCCCCGCGTTAACACCTCGACGGCTCGACCCGCCCGGCCGTCCGGAGAAGGGTATTGCAACGCCCCCTCCCCCCGGCTGATTACACGATGACCGCACGGCTGCCGCGCAGCCAGGCGTCGACCTGAATCAGGTAGGCCAGAAACTGGGGTCCCCGCATCAACTGGCCGAACCAGGGCCGGTCAAACGCCGCCCCGTTGGACCCGGCCAGTTCCCGCACCGATTCCTTATTCACAAGCAGCGGCAGGGGTGAACCGGGATCGTCCAGAATACTCAGCACAATTCTGCCGACCGCCGCTGTGTAAGACGGGCTGTGCGTTTTCGGATAGGGGCTTTTACGCCGCGCCAGGACCTCTTGAGGCAGCATGCCGGACAGAGCCCGGCGCAGAATCCCCTTGGCATTATTGTCACAGGTCTTCATGGCCCACGGAATGTTCCAAACATACTCCACCAGGCGGTGGTCGCAATACGGCACGCGCACCTCCAGACCGCAGGCCATGCTCATCCTGTCCTTGCGGTCCAGGAGGGTCTGCATGAATCTGGTTATGTTCAGATACAGAAGTTCTCGCATGCGGGCCTCGAACGGATCTTCGCCTTTCAGGCGGGGAACCTCGGCAACGGCTTCGCGGTAGCGTTCCGCAACATACTCCTCCAGTCTGAGGCGTTCAGCCAGTCCGGGCGAGAGGAACTTCGCCCTCTCGCGCAGCAGCCTTATCCAGGGGAAACATCCCCGCGGGCGGTCCCCGGCTTCGTAGAACCACGGGTAGCCGCCGAAAACCTCATCTGCCGATTCCCCCGAAAGGGCCACGGTAGCGCCCTTTTTTATTTCGCGGCAGAACAGGTAAAGCGAAGAATCTATGTCCGCCATACCGGGCAGGTCGTTTGCCAGCGCCGCCGGAACCAGCGCCTCAACCAGTTCGGGCGTGTCGATATCCACCACATGGTGGCGGGTGCCGAGAAAAGCCGAAACAATTTTCACCCAGCGGGCGTCGGAGTCAGGCTGAAAATGATCTGGCCGGAAATACTTGTCGTTGCCGGCGTAGTCAACGGAATACGTGCGGAGTTCACCCAGGCCTTTTTGCCGGAACACGCCGGCCGCAACGGCGGTTATGGCGCTTGAATCCAGCCCGCCGGAAAGGAACGCGCATACCGGCACGTCCGACACCAGCTGCCGCTCGACTGCATCGGTAAACAACTCGCGAACCCTTGCGGCGGTAGTCTCCAGGTCGTCCGTGTGGGGGCGGCTCTCCAGCCTCCAGTAGCGGCGCACATGGACGCCGTTGCGGTCGTAAAGCAGGCAGCAGCCCGGCCTTATTTCCCTTATTCCCCGGTATACGCCGTGCCCCGGCGTGCGGGAAGGACCCAGGGCGAATATCTCGGCAAGCCCTTCATCGTCCACTTCGCGGGGCACCGCCGGGTGAGCCAGAACGGCCTTTAGTTCGGACCCGAAAAAGAAAGAGTTGCCGCGCTGCGAATAAAACAGCGGTTTGACGCCGAGACGGTCCCGGGCAAGAAACAGACTCTGGTCCGTCTCGTTCCAAACGGCAAACGCAAAAATGCCGTTGAGCCTCTCGACACACTCCTCCCCCCACTCGATATAAGAGACCAGCAGTACCTCAGTATCCGAGTTGCGGGTCAGGAACATGTGGCCCCTGGTTTCCAGCTCGCGTCTCAACTCCGGCGCGTTGTACAATTCGCCGTTATAGGTAATCGTATAGACTTTATCACCGCGCTTGCGGCTCATCGGCTGAACGCCGCCTTCGGGGTCGACCACGATCAACCTGCGGTGTCCCAAAGCGGCGTGCCGGGAAACCCATTTTCCCGAAGCATCCGGCCCGCGGCGGGCCAGGGTTTCAATCATGGCGTCAAGAACGTGAACCCATTGGGTCAGGTCCTCCTCCCAGTCCACCCAGCCGGTTATTCCACACATCCCGTCATTTCCTCCCTTCAGTTACCGCCTTTTGTTCCCGGGCCATCAAAAAATAAACCCGAAAGAAGCCGTCCGACTCCTTTCGGGACCGCGCTGTCCCCGGTTTTATCTTTACATTACACTTTATGCAACTGCGTCGGCGAAGTAAGCATGTACACACGCGAATTTTTGCCGGCCCGGCGCTGAAAATTTTGCGCCCGGCGGCCTACTTCAGCGAAGAAGCAATTTTTATCAACTCTTCCGGCGGCAGCCCGCCGGAAACCGCAAACGTCCAGCCGCCGGTCGTCCAGCGAACCGAGGTTTCCGTACCGGCAGCGCCGTCTTCCGTCTCGAACCGGTTTTGCTGAAGAACAGCCTTCAAACCATTTATTGATACGGGTTTGCCGCCCTGCCGCAATTCCTCTTCGTAATCAAAACCCATGAGGTCCGGCCTGCCCTGCACTATTTTAAAATGCAGGCCGCCGCTGCGGTAGGACTGGCAGACCTGCCCCGGACTCCAGCTGACGTCCTGAAGTTCCGCACCGCCGGGCAGATATGACGGTCTTGCCGGAGAAAAATCATTTTCCCTTGCAGCTTCTTCCAACGTCCCTTTTTTCAAGGTTTGGGCTCTGTTTACACTCATGGGCAATTTTTCCGTTATACTCGGCGTTATACTCGGCGTTATACTCGGGGACGGTTCTCCCGTTATACTCGGGGACGGTTCTCCCGTACCGGCGACACCCCGCTTTTCGTCTTCCATCGGCAAAGACTGCCGGACGGGCACGGCCGCCTGGGAATCCGGCCCCTTTTCCTGCCCGGCGCCCGACCCGGCTTCGCCGTAGCCGGGCGGGATCCCGTCAAACTGCAGCATACTGCCGTTTTCCTGAGCGATATTCTTGTCAGCAAGGTTTTCTTCCGGGACCCGAGACTTTTTCAGTTCTTCCCGGTAAGCATCCCCCGCCTCAGACTGGTAAGCGATCCCGGGTTCCTGCATAACTACGTCCGTTCGCCGGGCATCCCGGTTAAAAAGGCCGTGCATTCCAAAAATCCCCGCAACCGCGACAGCCGCAAGCAGAACGGCCGCGAAGGCGGGACTTCTGAGAACGGGCGGCAGGCGCCGCATCCACGGCCGCCTTGCCCTCTCGCGGGCAAGAGCCTCTTTTATCCTGCCGTTTAAATCAGCGGGCACTTCTATCTGAGACACCATTTCCACGACCGTCTTCCGCAAAAGGGCATCGGCCCTCTGCAGCTTTTCAAACTCATCCCGACAGCTCTCGCATTTGCCCAGATGCTCCTCGACAATTACCGCTTTTTTCACGGATATCGTCTTGTCAAGAAAATCGTCAATCATCAGTTTTACAGCATCACAACGCATATTCCCGGCCTCTTTCCAAGCGTTCTTTAAGCAGGTTGCGGGCGGAATTCAACCTTGACTTCACCGTACCGGCGGGTATGCCCAGTATCTCAGAGATCTTCTGCACGCCCAGGTCCATCCCGTAATAGAGGGTAAGCACAAGACGGTGCTCGGTACTCAAAGAAGCTACCATTTCCTTTAAATCAAGCCTGCCTTCTACCTCCGACATATCCCATTCCCCAGTCCTGTTGCTTAAAGATATTCTGCCGTAAGCGGCGTTTTCGCGATTGATTTTCCTCAGCCTGTCATAGCAGAGGTTTACCACAACCCTGTAAAACCAGGTCTTGAACGAGGATTCCATGCGAAAAGAATGCAATTTGCGGTAGCAGGTTAAAAAAGCTTCCTGAACAACGTCCTCCGCGTCGGAACGGTTGCGCAAAACTACCGACGCAGTGCGGAACGCGTCAGCAGAATACATGTGCACTAGCTGGGCAAAGGCATCTTCATCACCGGACTGCGCCATCCGGACAATATTCTCCTCCGATAAGTTCTTCTCACCCGGCATTTAAAGTTCTCCGCTCTCGAGAGTTCTTCAGTAATAAGACGCGCAAAAAACTCTGCAGGTTCACCGCTATAATTTCACTTATAAATACTTCGCCGGCGGAGAGAATTCACCTGGATCGTCCGGCAAAAAAACCGTGTTCGTTTCACCGGCCCCCCCTGCGATACCGGCACGGTTAAACAGCAACTCTTTATATTACCTGTTATTGACAGTAATGGTTAATAATGCCATAATGATGTTAGATAAAATTATGGGAGCAGTGTCGGGAACACGGCGAGGTCAGTGACCCGCTATGCGGTTCGATTCCGCATCTCCCAAAAAAAGGAAGTCCCGGCTTTTGGCTGGGGCTCTCCGTTTTCCAGGCCGAATAGCCTCACCTGAGCGAGCGTTTCAACCTCAAGATACTTTGTTAACCAACCACAGACGAAGGCAGCGCCTTTGTCAATAGCGAACGACATTGCGCATCGCCGCAAGCAGCACTCTGTGCAGCGAGGCTGCGAAAGCGGGGGCGCGGACACGGACGTCCGCGCCAGCCTGAACCGAGCCAGGACGGCGAGTTGAAGGCGGCCCGGTTTCGCCCGATGCAAGCAGCAAGTGCTGCCGGCGCGAAGCACCGGGAGTGAGCGGTGACAAGGCGCTGCCGCTATGAGTATTATCTTCCTAAATATTTCCCGTAAAAGTAAGGAACAGCAAAACCGCATTCAGCCCGATTACCAGTGCGGCTATCACCCAGCCGAAGGAGTTCGTCAGGCGACCGTTGACCAGAGGACCCATAATGTCTTTCCGCCCGGTAATCAGCATAAGGGGGACAATCGCCGCAGGCAGGGCGAAACTAAGCACGACCTGGCTGATTATCAGCGACTTGACGGGGTCGGCTCCCAGGAGGATAACAGCCAGGGCAGGCGCCATAGCGGCAATTCTCCTTACGGCAACCGGAATTTTAAGGTTGACGAAACCTTTCATTACTGTTTGACCCGCCATGGTGCCCACCACGGAGGAAGACACCCCGGAAGCCAGCAGGGCAATTGCAAAAGCGCCGCTCGACAGGGAACCCAGCAAAGGGGAAAGGGAGTGATGGGCCTGCTCAATGGACTTGACTTCTATCCCTTCTGCGTAAAACACCGATGCGGCCACCACGACCATTGCCGCGTTTACAAGAAAGGCGATATTCATGGCGATGGCGATATCAGTTTTCTCGAGTTTGTAGTGCCTGAGCTTTTGCCCGCAGGTGTCCGGCGTTTTCCGGGACTGGACCAGTTGCGAATGAAGGTAGATCACGTGCGGCATAACGGTGGCTCCCAGCATGCCCGCGGCAACCAGCACGGCTTCGCCTCCGGCCAGCGAAGGAGTCAGCATGTGCGTACCTACCGCCGCCCAGTCCGGCTTTGCCAGAAAGAGTTCCACCCCGTAGGCCGCGCAGATGACCGCGACAAACGCTGTTACAACCGTTTCCAGCGCCCGCTGGCCGTATTTCTCCAAATGAACGATAAAACAGGTCAGCGCGCCGGTTAAAACCCCCGCATACGCAAGAGGCAGTTTGAACAACAGGTGCAGGCCCAGGGCTCCCCCGAGAAACTCCGCCAGATTCGTGGCCATGGCGGCTGTTTCCGCCATGATCCAAAGGCACCAGTTAACACTTCTGGGAAAAACCCTGGCGCACATTTCGGGAAGGCTCATACCGGCGGCAATGCCCAGTTTTGCGGAAACCGACTGCAGAAATATCGCCATGAGGTTGCCCCACAAAATCACCCAGAGCAGATCGTAATTGAATTTCGACCCGCCGCTTATATTCGTGGCAAAGTTACCCGGGTCAACATAGGCCACACTAACGATGAAAGCCGGCCCCAAATAGCCCGCCAGCCGCCTGACCCTGCTGAAAAAACCCGGCCGGAGGCGGGTTTGAGCCATCCACCCCGGCAGTCCGCCGGATTTGCCGAACAATCCTTCAAAATTCGGGCCGGACAATCAGACCACCCCGTTCGCCGCATGATAAAAATAGCCGGGACTAACAACGTTGCCGCAGGCTAATATTGTTTCACCTTTGTAGAATATGAACCGGCGGCCCGATAGGTGAAAAAAATTCTTTTTCATCAAAACCGTGAATATAATTTTTAAACCCTGTAGCTTTAAAACAGGAGATTGAAACATGGAAAAAGAGTTTTTTACTTTCCGCGAATACATGAAAAAAGACGACGACCTGCTGACCGCCTCCATGGAAGACTATCTCGAGATGATTTACAGGCTTTCCCTGAACACCGGCTTCACCCGGATACACGACCTGGCGGCCGCGCTCAACGTCCAGCCCCCTTCCGCCACCAGGATGGTCCAAAAGCTTGCCGACATAGGAACCGTCAATTACGAAAAATACGGCATTATAACGCTCAGCGAGAAGGGCAGGAAGATGGGTGAAGCCCTTCTGGAGCGGCACAGGATAATCGAAGACTTTTTAAGACTGCTGGGAATCACCGAGAGTCTGCTCGAGGAAACGGAAAAAATTGAGCATACCATCGGCAGCAAAACTCTGGAGCGATTTGCCCAGTTTGTCGAGTTTTTTAAAGACAGGCCGAATTTAATCAGCGACTTCGATAATTTCCGCAAATCAAAAGGGAAGCGCTGAAAACAGCGCTTCCCCTGGTTTGTTGCCGCTCCACCCCGGTCTTACAGACGGAAAGGTTGACTATATCGCCTCTTCACCTTTTTCCCCGGTCCTGATGCGGACGGCATTGTCGATTTTGTAAGTAAATATTTTGCCGTCGCCGATTTCCCCGGTCCGGGCGGCTTCTACGATCAGTTTTACAACGCTTTCAACGTCCTTGTCCGGGACAACCATTTCCAGTTTAATCTTGGGCAGGAGATTGATGCTGTACTCGGTGCCCCGGTAGACCTCGGTACGGCCTTTTTGCAGCCCGCAGCCGATTACCTGGGTTACGGTCATGCCGTGGATACCGAACTTGTTTACAGCCTCCTTGACGTTCTCCAGCTTTCCGGGACGCAGGATGCATTCTATCTTGGTCAACGCGCTCCCTCCTTTTCATCAAGTTTCAGACAACGGAAAAAACAGCCGATAAAACTGCCCGATCCAGTTACAAAGCCGGTTTCATCTCACTGGCGGAGGATTTTACAACAGACGCCCCGGCCCCACTGAAGGGAGAAGCGGAAAGTGCGAAATCGGTGTACGCGTCTTCGCCGTGCATGGTCAGGTCCAGACCGGCGTCCTGCTCTTCGTCCGTGGCGCACAGCCTGGTAAAGGCGCCGACGATTTTCAGTATTACAAACGTGCCCACTACGGCCACGGCCCAGCTCGCCCCGACAGCGGCAAGCTGTTTTCCCAGCAGTGCCGGATTGCCGTAAAAAAGCCCGTCGGCTCCGGCCGGATTGACCGCCGTTGTGGCAAAAAACCCGGTTGCCAGAGCCCCCCAGGTGCCGCCGATGCCGTGTATGCCGAAAGCGTCCAGCGCGTCGTCGTAACCCAGTCTGGTCTTGACCACGCCTACTGCCACGTAGCAGGCCGCGCCGGCGACAAGGCCGATAATGATCGCGGGCAGAGGCTCGACAAAACCGGAAGCCGGGGTGATCGCCACCAGGCCGGCAACCGCGCCGGAAGCGGCGCCAAGTGTGGTCGGCTTGCCGTGGTGAATCCACTCGGAAACGACCCATGAAAACGCCGCCGCCGCGGTGGCCAGGTGGGTTACCACAAAAGCGCCGGCCGCCAGGCCGTTGGCCCCGAGGGCGCTGCCGGCATTGAAACCGAACCAGCCGAACCAGAGAAGAGCGGAACCAAGAACAGTAAACGGAAGGTTGTGCGGGATCATCGGCTCGCTGGCATATCCTTTGCGCTTGCCCAGAACCAGGCAGGCAATCAGGCCGGAGACGCCGGAAAGGATATGTACCACGGTGCCGCCTGCAAAGTCGAGGGCGCCGAGGTTGCGCAGCCATCCGTCAACACCCCAGACCCAGTGGGCCACCGGGTCGTAAACAAAGGTGGCCCAGAGAAGAATGAAAGCTATGAAGGCCGGGAAACGCATCCTTTCCGCAAAGGCCCCGGAAATCAGGGCAGGGGTAATTACCGCAAACATCATCTGGAAGATCATGAAGGCCTGATGGGGGATTGTAGCCGAATAGCCGGAAAACGGCTCAAGGCCCACATTTTTAAGTCCCAGCCAGTCAAGGCCGCCGATAATGTGGCCGGTGTCGGGTCCGAAAGCCAGGCTGTACCCCCACAGCGCCCATTGAATGCTGATCAAGACCATGGTAAAAAAACTGAACATAATGGTGCTGAGGACGTTCTTCTTACGGGACAGGCCGCCGTAAAACAGGGCCAGGCCGGGCAGCGTCATCAGCATGACCAGGGCTGCCGAAGTCAGCACCCATGCTGTGTCGCCGGTGTCGATCGACGCAGCCCCCGCTGACGCCTGCGCGGCCTCCTCCGCCCAGGCCGGAGCCGCAACCGTCATCAAGAGGACAAAAGCCGGCAGTACAACCCTAACTATGGGATTTTTCATTTCTAAAACCTCCTGTCCTTTTTTTGGGGGGGAACCTTCCGTCCGGCATTGCTCCCGGAGCCGGCGCCTTGCCCCGGAAGCCGCGCCTGTTACCGGTTCCCTTTATAACAGAAAACGCCCTCGCCGCAGTTTTCCTGTCCCGAGAGCGTCACTGCCCGTATTCGCTTCTTCGCCGGTTAAACAAAAAACGCTTTTCCCGGAAGATTCCCTTCCTGGAAAAGCGTCATTGCCGTTTGATACAGCCTTGTATCCGTTCTATCAAATTCGTCTACAAGAAGTATTATATCAGGCATTTTCTGTTTGTCAACGAGTATTTGCGATTTTAATTTAATAATATTTTTTATTATTTTGACAACCGATTTTAAAAAGGAAAATCCTTTATAGTGACGAATCCTCAAACACTAATGCAACTTTTCTTTACAATATAAAAGCAGAGATTTGACGGAGGTGGTAAGGAAAGCACTTTTTGCGATAATTTGGCGGCTGCGCAGAAATTACCGCTTGTGGCAAAAACGGGTGGTTTGAATCAAGACCCCGCGTCGGGATTACCGCGCACCGGTCCCCACACCCAAAGAGCCGCCACCGATACAAAGCAACGATGTGGGAAACGGTTACCGGACCTTGCCGGAAACATCCAGGGCATTTTCATACCCGGAACTTCTCCGCCCGCCGGATTGATCCGTAAAACCCGGCAAGGGATTTTATTTGAAAGTTCTTGATTGCGAACGCCCCGCCGGCAGTTCTGACGGACTGTTCCGGGGAAGATACGGAAATAACAGCTTCGCAACAAAAGGCCAGCTAAAATTTATCTGTTGGTCCTATCATACGGGAGGGATTATGCTATGCTCAAAAACAGGTGGTTTTTAATACTGACTGTACTGGTGCTCGGTCTGGCGGTGGTTGTGTCGGGTTGCGGCAGCAAACAGCAGGCTGCAACCGGTGAGAAGGTTATCAAGGTCGGTCTGTCCGCCCCGCTGACCGGCGACGTGCAGAGCTACGGAGAATATACCAAAAACGGTTTTCTCCTGGCGCTCGAAGAAGCGGGATACAAAGCGGGCGACTATAAAATCGAACATGTTATAGTCGACGACAAGAACGATCCGACCGAGGGAACCAACGTAGCCACCAAACTCATCTCCGTGGACAAGGTAAAGGCTATCATCGGCCCCGTGACTACCAAACCGGCCATACCGACCTCTGAAATTGCCAACAACAACAAAGTGATCATGATTTCCAATACGGCGACAAACGAGAAGGTCACCGTTGCGGACGGCAAGCGCAAGGATTTCGTATTCCGCGCCTGCTTCATCGATCCCATGCAGGGAACCATCGGCGCCAAATTCGCCCTTGAAACCTTAAATGCAAAGAGGGCGGCGGTGCTCTATGACCAGTCCAACGACTACACCATCGGTCTGGCAAATCACTTCAAAGACAGTTTTGTCAAGGGCGGCGGGGAAATAGTCGCTTTCGAGGCCTATTCCAAGGACGACAAAGACTTCTCGGCAGTGCTCACCAATATTGCGGCAAAAAAACCTGATCTGCTCTACCTGCCCGACTACCACCAGAAAGTCAGCATAATCGGCCAGCAGGCCCGCCAGAAGAATATTGACGCCATCTTCATGGGCGGGGACGGATGGGATTCGCCCGACCTGGATTTTGCCACCATGGCGGGGGGATACTTCACCAACCACTTCTCTGCCGACGACCCGAGGCCGGAAGTGAAAGCTTTCGTGGAGAAATACAGGGCAAAATACAACACGGCGCCGGAATTTACCGCCGCGCTTGCTTATGACGCGACAAAACTGCTCTTGAACGCCATAGCAAAGGCCAACAGCGACGACACTACCAAGATCAGGGACATTCTGAAAGACACCAAGGATTTTCCGGCAATAAGCGGTAAGATATCATTCGATCAAAACGGCAACCCGACCAAGTCTGTCACCATATTGAAAGTCAGGGCCGACAAAAAATACGATTTCGTTACACTGGTCAATCCGTAAGAACATCTTTCAGTCGACGATGCTTTACCAGCGGGGAAGGCGGGTGGTATACCCCCTTCCCTGATTAAATGCACTAAAGCTTTTTGGGAGTTGACTTGAGTTGGAACGCTTTCTCGATCAAGTTATCAACGGTCTGCAACTCGGTTTCATGTACGCTCTGATCGCCCTCGGTTATACAATGGTTTACGGAATAATCAAGCTCATCAACTTTGCTCACGGCGACGTCTTTATGGTCGGCGCCTTCGTGGGTTATTTCGGTTTCGCCCAATGGGGCCTGCCGCTCCCGGCGGCAGTGCTAACGGCCATGGCGGTATGTGCGGTGCTGGGCATAACCATAGAGAGGATCGCATACCGCCCTCTCCGGTACGCCCCGTCTATCTCCGTCCTGATCAGCGCCCTGGGAGTCTCACTTTTCCTGGAATACTTCTGTAGCCTTCGCTTCGTCTTCGGTCCGAACTACCGTGTAGTCCAGCGGCCTTTTGAAGAGATACACTGGACGCTGGGCGGGGTTACATTCAACAATATACAGGTCATGGTCGCGGTTGTGGTGATTGTAATGCTATTAATGCTCCAGTACCTCATATACCACACCAAAATAGGCACGGCCATGCGCACGGTGTCTTTCGACCATGACGCCGCCCGCCTGATGGGCGTCAACGTCGACAGCGTGATCTCCGCAACCTTCGCCATCGGTTCCGCTCTGGCCGCAGCCGGCGGCGTGCTTTACGCCATCGCCTATCCCCAGATCCAGCCCTTCATGGGGATCATGCCCGGGCTGAAGGCTTTTACCGCAGCAGTCCTGGGAGGCATCGGCATAATCCCGGGCGCCGTGCTGGGCGCGTTGATCATGGGCCAGGTCGAAACCATGACGGCGGCTTACCTGTCCACCCAGTTGAGGGACGCCATAGCCTTCGCCATCCTGATTATTGTCTTGATGGTGCGACCCACCGGTATACTGGGAAAAAAAGATCCTGAGAAAGTTTAGGTATGCGAACATGGTCAAAAAGAAGAAGAAAACTTTAAGCCGAACCGCCGGCCTGCTGCTCGCTTCGCTGGCTGTTTACATCGTCGTAAAAGCTCTCATCCTCGCCGGCATGCTCTCGCCCTATTGGAGCCTGGTGATGGATCAGGCTTTGATCACGACCGTCGGCGCACTAGGTCTGTGCATCATCTACGGTTTTTCCGGCCAGTTTTCACTGGGGCACGCAGCCTTTTACGGCATCGGCGCATACGCCGCCGCGTTCATCAGCAAAACATACGGGCACGGAAGCATGGCCTGGTTTTTGCTGGCGCTGCCGGCCGGGGCGCTGGCAGCCGGGCTGGTCGCCTTCCTGATTGGGCTGCCCATCCTGCGCCTGCGCTCGGATTACCTTGGCATAGCCACACTGGGATTTGGAATAATCGTAAAAGTCGGAATGGACAACTCCCACAGGTTGCTTCCCGTGCTGGGCGGCGCGACCGGTATTGCGGGACTCCAACAGGCGGCAAGTTTTGATTCCATCTTCCTGTCGACGGTCGTAGCGGTTCTTTTAACCCGGAACTTTGTCCAATCCAGTTACGGGAGAGCGTGCACCGCCATCCGCGATGACGAAATAGCCGCCGATATAATGGGCATCGACACCACCAAATACAAAGTTACGGCATTTGTCTTCGGCTGTGCCCTGGCCGGGCTGGCGGGCGCTTTGTACGTCCACCGCTACCCGTTTCTTCATCCGTCAACTTTCGACTTTTTAAAGTCGTTTGACTTTTTACTCATTGTAGTTCTGGGCGGCCTGGGCAGCATATCAGGCACGGTAATCACTTCGATAGCCTGGGTTTTCCTGCTGGAGGGCCTGCGGTTCGTTCTCGGCCAGCAGTTCATAGAGTTTCGCGGCGTTATATACGCCCTTATCCTGGTAGTCACAATCCTGCTGAGACCGCAAGGAATTTTCGGCGGCAAGGAGCTCCTCTTCTTGAAGCCTCCAAAAGCAAATTTGACCGCCGCTTCCGGAAAGGAGGGTCCCCATGCCGATCTTGGAGATTAGCGACTTGAGCAAAAATTTCGGGGGCTTGAAGGCAGTAACGGGCTTCAGCCTGACTCTTGAGGAAAATGAAATTGTCGGTCTGATCGGGCCCAACGGGGCAGGCAAGACCACGATTTTCAACCTGATCACAGGAATATTCCCGGTATCCTCCGGTTCAATAAAATTCATGGGCAAGAGTATTCTGGGAATGCCTCCCTATAAAATCACCCAGCTCGGCATAGCCAGGACATTCCAGAACATCAGGCTTTTCAAAAAGTGTACCGTTCTGGACAACGTACGGACCGTTTTTCATCCCAGGATCAATTACGGACTGCTGGACTCGTTCCTGCGCATAGCCCGGTATTCGGCGGAAGAAGAGCGGATCACCGCCAGGTCGCTTGAACTTCTCAAAACGATGAACCTTGCCGACCGGGCCGAAATGACGGCGGCAAACCTGCCCTACGGCGACCAGCGCCGTCTGGAGATAGCCCGGGCGCTGGCCGGTGAACCGAAACTGCTGCTGCTTGACGAGCCGGCGGCGGGGATGAACCCCTCCGAAGTGGGAACACTGGTCGAGCTGATCAGGTTCATAAGGGACCATTTCAAAATCACGATCCTGCTCATAGAACATCAGATGGGTGTGGTGATGAACGTCTGCGAGCGGCTGGTGGTCCTGGACTTCGGTGAAATTATCGCCGCCGGCCTGCCCGAGGAAATCCGCAACAACAAGAAGGTGCTGGAAGCGTACCTGGGCAAAGGGGTGACCGTCGCCTGATGCTGACTGTAAACGACATTCAGGTTTATTACGGCGCCATCCAGGCGTTACGCGGAATCTCATTCGAAGTCAATGAAGGGGAAATCGTTACCCTGATCGGAGCAAACGGAGCCGGCAAGTCCACCACCCTGCGCGCCGTATCGGGATTGATCCGGGCGAAATCAGGGTCGATAGAATTCATGGGCAATGATATCACCAAAACGCCCGCGCACAAGATCGTCCAGATGGGTCTGGTCCACGTTCCGGAAGGAAGAAAAATTATCCCCAACCTGACGGTGCGCGAAAACCTGTTTATGGGCGCTTATACAAGAACCGACAAGGCTGAAACCGCAGCAAGTCTGGAAAATGTTTTTGAGCGGTTCCCGCGTCTTAAAGAGAGGGAAAAGCAGGAGGCGGGCACTCTCTCGGGCGGTGAGCAGCAGATGCTGGCAATAGGGCGCGGTCTTATGTCCAAACCCAAGCTCCTGATCCTGGACGAGCCTTCCATGGGCCTTTCTCCCATCCTGGTTGAAGAAATTTTTAAAATCATCAGGGAGATCAACCAGCTTGGCTCCACGATCCTTTTAGTCGAGCAAAACGCTTTCATGGCCCTCCAGGTTGCCCACCGCGGTTACGTTCTGGAGACCGGCAGGATTTTGCTCTCGGGCTCATCGGCCGACCTCCAGGCCGACCCCAAAGTCCGGAGCGCCTACCTTGGCGACGTGGTGGGATAAAAAATTAAGCCGATTGACGCAGCTATGCAACCCAATACTGTTTTTTTAAACGGTGCCGGCTACCGGACGTATACCCTCGGCACGCGGTAGCTGACCATACAGGTAACTTCATAATTGATGGTACCGAGCTTGGCCGCCACCTCGTCCGCCGGTATCTCCTCCCCTCCCTGGCGGCCGATCAGAACGGCCTCGTCCCCCTCTCTGACGCCGGGGATGTGTCCCACATCCACCATGACCTGGTCCATGCACACCCTGCCCACCACCGGCGCCCGGCAGCCCCGCAGCAGGGCCTCCCCTCTGGACGAAAGCAGCCTGGAATACCCGTCGGCGTAACCGAGAGGCAGGGTGGCGATGACAGTGGGCCCGGTGGTTGTATGGGTGCACCCGTAGCTGATCTTGAACCCGGCCGGAACTTCTTTCACGTAAGCCACCCTGGCTTTCAACGTCATGGCCGGACGCAGGGCGACAATCCCGCGGTCGACTTCGTCCGACGGGTAGAGGCCGTAGACGGCGATGCCCGTCCTGACCATGTCCAGATGGGTTTCCGGAAGCTCCATCAGGGCGGCGCTGTTTGCGGCGTGCTTTATGGGAAACTCCAGGCCTTTCCGGCGCAGAAGCTCAATGATCTCCACGAATCTTTCAAATTGACGTCTTGAGTATTTCTTGTCCGCAGAGTCGGCAGCGGCGAAATGAGTGAAGATGCCCTCAATTTCTATATTCGGCATTGAAGCCAGGCTAAGGATTTCGCCGGCGGCCCCGGGACCGGCAAGCCATCCTATCCGGCCCATCCCGGTATCGACTTTCACATGCACCCTGGCGCGCACCCCTTCCCTGCCAGCCGCTTCCGACAGCGCCAGAGCCATATCCCTGGTGTATACGGCTTGCGAAATACGGTGCCGGACGACTTCACCGGACTGTTCCGGCGGAATGTAACCCAGGATCAGTATCGGCGCGCCGATGCCGGCTTCGCGCAAAGCGACGGCCTCCGTAACTCTGGCCACGCCAAGCCATTCCGCTCCGTTGTCCAGGGCGGTTCTGCCCACTTCAACCGCCCCGTGCCCGTATCCGTTGGCCTTCACCACGGCCATAACCTTTGCCGGAGGATTCGTCACCCTCCTGATTTCCCTGACGTTGTGGGCAATCGCAGCCAGATCGATCTCCGCCCAAACCGGCAATTCCGACATAAGTAAGCGCACCTTTCCGAGAAAATAAAATGACAACGCATATATTATCATTCTACTCCATCTTTACCTTTTCGCAAAAGGAAATCTGCACGCCGGGATCGTTGAGCAAATTGTAAGCCGATTGCCTTCCATAATCTTCAGCTTGGCGTTTCCGGCGCCAGTTGCTGTTCCCGGGCAAAGGGCGTGTAGTCGGTCTCCCGGTGGTACTCGGGCGCCGGCCAGCCAAAACGGCGACGCTGTTTCAACCGGAAAGCCGCCCCGTGCTTTTTTAACTCGTACCCGACCCCGGCCGCCAGCCTGGAAGCTTCCATTTCTGCCGTCTTAACGTACCCGTTTTGCACGGCCCCTTTCAGTATCTCTTCCCCGGCAGCGGTGCGGACAAGGCAGGAAGAGGTCCCCAGGGCATCCCCGGCCCGGGCGCGGGGATCCCAGTAATCCCCCACTGAAAGGTCCGCCAGTTCCGCCGACCAGTCCACGCACATCTCGCAGCGGTCCCGTTTGAAGGCCGGCATGAGATGGTGGTACATGTACTGGTGGCGGTCCAGGACCAAGCGCCGCCCGTCTTTTAGCTCCGCCACCAGGTGGCCGGGCCAGTCTCCGCCTCGGTAGCTCATGGCGGCAATATCGTGGAGGCTGGTTAAACCCAAACGCTCCATTATGAGGTGGCGAGTGCCTTCAAAATAAAACTGGGACGCGCAAAACAGCCCCACCATAAAGACAATGCTTTTCACCAGGAGGGCCGGTTCGCCCAGAAACTGCGTCTTGCGCAGGCCGTGGATCTGGCAGGGCAGTCCAACCACGGCGATGCGCCGGCAGCCCTGCGCCAGGGCCCGGTTCAAAAGGGTGTTCACCGGCACGCAGGCGTATTTGCTCTGGGCAGCGGCAAGGATGTCTTCCTTGACTGTCGCCAGACGGGCCTCGGTGCGGCAGGGCTCATCCCGCCGGAAGCCGGCCACCAGGGCACAGTCGATGATCCCCCGCTCCAGGGCATAAACCAGAAGGGACGTTACCAGCCCCCCGCCGGCGCCCCGCGTTCTGACTGACGGGTCTGCGCTCCAGGCAGCCAGGGCCTCCCGGTAAAAACCCAGGTCCGGAACCTCGTCCGGCCTTTCCCGGCCGAAAACAAACTTTTCCAAAACGGGTATATTGACCTCCGCCCCCGGGCAGACGGCCGTACAGATCCCGCAATTGGCGCACGCGCCGGTCAACTCGGGCAGGGGCTCACCGTCCACATCCGCCCAGCCGACAGCCTGAGCCGGGCATACGCCCGCGCAGGTGCCGCAGGCGGTACACAGGCCACGCAGGATGATCCCATTTTGCAGTTCGCTAAAAGACCCTTCCATTGCCGCAACCTCCTGTAAAAATGTTTTCTTCCGCCACCAGCGCTGGCCAGCGCTAATTAATTTGATATTTAAAATATAATACCGACATTTTCCACCTTTTCCAGTTCCAGAACCGTTTTCTCCAGTGCTTTCGCCTTTTCTTCCCCCCACGGCCCTTCGGCCAGGGCCCTGAACTTGGCCGCCAGTTCACCGGCAGTGACCGGATTTTCCGGGTCGCCCTTCGGAAAGTCCGTGCGTCCCCGGTAGATCCGGCCGGACCTGGTGGTTATCTCCACCACCGAAGGCCAGCGGGCGGGGTGGCCGGCTTCCAGCTCGCCGTCCGGCACCAGGCTCACCCGTGACATCAGTTCCCTTATTTCCGGGTCCGCAACTGACTCAACGGTGACCTTGTATCCAAGTGATTCCAGTTTCTTAATGGACTGTC
>DAOOVD010000012.1:0-53649 GCA_035369845.1 Bacillota bacterium | reverse complement strand
GGTGGAAAAACAGCTATAGGTAATTTATGGGTTTACACAAAAGTATTGACAGACCCAAATCAAGCGCTGATTCAGCCAATACAAACGCTTCAACAGCAGCAACCAGAGCACAGACAACCATTAACCAAACCTGGTACTCGGGTACCTACGGCGGTTCTTCCGAAAGCGTAGGGAATATTGCAGGATATATCCGTATGCCGCTGTTTCTTTGAAATGTGCACTAAACTATCAGACTGAGTTGTCCAATCTGTGCAGGTGCCATAGCTGGAGGAAAACGATTTCCAGGCAGTCTCAACCTCTGCAATTTACGCGATATACTGAAACCGTCATTCCTAAAGCCTGCCGCATGAAAGCAACCGCCATGCAGGTGTTTGCCGATATAAGTTATGATTCCATCCTCCGGAGGTTTACCATTCAAAACGGGTAACAGCCAGAGCCAGGACTAATCCGACGTCAAAATTTCATCTCCACAGTCCGGACAAATTCGTTTCATTGGGAAGTTTTCACCTGGTGCCCACTCCCACAGCCCAAGCGCACCTTTAGCTGGTACCGGATCGGTAAGAGCTTTAGTGCCCTTCCAGTACAGGGCATAACGTCCTTCCGAATAATCGCCAAAAGATCGCTCCGGCTCTCCAGGAGTATTTTCTTTAGTGATTGGCTGGCAATCATACATGTTCGTTATGCCTACAACAACCCCGCGTGGTAATTTCTCAGGCCCGCTGTAGCCTGCATCCACTAGCGTTTGTTTAAAGGGCTCCTTAAAGCACAATTCACGCGCCCATTTTGGGAAATTTTTAGATGCATGGATAGCCATCGGTCCCCTATACGATGTCTTCCATGAACGTGTTTCAATATTTTTAGCACCGATGGCTGCAAGCGTAGCAAACGGCTGTATAAGACTCATTGCTTTCAAATTCTCACTTCCTTTCAGGAGCCTCTACAAACTCAAATTCTCCTTGCTTAACCCCTAAACATTCTCCATTTTCGCACAGGCCGGAGATTGCACCATTTTGATTAGAATACCTACCCGGAGTATCGTACCGGGTTTTTCGCCTAACAACCCGATAATACCTAACGGGAAGTCCGGCCGGACGGTTTTTCTCATGCGAATTTTAATAATATCCATTGTGCGCCTCAAATCTCCTGAATACTTTTACCATTTCACTGTAACGGCTGAAAGAATGCTGCCGTCCATGTTCCCGCCCGGGTTATCCCTTCCTTGACCAGCAAATGCCCCAGGGCGCCCAGAAAGTTCCCTTAAGTGCTCATTGCGGCATTTTTCCCGAGTTGACCTTCTACGCTGCAATTCTAAACACCGTCATATAAGCCTGGGACTCGTTCCCGGCCAGGTCCCTGACTTTCACCCTTACTGTATGCGCCCCCGTTGTCGACAGCGTGACCGGCACGGTGTTCTGCGGCACATCATGCCAGTCTCCGTATGCCCCGCCGTCCACGGAAGCGCACGCCTGAAGCTGACTCGGCAAATCGTCGGAAGCCTGAACAACTATGTTAAAAGTTGATGAGGTAGCTGCCGTAGCACCGTTTTGGCCGGAGACTTTTTGTATGGTTGGAGGAGTGTTGTCTATTACCACCAGTGTTCCCACAGGATCAGAAGCGACTCTGTTTGTGTCCGCCACCTGTACCCTGATCTTGCATACGCCGGATGATTTAGCCGCGATAATTTGCTTGTTTGGCACGTAGGTCTCCCAATCCGACCAGATACCAATTCCGTTATCATAACGCATCAAAGACGATCCAGCGGCTGTGACGTTCAGAACAGGCATGTCGCCTTTAACGAAAACCACAGGCTGTCCGTTAAAGGTGCCGCTTACCCCTCCAGTAAATGTAATGTTGCTGGCCGTCGGGGGAGCCGGGTTGTACGCTATTTCTGCGCTGGCCAAGCCGATGTTCTGGGCTTGGTCGTAAATGCGAACGTAGACTTTTTTCACGCCAGCCCCGGTGGTGCCACCGTAGCTGGAGTTTGTGATGTCCCAGGACTTGGTCTGGTTGTAGGCTTCCCACAGCGACCAGAGGTTGCCGTCGTTGGAAAAGGCCATCTGCATCTGAGATGACGTGCTGGTGTTGTCGAAAACTAATATCGTTAGGGTTACGTTGTTTGATGTGGTTGAAGCTGCCCCTCTGTTAATCTGTAAGGTTATAGACGGCGGGAGCATGTCCTCAACCAAGGCTATTGAGTCGCTCACGACAACCGAATTCCCGACAGCATCGACAATTTTCACATAAACTATTTTCGTACCCGCTCCTGGCGCGACCATCCAATCAAACGTTCCGCTGTAACTGGTAATTCCAGTTCCTCCATCAGCGCCTTTGGTCGCAGTATACTTTACGGTGTACGTAACGTTGTCGTTCGACAGCAGTATCTGGTAAATGCCCGACTCGCTTTCTGCAGCTGTCACTGTTACTCTGACAAGGGTGTTGTAGGTCTTTTCCAAACCTTCCGAGGAAACCGTGCTGTTTGTCCCCGATGGCGCTCCCGTATCTGTGGCGTCAGGCAGTGTGGGAGTATAAGCATTTGCGGAATAAGAAGACTCGCCCGCTTCATTGTAAGCGCTTACCCTGAACCAGTAGTTATGAGCGTTATCGCATGAAGTACCAACGGTTTTCTTATATAATTTGTTAGGATCGTCTCTTAAAGCAAAACCACCTCCAGAATGGTTGAACGGATCGGACAAAATGCTGTTGTCGGCTTGAGAGTTAAGCCAGTTCTCGTCAGGGTAAATCCTGGCGCCGCTTAAATTCCAGGAAGTTGTATTGCCCACATCGAATGCCCTGTAGGCATTGCCGTCGAAAACCCAAACCTTGTATCCATTGGCGCCCGCGACTGCCGGCCACGAGAGCACCACATTGCTCCTGCCCGCGGTGCTGGACCACGCAAGCCTGGAAGTAGTACCAGTTGGAGCTGAAGGCGTGGAAGGAATAGTTCTGTAACTGCTTTCGTTTGAGTAATTGAATACCAGGGTACTGTCCAGCCTGGCCCTAACCCTGAAGTAATAGCGCGTTCCCGCCTCAAGCCCTGTTATCTGGCAAGTTGTGTTTGTTCCGGTGTAGCCTGTCGTCCATGTTGACAGGCCCTCTTTGCGGTATTCCAGGACATACTCCCAGGGCCCCGGGGTGCTCATTGTCCAGGACAGGTCTATCGACGTTTGGGTCGCAGATAACTTGCCTGGAGCGCCCACCTGAAAGTAGCACCGCCTGTAACCGCCTCTAGTCTGAAACGTATAGGATTGTCCGCCGAACAGAAATACAGATCCGTCGTTGTTGCGAACAATTATTTCATCGTATACGTTATCAGAATGGTGTGTGATTATAAAGTCTGAAGTTAAAGTATTATCGGGTTTTAAAATTTGGTGTTTCCCGGCGAATCCGCTGCCTATTAACACATACCCGTTATTGAGCACTACAGCAGAGGTAGGGTGAAGTGCTAGAGTACCGGATGTCACCAGCGTCATCGATGAGTTATAAATTGCATATTTGCCATAACTATCAAAAAGCACTATTGTACCGTCCGGCCTTTGTACGCCGCACGTTATACAAAAACTATCCGGTAAAGTGCCTTTAGAAGAAGAATTCCATGTATTATTAGAGTTTATAATCTGCCAGTTACCGCTTTCCCCAGCCGCAAGCACCCTGTTGTCGCTCAAGGGAATTAGAACGGTTAAATCAGTGCTGTGATACCAATCGTTGCCTGAGCTTATTTTGAATAAAGTGTTTCCTGATGTATAACCGGCAGCCCGCCCTTCACTATCAGCAAATATCACATCTCCATTTGGCCTGGTGACCGCACTCACAATCTCAACAGCGCTCACTCCGACAGTACTGTAGCTAAGTTCTCCGGAATTCCACGTTATGTTTTGATTGGAGTCCACTTCTATAGCTTTAAATTTGCTACTAGAAGTATTTATCAATATAATCACTCGACCGTTTTGTCTCGACGCGAGGCCCATGGGGACGCCGCCCAAACTGATGTTTGCAGGCGCACAAGTATTATCGCCAGCGTTAACATATAATAAATCTCGCCAAGCACCTTCGCCATCATTTAAGAGTGCTCCCAACAAGATATTGCCGTTGGAAAACGACGCTGCACTATAAATTTTTGTGTCTTGTGCGCCAGAATTATAAAACGAAGTATAATCGGTTTCCGCCGCGTAAGCGCTTTTGATTGCCAAAACAGCAAACATGACACATAATAACAGTCTAAAAACCTTCAGAAACGGTTTTCGCATTGTCATAATCAACCACCCCGTCTTTTAATTTTTTCACCGCTACAACCTCCGTCAACCCTAAAGGCAATTGCAATGCCGCATCAATTATGAACGCCTTTTCCGCGTTTTTTTGCTTGTTATGCTAAATCTTAAAAAATGTGAACGCTGTCTGTGCAGTTGTTCCTAAAGAATTTTTAACTTGTATTATTGCGGTGTTTGCTCCGCTAACGATGCCTCCGGTAATCGTTATGGTGTTGCTCGACACCCAGCCGCTGTCAAACATGCCGCAGGTCACGCGGTAGCTGGCTCCGCTGGAAGGGGTGGCCGAGATGACCACCATGAACGACGTGCCGGTGGTGCAGGTGGCGCCGTTCTGACCCTGGACTCTGTTGATCTCAGGTGCAGTGTTCTGGGCGGACAGGTAAGCCCAGTACGCTGCTGACTGACTGTTGTAGGTCGTGTTGTTTGTTGCCGTCTGAGCGTAATTTCTTGCTTCCTTTGCCAGCGTTGCGGCTGATTTGGATTCGCTGGAGTCCCAGACCCTTAATGCTGCCGTGTCCGCGCTGGCCTTGGCCTGGTCAGCTTTGCTTGCGGCTGTATCCGCGCTGGATTTGGCCTGCAGGGCGTAGTTCGCCGCTGTATTAGCAGCATCGGTGGCTGTTTTAGGCGAATAACCTGAAAAAACACCTGACGTTGTAATAGTTGTACTAAAATGAACATAACTCGGCGAATAAATATACTCCGTTTCATAATAAGCAGAACCATTAACTATACCGCTGATATCCCAGGTCGAGCCATCATCCGGTACGTTAATAGAAGCGGTATAATTAGATATGGTTATAGTCAAATTTTGAGCATAACCCTGACTCCTATTGTAACCTAAAGCAGTACCGCCACTCCAATCATAAGAAACATAGGTCGATCTTTTAGGCAAACTAACACTGTATGTGTAAGCTTCTGCTTTGGTTGTTAATAAGCTACTTAACCCACCAAATCCTAATACCATCAAAAACAGCAACAGCACTTTTTTAATCAGTTTAAACATTTTTCTTGCACCTCCAAGAAAAACCCATTATTACTTAATAAACAAGAACCCCTAACCCATATCCAAATTTTTAAGCACTACGTCATTATTTGCATGGAATTAGTTCCAGGCAGCCTCGCCGGCACAAAGCGCACGACCAAAGTTCCGGGCACGTCACCGATATAATAGCGAACCACCAGGCTTTAAGACCCGCCACGCCTTTGATAGAACTGGGACTTAGTCACAATTAAATATCACTATCACATCAAAAGAGTTCTCCAAGTCCTCCTTGTCACCAACTTCTTACTATAATTCTAGACGCTGACCACCTCGCCGTCATATCGCTTCTATCGGTAAAGACAGGCTTGACCCGGCTTTTAACAAGTGCGATACAGGTAGGCGACTTTACCGTTATATCCCGCAAACCGCCACTCCCGATGTAGATATCATCGGAGACGGAAAATGTTTGCGGCAATGATACCACAAAATCATTTTCCGAACATACCCCGTCGCACGAGTAAACTCTCCCCTCGGGAACGTAATCGTTTGCGCCGTTAACTACGACGAACGTATATGCCGGTGTTTCCGTCACCCTCGAACCCTGTACGGGGTTCAGCGACGAGTCGAGCTTCAAATTTGCTGCCAGGTAATACCTGAACTGAGCATGTGCCTTATCCGGATCTATACGAGGGTCGCCGTTTGCTTGGCTTGACGGGTCAACGCACATCGCCGCAGCCTTTACGGCTTGGTCAAGAGCGCCCTGAACGTCTATGTTGCTGCCGCTGTTGAGCCTGGCCGTCTCCGTGGAACCAACTGCCGCGACAAGGAGCAGGGGAATGAGGATGAGCAGCAGCACAGTAACAAAACCTCGCTGGTCACGGATCAACTCTTTCACTGAGTGCCCTACCCCCCACGTTTATCACGAATTCTTCCCCGGCGGGAGATCCTATCGCTCCCCCGAACTTCAGCGGCTGCGGCACCGGCCTGCACTGGATGCCGAGCCAAACTTCACTTGCCGCAGGGTCTTCCGTATTCCTGAGTATCCTGCTGTGGCCTTGCGATTCCCTCGGCGCGTCGATTGTAATATCCTGGTACCCTTTCGCTGAAAGACCGCTTACTAGAGCACTCTCGTCCGCAGTGGACAGCCACCCTTCGAGCCTGACTCTGTCGAGGTAATATTCCTTGTACATGTCCACCTGTGATATGCGGTTTTGAGTAAGCGCGTAATCAATGGAGCCAAAAACCAGAAAAATTATTAACCCGGCATACAGCAAAAATTCAAAAGTTCCATACCCTCTCTGGCAGATGATAAATCTCTTCAAATGCCACTGCCTCCTATCTCCCTCAAATGCTCGCTCGCTTTTGCGTGTAAAGCCTGAAATTCGGGATAAATTATCGACAAGACCGCACACGCTATCACCCCCACGCAGGCCAACATGATCAGTGCTTCGACAAGTCCGTATCCTCGCTGGTCCGAAATGATTTTCACTTTAACCACCTCCAAAAAAAAGAGACTTCCTGTTTTCAGAAAGTCTCTTTTAGTTGAAAAACATTTTTTAGTTCCCGGTCCAACTGTCAACGTAGCTGTTAATCTTGGTTCCGACGCTTGTCGCTGCCGTCCCGAAATTAGTGTTTAAAGTAGCCATTGTGCCGGTGACAATTACACCGAGTATTGAAACAATAAGCAGCAGCTCGGCTATTCCATAGCCGCACCGGTCTTTAAAAACACCGATTACCTTTTTTAACACACTGAAACCCTCCTTTCAGTTAAAATATCCCGGCTGACTTAAAAGTGTGGTTGAGTCTGTACACCAGCGCGCCTATAACCACGCCGAAAGTGCACAGTGCCGGGATAGCGCGGTACACTACGAAGTACATGGGTTTCCCGAACACAATCTTCGATCTTTCCTTGACCGCCCTAAGCCTCTCCATGTTGGAGACCTCGCGCTGGAATACTCCCTCCAGGTTTCTGTCCCCTTTCCTCTCTATCTGAGAAAGCAGGGATACAAGAATATCCGCTTCGGGCACTCCCACCTCCCTTCTAAAATTCTCCAGGGCTTTCAACGCCCCAAAGGGCCACTCCCTCACGCACTTTTCCACCGCTGATTTAATTGAGGGCGCGAGTAGTTTGGAGTAATTTAACGACTGCGGTATGGACAGGCCGGTTGCCATGTATGTTTCTACCGCTTCGAAGAGTGTTGCCACGTCCTTTCTTTTCTTGTATGTTGCAGCGTTTTCGATTGTCTTGGTTATGGCCTTCGCCAACGCCACGCCAGCCCCGGCGCCGAATCCTACAGTCGTACCCACGTAAGGCGTTCCCCAAGACAAGACGAGCATAACAAAGCTGCCAACGGCAGCGGCTGTCATATATATAGCGACTTCTTTTTTATTACTCTTCTGTTTCACGGGATAAAACTTAGACCTTTTTAATTTTTCCCAGAAGCTGTTTGTTCTGAGAGCAATGCTGTTAAAACAGCGGCACAGCAACAGAACGATAGCTGTCGCGGCAAGACCTATCCCGAAAGACAATCCATAAAGATACATATGTTTCATACCTCTACCCTTTCGAGTATTCTGTTCAATATAAGCCATAATACCGAACTAAAAAAGACCCCGAATACCAAAGACCTGCCTGAAATAGTTTGGCGCAAAAACTCGTTTGTTTCCGGAATCACAGAATTTATGACCAGGTATGCCGGAAGCGGAGCCACTGCTATCAACAGCGACATGAGGGACTCGCCCCTGACCTGATTGATGTTTTCGTCCCGCGTTGCCTTATATATGCTCATTTTCGTTATGAGGCTGTTAAGCAGCGGGACAACTGCCTGGGAGTTCGTCCGCGCAGCCCGCAAGGCCTGCACAAACATGTGCCCGTGCGGAAAATCCAGCCGCGACATCAGGACAACGTACACTTTATCCGGCGGTATGCCGGATATCATCGACTTATACGCATCAAAAAATATGCTTCCCAGAGGCTCCGGACACTGCCGGGCTACCGCGGCCAAGCCTCGTTCAACCTGCGGCGTTTGGATAAATTCAGAAAGAAATATTTTTACGGCTGAAATCAAAAGGTCTTCCTTCTGATATCGCTGCAACATTTCTCTCCTGAAAATCAGGTGTTCCGGCAACATTACGGATGTGGCGGCCATCGCCATCGCCGCCACGGGATTTTTGAAATATACCGCCCCCAGCAAAACCGACACGCCGATCATTATCCCCACGGCCAATAAGTAATGCGCCAGCTTGATTTTTTTTAACCCTGATTTTTTAAGCCGGCTTTCGATGTCAAGCAAAAAACGATCCCGTTGATATTTCACCGCTCCTGCCTTTATGCTGTATCTCACCAGTTTTTCTAAACGCAGCCTGGTTCTGTTCATCGCAAGACACAAACCATACGCCGCCGCCGCCGCGGACATGCCCAGCCCTGCTGCTGCTATCACCTCATACTTTCCCAAAGGCGGTTCACCTCTTCCTCGGTGGTGTTGAACACGGCCATTTTGTTTAACAGTTTTTCGCTGGGCATATTGACAAAAACCCAACTGCCTTTCCCAAGATAGTCGTTGGTTTCGGGTTTCCAGACGCAGAGGTCGTTGTATTTTATCTTTTTGTCATCCACCAGGAGTTCTGTTACCCTGACCACTTTTTTTATACCCCTGGCGGAGTCTGCAACCATCTGCACCACTACGTTGAACGCCCTTGCCACCCTCAACATGGCAAGTTCGAGCGGGATGTTCAACCCTTCTTCAAGCATCATCAACCCTGCGCCTTCGACGGCTTCCTCGGGGGAAACAAAGTGAGCTGTTGCAAATGCGCCCCTCATCGTTCTCGTGCAGGCCCGGACGGCCTCCACGGCTTCGCCGGAACCCCGGAACTCCTGAACGACAATTATATCGGGGGTGAGCCGAAGAATGGTTTCAAACAGCGATTTTAACGAGGCGCCCAAATGGACGTGCTCTTCCAGTTCCAATACATCCCTGTCCGGGTCGTAAGATGAAAGTGACAACTCGCGGTCTTTCTCCAACACCACCACTCTTAAAACCGTGTTCAATTCTTTCAACAGCCTCCGCAGTAGAGATGTTTTGCCACTTTCCACCGGGCCGCAGAACAGTATGCTCACGCCTGACGTAACGAGCATCCTCAGCAATTCCCAGACGTTCATCCCCAGTGTTCCGTTTCTTTCAAGATTTTCTGGGGTCATTTCGAAAGTGAAATGTTTTCTAAGCACGAAAGACCAGGTCTTCGAAACAGGACTGCACAAAGCAGTCAGCCTTGAGCCGTCCTTGCGGACAGACTCGACCCGGGGGCTGGTTTCGTTCAGACTTACACCGACGTCGTGGAGTATCATCCTCTTTATTACTACCTCCACGGCTTCTTCGCTCTCAAAACTCACATCCAGCCTTTCCCTTCTGCCGCGCCTGGTGACGTAAACATGATCCTTGTCGTTAACCCTTATTTCGTCAACTGTCGGGTCGCGGTAGGCGGCTTCAACTACGTCGAGGCCCCAGTTTTTTCTGTATATTTCCTCAGCGGCTTCGTCGGGTGTCAGGCCGTTTATACTCAAGCTTAAGTTTTCAAATGCTTTGATAATTTCTGTAATGATCTGTTCTTTCGCGCCAGGCACACCGGCCATCGCTTCTTCGAAGAGCCGGTTCAGTTTGTCGTCCTTGATCAATTCCTCCCTGACCCGGGGAGCTGCTTCTTTTAAATCCAAAAATTCAATTTGATCCTGCTGCTCCTGTAATTCCTGCGGGGGTTGATATTTACTTTTTGTTGGTTTGAGCAGATTGAACAGTTTGAACATTTTTACCCACCTCTGCGGTTGTTTGTGGGGGTGTCTGCACGACAGGCGCCGCGGTTGCCTTAACTTTGCGAACCAGGGTTATCGAGGTGTTTTTTGGCTCGGACCCGGGGGTGATGCCCGGCGCTTCTTCGAGCTTTACACCCAGTTCAACCATGGCCGGCGTACTTTTAGCCACACTGGACACAGCCTGCTGCGCCTGCTGAATACCTTTAGTCACCACGTTGTTTTGCTGGCTTTCAACCTGTTCGTCATCGTATATGGAGCGACCACTGGCGTCACAAACTCTTATTACCCTTGCGTTCGCCGCCACCAGCCTGGTTTCCGTACCCGTCCGCATGTAAACGTCCACTATGTTGCCCGCGCGCGCCCCGCTCAACCGCGACGGGTCTATATTTACTGTCACAAATGCCATGTTCTCTATCTCGGTCGGTTCTATCAAATTTGTTTTATCTATTTGCTGCCCCCGGCGTAAAGGCATAGTGCTCGCTTTGTTCGTCACTTCCTCTAGTTTTGTTGCTGAATTTTTACTGTCCAGCCCCTTGGGTATTTTTACATATGTTATATCGTCGTTCCGTATAATCGAAAAAGCCTGTATGTCTCTCACCGGAACGGGCATGGTCACGTATTCCTTGACAGCTTCGGAGTTCTTGAGCTTAAAGTATGAAAACCCAGAAATACTCAGGCCGACAAGAATTGCCGCCAGTATACCCGCCAATGTTTTTTTGTCGCGCATTTTTTAAATCACTCCTTTTTAGCAGGGACACATTCCATAGTAACGTCCTGCTGCTCTATTACCATGTAGGGCGCTATGTTCCTGGCCGGAACTGGCACTCTCGTCATCTCCTTGTTTGTGTTGACGTAAACATATAGGTATTTCGCACTTAAAAGCGCCACAGCGAGGCCGGCTACAATCGCGATCACTAGCGGCAAGTGCTGCCGGAAAAAGGGCTTGCGGACGCCTCCGGCTCCCCTGCCGCTGAGTTGAAATAACTTGCGCATCTGCGCTAAATACCCCCCCCAACAACTAAAGTAAACAACCACACTGCCCAGGCCCCCGCCGCCATGCACGTCCCGAACGGCACCACGCCTGCCGGAAGCGGGGCGTCCGGGTCGTCGGGTATTTTCTGCAGAGGGACTGCTCCCTTGACGCCGCAGAAAACGCGCAAGTACACTCCTGCAGCGAGCGCTTTAAGCCTCTCCCTCAGAACCCCGGCCCTGGCGAGCCGCACCGTGCCCCACGCGGTGCCGATTACCACGGCAAACAGCAGTGCATGGACCGTGTCCGGAAACCCTAGCCACAGCCCCAACCCGGCAGCATACTTGACATCGCCGCCGCCCGCGCCGCCCGCGGCGGCCAGGGCGAACATAAGACCTAAGCTAAAAGCCCCCCCTGCCAGGGCTGACGACAGGCTGCCAGCGTGAATCGCATTCACCAGCCCGGCCAGGATTATGGGAAGCGAAGCCTTGTCGTAAATCGTGTACGATTTTGCGTCAGTATAAGCGATATGTGCGGATGGCAAAAGGAGCCCTATCAAAAGCGACATGTTTTCTGTGCTCATTTGTAAATAAACACCTTCCATCCAGGAAAATACACTATAATCACATCGCCGAAAGCCACGCGGTCGCGCTCAAAGCTAGAAAGCCTAACACCGCAGACCTCAAGAACAAATAAACCGTTTCTTCGAAAACAAGGACAATCGGAAAGGGAAAACCTGCCCTGGCGGTGAACATATGCATAACCCGGCACACCAACCGGGACAGCATCCAGTAAGAAAGACCCCAAAAAACAGCAAAAGCTAAAACTCGGCAAAGAAACGCATGGTGACAATACTCTTCCTCGTTCTTTTTCACAAATTCGGCCACTTCGCAGGAAGCGCTGCCTTTATCCTCTTCTTTCTGGCATGCGCATACACTCACCGGATCATCCACGAGCTTGGTCACTTTTTCGGGCACATAGCAGGTGGTTCCGCGCCGCTCTTCGTTTCTTTCGGCCCTATAAACGGCAGGCTTAAAATAGATTTCCTTCTCAGAAGAACGACTTTCAGATTTTCCACCGGTTTCGGCGGCTTTACCGGCAACCCTGGCAAACCCTTCGAACTCCTCCCGCACCCCAAACAGGAACTGATTGCTGCTGGAAGCGGGATTCTCTTTACAATGATCGCAACTATTGCCGCGCTTTACGCAAGCCATTTTTTCTCTTTTGAAATCCGCCTCTTGCTGGCATCTTTTAGCGAACTCGGGTTCCTCCTCTTCTTCGCCAACGCGATACCGCTCCCAAACACCAACGATGGGTATAGAGTCATGGTTTCCTTGCTTTGCGTCATTAGGCGCGACTTTGGTTTCTGGCCGCAAAAGTATGCTATCACTCCAAAAAGAAAGCTTAACAACTTCGCTTCTCTCTTGATAGTCCTCCTTTCGATAACCGCCGAAATTTACATCGCTTTCCACCAACTCATCCGCTAGACAATTATTATCAGCATTTTCTTTCACACAAAGTAAACCGTAAAGCAAAAAACCTTCCAGCCAGCCATAACAAAATATAATCCCACACAACAGGAAGCATTTCACGAAAGTCCACAAAAACAGGCAACGGTCGGAGATTAAAACTTTAATATCCGTTTCTTTGAATCCCTCACACAAAAAATACAGATAATTACTCAGCTCGCTTTTGAGCGGAAAAGAACACTGTCCCGTGACCAATCGCTCTCCCACCATAATACCCAGTTCTCCGATGAGGACGCCCGTTATCAGCAAGGTGACGGGGCCGGACAAAAAACTCCACAAGCGGTGTCTGTCGATGTACGCGTTAGTTCCTAACCTGGCCATGAGAACATCAACCTTTTTTAAAGCGCAGCGGTACGGTTTGCAAAGCCGGTCTAACGAAAAAAGATCCCAATGAGTTCCCGCAACGATGAGCAGACGGAACGGCCCTGCGACCAAACCCAAAAAGGCAACCAGCAATGCCAACCAAGCCTTAATTGGCATATTCCCCCTTCCTGTTTCGCTTTTATCTTTTCTTGCTCGGGATTGGGCATGACCAGGTAGCACGAGGTATGCCTGCTGTTAAACAAAAAACAGGACAAGAATCGAAAACGCCAGGCCAACTCCCAATTCCACCAGCGGGTAAACAACACTCACCTTTTCCCCGCAGCACCGCGACCTGCCCCGCGTCAGAAGCCAGCCCAGTACTGGAACCAGGTCAATAAGCCCCAGGGTTTTGCCGCAGGAGTCGCAGAAGGAGCGCGAGGGCCTCCAGACAGACATTTTCCTGCGCACGCGGTACACGAGCATGTTCAGCCAGCTGCCCGTGAGGGCGCCATAAACGAAAGCTACCGCTGCCCAGAAAAGTTTTTCCATATAATTGTCATTTGCCTCCGTTCCCTTTAGCTAGCCAGCAAACCGCGTCACCAGCGACACGAACGCCGGCACGGTGAGCGCTACGAGCGCCGGCAGTGAGAGCGCCGCGGCCAGCGGCACGCACTCCGCTTTCGTTAGAGCTTCTTCCGAGTGCTCCGGAATTTCGTCTATCGCTCCCGCGATTACCCTGCACAGCCAGCCTTTCAATTCGTTCGCCCTGATCAACCGGATGCCGCCCCAGGCCGCGCCGATAACGAAACCCGAAAACAGCACGACCAGAAAAACCTGGTAATGAAACCAGGGAGACAGCGCGAACATCATAAACAGGTCTCCTTCGCCGAGTCCTTTCTTAAAATAAAGGAACGAAAACGGCAAAATGACAATTGCCGAGCAGAGTATATCTGCCCACGTGCCGTATTGCAGCCTCCACGCTGTTCCCGCCCCTGCCAGCAGGACAAGCGGCACCGCGGGGACGACCATGCGCCGCACGTCCGACATGAATATCCACACAATCGAGATAATTCCCAAACCCGCGCACAACAGGTTTCCCATCATTACCCGCCTTTCTCCGTCAAAGAATTGCTCGCGTCAACAAGAGGGCCGCTCCGGAAATCGGAGTGGCCGCCAGCAAGAAACGCAACCACCTCAACACTCCGTTAACCAAGACTGGCAATGTCTATTTGCGTTATTACAGAACCCGCGCGGGAAAGCCCACGGCTTCAGCCGTGAGATGAGAGCGCGGCTTATCTTTTAGCGAACATATGTTGCTGTTGTGATCCAAATCTGTTATAATGCAACTATGGAGCAGAAATATAGACACAAACACACGTCCGTATCGCTGGTAAACTACCATTTTATCTGGTGCCCGCGCTACCGGCGCAAGGTGCTGGTCGGCCCCGTCGAAGCCAGGCTGAGAGAATTGATCCAGGAGGTGGCTGAAAAGCTGGAACTGGAAATCCTGGCCCTGGAGATCATGCCCGACCACCTGCACCTGTTCGTCAACGCACCGCCCACGCTGGCGCCGCACGACATCGTGGCGCGGTTTAAAGGCGTGTCCTCGCACCACCTGCGCCGGGAGTTTGAGCACATAGCCCGGATGCCGTCCATGTGGACGCGGAGCTACTTCGTGTCCACCGCCGGCGATGTTTCCTCCGACACTATCCGCAATTACATCGAAATGCAGAAGAAGAGAGGGTGATTGAACTGGCCCGGAAGAAGAAGTCCATTAATGACGTACCGACGCAGACTCTCACAGCCAGGGCCAAGGTCGTAGGCCTTTCCGACCAGGACGCCCTGCTCCTGGGCCTCTTGGGCTTTTCTGCTACAAAGCTGTGGAACGTGGCCAACCACCACCGGCGCGCCGCCTGGGACGAAACCGGCAAGATCCCCGGCTTTCCGGAGCAGTGCCGGGAACTCAAAGGCAACCGCTGGTACAGGCTCCTGCCGTCCCAGTCGGCCCAGGAAGTCTTGGGTGAGCAGGACGACTCCTACCGTTCGTGGTTCTCACGCCGGAAGAACGGAGACAAGAAAGCCAATCCGCCGGGGTTCAGGAAGAAGGACTCGCTGAGCACCATAACCTTCAAACAAAACTCCTTCGAGATGCTACCGGACAACCGGGTGAAGCTGAAACTACCCAGGACCTATGAAAGGCGGGAAATTATTCTGGAATACCGACTTCCTCCGGACACCGTCCTGGGCAAAGTACAGCAGGTCAAGCTGGTGTACGAACCTAAGACCGGGGAATGGTACCTGCATATCACCCACAAGGTTCAGATCAAATGCCGTGAAACCGGAAATATCATGTCCCTCGACCTAGGTATCGTGAACATCGCGGCTGGACTTATATCCAACGGCTATTCGTTTATTGTCCCCGGCGGGGAACTATTGGCCCTCGACCGGTACTTCCAGAAGGAAAAGGCCAAATGCACCAAGTCCTCCAGTAAGCATTGTATTGAATTGAACGCCAAGTGGGGCAGGCAGCGCAACCACTGCCTGCACGCGCTGACCAGGTGGCTGGTCAACCTGGCGCTTGCCCGCAACGTCTCCACCATCCTCGTCGGCGAATTAAAAGGTATTCGCGCGGATAAGAATTGGGGAGACGCCGGCAACCAGAAGCTGCACGCCTGGCCGTTCAGCAAGATAATAAGCCTACTCACCTACAAGGCGGCCCTTGTCGGCATCCGGGTGGTCAAAGTACCGGAGAAAAGCACCAGCACGACCTGCCCGGCGTGCGGCAAGAGGGTTAAAAAGGCCCGTATATACCGGGGGCTTTTTGTCCACTGCAGTCGAGCTTTCAACGCTGACCTGGTGGGCGCGTACAATATTCTGCAAAGGTATCTCCGTGAGACCGGTCTGGCGCTGCCGGAACGGTCGGGAGTAGTGGGCGCACTGGCACGCCCCGCGGTCAACCTGTTCGTGTGGAGGAAAACCACACCTAAAGGCCGTGAACAGGGGACGTTCAGGCAAGCCGCTTAGGTCTGCCATGGGCATCCGCGAAATATAAAATCGTCTGCACCACGCTGGACCCGTGAACCCCACGGCTTCAGCCGTGGGAGAATGCCAGTTTTCGAATTAATGGAGTTGACCCAGTTTGTCTTTTATGTTGCCGAATACAGTGTTCAGCTGGCCGCCTACCGCGAACACCATCGCGAACACCGCAATCGCAACGCCAACGCCCAGCAAGGCGTATTCAACCATAGTCATTCCCCGGAACCCAACAGACAAGGTTTTTCTCATTTTCATTGCCTCCCTTTAAGTTTTTAAGATTTTTGATAGTTGGCTTAACGCCGGATAAAAGAGCATGCCCAACAGTGGCATGATAAAAAACATCAACATTGGAAATATTACCGCTACTTGAGCTTTGCCCAGCTTTTCCTCCGCTTTCGCGCGGCGTAAAACATATACCTGCACAGCTAAATCTTTTAACGCTTCGGCCACGGGAACACCGAACCGTTCTGCCGTCTGCACGCTGCGCACCACTTCGTTTATTTCTTGGACACCACATCTTTCAGCCAAAGCGCTCAAAGCGTCGCCACGGCGCTTGCCTGACGCTATTTCCGCAAAAGTCCTGTTCACCTCCTTGCCGAGTTCCCCTCCTATCTGTTCAGCCACCACTTTCAATGCTTCGTTGACGCCGACACCACCCGCAGACAGTACGGCAGACAAAAGCACAGCAAAGTCAGGAGAATCCCTTTCTATCTCCATCTTCCTTTTTTTCAACCGGGAGTCCAGCCACGCCTCGGGCAGCACGTACCCCGGCCCTGCCGCCGCTATCCCCAAAATAAGCGGGAAACCAAACAATATGCTCGCAAAACCGACGACCAGCATTGATGCTACTAAAAACACCAATTTTATTGCCAGAAAGTCTTCTGCCTCCATTTTTTCAAGACCGGCTTGTACCAGTCTTTTTTTGGTCTTCATCCGCACGTCTTCGGGGAATATGACAAATACCAGGGGCGCAACGGCGGAAACTGCTGCGTTTAACATCATGCCTGTTTGCCCTGAAGCGCCGGCTTGTATTTTCTCCAGCGACCCTTTTGCTACGGAAAAGCGCCCTCGTTTTTTCGCGTCCAGGTAAGCACCCGTCAACAAGACAGACAAGCCTGTAAAAAATCCTCCGATGGCAACAGGGTCCGACATTACTCCACCTCCACAGCCAAAAGCCTGCGTATAATAATCCAACCTACAAAAAACATACTCAGCGCGAACCCCAACATTGCGTTGCCTGTCGCGGTTTTCAACAGGGGCTTCATATATTCCGGGTTCATCATCCTGAATATAAAAAGGAACACCAGCGGCACAGCCACCAGTATGTTGCCCGCCGCCCTGGCCTGCGCTCCTTTGGCGGCAAACTGCGCTCTATACAGCCGCCTCACCCGGACGGAATCAACCACCTGATCCAGCACGTTTACAAGCTTTGCCCCCGTGCGCATGTTTACGCTTATCGCCGATGCCACCATGGCCATATCGCGCGATTTTACTTTGCGCCCCGCGGCTTCTAAAGCTTCCGGCAACGTCGCCCCGGTGCTTAACAGCGACAGGGTTTCCTCCATCACTTCTTTAAGCGGCGGCTGCGCCTGACGCGCAGCTTCTTCGACGGCCTGCACCGTGTTTGATCCGGCGTGCAGGCTTGCGGCCATCGCCGTGAGCCCCTTTTCTAACTGCTCCTCGAAAGCCCTGGCACGCCCTTCAATTTTTCTTCTAACCCACACTCCAGGCAAAAACAACCCCAAAAAAGCTCCGGCAACAGAAAACAACATGACGCCTGTAACCGCGTAACCAAACACAAACCCTCCGATCATTCCAGCAAAAAGCACTACTATGAGCTGCCCTGCGGAAACATTCAACCCGGCCATTTCTGCTTCTGCCACCAAACCTCCGAATATCCCTCCAGGCTTTTGCTCTTTTTCCTCATTGAACTGGTTCCAAGAAGTCGTTATTGCCCTCACGTTCGCCCAGTGTTTCTCTTTTTTTCTCCTTGACATGCCGAGCATGAATATCATGACTGCCCCGAATACCAACCAAAAGCACAATGACAACTGGTAGCTCAAGATATCTCGACCTTCCTTCTGGCAAGTCTTTCCTTCGCCTCTGCAGACAGCTCGCCTGTTTTTATCCAGCAGGTTTTTGACCTGTCATATTTCCACAACTGATTGAATACAAATTCACCTTTTCCCATTTCGCCGGTTTTGATAATTTCCGCCACTTCGACGACGCGCCGCTTGAACTCCCTGTCCTGCTCAACATGCACCACCAAATCGAGGGCGCTCCTTATCTGGTCAACTACCGCTTCATACGGCAGCCCCGTATCAGCCATCAACACCATGTTCACCAGCCGGTTCAGCCCGTCTCTAATACTGTTAGAGTGAAGAGTCGTCAGCGAACCATCATGTCCTGTGTTCATCGCGTTGATCATGAGAAATGCTTCTTTCCCGCGCACTTCGCTGACGATTATCCTGTCAGGGTGCATCCGCAGTGAGTCCATCAGGAGGTCCAACATCGTCACTTCGCCTTTTCCTTCGGTGTTTTTCGGACGCGCTTCCAGGCGGCGTATGCATGGGTGCTCGAACTGCATTTCAGCCGGATCTTCTATCGTTATAATCCACTCATTTTTAGGTATGTATCCTGCAAGCACGTTGCAAAACGTGGTTTTACCCGAAGCCGTCCCCCCTGACACGACCAGGTTAAGCCGACCCTTCAAGGCGGCGCCCAGCCACTCGATGAGTTCCCGCGATATTGTTCCCAATTCCACCAGCTTGTCTGCCGTTATATCCCTGCGAAACCGCCTGACAGTAATCGTAGTGCCGTCAACCGCAATCGGGGGTATGTGCGCCTTCAGGCGCGAGCCATCCGGAAGGCGGGCGTCCACCCTGGGGTTGGACAGGTCGATCTGCCTCCCGGTCCCTTCCAGCATTCTTTCCAGAACTGCCCGGCAGTGTTCTTCGCTTTCGAAGCACTCCTCCTTTGGCAGGTTAAACCGCTCTCCGGCGCGTTCCAGCCACACGTTGTCCCATTTTGCCACCACTACTTCCATAACCAGAGGGTCAGTGAAAAACCTCTCCAGCGGACCGTAGCCCAAGCAGGAGTTTACCAGTCGCTCGGATACCCTTCTCTGTTGCCCTACCGTCGCCTTTATTCTCTGCCCTTCGGGATCTCTTATCGACGAGAGATAGTCGCCTACGAACAACTCTACAGCACGCCTTATTTTTTCTTTCTGCCCGTGATCTCGCCAGGATGCCAGCTCCTGCAGGGCGAACTTCTGCCGCAGCATCTTAGAGCAAGGATCTCTCAACATAGCATATAACTCGTCGTCGGTCGCGCTTTTCATGCCGGTTGCGCCGTCGGGCACATACTCGTCAAGTCTCTGCCTCAAGCTTTGTTTTGATGACAAAAGCATTTTCGCACCTGCCCTTTCATCTTGCAAAAATACTGCTCAGCCTGCCGAATATACCCCTGCTCTCCCGTGGCCTTTCATGTACTGCTTTTAGAGATTCACTCGCAAAAGCGGGGAAGAACTCGTTAACCAGAGCCCTTACCGCCGCCGCATACGGGGTGCTCGGTTTTGCCGTGATATACGGCTCGCCTCGTTTGATGTACTCCCTTATCTCAGGAGTGTCCGGCACCATCCCAACGCAAGGCCAGGGCGCGTAATAGTCCAGGTCCTTCATGGGCAACCCGTAAGGCAGGTCATATTGGTTTACAACTCGATAGCAGCGTCCCGATACTGCGAGTTGGGGGTGCTCGAACACTCTCCTCAGTTGGTGTAGGCCGGGGATAACCTGCACATCGGGCGTGCAGACAACCAGTATTTTCTCTGCTTCCAAAGCGCCCAGCCACGTCGGGTGCAGATTAACGCTCGGCGGGGCGTCAATCAGAACGAGGTCGAACTCTCTCCTGAGCACGCGGATCACCTTTTTTACGAGATCTTCGGTAACTTCTTCAAGCATTTCCGGGCAAGGCACCGAAGGAACCACCCAAACACCGGTAGTCATGTGCTGAATCATCAGATGGGGCAGGTCTTCCGGCGATACTTCCCCGTCCACTTCTTTCCAGGTGAGGATCGTTCTCGATACCCGTCCCTCCACCAGCGCTTCTTCAGGGTCGGGCGAGCCGAGGTTCAACTGCACGTTGATGCACCCGAATTCGTTCAAGTCTACAACCGCCACCCGCGGGCGAAACATCGCCTGCGTTGCCGCCGCGCACGCCATGTTGACAGTGAGCGAAGTCTTCCCAACGCCGCCTTTTGGGCTGCATATGAGCACAACCTGACGCGGCACGGCTATCGCGCGTCCTCTTTTTTCTTCCCGGGACTGCCCGAACCTCGCTTTTAGGGGGCCTACGCCGGGACTCGACGCAGGCAGCTCCTCCATCTCACGGAACCTTCTCTGGGCTTCTCTTACTTCGTACTCCACCGGGCCAGCGGCGTCCTGAACGGAAATTGGCCTCCTAATCAGTCTGTGCACCAAGCTTGCCGACCTTTTCGCCAGCTCCTGGCTCGGATAGTCTGTGTACATGACCACAACGGTACCCGGTGAGAACTTGGCAATGTGCTCAGCAACAGCCAGACCGTCCATGTCACCCATGGCGTAATCCAACAGCACAGCGTCCGGACCGGTGTCCCGAACAAGGCGCAGACACTGTTCTCCAGTCCCTGCCGCGCCAGTGACCCGAATAACAGGGTGCGACTCGAACACTCTTCTGATCCTTTCCCTCTCTTGCGGATCGGAATCGGCTACAACCAGCCTTATAATGTCAACACTGTCGCTTCTTTGATACAAACAAAATCACCACCTTTTTCTTTTTTACCTGACTCCGGGCGGGACCGCCGCCACCAGTAACTTTCCGTTCATTCCGACTATGGCAGTAATCCTAGCTGCCACTTCTTTCGGAACCGCAACCGTTATACACTTATTATCACTGCTGCTTTCATCGTCACTCGGAGCCGCAACAACTCTCGCCGAAGACGCCACCATGATGCCCTGGTCCGCCGGCGCTCCCTGCACCGTAATGTGAGCATATATGTCTACCCTGTCGCCTGGATAGACGACCAATCCTTCTGAGGCTTCTGGAGGAAGGGCTACGGCTCTTAACTCAGTGTTTCCCTCAAGAGCCAAGGCAGCGGCAACTGCGCTTCCCGACACTTCCATAATATGAGTTTCCCGCAGTATGTCTCCTTTCGAGAGAAACGACCTGGCATGCCTTCCCTCCACGTCATGCGCAGACTTCACGATATCGGGAGGCACGGCGGAAGCCGGCAGACTTTTTTCCTCCAAATCGCTGGAGCTTATTGCCGCGCCGGGATACAGGTCGTTCTTCAAAACATACACTTTTTCGGACGGCACCGCGGCCTTTAAAAACGCTGTCACTGCCAGCCCAGCGGCTATGGCGCAGGCCAGAGCGCCGAGCATGAACCAGGAACTGGTTTCACGCGACGTTTTCTTTACTTCGGGCATCGACGTAACACCGCTGCTGAGCTTTTGCTTTTTTCTGAACAAAGACAAGAAAATCACCCCGTCCTTTCTTTTTTTTGTTTTCTACTGCTCTTTTTTCGTTTTTTATCGGGTTCCGGGCAAGAGCCGGAATCTCCCGCCTCTAAGCGAAGCGTAGGCGGGAGTAGTTCAATGCCTTTCACGAAGGCAAAACTTCTCAAGGTCACCCGGGTTGGGGTCTCGGACTAATTTCATCGGTCTGTCTGCCGCTACTGGACAGCTTTAAGAAAAACGTCCCCGACTGGCCGCATGTATTTACGTCCAGTTCGTCAGCTTTAAAGAGGCTGCCGGCAAGCATGGACTTTATCCAACCGCTGAATTTGACGACCACCGACGGCGCGAGCGGGTCTTTTTTGCCCTTGTCGCTGCCTGAATGCACGTCGGCGTCCACGCTGCCGCCGCCTTCGGGCGCTTTTACGTCAGCGGGCAGGTTTAGTTTAGCGGTCTGGACGGCGACCTGCTCCGCGTCGCCCGGGAATTCGATCCATTGGGCTTCCACGACAGGCTTGCCGCAGTATACAGTGCAACACTCTCCGCACGAGCCGCATTCGGCCTCGCGCTCCCAGCCTCTCTTGTCCCACACCTTCACCCTCGTCCCGCTTACAACAACATCGGGCAGTTCGTAAGTTTTACACCTGCAGCAACTGCACGTGCCATCATCACTACAGCACACTCCGCAGACTCTTTTATATCTGTCCGGCACCCGCACTTTGACGTACCGCACGCCCTCCAGCGACCCGGCCAGGCTGCCGGCGTCCGCCGCCGTCTGGAGCTGCTCTTTAACGGCCATAACCCTACCTAAATCCAGCACTAGAGCTGCCATCCCGGCAATCACGAGAGCCCATATCGCAGCCCACAGAATCGCTGTGCCGCGCAGGGCTAGGGGTTTAGGCCGGTTTCCGCCCTGAACACCGCGTTCCCCCGTACCGTCAACTCTGTCCAGCTCTCCCCTCCCACCAGCCTGGGGAGGGCCGGCACGACCATCTTGTGCCTGTAAGCGGCGTTTGAATGATAAAAATCTCCCTGACGGGAAACTGAACAGGTCACGGCGCTCTTTTCCAGCCCCGCAGTTTCGGCCATTTCGTAGCATTTATCCACCCCCTTTGAGGCGCTGTCCGTCACGGCGGCCGTCCTACTTCCCTCGCGGGCCGCGGCTATGGTTGCGGTCTTCGCGTACACCGTCAGCCCTAAATCGAACACCACCACAGTGAGAAATATGAGCAGGGGCGCGACCAGGGCGAATTCTACCAGCACCATGCCTCGCAAGCGTTTTCTCAAAAAAACCACCTCCACAAAAATAAAAATGGCCCGGGGAACTCCCTGGGTCAAAAATCTTGCAAATACCAACCTCTCTTTTTTCCGTAAAAGTAACCAACAAGCCTTAAAACGACAAGAACAAGCGCAATTACCACACACCAAAAAATTTTCAAAAAGATAGTATCGACTTTAATGAAGCCTTTTTGAACCATGAGTATTATTGGTAGTATAATGAAGATAGCTCCGACAAGATGAGGAAATTCGTCCAAAGAAAACATAATATAGTCGAGAGGTCCTTTTAGTTGAAAGTGATAATTATCATGAAAATCCTCCTGCATGTTTTGCTGGGAATTTATCTTACAGTTTTCCTTCCCTTTGACATCTTCGCTCAGTTTCCTGTTCTGGTCGCTATTTTGTGGTTTCCTCTGTCTTTCACTACAGCTTTTTTGTTTAACCGCAATCATAAACGGAAAGGCGTGCTCGCAGAAGCCGTCATCGCTGCCATTACTTATGGAATTACGCTCTTCGTCTCCTCTCCCGCCGCAAATTTTTTCGGACACCCTTTCCTCCTTTTTGCCCCCAAATACCTCCGATTTCCTGCCATACTGTTCGTCACCTCTGGATTGCACCTTCTCCTCGCCAGCATAATTGAACTCAGAAAGGCCCGAACTGCAGTCCTGGTTACAACCGGCACTTATTCGTTCGTCCGACACCCTCAACACCTCGCCATTCTTATTATCGTTTTCGGATCATTTTTGCCCGTGTTTTTCCCGGTTTCGCTCGTGAATTGCCTGGCTTTCTTCTTGTGGTTTCGCAAGGCCGGAAGGATCGAAGAGGAATTGTTTTTGCGCGACCCGGCCATAAGCGCAAAGTACAAGGCTTATCAGACACATGTGCCTTCACTTTTTCCTTTTCCCAGAATACCCGCAAACACAAATTAGGAACGGGATTACAAGATGCGTTAAAAATGCAAGCCCGGCCAAAAAACCGGGCTTGCAAAAAAATCCAAAATGATACCTATTAGATTTCCCGCCGCTTTTCTGGCGGATTTAGAAAAATACATCGGTAGCAGCAGTGAAGCCTCTCCCGCCTGCGCTTCGCTAAGAGGCGGGAGCTTCCTGGTTCATTGGCCGCAGCCACAAGGGTCTTACGCAATCTCCGCAGGCGTGAGTTCGGGTGCTTCCAGCCCTACTGAAAACCTTAAACTTAACTCGCCCTTTGCAGGATGACCATTGCCGAAACCACATCCCGATCTGCGTTCAACCCGCATTCAGGGCATTTATGCAGCCGGACACTCAAGTCCTTGGGTACATGAGCCCCGCATATACAGGTTTGGGAAGTGCCGCCAGGCGGGACTTTAACGAGTTTCTTGCCGTATTTAAGGCACTTGTATTCCAGATAACTGATGAATTTTCCCCATCCGGCGTCGGCAATACTCTTGCTTAAATGATGGTTCTTAATCATGTTTTTAACCGACAGGTTCTCTACGGCGATCAAATCATATTTTTTGACTATACTGTAGGAAACCTTGTGCAGGAAATCATTGCGCTGGTTGGCGATCTTGTCATGCAGCTTGGCTACTTTGGCTTTAGCTTTCTCTCGGTTATTTGAACCTTTCTTTTTGCGAGAAAGCCGCCTTTGCAACCTGGCCAATTTCTTCTCGGATTTACGGAAGTATTTCGGGTTGTCGATTTTAGTGCCGTCAGAAAGTGCCGCGAAGGTTAAAAGCCCCACGTCAAGGCCGACTTTGTTAACGATTTCTACTGTTTCTATTTCTTGTATTTCTGATGTTAGGTTGACATACCATTTGTCATTATGATACTTGACATTGATTCGGCTGACCTTTGCCGGATCAAACTCGAAATGCGCTTTCATTTTGACATAGCCTATCTTGGGCAGGTAAATGTAACCTGGTTTTTTGAAATGGTTCTGCTTATCAGCCTGGGGGTAGGTAAAAGAACGGTAGTGGTTACGCCCCTTATACCGGGGATAGCCGGCCAGACCACCAAAAAACCGTTCAAAGGCATTGTCCAGCCTCTGGAGACAGTCTTGCAGGACCTGGGCGTTGACCTGTTTGTATTCCGGCAATTCTTCCTTTAACGCCGGCAGTTCGTTCTTTTGTGCAGTGCAGGAAGGTGACTTGCCTCTTTGCCGGTAACAAATTTCCCTTTGTTCCAGGGCAGCGTTGTACAGCCTCCGGCAAAGCGCGAGAGTTTGAAACAGCTTCTGCGTTTGTTCTTTAGTTGGCTCAATGTGGAATAGAACTGACATTCCCCACGGTTGAAGCCATAGGGTTCCTTATTTTTTTTAGTATCCTTATTAGCCTGTTAATACTGCTTTCACATCTTCATAAGCTGCCAGCTTAATTAAATAATTTCTTGATATTGCTTTCTGGTTTTTAAAACCCAGCTTTTTAAAGGTTTTCAATAGATAAACCTCGTTTTCAAAAGATACAATCGTTAACAGAACAGGCTGTAACCCTTTTTGATCAAGCCTGCGGCGGGCAGCCTTGATAAATTCCAGATGGCGCCTCTTTATATAACGACTGCTTACCTTGCATTCATACAACTCGCCCTTCCCCGGATCATTAAGCTTGTCCACTCCAGCCACGTCTACAGTTTTGGGGTTGGTAGCATTTTCAGATACCTTTAACGGCTCACCGTCCACATAAACATGGCAGTTATTGCTCAGGCACGGGTAGCGTTCCTGTAAAAAACGTGTTACCACGACTTCCATCACTCCGCCGCGCAGTCTGCCTAGATAATCTTCTTTTGACTCTCCTTTTGGTGGCTTTTGGGCAAGGCTAAAAATGGCCGACAATATATTAGTAAATTTATTACGCAACTTACTTATCCTCTTGTTTGGCGCTTTTGTCTTGAGATAGTTCATTTTCCACAACTCAAACTGAAGCCATTTATATAAAAAAAGATCTGCTGTTATAGTAAGAAAACTGGGTTCATGAAAAAGAAAATCAGCAAGATCATGGAGTGCTTGCTGGCTGTTTACATCATCCATATAAGTATCATAGTGAACAAAGGCAATTTCCATCCTTATAACCTCCCCGGAACTAACCTTTGGATTTTTCATCCTTTGCTTGGTCATTTGCGCGCAGTGTTTTGAAGACATCAATCAATGGCAGGAGCAGGGGAGGCAGGCCCATCTGCCTTGTTAGGGAAGCAACCGCCTCCCTTGCCCAGGGCAATAAGAGAGGCAGACCCTGGCTTTCGGCAAATCGCTTCAACATGGTGCGGTTGGTTGCTTTTTCATTGACTAGCTTACCCCGCACTACAACTTCCAGTGAAAAAGGTTTAGATTCCTCATCAAATAAAATTTTAACTTTTAAATAAGCATAAGCCTCGTTTTTCGTTAAAGTTTTTGCCTGAACAGCAAAATCCACCCCGTATGTAACTTCAGGACGAAAGCCGCCAACTCGTTGGCAATTGATTTTTTCAATAATTACCTCACGCAGCTGCACTGGATGAGGGATGATCGGCCTGTTCATCTGAAATCCCTCTTCCTTTCTCTCCAGTTTTTATTCCAAACTTAATATTTTCCACGCTAATTTCTAAAACCAGCTCGAAGGTCGGAGTAAGCAAATTCGACAGGGCAGTTTTGAACTGTCCTGCTTGACCTGCGTTTTCCTTTTTCCATTCTTCTACAAACCAAGCGATACTGTCTACCTCTTTCGTATCTATTTTTAAAATACTTCTTTGCCAATCAACTAACGGAAAAGCATCTTGCTCCCATGTATACTTAAAGCTTTCTGGTTCCAGGATAACACCTCTTAAAGAATCCACTTGCCTGGCCGCTGCCAACAGTCCCAATTCTGCTAGCTCGGAGGTAGCCCGCTCCGGTATGTCGATAATAAAGCTGTAACTTTCCACATCACCGGTAGTGGAGGTGAAGATTAAGGAGTAATACTCCAGTTGACGGATCAGAGCGGCAAGACCGTCCACTTCATTGATTAAAAGACGCACCCGCATATCACTTAAAAGGGCTGCCCCTTCGTTTATGAACCACTCCAGAACCGGATCATCCGAACGAGCCTTGGCAAATATATTCAGCAGTCGATCTAACTGTTCAGGTCCTGTAAACTTCCAGGATAATACTTGCATCTCTTCCCTAGCAAACTCTTCCACAGTCTGAGCAGTATAGGCAGCCACCTGTTCAAGATAACTTGACACAAATCGGTCATATGCAGTTAAGGCCAGGTTTTGCAGTAGTTCCTTTTTCGACGTTCCCTCGGACAGCAACAAAAGATTAAAAGACCCCCCAGGCAACAGCGGGGATTCCATAAAGGACTTCATCACTTGCTCCTGGTAGTCAGAAGCAAAGTTTGCGCTCAATTGCTGCAGCGAAGTACGTTCTTCTACTAGATATTCCTTGAGAGAAGCCAAAAAAACCATCCTTCATATATTAATTGGTATATATTATTGACATCTTACAGTAGATATTATTCCTGCGGGAAAAAATTTGTTCTTTAAAGTAAAAAATTATTCTATTATTAAAGTCAATTTCCTTCTAGCAATCGAAATTTTATCACTTATATTAACCCCGGCCCCGGCAGGCTGGCATAAAATATACAGCAGGGCAAACAGCAAGGCGGCGATCAGGACCGCCGCCGCGAGGAATTTAGGTTTTCTCATGTTTTAATTTCCCCTTTTTAACTAATTAGATGAACCCAGATGTCGTCTTTAGTAGGATCAATATCAATCGGTTCATCGACAATTGCGCTTATGCTGTCCTTGTTGTTCCCCGGCCGGCAATCCTCCGTCCCGTCCGGCCACGCTTCGACGGTGAAAACCACGTCGCCCTCGCCGCTGAGGGTATATTTCGCGTTGAAACTCCCGGATTCGCCCCTGTCCAGGTAAAGCGTCCCCGTCTTGCTGCTGCCGTAATCACTGCTTATAGTCACGTTCACCGGCACGGCGCGGCCGGGGCCGTCATTGGCCCGCTCGACGAAAGCGGTCACGGTCACGGTGCCGCCGCTCTGAACGCTCAACGGGTATATGCCCGCCGTAACAGATATGTCCGTGCAGGGTTCCTCGGCGCAATACGATACTTCCATCCGGTTGTCACCCGGCCAGTCTCCGCTCAAGAAATTTATCTCGTTGGGCGGCCAGTCCCCATCGGGGTTGACCATCGCGGCCACGCTGTAAGTGTCCCCTCTGTCGGGCGTGAAGCTGAAGGGCAATTGCTTGGATTCCCCCGCCGCGAGGCGGTCGGTCACGATTGTCCCCTCGTCCAAAACTGTGCCGTCGGAACGGCGCACGCGCCAGACGGTCTTGACGTTAGTGAAGCTCTTTTCGGATTCGTTAAGCACGGTTATGGTGCCGCTGGCAAGCTGCCCTGGCTCGCCGGGATCGGGCGTTAGGGTAATGTCGGTGACTTTGAGGTTGACCAGTTCGACGGGTATTCCAGCTTTGACGGTGTTATCCTCATAAGTCGTCTCCAGGTGCGCCTTCCCGATCTCGTCCCGGTTGATTATCCCGGTCAGGCCGTCTCTGCTCTGCCCGAAGGGGTGCCACTTGCAGGTGAACGCGCGCCTAGCGTTTGGTTCGCCTTTTTTGCCGAAGTCGGCCACCTGGACCTCTTTACCTCCAACAACTTTCTTGGGCAAAACCTGGCCGTTTTCGTCGTACAGGGTCGCTTGATACTGCCCATGCAATACGGCTATGGGCGTTCCGGGATAAGCCTGGTCGGACTCGTTCTCGAACACTACCGTGGCGGTATATTCTGCCCCTGCTTCGGCTTTTTGGCCCTGTGGCACGCCCAGGTCGATGGAAACGGCCTTGAGGTTGCCTGGTTCGGGCAGCAGGGCGTCGGGCAGAAGCGGCACGGTCATGTAGTTGATCTGGCCGCCGCTGCCGTAGCGCCACATTCTCCCTATGCCCCAGGCCCACTTTGTCGGCGGGGCCAATACGTGCACGTACTGGTGGATGTTGTCCCAGAATTCCTGGGTGTCCGCATTTATGCCCCTGACCTGGTAATTGTTGGCGTTGTCTGGGTCGGTGTAGTACACCAGGATGCCCTGGCGGATGTTCTGGGCGTAGCGGTCGGTGCCGTCGATGCCGTTGTTGAAGTCTATGGTGTAATTATTTTTCACGTCATCATTACGCCATGGACGGTAAATCCACTGCTGGTCCTCCAGGTACCCGCTGTGCGCCACGTCAGGCGGGAAGGCCACGTTGGTGTAGTTTTCCTTGGTGCCGGAAGCAGGGTCTTTAAAAAGTGTATAGCCCAGGTACCGGTACTGGCCGTCCTTCACGTCCCCGTGGGGCTGGCCGTAGACCAGGCAGCCGTAATAGCTGTCGCCCTTCAGGTAATTGGACAGGATCGGGATGGAGACGTAGTTAAGGTCGTCACCGTCCTTGGTACTTAGTACGTAAAACTCTGAGTTATTATTAACCGCGTCATCTATGGCCGTCTGCGCGTCGAAAAGCTCGCCGGCGAAGGCCGGCAGCGCGGCAATCAAAAAAATAAAGACTGCCGCGAATGCGAACAATCTTTTGAGCATATTCATTTACCTCCCGTTGTTATTTATACCATACGGTGATCTGTACCCCAAGAGAGCCGCCCATCGAACTGACGCCGACTTTTTTCCCGTTGGACTCCCATGTCTTAAAGGCCAGACCATCCCACCTGTCCGTCTTCTGCTTCACGTAGGCCATCACTTCGTCAACTGTCTGGCTGTCGAGCTTCTGGCCCAGGATATACGCGGCGTCGGCCCACTGGCTCTCCAGGTCGCCTTTGGTCAGGTCGATGCCGAAGTCAAGTTCGCAACGGTTCGGATCACCAGACCCAAGTTCTTTGATGTCTTTGGGAATAGTCAGTTTGGTCACTTTCGGAATCTGGTACCCGGCCCTGGTGGTGAATGTCTCAACCTGCCCTGCCTGGCTGTTCAGGTACTGCACCACCGCGCTCACGTCCGGCTCCGGTTCACCAGCAGGCCAGCATATCACAGTCTGAGAAGCCTCGTCCCAGTCAACTTGATACCCCAGGCCCTCGGCAACGAAACGCGCCGGGAGCATCGTGCGCCCGGGATCCACCAGCATGGGAGCTACGTCAATGGCCCTTACCTGACCGTTACTGATCACTTCGGGTTTGCCGATGGTCATGCTTAAGGTTGCCTTAGCGCCTTTCAGCGTTGCGGTCTGGGCTGTGTTATCCCAGGAAATGTTGCTGTCGTCAACCCCCAGGGCGTTGCCCAGGAAGCGCACTGGCACGAATGTCCGGTCTTTTTGGATGAACGGGGCAACGTCCATTCTCTCACCCGGCGTCTGGCCGTTGACGACGTAGTAAGGTACGCCGATCTTGAACACGACGGACTTGACAAGTTTCTGGTTTTCGTATACGTTCACCTGGTCGGCCATCGCTGCGGGTATGGCGGCAACCAGGAGAAGCATCAGGGCAAGGATTAGCACTTTAACTTTTCTCAAAACGATTCCTCCTTTATAGGTTCTACATATTTAGACGCTCGAACAGGTGTTTTTGTTCCCTTGTTTTTCCACCCCCAGTATAGCATCGGATAATCTTCGTGGGAACGCTTGGGTTTGAAAATTGTTCCCTGAAAACGCGAAAGCCGGGCTTGGCCCGGCAACTATGAAAGTTCTCTTAGGGATATTTCTTTTTTAGGAAGATATAGTTTATCAAACAGTATTTGATTCCTTTTCCTGGCATCTTCAATAAGTTTTTCATACGATATTACCTCAATGTAGCATCCATGCGTTATGTTATAACCAAAAAAACCGAGACCGTCCGGCATGGGGCGCAGATCGGCATTTCCCGCCTGTTCTCTGATTTTTTCTGTCAAATCACAAAGCACGTAACAATAAAATGGCGTATTCTGCGCTAGTAATATTGGTCGACCCTTCTTATCTTTTACTTTACCGCTTCGTATTTTCTTAACGTAACCGTAGACCTGATTAATTGGATTCTTGTCATCAGAATAATCATTACGCAGCGGTCTTTTAAAATCTATCACAACCACAGACGAAAAAGGCGGATTGTCTTCCACAAAAGCAAATGGGGAATTAAAAATGATCAAATCCGGCCGTTCGCGACTACTAACTTTCAACATATCTATTGAAGAAAGGGGTAAATCGGATGCCAGATACCGATGATAGGATAGTTTTTCATCAATAACCCATAAATTTTGACGTTCATAATCAATATCGTCGGAAGTCTTTTGCATTGGAAATATAATTTGATGCAGAGCTTCTTCCCAATGGTATCTGCCATCACTTTTAAATTCCAGAGATTTTTGGAGCAAATCTAGCACGACTTTCCTGTGGACTATATACTCGGCTAACTCGGACTTTACAAAATCATTCAGTTGATTTGCATAATCATTGAACTGTTTTTTATACTCATTTATGTCTGTAATTTCTATTTTCTTTCCTAAAAGAGCATCCCCTCTCTCTTTTAAATCTGCCTTCATTTGAGACCAGGCACGATACAATTCGTTATCCAATGCTTGGTCTGAACCATATGCAGAAATATTTCGAAGATACTTTTCGCCATATTTTAACAGCACGCGGTACCTTGGTGCTTGACCATAAATATAATTCCTGATTCTTTCCATTTTATGGGTTTCTATTTCCCTAAGATAGGATTGGAGAAAGGATTTAACTTCTGACATGACAGCATTATGCAAATCTTCCTTTGTAATTTCATCAGGGAAAAGATTATCGTTATCGTCAACCAAATCGAAGGACGTTCGTTCGTTGTTGACTCTTTCATCAAGAAATTCACTTGATATGTAAGTCGCATAATAGAATTGCCTTTTGTTTTCATCAACAAGACTTTTCTGAAGATCTGGAATAAACACAGTGATATTGTCATTGTAAACTTCACGATTATTTGCACAATAATGAATTCTATGCTGCTTTACATCGGAATATAGGCGAAGATACAACGCTTTAAAGTCACGACCCTTAACTGAAAAATTTCTACAGTTAGAGGTCGATGAAATTTGATCATGAAATATTTTATTAAGCAATATCTTGTCATTGCCATCAACAAGAAGTATATTGGGACACTTGGGCCACAAAAAATACGACATGCAATGTTGTATGATTTGTCTGCCGATAATTTCTGCAGCACAAGGACAGTTTTTTCTGTAATCTGTTCTTAAACCTATTAAAGCAACTTTGGTGCTCGCATCGGAAGCAGGTATCTGTTCTAAAGAATGATTTGTTATTCCGTCACCCACAGGTTCAAATAAAAATTTTCTAACAAAACATAAACCGCTATCATAATAGATGCTTTCGACTCGCACTCTTTCAAATGCTTTCAACCAGAGAAAACGCCCGATGCCTTTACCGCCTTTTTGTAATTTGAATGTCGTATCAGAGGTTTGAAAATGCCTGAAATGTTCTTCATTAAAACCAATCCCGTTATCAAAAACCTCAAAAGATACAATCGGGTTTTGATTATCATGCGAATTTTGACTGTCATACAAACCTACTTGAGAATTATCACGAATAATACGAACTTCAATATTTCCATCGTCCCGGCCTGTTTCCTCTATTGCGTCAATCGCATTTACAATTGCATCAAACAAAGGAAGCAATGGTTTGCTAAAAGGAAGCTTTGTATTTCTAATTTTCCCTAAAATATCTAAATACACGCTACCACCCTTTTTAAAAGAAAGGAAGTTTATGTCCATATTATACCATCATCCTTTCTTTGCAAAAACTATTTCTAAAACATATCTGAGATTACCTAGTGGGAACAGTGGAGCAAAAATTGTTTCTTAAAAACAAGAAAACTGAGCGGGTGCCCGGCAATCAAACGACAGCAGCTTCCGGCAGCAAAAGCGTCTCCGCTCCGGGAAGGCTTTCCTCATGCAGCCTCGAAACCAATTCGTTGCATTCCTTCCTCACCACGTCCGACAATATTTCCACTAGATCCTCCGGCTTCACTCCGCCCTCAAGGAACTTGTCTGCAGCCTGGTTCACGCTGGCAGTCACCACCGTCTCAATCAGCCGCATCTCCAGAAACACCACGGCGGCACGCTGAGCTAAAGGTGAAATAATTTTTCCCTGCCTGCATTTTGACAGCAGCAACTGCCGGGCCACGTATACCTGCAGGTGTTGTTTGAACTTTTCCTTCTCGGTATCCAGTATCGCCCTGAAAGAAGGGTACCTGGCCACTATTTCCAATACTTTCGCTGTCGCCCCTTCGCATTGGCGCATTTCCAGGATCGAGAGCTGACCCAGGACGGTATTCACCGCCTTGCTCAGGGTCGGCGTGTGCGGCTTCACCTTCATGTTGTCGAAAAGTTTGCCGTCCCTGTATGACAGGAGTGACAGGGCCGCCGCCACTTCCATTCGCTCTTCCCTGCGGATTTCATCCCGCATGGCCTGAATGCTGTACAATTAGCCCACCCCCACGTCGATCACTTTTTCTATATTGCCCATCGTGTCAAGCGTGTTCTCGCTCCATTTCAGGACGGCTCGAACAGCGGACTCGTATTCTTTCTGAATCTCCGGGCGACACCTGTACAATTCCCTGGCCGTGTATGCCAAAAGGGAAACTTCTTTTAAAAATGTATTGACTCTGGAGGTAAAAAAGGCGGCGTCCTGCTCCAGTTTCTTTACCTGTCCTTCGACTGTTTCCCTTAATATCTCGTCCCGCTGGTTCAATTCCTGGAGCCTCTCCCTGTAGGCATCGCGCTCCCTGCGGAGCTTCTGAATCTCGTTCAAAACTTTTTGGGGCACAACCTCAACCAGTTTCTCTTTGACTTCCGGCGAACGCGAAGATAGTTCGGTTATCTGTCTTTTTAGAGAGTTAATCTGCGTCTGCCAGTTTTCTTTTTCCCGCTCCGCCCTGGCACGTTCTTCCGCTAGTTTTTTCTGTATAACGCCCAGTTCTTTTTGCAGGGTCTCTACCTCCGGATGTTCTTCGCTCTCCCGGAGGGCTTCTTGCAGGTCGGCTATCGCCCTCGTCAGTTCCCGCTCCCTGTCTCCCCACAGGACCTCCGCCTGCCGCTTTTCTGCCTTCAGTTTTTCCACAGCTTCCTGAAGTTCCGCCATTTCTCTTTCAACTTTAACTTTGATTTCGGCTTCGATTTTGCGGCGAAGTTCTCTTGCTTCAGCTTGCTTGAGACCGGAAATGCTTTCCCCGTAAGCGGCAAGCAACTGTCTCTGGGTTTCCGGAGACAGAAAGGCTAGTTCGCAAGCGGCTGTTGTCCCAATTTTTTCTGAAGCTACAAGGGCCTGAAGCTCAGGAGTGAGGTCATTAAGTTTGTTGATCTCTCGCAACCTGCGTTCAGAGACTCCGATAGCTTCGGCGATTTTCGCCGAAGCACCTCCTAAATACTGGTTATTGCCCCGTTTCACCCCGTACTGCTCTTTCAACACTCTGATCAACCTCGCCACCTGCATGTCCGAAAGCTGCCTTCTAAGCAGGTTGTCTTTCACCAGCAGCCCCACTGCTTCTTCGCTGTCGGGAGCCACATCCCTGATGACTACCGGCACGTGGGTCAGTCCTGCTTCTTTGGCGGCTTCCAGCCTCAAGTGACCGGCCAAAACGGTATAGTCAGGCGTCACGATCAACGGGTTGATAATGCCGTTTTCCTTGATGTCTCCCACTAATTCTCGCCAGAGGTTTTTTGGCATATCGTCGGGAAAAAATTCTTTGTTCTTCGGGTGCGGTTTTAAAAGTCCTACTGGCACGTTATTCACAAAATCACCCCATAAAAACACGAAAAACCGGCCTTTGTCCGGTTTGCTCTTACTTAAGTATGCACTTTAGCGGTTGTCACCTGGCCAGTCTCCGCTCAAGAAATTTATCTCGTTGGGCGGGTTGTCGCCGTCGGGGTTGACCATCGCCGCTGCGTTGCAGGTGTCCCCTCTATTGCGACCCGACATTCCTCTAAGACTTTAGCCGGTTCCCAAGAGAGTCTTCACGATCAACAAAAGAGAAAAAATAGCGATAACTCCTGACAGAACAACTAACACTTCATCATATGTACGCTTTAAGCCGCTGCTCACAAAAGTCCCCCCATCGCCCAGAGTGAAATGTTGGCTCCCGCAAATATGAGAAAAAGGGCAAAACCATCCAGTCCCATAAATACTTTTTCTGCGCGAACCATCATTTCTATTACTATAATATATTTCTCGAAACCACAATCTTTTAGATAAGAAGAAAGCCAAGCCTTTGAAAAATTGGAAACTTTAATTTCGTCGTGAGATATGGCAACCAAGGTGACACTCCGCCATGGGCTAAAGCCCCACGGCTTCTTCGGGCACCCGTGCGTAGTCGCTTCTCGCAGTAATTGCCCCGTGGGAGCTACCGCATTGAGGGCGTAGTGGGCGACGGATACCTTGGGCGGTGCCAGGCCCGGCCTGATCCCCGTTTTGAATTTACCGCTCATGGGAGACCAGACCACCCTCACCTTTCGGCAAAGGCTTTGGTCGTTGAGTTTAGGCCGCGTATCTCAAGAAGAACTTTTTGGCTATGTTCCTGGCGGCATTCAGGTCCGCGTCGCCTTTCTTACCGCATTGACAGGTGAACAAGGGCGCTCCGGGCCGGTATCCCTCGGGTTTGTCCTTCTCGCCGTGCCGGGTTACTTCGGAACCGCAACCGGCGCACTGCCGGCTGGTGTCTCTTGGGTTCACCCGGCTGGTGATGATACCGTGCTCCCAGGCTTTGTACTTCGCGTAGTGGAATATCCTGCCCCGGAGCCAGTAAGCCCGCTTGGAGTTAGCCCGCCTGCTGTACTTGCCCTTCTCCGGCTTGAAATTACCCAGGTGCTCAAAGACAATAATGCTTGCGCCGTACTCCAGGGCAAATTCCACTATCCGCCGGGATATTCGGTGAGCTTCGTAATCGTCGATGTGCTGGATTTTGTTCCATAAATCCTTGTTGTCCTGCTCATCTTTGTTTATGGAACCTGTAAGGCTGCGCCTGGTTGCGATCATACCCAAAAGTCGCTTCCTGCGGCCGTTTAGGTTGTCGCCGCCCCGGATGAACCGGGTGGCCACCTGCGTGCCGTCGCTCTTGAATATGCCGCACACCGCCAGCCTGTCGCCGATGTTCAGATCTACCGCGCAGATTCGCAGATCGGGATCTTTAACTTGCTTTTCAACTTTCATAACCTTGGGCTTTTCCTTTTCGACCGGAAAGTGTATCTCGATCCGGTTTTTCTTTATAACCGCGCGGGGACAGCCAATCTCCCAGCCGTCTGGAATTTGCCTGCCGGTTAAGCGATACTTTACCCAACGCCAGGTGTTGCCGTCGAACAGCTTGAGCATTACACTGGTTCCCCGGTAATCCTTGTACTGGCCAGCATAAAACACCGTGTTGCAGCGCCACTCCCGGGGTGGAACCGGAGGCCGGTAGGTAAACTTTTTGCCCTTGGATTCGGCTTTGGCCTTGCGCGATCTCCACCTGTTCAGGTTGGAGAAAAATGACCGGGCTGATCCAAGGGCGGTGTTGATACAGGCCCGCCGGAACATGGCCGGCACGTCCCATTTTAAAGGAAACGACGGAGATGGGTTATCCCTGTTTCGCCGAAAACTGGCGATTTTTTGTTTTGTCGTGTCAGCTCAATCCTTAAAATCCCACACATTGCCGCAAGCATCCTTTTTCCCCTTAACCATTTCCGGCAAGTCATCGTCAATGAACCTAAGGTATTCTCCGATATCTTCCCGTTTTTTGCGCTTGATCTCAGCCCAGTTCTCAAAACAGTCGCAACCACATCTGAGACAACTGTTTTACATGTTTATTGCGCCAGCAACCAAAACGATATACGGTCCTGAAAGATGGGACTAACGATCTTTGGGAAAATATCTCTTCAGCCGTAACTTCCAAAAGCCAAATTTTAGTCTTCGAGTGATCCGGCTCAATTAAAACCTCAGACTCCACAACTAGCCACTCCTTGCGCCGGAAAAAACCTCTCTTTTCCACTTTCCTGCAAATTGAAACCTTATACTTAAGTCCCGGAAAAAGCTCTGTAAAAGAACCTCCTGTATTCTGAGGCACATCCAGCCACGCTCCGCGAAAATCGAATATTCCCGGAATTATCCCCGGAGGGCTGCTTATCCATAAATAAGCCAATGTTCCCCCGGCACCTTGATTATTTCGAGCGCTTGTATTAAAAAAAGAAGAAAAACAATATCTTCCCGGTTTACCTTCAGGTATCAACAAGGATTCTGTATCCTCTTTTAAACGATATACAACGGCTTCTAAATTTTGAATTCCGGCTCTCTTCGCTAAGCATACGCGGTGTTTGCCTTCTACCACCCAGAACCGACCTTCATATTCCAGCAGGCGAATGGGGTCGCGCTCAGCAAATGGCGTGTCGCCTTGATAGCATTATCGTTTTCCTGGACGTTGAGGATATTGTATTCAGGAAGGTTTAGTATGTTCATCTGAAGTACCTTTATTATTTTTTATATGATTCACTTTGTTATTAATAGCTCATATTTCTCTTGATTATGAGTGTTTTTCATTAGCACTTGTTCGTTATAAAAACCAAATTTTTTTGCCATATTTAACACTTCAGGTGTATTGTCATAAGTCATTAAAAACTTTCCACTGATTTTTGACATAAGATCAAATAATCTTTCGTGGTCAATCTCGTTATGCACATATAATCGTTTTCCAGCTGACTTTCTACCGGCCGTATATGGAGGATCAACAAAGAAAACTACTCTTTCATCATCTCGATAATGTTCAATTATCTGCATTCCGTCACCTTGGATAAATTCAATTCGTTCCCTATATTCATGAATCTTTTTAATTCTTTTAGCAATGGTATCAGGATACCAACGTGAAGTTACCCCTTTGCCATTTTCCCCTGAATTCATAAGGCTTGCTCCAGGGGCCATGATACCACCCCGTTGGGTGCGGTTTTTAACCAGTGTTTGAAAAGCTATATCTTTGTAGTTTGTAAATTCCCTGGATAAAAGTTCCCGGACATTATTAAGGTTGATATCGAAGGATAATATTTTATCAACGAGCCAATCTGCATCCTTAAGAATGGTTTGCCACACGGCAGCTACCTGGTGATCTAATTCGCAAAGAATAACTTTATCTGCTTTATTCTCCATAATCGCAGTTAAAGAAGCAATTCCACCACCAGCAAATGGTTCAATAAATATATTTGGACGAAAGCCCAATTTATTTAACCAAAGACGTATTTCTGGCACTAACCATGTTTTACCTCCGGGATAACGAAAAGGACTTAATTGTGGAACTGATGCCACATTAGTAACCCGATTAATAGTTTTCTTTTTTGGTTTAATCCGATATGAAGGACAACTTTCCGGTATTGCGTTCATTTTGCTCCTCCTTGGATACATTTTCCCTTATACGGTCCTCAAATATTCTCAAAGCAACTGGGATTCCACCAGTCAGTCCATCAATAGCACGTTCGAGTGTGGTGTAAATAATTCTATCACGGCGTAGTTTTGCTCTTATTCCCTGTTCATCAAAACCTACAACGAACCATATAATATCACTGTTTGAAATATCCCTGACTTTTTCCATATAGCCAATCCAATCAAAAAAGTGATTATCAACAACTACAGCCATTTTTTTACCCCAACGCCGGAGAGATGGAATCTTGATTTGAAGTTGTGGCATGAGGCGCTTTGGGCCACTACTTCTGTAATCAGGGCGACGAGTAGCATTGGGAAAAGGAATAGTGTCATCATCATATTCGAGGATAGATTTGAATTGACTTTTCATACCCTTACCAGAAAAGTAAACTGCTTGAATTTCAAGGGCACACCATCGTAAGTAATCGGTAGATAAACTTCGCCTATCTAATAGAATTAAATCAATCCGTCCTACGTTTTCACTTGTTTTTTCTGCATCATCATCAATAGCTGCTTGGTTATTTTGGTTTGGGTTTTCAAGAAAAAAGACTTCTTTAGTAAGTATAAGATCTTTAATATCTTGTATTTCCAGAACTTGTTCGCCAACCCAACGAAATATTTCCATATCTTCATGAAAACGATTTGGACAAGTTACAGTTAGCGTTCCCTCCGAACCTGGAAGCCTGTCCAACAATCCATCATCATTAATATATCTCCTAATAGAACAAACCCCACCTTGTTTTGTACAACTTCGATTGCCTTTTTTATCAGGTAGGCGAAAAGGACATACTGGATAATTTGCGATGGATGATGATAAGGAGTATTTCAATAGACTATCTCGTTCTTTTTTAGATATGCGATCTATTTGAAAACCAAAAAGCTCAGCAATACCATATCTAACCTGCGGTTGCCTTCGTACCAAAACGATGTTCCTCCGTTTCAGAGCTCTTCATTAATTAGCTAAATAATTAATCCAATTAAGAATTCCTTTATTAACTTTTGTTACCAATAATTATAGAGGATTGTATTATAGTTGGCCACAACAAAATCCGAATTATCTATATTATTACATTGTTCTTACAGGGTGGTTATTCCACCATAAAATCCGGAGAGCGAACTTTCATAACCTTGGGCTTTTCCTTTTCGACCGGAAAGTGTATCTCGATCCGGTTTTTCTTTATAACCGCGCGGGGACAGCCAATCTCCCAGCCGTCTGGAATTTGCCTGCCGGTTAAGCGATACTTTACCCAACGCCAGGTGTTGCCGTCGAACAGCTTGAGCATTACACTGGTTCCCCGGTAATCCTTGTACTGGCCAGCATAAAACACCGTGTTGCAGCGCCACTCCCGGGGTGGAACCGGAGGCCGGTAGGTAAACTTTTTGCCCTTGGATTCGGCTTTGGCCTTGCGCGATCTCCACCTGTTCAGGTTGGAGAAAAATGACCGGGCTGATCCAAGGGCGGTGTTGATACAGGCCCGCCGGAACATGGCCGGCACGTCCCATTTTAAAGGAAACGACGGAGATGGGTTATCCCTGTTTCGCCGAAAACTGGCGATTTTTTGTTTTGTCGTGTCAGCTCAATCCTTAAAATCCCACACATTGCCGCAAGCATCCTTTTTCCCCTTAACCATTTCCGGCAAGTCATCGTCAATGAACCTAAGGTATTCTCCGATATCTTCCCGTTTTTTGCGCTTGATCTCAGCCCAGTTCTCAAAACAGTCGCAACCACATCTGAGACAACTGTTTTACATGTTTATTGCGCCAGCAACCAAAACGATATACGGTCCTGAAAGATGGGACTAACGATCTTTGGGAAAATATCTCTTCAGCCGTAACTTCCAAAAGCCAAATTTTAGTCTTCGAGTGATCCGGCTCAATTAAAACCTCAGACTCCACAACTAGCCACTCCTTGCGCCGGAAAAAACCTCTCTTTTCCACTTTCCTGCAAATTGAAACCTTATACTTAAGTCCCGGAAAAAGCTCTGTAAAAGAACCTCCTGTATTCTGAGGCACATCCAGCCACGCTCCGCGAAAATCGAATATTCCCGGAATTATCCCCGGAGGGCTGCTTATCCATAAATAAGCCAATGTTCCCCCGGCACCTTGATTATTTCGAGCGCTTGTATTAAAAAAAGAAGAAAAACAATATCTTCCCGGTTTACCTTCAGGTATCAACAAGGATTCTGTATCCTCTTTTAAACGATATACAACGGCTTCTAAATTTTGAATTCCGGCTCTCTTCGCTAAGCATACGCGGTGTTTGCCTTCTACCACCCAGAACCGACCTTCATATTCCAGCAGGCGAATGGGGTCGCGCTCAGCAAATGGCGTGTCGCCTTGATTGAATGCGTTCCAAAATTTTTGACAGCGGCTGTATGCGAGACACTTATCAAGCAATTCAGGACGTTTTGCGGTTTCGATAAGCGCTTCAAGGATCTCTTCCTCGCTGTTCCGGTAAGCGCTTAACCCTAGTTCCTGCAACAAAAGACACCTGCTGCCCAACTCAGTCGGAATCTCAACAATATCCGATACTTTAACAATACGTCGTTCTGGTTTTTGTTTTTGAACCATTGCTGCCCTCCGGCAAATCAATATCACCAGTGTTTAAAAGAAAAAATTCCTTGTCATTTATCCAGTTCCTTCTGACGACAACCTAATACTTTTTGTCTTATTTCCTCTAAGGCTGCTCTCGTTTCCGGGGAATACTCGGCATAAGGCAAAACCTGCTCTCTTTCAACAATGCCTTCGAAATATTTTTTCCAGTTGTTGCAGCGTTCAAAGAACTGCATTTTGCAGCCAGGATATTTTTCCGCTATTTCCCGTACGGCATCGGTAATGCCTGAGCCCCACTTTCCTCCGATAGGTCTTACGATAATCTCTCCGTCTTTAGCAATTGCAAATAAAACAGCAAATGTGCGCGGATCAACAAGATCTTTGACGGTCGCTAACACTTGATTTCTTGACTCGTTTTTCGAATACTTCGAATACTCTGTTAGCATCTTTTGCATTTCTAATTCGCCCCCTTGAAATACGAAAAACCGGCTCTTGTCCAGTAGAAGGCGGTTCAGGCGGCCTCATATGGAACAAAGCCGCCGTGAGCCCGGCTATGCCACCCGGCCCGTCAAACCCGTGTACACCATCTTCCAGAACCACTCGACAACACGCACCGCTTCGTGTAAATAGGGAGAGTACCCGCCAAATAAACGCAATATATAGTCAGATGTCCACACGACGGCAGATACCAACCCCGCAACAGCAATTACATTAACCGCCAGAACCATACCTTTTTTCGCAGCAAGCCTAATACTTTCCGGCAGTTCCGGCATCACAGGCAAGTTAGTTTTCGGCGGCCCCCACGCTTCTCTCATCTTTCTGACCTTCTTATCCGAGTACATCAGCCTGTCCGCTTCTTTTATAGCTTCCTGCAGACCAGATATGTTCTTGCCGGACGATATGCCGGCTGAAAATCCGACTCTCAAGCTGCCCATATAGGGCGCTGCTTTATCCCAGGCCGCTCGCAGGTTTTCGACCACTGCCTCCGCGTCTCTGGGCGCAGTTTCGGGCAAAACCAGTACGAACTCGTCGCCGCCCCACCGAACGGCAATGTCCTGGCCTTTCAAGTTTTCCTCCAGAGTTCTCCCAAAAGCGGACAGCACCTTGTCACCGGCGTCATGGCCCAGTATGTCGTTCACCAGCTTAAAACCGTCCAGGTCGATAAAAACGACAGAATATAATCCATACAGCGTGCATACTTCCGTCAAATATCTCCTGTTGTAACATCCGGTCAGGATGTCGCGGCAACTGTCTCCCGTGACGTCGCTCTGCGTCTGAAGCGCAGTTGGCTCTCCTGTGCATTTTTCTTCTTGGTAGGACAAGGGGCTGTCCTGTTTATATTTAGCCTTGTTTTTTGATTGAATTGTCACAGTTTTTCTTGATAACCACCTGCTTATGCCTGCCGTTCTGCGGTTTAATGGTTCTGGCACGGCAGCTTTTGGGCTTTCCGTTTCAATTTCAGCTTCAATGGCCGGTACCAGTGCTTTTTCAACGGCAACGAGCTCCGGTTTTTCCCCGTCAGGCTGATTTGCAGCTGGTTTACCTGCCGTCTGCTTCGAATCCGCCTCTTTTTTTCGCCCCCATAACGGTATCTTGGGCAAACGCAACTTTTGTTTTTTTTCATCTTGTTCCTGCCCGCGCAAAGGGCTCATCTGCACCTGCCGCATCGTTTCGGCCGCTTCCTCCTTCGACGCGGGGTTCTCCAGCCGATGCAGCACGTCTGCGGGCTCCACGGGCAGACTCATCAGGTCGGTCACTCCCAATGCCGCCGCAAATGCCCGTATGGGGTCGTCTTTTTCGGCAACGAGGATGACCCTTTTACCGCTCGAACAGAGGGCCTTAATTACGTCTTCGTGGTTTTCCGTCTTGACGACTGACGTGAAATATATGACCACTTCGGCCGAAAAGTGCTGGGTCGCGTATACCGCAATGTCGTTTACAAAGATTGTCTTGGTTTCATGGCCCTGGTTGTTCAGATACTCGCCCAGGGTCTTGTCTTCCGAAGCTATCAGTATCCGCACGCTTTTACCCCCTCAAAAATCCCAACGGGTCTATCCACTGGCCGCCGTCCAAAGGCTTTATCCCGAAATGCAGGTGCGGGCCGGTCGAATTGCCCGTGCTACCCGCCAGACCAATCGCATCCCCTGGCCTTACTGTCTGCCCTGATGCAACTGAGTACCCGGAAAGATGAGCGTAATAATATTCGTATATGCCGTCCTTGACCACCACCAGGTTGCCGTAACCGCCGGGATCGTAGCTTATGTACGCGATCCCCGCGGACACAGAGACCACGGAAGCGCCTTCGGGCGCGGCTATGTCTATGCCGTTATGAAGCTGCCACTTTCTGGTGATGGGGTGCGTGCGGTAGCCATAGTACGACGATACCTGCGTGTACCCCGGCACGGGCCAGGATGCGGGAGCGCTTTTGAACGACTCGGCCAGGTTCCATATCTTGGAGGCGTAGTCCTGCCTGCACTTTTCCATAGCGATCTTGTCTATGATACCGCCTTTTGAACGGTGGCCGCTGTAGAAAGTAAGCCCGTAAAGAGTAGCCTCCTTCCAATCGCCGTCCCAGTTTACAGAATCCCCCAAATATTTTTTCAGCAGGTAAGCCCCAACCATTATCTGCGCCTTCGGGTTGTCTCTGTCTTTCTCGACGTCGTATCCCAGCTTGGATGCATACGCCTTCCAGTTGGCGGGGCTGACCTGCATAATTCCGAAGCAGCCCGAGGAAGGATTCTCCGCTTGAGAATCGAACGAACTCTCCGTAAACGCCACCGCTGCCAGGAACCACCAGGGAATCCCGTATGCCCTTTCCGCTTCTTTAAAAAAGTCCATCAGCTCCGGGGGCACCATCGCGCCGGAAGCCCAGGCCGATCCTCCGAAGGCCCCGGCCAGCCACTCCAGCCACTCTTTTCTGGCCGTAAATCCCTGCCCGGCCTCAAACACCATCTGGCGCGCCAGGGACAGGTCTTCGTCAGGCACGTCCAGGTAGCTTTTCAAGTACTTTTCGAGTCTCTCCCACTTCGGCCCGACGAGCTGCTGGCCGACGTACTTCTCATAGGTAACCGTACCGCCTCCGACGGATTCGGTCACCCACTCGTACTGGTAGGTGTAATGCCCGCGGATGGTGTCGGCCTCGGTGAGCAGAAAAACTATCGTGGTTGTGCATTCCCCGTCTTCCCCGCATACCGTAACCGTGGATTCCTTGTAATAAAACTTCGGGTGAAGGTCGGACGCGAGCTTTTTCAGCTCGGACGTGACCCAGCCCATGTTTTCAAGCCTGTTTTCGTCGCTCTGCTGAAAAGCTTTCTGGAGCGCGGAGGCGTAAATGTCGCCCCATTGGTTTGCTATCTCCAGATCGTGGCCGTACCGGTCGGCCAGGAATCCGAGGTTTTCCCTCGCGCCGTCGCTCCTGGTCAGCCAGGTATCTTTTACGTTGTACTCTTCGGTTAGCTTCAGGGCGGTTTCGTAAATGGCTTTGTCCTTCTCCGAAGGGTTTACTCCCGTGTAAGTGCCCGAAACGGGCATGGAATAATATACGGCAGCGCAAAACAACGCAGCGGCAGATGCCGCAAAAACAAGAAACAGCAGCGGCACCGATACGGGAGCAAATATAACAAAAAGCTTCCTTAAAACTGCTATTAGTCTTTTCTTGCGCTTTAACCCTTTTAGTATAATGATCCCCTTAAAAAATAAACCGCCCGATTAAGGGGGCGGTCATGCCAGCTTTTTCTTCGAATCGCTATATTTGGGTTGCATGTTCTTAACGGCTTCTTCAAGGGTGCTCGCGTACATCAGGTCGGACACGTTCATTTTCTGCCCAGCTACGCCATACGAGGCCTTGACCACATTATGAACGTCCTTCCATGTCTGCCCGCTGAAATACCTCTTCCTGTTAGGGTCGGGGTTCCTCAGATCATCCAGCATCTTGCTCTCAAGCACGATATGACTGGCAATAGCGCGGGCTCCGGCACTGAAGCCCCTGTCAACGGTATTTCCTAACGCCTGTCCCGCGGAAGCCATGCCCGGCACCGCGCCTGCCGCTGCCTTCACCATCCACCCCGTCGTCCCGCCAACAAGAGCGGCGCTCACGTTTACAGCCCCGTCAGCCACCCTGCCTAAGACCGGCTTTTCTTTTTGTTCGCTGGGGTTTTCTTTCGGCACCTGTCCGCCTGTTGAAGCTGGAAACAGAACTTCCCCTGCTCCTGCATCAGCGCCGCCTGTCGCAGTAAAACCTCCATCTGCGGTACCTGCCAGGTCAGAGGGTACGTACAGGCCGCTTCTAGCCATTCTATACCCAGGAATGTTTTCGGAAACAGAAGCACCAGCAAAACCGCCTGGCACTTCGACTCCGGCAAAACTCGCAGCGCCCGGTGACGCGCCGGTTTTGAGCATCCTTTCTATTCCTGTCAAGTCATCATTGTTAGAAAGCACATTTTTAGGGGTACTCCCGGCAGTGAGCGTGCCGGCAAGCCTGCCCAAAGACATTATGCCGCCGAACCCGAACGCTGCCATCGTCGCCCTCGATGCTATGCCCGACTCGTCAACCCCGGCCCACCGCGTGAAGAGCGACTGGACGGAGTTTCTTATCGTTTCGGCCAGGGGCATGAGCAGGTATATGGCTATAAGCACATAAAACCAGCTGCCGTCTTTTGAGACGTTCTTCAGGTCCGTCAACCCCAGGATGACGCACAGCACTATTGCGTGCGCCACCGGCATGAGCGCGTTAGAGCCCAACTCTCCAAACCATATGGCCACAGCTGGCACATTTTTGTTGATCGCCCAGAACAGCCCGGCGACGGGTGTAAAACAGACCATCACTGACAGGACGACTTTTCTGATGAAATAGATTATGTTGAACCATAACCACGCGAAAGCGAAAAAAACTTTGACCAGCGCAGTGCCAATCACGCTGCCGGTTTTTACTCCAATGTCGCCCTTGAACACCCCGCTCGAAAATTCGCCAAGCGACACTCCCAAGCCAAGCGACTTGCTGACGTGTTCAAAGGCTATCCTGATCGCGTCCGTAAGGACCCCTGAAAGGGAAAGCACCAGGTCTGTTATCAGGGGCACCGCCAACACCATCACCATGACAGCAAACCAGCGCCATATGGAGCTTATCGCTTCTTCCCTGGCTCCGGGGTTGGCCGCGCCGTATATGAGCTTGAACCCAGTGGATATTATCACGAACAGGAAAAAAGGCAGGCATATGGAGGCGAAAGCCCAGTAAACCGTCCTGATGAATTTCGCTTCGCTTTCGTTCCACAAGAAGTGGTCGTGCCAGGGAGTACCGTTACCGGGGTCCGCGCCGAATACCAGGATGTTGATATGTTTTAATCCTATGGTATCCCCTATGGCCTTGACTACCTTGACGGGGAACTCTATGAAACCCGCTATGATCCTTTCGAACGGCCCGCCCTCGTCCTTGATTTCCCCGCCGGCATTGCCTGATGCAGTATCCCCGTTGGGTTTTTCCGGCTCGGAAGCCGCAAGCTCGGCCTGGTCAAGCACGCCAGCGACCCCCATAGCCGAAGCCGGATAACTCGACAAAACAAGCAACAGCAACAGTAACACTAAAACGTGCTTAGTTTTCACGATCAAACACTTCCTTTATTTTTTGAACCCTTCTCCTGGGCGAAGGGTGGGTTCCATACAGTCTGCCGTAAAGCCCCGGTTCTACCGAATCCGCAGCGATTTTTTCAAAAAAAGAAATCATGCCTTTTCTGAGTTCCGGGCTTATGCTCGCTGAAAATAAATCGGCCCTGTGCTCGCACCACTGGAAACGCAGCTTTATAAAAACAGTGCAGAACCTCCGGAGCATTGCGGTTATGCCGAAGATCACGGCCATGAGATAAATCGACAGCTCTTCTCCCAGGAACAACATAAAAATAGGTGTTATTGTCATGGCTATAATCCACGTGACAAACGCGAAGGCGTGCGAGCAGGGCGCGAACAGGCCCCACGCGCATGCTGAATACAGGGCATCCCTGTAATGCAGGTGCCCAAGCTCGTGCCCTATCACGGCGGCTATCTCCGCTTCCTCCATGCTCTCAAGCAGCCCCGTGTTCAAGCCTATGATGTTTTTCCAGAGAGCGCAGGCGTTTATGCTATCGTCTTTTATGATGCGTATGTCGAGGTCTCTGGGAGCGTATTTCCACAGGCCGTATTTGACCATTATCCTTCTTATCTTTTCTTCTTTTTCAGGATTCTTTCGCATGTCGAGCGACCTCGACATGGCCATGCCGGGCAGCTTGCTGATACAGGTGAAAACAAGACAGAATAGTGTATACAAAAAAGAATACAGCAGAGCTTTTGGCAGGGCTACCTCGAATATCTTCACCAGTACGCATGTAGCTGCAATTTCGCTGAGTATTATGCTGGATATTAGCGCTTCCATCCTTACCAGCCCTTTCTAAGTGACTTTTGTATCTACCAGATCCCACTCAAAATGCGCCGGGGTTATCTGCACCGCCGTCGTCACTCCGGCAACCCGCAGGATGCCTTTGCCCGGCGTGGCTGTCGCCAGCAACCTTTTGCAGCCTCCCGACAATTTGAAATAGTCCACTGCTGCGTCAGCAGCGTGGTCCTCCTGCCGCAGCACCAGGATGGACGCGCACGATTCAATGACTGCCCTTCCGGCTTCCGTCAAAGCGAACTCTTCGAACCTCTGCGTCGCCACAGTCAAAGCGCAGCCGTGCTTCCTACCCCTGCGGGCCAGCACTTCCAGATAATTTGCCACGTCCTGATGCCTTAAAAACATCCAGGCTTCGTCCACAACCACGCACTTTTTTACTGATTTGCCGCCCTTCTGGGCGAATTTCTGCCAAAGCCATGAAAGCGCGGCAAATACGGCTACAAACCGTGCAAAGTCAGAGCCGATGGCTTTTAAGTGGAATCCTATAAGAGGCGCGTCAGCCAGCCGCAGGGTCGTCTGCCCGTCGAACATACCCAGGGAACCCCCGGCCAGCAAGGGCCTCATGCTGTCCGCGAGCTCCTGCGCCCCGGGTTTTTGCGCCAATTTTGCCTGCAACTCTGTCAGGGTAGGCATAGGCTTCTTTACGCCACCCTCGTAGAGGGAAGCAGGGTTTTCCGTAATCCCTCTTTCGTGGTACATCTCCCTCATCGCTTCTTCGACGAGAGCCAACTCCCGCATCTCCAACCCTTTGCCGGCATTGTAGCGAAATACGGCTGTCAGCCACGCTTGGATGTCCGATATCTTGTCCAATACATTTACTCTTTCTGCCTTGATATTTCCTTCTTCTACGGTTTCCGCTTCCACGTCCAGAATGTTCATTCCTGAGAACTTCCCAGGTTTCAGAAACACCGCCTGGCCGTCAAGAGTGCGGACGAAATGGACGTATTCATTTTCGGGATCCACGAAAGCCGTCCGCACTCCGAAATCGGCTTCTAAAAGAGTTAACAAACGCAAAGTGACTGACTTGCCGGAACCTGTCATGCCGGATACAAACAGGTGCGGGTTCGGGACTATCCTTTCCCCCGCGAACCTGTCCAAAAATATCATCGTACCGTTGTATACGTTGTGCCCCAAAGCCACCCCCGAAGCGTGCCCCGCTTTAGACACGGTAACAGGAAGACAGCACATGGAAGCTCCGGAAGTCATGCTTTTGGCGTAATCTTTGATTTTATGCGTTCCCAGCGGCAATACGCTTTTAAATCCTTCCACCTGCCTGTAAACCAGGACTCGTGGCAAAACTCTTTTTCTGGCAAGTATGTCTTCCACCACTTCGCACCTGCGCCGCAGGTCTTCTTCGTCCGCGCCGTGGACAGCTACGAGCAGGGTAACGTAGTAAAGCCGGTCGGTCCCCAATTGTATTGCATCCCGCAAAGCCCTGTAATCTGCAATACTGGCTTCAAGTTCGGGTATGCGAGATATGTTTCCCGCTTTGCGGTCAAGTTCGTACTGCACGAGCTGCTGAGTCTCTTTTTTGATCAGTCTGGACACAACTTCACGGTCGGGCGCGGGTTCGTAGTGTACTGACACGTCAACGCTGCCGGCCCTGTATATCTCGTCCAGCCAACCCACCACAAGCTTGTGGGGCAACGCCTGCAGCGCATATACCCGGCAGTGTCTTTCGCCGCCCAGAATACAGGAGCTTCTCTGGATAGTCAGTGAGTCTGGGCAGAACAGGTCTTTAACCGATAATTCTCCGGGAAGGGACGCCGGGGTTTTGTCCTTATTTTGGTTTTGTGATGTTTTTATTCTTTTTTTACCAAACAAATTATCCGCTCCTTTATGCCGCTTCGGCCGCAGCAACGTGAAAGTCTGTCATAACCCCTTCTTCAACCGCTAATGAGGGTTTCCACACCCTGCCCCTGTTTAAAAGGTGCGCCAGCAAATCGCAGACGGCGGCGCTGTCCAGCATTTCCAGCCGCATCTTTGCGCCTGAAAAACCTCCTGCCAAACTGGATATCCTGGCATAGAGCTCTCCTTTGGCCCGCTCGAACCCTTTGTCCGTATCAAAGGGCACGACAAGGTACGCGGTACGGGCCGATACCGTGTGGCTCATCATCACGTTTTCCAGGTATTCAGCCCTTACAGCGGCGTGTTCGGCTATTTTCCCTGGAACGAACATGGCGTTTTCCCGCAAGGCCGTCACCACGTTCCTCGTGTCGACGGTTTCGGAAGTAACGAGAGTCTGCAAGGGGTAGTCCAAACCGATCAAGATCGAGCGCAGCACGTCTTCGACGCCGTTCTGCTCGGCGTCGCCAAGCAAATAGAAGTCTTGAGCTGATATCCTGCATATCGCCCGGTACCGATTCCCCGGTTTCAGCGTGATTATCCCTGCCTTGACGTCCTGCACATCCCAGAAGTCGCTCAGTGACGCATCCCTATGTTCCTTCTGGCCCGGCTGGGCCGGCAACCGGCCGGTCGCTCTTTTACCTTCCTTGATTTTCGAATACCAGACGGCGGCAGGTATTGTAACTACGGAAAGGACAATAAAAAGCAGCGATATAATATAGGACAGTTTCAAGGTTAAAATTCTCCTTTCCAAAAATAATCTTTTTTGCTTCTGCGCCACAAAAACCAGTACCAGAGGTATCTGTCCAACCCCATGTCGTCGACGGAAACAAAAGCCAGAAGTACTCCTGAAACTACAAACAAGGCCATGAAAAACAACTTAATGTATATAGGAAGAAAGAAAAGCGCCCCAAAGGAGATTCCTCCCCCCAGGGCAACTCCCAATACGATGTACGCAAACTGGCGAAGAGTAAGGTAGCCGCCTATGACGCGCTCTTCGTTTTCTGACTGCACAGGTACGGGATACACTCTCATGACGCAGCCTTCACCATCATTCCGATGATCCAGCCAGCAATCAAAATAGCGCCTCCTAAAGCAATGCCGCCGCCTATAATATAGGGTATGCTGCCGATAACCCTCCCGCGTTCTTCGGGATTGCCTGCCTTTGCTATCAACTTAAATGCTACTATTACAACCGAAATAAAGATTACAGCTGATCCCAGCGGTAGCGTAATATCTTTCACGACATCAACAACCTTGCTTCCTACATCTTCGGCAGTTTGGGTGCTTATCCCAGCAGTTCCTTCAGCATATGCTGCAGCTTGCCCGACTATTACCAACAACGATACGGTTCCCGCCGCAACGGCTTTTTTGAGTTTTTGCAACATTTTATTTTGCAACATTTTATCTGTCTCCTTTCATAAAAATAATTAAATTATGGCACTACTTTGTCGCATATATAGCCAGCCCTTTAATCGCTCCGACTATATACGGCGCTCCGTAAAACAACAACAACCCGAACCCTATGCACAACACGGCGCCTACTACCCTCTGGAACAGCTTCATGCCGCTGAAAAACACCACCAGGGCAGCTATACCCGCGACGGCAAGCATGAGCTTCGCGACGGTGTCGGTTATCGGAGACGCTGTCGTGTACAGTTTGTCCATTATACCGTTTACTCTGTTCGTGAACTCTTCGGGACTGACGGGCGGTATGCCTGATGTGTTGTTAATTGCTTCGTCCGCGGCAAAGCACTGCGGGCTGACTGCCAACACCAACAGCGCGATCAGAATAAAAACAACCAACCTTTGCACCGAAACCACCTCATTTTATAGAATTGTTAATTCGCTCAGCCGTCTTGTAAGCATCGTAGATACCGTATATCCAAACGGCCGGCAACAAGACAAACCCTACCATGACCATACAAAGAAGTGCTGCGATGCCTTCAGCTATAATCAGCGCAATACCTTTCCCTATCTGCCCGTTATAGATCTGGCCGAGACCGGAAATAAAAAAACTTAATACTGCAGCTAAACCTGGGTTTTTTCGCACAGTAACGACTCCTTTCTTTTTCTTTTGTTTTGTGAAGATGGACGCTTTTTAGATATCCATACCTACACCCCCTTTTATTTAAAAAAAAGCCCCGCTGTTGGCGGGGCTGGTGAGAGGGATTGTGGGTGTATGTCCGCTGCTTTATAGCCCCCGTCCATAAAGCTTCCCCAAAAAAAAGCCCGGTTTGGTTCCGGGCAGCGATGGATTAATTTGCAAACACACTGAATCTTATGGCTGTTATCGGCTTTTCTCGAAGTTCCACGTCGGCAAAACCCGGCACTACCTTAATCTTGCCGCCATCGCTTCTGTCCGAAATCAGGCAGGCGACAGCCAGTGCCTTGATAGCCTGGTTGACCGCTCCCGCTCCGATGGCCTGCAGTTCGACGGTGCCGCCGTTTTCTCTCATGGAATGGAGAACCGCACCGGCCAGCTTTTTAGGATCTGTTTGACTAGATACTTTTAGCAACATTTCAACTTCTCCTTTCGAATTTTGAGTTTTTGTATCTGAAAAACAACTCGTTTCCTGTCCACAAACCCAGCCCGAACAAAGCAATACATTTTACTGACGATGCCGGCAAAACACTCCCGGCGAACAATGCCAAACTTACCACTTAAATGTGGATGCAAAAACTCATTTTATATACAATTGAATAATTTAATTCACAAAAACCAAATAATTTGCCCAAATTGTGACAAATCCCTCTCTAAGGAATCGCTGGAAGCGCTTAAGATAATCACTACACAGGCATTAAAGACAAAAACACCGAACGATTCATGGACGGTAACTTTTGATATTTTGTTGCAATAGCAAGTTGCTAGCTATTAATCTTTACTTATAGCGGACAGCTTACTCATACCAGCCAGCTTTTTTGTCTTATCCAAAACCATCAACGCTTGATCAATATTTATGTCTTTACTTGCCAAAAAATTAATAAGCTCTTTGGCTATATCTTCTGCCCATTGTTCATAATACTTGTCGGGAACAGTAGCAACTACTTGTTCTAACATGAAATTTCCCTCCTTAGATATGACTTCCACCCCCTGAAGGGGACGGGCTTTCCGCCAGGGCGAATGGAACCCTTGGCGCGGTTACAGTGGTGAAAGCGCCCTTTTGACCCGTTGCTGGAGGGGCTCCCACAGGCGACCGTCACTGCCGTCGCAACTACTCCAGGTACACCAACTCACGCCGATGCCCTTGAAGATACTTTTACGAATTTGTTGAGCATTTTGTCCCACCGGTACACTTCCGGCGGTTTAAGCGGAAAAGGCTGCTTCATACCGCAATGTCCAAACAGGTAATATCTCTAATGGAGCTTCGGGCTCTTAAAAAGGATTTTCCCTATTGTATGGAGAATTTAAGTATTCGGATAAAAGGGGGTGTTTACATGATTGAAAAAACGGAAATTGCTCTCCAACTAACAAAAAGCGTTATAGAAAAATATGATTTTTACAAGTTTTTTGGCCAAGAACCTCTCCCGAAAAAAGCAGACTTGTTAGATGCTGCCCAAATTGTAGCGAAAGCTTACTGCACCATTCTCGAAACAATCAGTCAAGCACACGATACGCAGACAAAATAATCACCGCAATACCGCGGATGGCGTTTAACTCGTCAGCCAGGTTGCACTCTGCACAATTACTCCTCTTTTGTTTGACGTTTTCTATGGATATCTCAAAAACGTCAAGCAATTTTTCTATTACTTTTTTTGGAACGTCTTCCATGAAACATCTCCCTTCCACACCCCTAAAAAAGAAGCCCGGCATAAGACCGGGCAATAGGTTAAAGGCAGGAACTACGACCACGACCTTGTCAGCACCGGCCAGACAATCAGCATCACCATGCCCGGCATCACTACGAGCCGCTCAAGCAGGCTACCGGTCTGCACCAGCGGCAGGCCGAATCGCTTTTTACAAGGCCACAACCAGGGAACCCCCTGGGGATTTAGGCTGTCCATCACCAGATGCGACAGGTATCCAACGGCTACAGTAGATGCAAAAGCGATACTGCCGTGGTTTAAAATCGTGGCGACCAACGTTGCTGCAACTACACCCAAGAAACTGTGCAGCGGGCCTCTGTGTCCAACTGTCGCTTTTACCACCCACGACGCGGGTGCTGCCAACTTGCCGAGTTTGGATTTCGGATCGTCCAAATCTGGTAAAAGCGCTGCTACCCCTGCTATTCCTGCCGATACTGCCACAGTTTTAATATCTGTTTGTCCAGCCAGGAGCAAACCTGCGGCTGCTCCGGCTAAAAAATGCGTGCGCCAGAGCACTATATCATCTCCTTCCCGCTGATGCTGTTAACATAACATCTTATCCGGTGCGTTGCCCGATCAAGTTCGTCAGCCGCAGCTCGAAGAACTTTCTGATTGCCCCCTGCCCGCCTGAACATCCCCAGGGCCGCTTCTACTGCCCGGAGGGCTATACCAAATTCGCCACAGCATTCGGCTCCAACTGTACTTGTAGCTGGTTCCGAAGCCATTTCTTTTGCCAGCATCAAAACCACCCCCACAAAAAAATAGCCCGTGTTTCCACGGGCCGCAAAACCGGGAGGTTCGTCCGCCACCGCCGCCTCTCCCGGAAACGGCGGTTTCCAGCTGCAAAAAAACCTGCCCCTTTAAGGAACAGGCTAATTGGCGAACACTTTTGTTTCAAGATATTGCCCGCAGGATTCCCCTGAATTCATTCAGGGGATGAATGCGGGCTTCACCTCCTTCCATGAAAATCCCGTCGACCGCACCAGCAGCCTCACCTTCTTCGGACTGAATTGGCCGATGCGCTTCCCGCCGAGATCTGCCACA
>DAOOVD010000011.1:0-54362 GCA_035369845.1 Bacillota bacterium | reverse complement strand
ATAAATATCAGCAAGCAATTGCCTACCCATGAAGCTATAGGGGTTATTGTCCTCGATGGTTTCAATGCCAATATTGACCCTTGGTATGGATGGGATGATCCCGCAAAAGAAACTTACACCTTGTTGGGAAGGAAGGAAGATGAGAAGTAATGCGCAGTCTGTTCGGATATTGCTTCAAACTCTAATTAGTCTACTAACCGATAAGGAGGGGAGGAACCCCTGAAACAGATACACGACTTTTTATCCTCCCTGTACGAATACCTTGACCCTAAATATTATCTTTACCTTTGGACATTGCCCGGGCGGAAAACATACCCGTTTTCCGCCCGTGACCTCCAGGCAATGTCCGCGACTGCCGGCCAGCTGGCGGCCGTCCATGACGTATATTTCGGCGTAGGAGCAACTGCCCGGAGCATGGGCCAGTACGAGCGGCCCAAAAACGAGGACATCGCGGTCATTCCGGGCCTGTGGGTGGATATCGATATCAAACACCAGGTCCACAAGGTCCAGGAACTCCCGCCGGATATACCGGCTGCCATGGGGCTGCTCCCGAACGAGCTGCCGCCTTCTCTGGTAGTCTGGAGCGGGTACGGAATCCATGTATATTGGCTTTTCAAAGAACCCTGGGAATTCGACACGCCAGAGGAGCGCTCCCGGGCTGCTGGCTTGCTTCGAGAGCTACAGGCCGTAATAAAAAATAATGCTGCCCAGCGTGGCTGGAAAATCGACACCACCGCGGACCTGACCCGGGTACTTCGGGTACCGGGCACACTAAACCGGAAACTGCCAGATAAGCCGGTTATGGCCCAGGTTATTGAACAGCCTGATATCAGATACAACCCTTCGGAAATTGAGGACCTGCTGCCACCGGTCGAAACCAGCACTGCGCCCCCCAGCCGGACCTCGGGATTCGAGCGCCGGCAGACCGACGGTCCGGCCGAGCTTATGCTCCGAAACTGCCGGTTCCTGCAACACTGCCAGCTGAATGCCTCCGGCATAACATACGACGAATGGCTGGCTGCCTTGACAAACATCGTCCGGGCCATAGACGGCATCCAGGCAACTCACCAGGTTTCTGCACTCGACCAAGCGCGTTATAAACCGGAGGATACGGATAAAAAAATTGCCGAAGCCCTGGCCATGAACCCGCAGTCATGCGATTACATCCAGAAAACCATCGGGTTTCAGGGCTGCCCGCCGGCAGGCTGCGGCGTACAGGCCCCCTGTGGCTGGAGCCTGTCAAAAGTAGCCCAGGCCCGGGCCGTTGTCCGAAACATACCGACGCCCACGCCGGAAGCGGTGTTTGTCCCAGATGTCCTGGGAGCCCTGGCGGTTCTAAAAAAACATGACCAGATCGAGTATGCCAAATTCAAGGCTGTTTGCAAGGGCCGGGTAAACCTGAACGACCTGGAGAAAATGGTTAAACAGCACCGACGCCAGGAACGCCAGGACAGCCATTTGCATGTTGTAGAATCGTCACCGGGCAACCATGCCGGCGGAACTACCGCAGATAGGCCCGGTAACAGGATGCTCCGGGATACTGTACCGGACTTACCGCTTGATTTGGCACTACCGCCCAATTTTAAATTTCATAATTCAGGCGTCCTACTCGTCAAAGAGACAAGCTCCGGTGACATTATGACTTACAAAGCCGCCGGCGCCCCGGTGATTATTTCAGAACGGCTTTTCAACGTGGACACGGAAACAGAAAAGCTTGAAATCTGCTTCCGGCACTTAAACGGTTGGCGCCGGGTATTGTTTCCGCGGTCAACGGTTTTCGACGCCAGAAAAATACTTCGCCTGGCTGACTTTGGTGTCCCTGTTTCATCAGAATCAGCTAAATACCTGGTCAAATGGTTTGATGCCCTGGCTGATATCAACCAGGATGCTATACCGGTCGCCCAGGCGGTGTCAAAGCTTGGCTGGCGGGGAGACCGTGAATTTGTCCTGCCGAATTTCAACATGAAATACCGCATAGACATTGACGACGACGGCAGCCAGCGAACCATTTCCGGCTTCACCACGGCCGGCGCACGAGAAGAATGGATATCGCGCATGCAATACCTGCGGCAGTCCCCAAAAGCCAGGTTTATCCTGGCGGCCAGCTTCGCGGCGCCGCTCCTCCGGATCCTGGGGCAGCGGAATTTCATCCTGCACAACTGGGGCAACAGCCAGGACGGAAAAACGGCTACCCTCTGGGCGGCTATGTCGGTATGGGGGAATCCGGACAAGCTTCTTGGAACATTTGATGCTACGCACACGGCCATGGAGCGTAAAGCAGCCCTGCACTCTGATCTACCGCTTGCCGTCAATGAACGCGAAGTATTGAACCAATTTAAGAAACGGGATATTAACCCGCTGCTCTATATTTTGGGTGAGGGCCGCGGCCGCGGCCGGGGAACCAAGACCGGTCTGCAGGACCTGGCCACCTGGCGGACTGTTGTATTGTCCACCGGCGAGGGGACCCTATCCAACGAAGGATCCCTGGAAGGAGTTATGACCCGTGTGCTGGAGGTTTGTGACGGGCCCCTGGCGCATGACCGGGAGTTTGCCAAGAGCCTGTACTATTTTTTGCCGCGGTGCCACGGACACGCCGGGCCTGAGTTTCTTCGCCAGTTGTTGGCCGCCGACTATGGGACTATATTCACCACATACCGGGAGTTCCAGACTGCCTTTCGGGCAACTTATCCGGACAGGGTTGATTCGCATATAGATGCAGTCGCTTGTATAGCGACTGCTGATTATCTGGCTTCGGCCTGGGTTTTTGGTGAATCGTGGGAACAGGCCAGAGCTGAAGCAATGGCAACGGCCGGGCATGTGTTGGCCGGCTTGATTACCCGAATAGAAGCCAGCGAGTCAGAGCGGGCTTGGAAGGCATTTGTTGATTGGTTGGCAGAAAACCAGGATAAGTTATCTAACAACGTGTATGGTTCCAGAATTGGATATCGGGAGGATATAAACCTGTATATCATCCGGGATGTAGTTAATCGCTTCTTGGAAGAACGATTTTCAAGTAGTCGCAGGATTATACGTGAATGGGCAACTTCGGGGAAAATTGAATCCTACTATCATAGTGGGAAAATAAGATATGACGTCAAAGGTAAGGTAATGGAGGGCGGCATAAGACCACAGGTAATAAAATTAAAAAGCTTTAATTTGGATGATTAGTGCGTCAGTGCGTCACTAGTGCGTCACTAGTGCGTCAGGCCTGAACCTTTGATATATAAGGATAAATATATAATATGTCGCACTGACGCACTAATATATTAATATCTCTATATACGACATACCTTACCCTTTAAAGGTATAGGGTATAAGGTGTATAAAAAAATACATTACACTATTAAAAAATTAGTGCGTCAAGTTATCCACAGGCAAAAAACCGCGTAAAATAAGGATTTTTGAGTAAAAAATCTGACGCACTAGTAGTGCGTCAACTCTAAAAAACAACCATTTACCAAATTATGGACAGATACCTTGCCGACAATATTCGACATTAAGGGATGATATCTTGGCTACTAAATTCAAACCTGGCGATAAGGTCCTGGTGCTAGCCGGTCTAAACAAAGGAGCCCGGGCTATATTCAAATATTATACTGCCGAAGGCAAAGCATTTTGTAAGGGACCTGGCGGCAGACTTCACAGGATACGCATTAAACCTGAAAAACTTCGATTGATTAAAAAGGGAGTGGCGCCTATTGTATAAGGTTTCAGAACAGCTCATTGCTGAAATCCAGCAACAGGTTGAAGAAATTAATAAGGTTACTTTCGGGGACATAGTTTTCAGAATACAAAATGGAACACTAATTACGTGGGATGTCAGAAAGACGTTCAAACCAGAGACTGGCCAGAAAAACTGGAGGTCTAAGCGGAAAGCTTAGGCCTCTTTTAATTTTAGCGAAAGGGGTGGCGTTAGGTGAAAAAGCTAATTCAGGAGTATAGGGAATCTTTGAGGATACTATGTAAGGGGAAAGTGACTTCTTTGTACTGTCATAGTATGATTTCAGATACCCAATGGGCTATTAAGTACATGGAAACCGGTAATATACCCGGTTCCAAATGGACAGTAGCTAGGTGGAGTAAAGAAGACCGTGAGATACTGTTTGATCCGCAGGTCCTGGATCGGTGTTTTAGAATACCTGACGCTGCTCCGGAGGTTTCAGAAGGTGTCAGGCTGATGCTTGAACATTTACTATCCTGTTTGTCGCCGCGGGAGAGGGAAGCTTTTGTACTAATTCATGGGCAGGGGTTTAGTTACCAGCAAACGGCTGATTTTATGGGTCTTTCCAAGGGAAGTGTTTACAACCTGATTAAGAGAGCAGAAAAAAAGTTTTCCATTTATCGGGAATTTGTAGGACGGAAGCAAGATAAGGGTGAAGAGGTTTGCTAAAAATTCAGCAGGCCGGCAAAACTTCACGTAAGAGTTAGGGACACATCTTGCAGGAAATACCTTCCTTTTGCTGAATATTGGCTAAGGAGGGAGAGATTTTATGACAATAAATTGGGATGCTTTTGCTGCAGTCGGACAGTGGCTGGGAGCATTGGCTACTTTTCTTGCAGTAATTGTTGCATTAAAGCAGGGAAAACCTAAGGTTAGAGTTAAAGCTGGTGTATATGATGTTGTTGCCGCACCACCGGGAGGAAAATTTAAAAAGATTCATGATGACAGGCTTTATATAAGTGTAACAAATATTGGTACTGTCCCAATAAAAATAGTTAAAATTGGATTTAGATGGCCAAGATCAAATAACAAAAAATGGAGTATCATAAACTCTGAACCAGGTGTACTACCGAAAGTTCTTATGCCATCGGAAGAGGTTGACGTATGGACAGAAGCCAAAGGCCTTCGAGAAAAAGGTATTAATAAGTTTGATATAGCTATTGCTATGGATAGTGCTGGCAAAGTACATTATCACGAAGCAAACATATTTAGGAAAATTACTAGATTCATTTGGTGGAATATAGGTAGGGTGAAATGAAGAGCCTTCGGGCTCTTTTATTTCACACAGAATAACGGCAGGAATATTCTTCCTTTCCGGCAAAATGAATAAGAAAACGAGGAAAGGGGGGATAGAAAGATGGGGTATAGGAACCCTTACTTGGAGCCTGCTTGGGAATTAAATGGCATTACTGGATTTAAAGTAAAGCAAAGTAGTGGAGATTACGAAGCAGTTATTTTTTACAAAAAAAATATAAGACTACTTGAGCTAAGAATAACGGGTACAGCTATAGCTGTTTTGGGCAAAAAACATATTCATGAATGGTTGTGGAAGACCGGGATTGAGTATATTAATAAGAAAAAGATAGATAAACCAATAGTACTTACTATCCAATCAACTGATGTATTAAATGGCGAGTTAGTACCCAATTGGGAAGAATAGTGTCGAAGATAAGGATAATTATATAGAGCCTCCGGGCTCTTTTCTTACGTCTCGCTAGAACGCGGGTCCTTTCGGAAGAGTGGCGGCTTGCGGGTCTGGCGAGCCCCGAAATTTGTCCAGGTACCAAATTTTTTAAAAGGGATTTTCTTTCCAGGTGATATTGTGGCAAAGAGTGTTAAAACCGACATTTCTGATATCATTGTCAATACAGACGTTCTGGCCGATCTCCTGGGATACACCCGCCAGCGCATAAACCAGCTTACCCGGGAAGGTGTCCTGGAAAAACAAGCACCAGGGCGCTTTTTACTTATGCGGAACATAAAGAGATACATTGATTTTGTCCGTACTGGACAGATAACAGGACAGGACAGTGAAGCAGAAGCTCAATACTGGGAGGAAAAAGCTCTCCATGAAAAAGCAAAACGGCAGACGGCCGAATTAAAGCTGGCGAAGCTAAGGAACCAACTACATGACGCAGCCGATGTGGAAATGGTCATGACCAACATGCTTACCACCTTCCGGAATCGTATTCTTGCTATACCACAAAAAGCTGCCCCGAAAATAATCGGTATGAAAAACCTCGCCGAAATCAGCGAGGCCATTAATATAGAGCTCCTAGAGGCATTGACCGAACTGAGTGACTATGACCCGGCTATATTTGCCGGGGGTGAAGAATTTGAAGAACCAGACGAAGACAACGAGGCTGTTTCGCAAGATAGCTAAAGCTGTAGCTCCGCCCCCGAAGCTGACAGTAAGCCAGTGGGCTGACAAGCACCGAAAACTCTCCGCGGAGAATTCGGCGGAGCCCGGGCAGTGGAGAACAGACAGGGCACCATATCAAAGAGAGATTATGGACAGTGTGACCGACCCACGTATTGAAAAGGTCGTGGTCATGTCCAGCTCCCAGGTTGGTAAGTCGGAAATAATTAACAATATTATCGGCTATTACATTGACGTTGATCCTGGTCCATTACTCATGATTCAGCCAACCATCGAGATCGCCCAGGACTATTCAAAGCGGCGCATAACCCCGATGGTAAAAGACACCGAGGTGCTGGCCCATAAGGTGGCCGACTCAAAAACCAGGGATTTGAATAACACCATACTCATGAAAGTGTTTCCCGGGGGGTTCCTGGCCATGGGCGGAGCAAACAGCCCGGCCGGCCTGGCCAGCCGTCCCATCCGGGTTTTGCTTTGCGATGAGGTGGACAGGTACCCGCCCAGCGCCGGCAGCGAGGGGGACCCCATATCGCTGGCTGAAAAGCGGACCACGACCTTCTGGAATAGGAAGAAAGTTTTTGTATCAACGCCAACGAATAAGGGTGCATCACGAATAGAGTCTGAATACGAGTTGGGTACTCAGGAGAAATGGTGCATCCGGTGCCCTGGATGCGGTAAATACAACTTCATTGTCATCCGTGATATCAAATTTAAATACGAAAAGCACGAGAAGAACGGAAAAGTTGCCTATACCGTTTTTAATGTGTGGTGGCGCTGCCCGGCATGTCTTAATGAATATGACGAGTACACGGTTAAAAAACAGCCGGCGGAATGGGTTGCAGATAATCCCGCAGCCATCGAGAACGGGGTGAGGAGCTTTCGGCTTAATTCCTTTGCATCCCCGTGGTACTCCTGGAAGAAAATTATCCAGGAATATCTTGAGTCCAAGGGCGACCCGGAAAAATTTAAGGTCTTTGTCAATACCGTGCTGGGTGAGTCATGGGAAGAGCGCGGGGAGATAGATGATGAGAATACCCTGTTGGAGCGGAGGGAAGATTACAAGGCGGAGCTTCCCAACGGCGTGCTGGTTTTGACTATGGCTGTGGACACCCAGGATGACCGCCTTGAGTATGAGGTTGTCGGATGGGGGAGAGATGAGGAATCGTGGGGGATAGAAAAAGGAGTGGCCTGGGGCAAACCCGATGACACAGAGACCTGGCAGATGATTGATGATAGGCTATCTAAGGTCTGGCGCTTTGCTGATGGCACTGGGCTTGTTATAGCCTGCACCTGCGTAGACTCCGGAGGGCACTACACTGAAGAGGTTTACGGATACTGCGCGGAGCGGCTTCAAAAAAGGGTGTTCGCTATTAAAGGTCAGAATGGTCCCGGCTTCCCCCTGGTGTACAAGGTGTCCCGGAATAATAAATACCGGCTGCCGCTGATCCTCCTGGGTGTGGACTCTGGGAAAACTACCATCATGCAACGGCTCAAAATAAAAAAAACCGGGCCTAAATATTGTCACTTCCCCCTTCAGGAGGAGCGGGGATATGACCAGGTGTATTTCAAAGGTCTTATTTCTGAAAAGCAAGTGTTAAGAAGGGTCAAGGGTCAAGTGGTTGCGACCTGGGAAAACATCGCCAAGGATAGGAGAAATGAGCCCCTGGACCTCCGGGTGTATAATTTGGCGGCCCTTCGGCTGCTGAAACCGGACTTCGAGGTACTGGAAAAACGGCTGAAAGAGGTTGTTTCCGGGGTGGAAAATACTCTAAAACCAACTCAAAAAGTGTCAAAAAAACAGTACGGATGTGTAAAAAAAGCCGCCGAATATTAGTGAATCGGTGGTTTTTTCTTGAAAAACACCAGGAAAAACGGTGATTTCTTATGTCTATAGAGAGGCTTCAAAAGGCAAAAGAGCGCCTAAGTGTTTACTATGAGGCCGAGCTCGCTGTCCTGGCCGGACAGGAATACAGAATCGGCACACGGACGATGCGCCGGGCTGACCTTCAAGAGATCAGAGCAGCGATTAGCGCATTGGAGAAGCAGGTTAAGCAACTGGAGGATCTGTTGAGCGGTAGCACTGCGTCTAGGGCCCGGCGCATAGTACCGAGAGATATATGAAGGTGGTGAGACATTGAATGCGATTGACAGGGTATTGAATGCGATTGACAGGGTAATGTCTTATATCAGTCCCGAGAAAGCGTTAAGGCGTCAGGCTGCCCGCCGGGCGCTCCAGGTTTTAAACACCGGCTACTCCGAGTCCGGGGCTTCTGTCAGGAAAAAGTCCATGAAGGGCTGGAAGGCATGGTCCAGCAGTCCGCAAGCCGACATCGATATGAATCTCAACACCCTGCGGCAGCGGTCCAGGGACCTGTTCATGGGTGGGGCTTTGGGCCGGTCGGCTATAGTGACCCCACGAACCAACGTGATCGGCGCCGGCCTTAAATTGAAATGCCGGATTGATGAAGAGTACCTGGGTATATCGAGAGAACAGGCGGAGCAGTGGGAGAAAAATACCGAGCGGGAGTTTGCGGTCTGGGCTGAGGGTAAGTTTTGTGACGCCCTGCGCCTCAACAACTTCTATGAGATGCAGTCTATACTATTTATCTCCACACTGCTTAACGGTGACGGTTGGGGACTTATTAAACAGGCTAACCCTGCGCGATATTTCCCGTATTCGCTACGCATTCACTTGATTGAGGCTGACCGGGTGAGCACGCCCTGGGAGGTTAATTCCGGGGTAATCAGATACACGTACTTAAACGGTATCAACGGTAGAAACAGTCAAAACGGAAACCGCATTATAAACGGGGTAGAGATCGACTCCAACGGAGCGGTGGTCGCGTACTGGATATCAAACGGCTACCCTAACGACCCGGCCAATCCAACCAATGTGCTTCAGTGGCAACGGGTGGAGGCCTTCGGGCAGAGGACCGGACAGCCAAACGTACTTCACATTATGGAGGCTGAACGCTGTGAACAGTACCGCGGGGTCCCGTACCTGGCGCCAGTGATAGAGCATATAAAGCAAATCAGTCGGTACACTGAGGCTGAACTCATGGCGGCCATCGTCATGGGCTTTTTCACGGTTTTCATCAAGGAAAGCCAGACGCCCATGGCCGACTTTCCCCTAGCCGAAGCCATCCCCCAAGGGGAGAAGGTGGACTTAGATCCCAATGCTTTTGAGCTCGGCGCCGGCACCATAAACACTTTACCGCCAGGATATGACGTGGAAACGGCAGATCCGAAGAGACCGTCATCTAACTTTGATGTCTTCGTGACCGCCCTGGCCAGACACATAGGGGCCGCCCTGGAGATACCCTATGAACTGCTGTTAAAAAGCTTTACAGCCAGTTATTCAGCAAGTCGGGCAGCGCTCTTGGAAGCATGGAAGGCCTTCCGGATGCGCCGGACCTGGTTTGCGGCCGATTTTTGCCAGCCGGTTTATGAATTATGGCTATCTGAGGCCATTGCCCGGGGAAGAATCACAGCCCCCGGGTATTTTAATGACCCGCTGATTGCCAAGGCATGGAGCAGGGCGGAGTGGCACGGGCCAGCCCCCGGGCAGATTGACCCCACCAAAGAGGTGCAGGCCGCAAAAATAAGGGTAGAGAACGGCTTTTCCACCAGAGAGAGAGAGACAATCGAGCTTACCGGTGGGGACTTTGACCGAAACATCGAGCAACTCAGGCGGGAGAACAAATTGATGGGCCAAGCCGGGCTGATCTCGGTGGCGCCGAATGGAGGGAGCCAGGAATGAAAAAATTCTGGGAGTTTAAAAACACATCTGATACTGAAGCGGAATTATTGTTGTATGGTGAAATCGCTTCAGAGAGGCCCTGGTGGGATTGGGAAGGTGATACCGTAACCCCGAAGCAATTTGCCGAGGAATTGAAAAACCTCGGGTCCAAATCAAATATTACAGTCAGAATCAATTCAGTCGGTGGAGATGTGTTTGCGGCCCACGCGATCTTTACCCAGCTTAAACTCAACCAGGCCAGCATTACGGTGATAATTGACGGCCTGGCAGCCAGTGCTGCCACCATCGTCGCCATGGCCGGGGACACTGTTAAGATCCCGTCAAATGCCATGATGATGATCCACAACCCGGTGGTGGGGCTTCTCGGCTATTACAGCGCCGAGGAAATGGAAAAAATGGCCGAGTACCTGGAGCAGGTCAAGGAATCAATCATCAATGCCTACATCACCAAGACCGGCCTGGACCGAAAAGCCCTCTCCAAGATGATGGACGAGGAAACCTGGATGACCGGCCAAGAGGCGGTTGACAAGGGATTTGCGGATGAGGTACTGTTCCAGGACGTGCAGGCCGCCGTATACGGGAACTTCCTGGTTGTCAACAGTGTAAGGCATGACTTGTCGAAGTTCAAAAACATCCCGTCCAACCTGGTTAAAACCGGCACACCTGCCGGCTTTAATAAATTAACGCAGGAACCGGCCCCAAAGCCGCAGCCTGTAAATCAAAAGGAGGATGATGGGACAGTGGAAACCAAGACCGTAGACGAGCTGAGAAAGAATTTCCCTGACCTGGTCGCCCAGGTGGAAGCTGCGGCCAGGGAAGAGGGGGCCAGGGCCGAGCGGCAGCGCATCCAGGCGATTGACGAAATCAGCCGGACGCTCATGCCCGAGTTGGTCAACAAGGCCAAGTACGAGCAGCCGATGAGTGCCGAGCAGTTGGCTTTTGAAGCCCTCAAGGCTGACGCCGCCAAAGGCCGCCGGTATCTGGAGGATACGAAAAAAGACCGTGCCGAGTCCGGGACAGACAAAATAACTGGCCACCCCCAGGACCAGCGGACCGACAAGGAAAAGGAGATGGAGGAGCGGAAAGCAAACGCCCAGGCCATCGCAGAATACGCAAAGCAAAGGAGGGATAAATAATGTCCAATCTATTCAGCAACTTGGATACCTTCACCCCGGGCGAGCTCATTGCCGGTAATAACGTTCCAATTCTGGTCAAGGCCGTCACTTTACAGGCCAATCAGGGTGTAGTGAAGCGCGGTACTGTACTGGGGATCATAACCGCCAGCGGCCTGGCTGTTCCGGTTAATAGCGCGAATTCAGATGGCAGCCAGAATGCTGACTGCATCCTGGCGGACGACGTTGACACCACGGGCGGAAACGTAGTTGCTGAGACTTACCGGAGCGGTCACTTTAACCGCAAGGCACTTATTTTCGGCGGCGATGACACCGCGGCTGATCACGAAGACAGGCTCAGGGAACTGGGGATTTTCCTGAGCGATAATATCGCTTATTAATTGTACCGAAAGGAGGATAAACAAATTGCCTGTTTCTATTTATGACACCAGAACCATGATGCAGGCGCTTGAAATAATGCCGCCTGTCAGGACTTTCTTCCGGGATACTTTCTTCCCGGGGGTGAATACCTTTGTTACCGAAAAGGTGGACGTCGACTTCAAAAAGGGCAAACGCAAAATGGCTCCGTTTGTGGCCAGGCGCAGCGGCGGGATCAACGTTGATCGCCAAGGCCTCAGAACCGACACCTACACCACCCCGTACATCGCGCCCCAGCGAGTGTTGAGCAAAGATGACATCGGGAACCGTATGTTGGGTGAGAACGTCTACAGCACCCGCACCCCGGAGCAGCGGGCGCAGGAGCTTCTGGCCAGGGACCTTGTGGAACTTGACGAAATGATCACCCGCCGGGAGGAATGGTTCTGTCGCCAGATCCTGCTCTCCGGCCAGGTTACCATCAAGGGCTGGGTGGACAAGGTCGGCGGAAACGAGTACGTCGAGGATACCGTGGACTACAGCTTTACCAACAAGGAAACTTTGATCGGCGTGGATGCCTGGGACCAGGAAACCAGCGACAAATACGGTGACCTGAAACGCATTCGCCTGGAAATCATTCAGAAGACCGGGATCAATCCCGATACCGTGGTGATGGCCAACAACGTGGCTGATCTGTTCGTCAATGACAGCAAGATTCAAAAACTCCTGGACATAAGGAACCTAACCATCGGCACCATTCAGCCCAGGATCCGGATGAACGGCGTGACCTACATTGGCACCCTGACCAGCCTGGGCTTGGAACTGTATACTTACGATGAGTGGTTCCTGGATGACGACGGCGTAGAGTATCCCATGATGCCGGATGATTACCTGATTATGGGCCGGCCCAGACTGGGCACAAGATTATATGGCGCCGTAACCCAGACAGAGGAAAGCGACCGGGAGTTTCATACCTACGAAGGGACCCGCATTCCCAAGGTATGGACCGACGTAAACAACGACGTCAAGATGATCCGGGTGGCTTCCCGGCCGCTGCCCAAGCCTGAGGATGTCGATTCCTGGTTTACTCTGAAAGTGAAGTAGGTGAGTGCCGTGGCAATATTTATAAAGCGTTTTCGCGTGCGCTATAATGGCGTTACCTATGGTCCCGGCCAACCTGGCGGACAGATTATATCGGGCCTCTCCAATGAGGAAGAAGCTCGTTTGATTGAGCATTCCATGGGAAACATCGAAAGGTACCCGAATTCAGCCAGAGGAGGATCCAGCGATCGGGAAAACAACGCCAGCGACTCCATGGAGAAAGAACCAGCAAATGATGTTGATGTTGATACTGTCCAGGAGGACCCGGTTTTCGGTGAGGATGCGGAGCCCGTTATTGAGTCCATAAGGGCCGAAGATTTTATCAAGCCCCGTCACGGAACCGAATCGCAAAAGGGCCGAAATGAAAAAGCGGGCAAGGGGCGGTAAGCGATGGCCGGATTCAAGGATTATCTGGCCTCCGACTTAGTCACGTTTTTCAATCCAGATGAATTTTCCGAATTCCACGATATTGACGGTCTTCAGGTCCAGGCACTAGTGGACAGAGATGTCATGAAAGTCCGGAGCACCCAGCGGTACGACGGGGTATACAAAGGGGAGGTAGCGGTCTTTGTTAGGGCTGCCGACCTCCCCTCCTGCCCCGTTTACGGCCAGCATATGCGCCTGGATGGCAAGCTCTACCTGGTGGCCGAGTGCGGAGAAAACTGCGGAATGTTGGAGATAATCCTGGAGGCGAACGAGTCATGATTACTATTGACGCTGATCAGGTGGCCAGGGCGGAGGTCGTACTGAAGCATATACCCGGAGGAGCCCCAAAGGCCATTGCGAACGCCCTTAACCGGGCTGCCGAGGGAGCCAGAACGGAAGCGGTCAGGAAAGTCCGTGAGCGGTATTATATCCGGGCAAGAGACGTTAATGAAACAATACGGATTAAAAAGGCTACCCCGGAGGACCCGGTGGTCATCATCCGGTCCACTGGATCCCTCGTTGCCCTGTCCAAGTTCCGGATCAATCCGTCCAAGCCACCGGCGAAGCGAAGAAAAAAGCCGGTTGTTGCCCGGGTTGTCCGGGGAGCGGGTGGTCCCGTCAGGGGTGCTTTTGTTGCCCAGATGTCCTCAGGACATATTGGTGTTTTCCACCGCGCTGGCAAAGCCAGGCTTCCAATTGTTGAGAGATTCGGCCCTTCCGTTCCGCAGATGCTGGGCCACGAGTCGGTTACCCGGTATATCGAGGAGCAGGCCAGGGAACGACTTGAAAGCCGGCTGGACCACGAGATTGAACGGATGCTGCGAGGTGTTGGGAAATGAGCACACCTGTCTTACTGGTGGATGGACTGCGGGACTTCATTGAGCCCCTGGTCAAAAGCTATGTTCTGGAGACAAACCGGCCGAACCTGGCCAAGCCACCCCAGGTGGTGACCGGTTATCTGCCGCCGAAGAATCCGAATTTCGATGCCCCGGATTTTCCTTTTGTCATCGTGAGGTTTGTCGAGGGAACGGACAGCGATGACGGCTCAACCGCCGTGGTAAAAATAATTGCCGGGACTTACTCGGAGGACGCCCGGGAAGGCTGGCGGGACGCGGCCAATATCCTCCAGCGGGTCAAAACCGAACTGCTTAAACGGCGGGTCATCGCAAAAAAATATCGGGTCGAGCTTCCCATGAAAATCGAAATGCCTGAGGAACAGCCATTCCCAGAGTGGATAGGAGTCATGACCACCACCTGGGCGGTTGCCCAGCCACTGGAGGAGGTAATTTATGAGCAAGAATAGGTCCGCGCCAAAGAAGGAAGCCGCCCCCGCCGGGGAGCGGCTTATATACTGCGGCCCAAACATCCCGGGAGGAGCCCTGCAGCGGTATACTGTTTTTAAGGGAGGCCTGCCTGCACATCTGACCGGGTTGTTTGAAAAATGCCCGGCAGTCAAGACCTTGTTTGTTCCCCCCGTCGACCTGGCCCGGGTGGACCGGGCTATTGGCACCAAGGGCACACCGGAGCATTCCGCTTTCCAGGAAGTGCTCCAATACATCATGAAAGGTGGTGCGTAAGTAGATGACCTACAAACACGGCGTATATATCTCGGAGGTACCCACATCCGTAGTTTCGCCGGTCCGTAGCAGCGCAGGTCTGCCTGTGGTGTTCGGCACAGCGCCGGTTAACCTGATCACAGGGGAGGCGCCGGTTAATAGGCCAGTACTCTGCTACACCTATAGCGAGGCTGTGGAACGGTTCGGGTACAGCGATGATTGGGAAAACTACACTCTCTGCGAATTTATCAAGTCCCATTTTGCGCTGTTTGCCTGCGCTCCGGTGGTTCTGGTAAATGTCCTGGACCCGGTCGTCCACAAGATTGCTGTACCCGAGGCTTCCGTGGCCATGGTGAGCGGCATTGCAACCATAACTACAAAGGGCGTACTGTTGTCAAGCCTCAAGGTCAGGCTGACCGCCGGCGGGGCCGACATGGTAAAGGGAACGGATTACACCGCTGAGTTTGATAACGAGGGGCAGGTCGTGATTACCAGGCTTACAACCGGAAGTATACCCTCCGGCCAGACCGAGGTATTTGTGGAATACGATAAGCTCGATCCATCTGCAGTGGTTGCCAATGATATCATCGGCGGGGTAGATGCCGAGACAGGGGCATACACCGGCCTGGAACTCCTGAATAAGGTTTTCCCCCTGTTCCGGCTGGTACCCGGGATGGTCCTGGCCCCTGGGTGGTCCCACGACCCTACCGTGGCCGCGGTAATGGTGGCCAAGGCCTCCAACATCAACAGCCATTTCAAATGCATCGCCCTTACTGATATCCCCGCGGATGCTGGCGGCGTTTTAAAGTATACTGACGTGCCTGCGTGGAAAAACACCAACAGTTATACATCAGAGCGCCAGGTGGTCTGCTGGCCTAAGGTTAAGTTGGGTGATGAGGAATACCACCTCTCCACCCAGTTGGCGGGAATTATATGCAAGACCGATGCAGACAAAGACGATGTGCCGTATGCCAGCCCCTCCAACAAGGATCTGCAGGCCAACGGTGCTGTACTGAACGATGGTACCGAGGTGACCCTGGGCCCTGACCAAGCTGCTTACCTGAATGGTGAGGGTATCATCACTGCCCTCAACTTTATTGGCGGCTGGAAGGTATGGGGTAACCGGACCGGAGCCTACCCGGCGGTAACCGACCCCAAGGATGCTTTTCTTCCGATCCGTCGGATGTTCGACTGGATATCTAACACCCTGGTTCTCATGTTCTGGCAGAAGGTTGATTATCCCATTAACCGTCGTATGGTGGAGACCGTGGTGGATTCGGCAAATATTTGGCTCAACGGCCTTGCAGCCAGGGAGTTCATCCTCGGCGGCCGGGTGGAATTCCTGCCGGAAGAAAATCCCACAACAGACTTGACGGATGGTATTGTCCGTTTTCACGTCTACGTGACGCCGCCGTCGCCGGCCCGGGAGATTGATTTTATCGTCGAATATGATCCGCAGTATCTTGCGGCTCTGTTCGGCTAAAAGGAGGCGTAAATAATGAACCAGGTGCCTGAAAAACTGATTAATTTCCGGGTGTATGAAGACGGGGCCGACTATCTGGGCGTGGCGGACGTGGAATTGCCTGCCATCGAGGCCATGACCGAAACGGTCAAGGGCGCCGGCATCGCCGGTGAGGTGGAAAGTCCGGTGCTTGGTCACTTCGGCAGCATGAGCCTCAAGATCAACTGGCGTGTTGTTACACGGCCGACGGTCCACTTGGCTCAGCAGCGCACTCACAGCCTTGATCTGAGGGGTGCCATTCAGGTCCAGAATGCGGGAACAGGAGAGTACCGTGTAGCGCCCATGAAGGTTGCCGTGCGGTGTATTCCCAAGAAAACGGAACTGGGCAAGCTTGATGTCGGGGCTACGTCCGATGCCGCGAACGAATTTGAGGTGACCTACATTAACGTCAGCCTTGACGGCAAGAAGATTCTGGAGATCGACAAGTACAATTATATCTGCGTTATCGACGGCGTGGATTACCTGAAAAAAGTCCGGGAGGCCCTGGGCCTTTCGTAAAACATAAGACCTGTTGCTGATATGGCGGCAGGTCTTGGCTTTCATAGAGAAAGGAGATTGTTATGGAGATCAAGCTCAGCAAGCCCTGTGCCTTCGAGGGCAAAGAGTACACGGAGTTAATACTGGATTTTGATTCATTGACCGGCAGGGACATGATCAGCGCGGAGGCCGAGGCAAGGGTTATAGCCGGCCCGGCGCCCGTGGCCGAGTTGTCCAAGCCATTTCTTGCTGTCATGGCGGCGAAGGCGGCCAAGGTTCCAGTTGATTTGATAGTCGGATTACCAGCAAATGATTTTAGTAAGGTAACCATGGCGGCACAGGATTTTTTACTCGGTTAGGCCTGAGACCATCAGAGTCCAGGCGGCTTTTTATGGAGGCCGGCTTTAGGATGTCGGCTGCCACTTATACACCGGTGCCATACTGGCTGTCATTGCCTATATCGGAACTGATGGACTGGATACAGGTGCGTTTGAGCATGGGGGAGGGAAAGTGAGACATGGCGCGACGCATGTACGAAATAGCTTTTGAGCTGGCCGGGAAGATTAACTCATCTTTCGGCAATGCTTTTGCTTCAGCAAACGACCGCTTGGCGCAAATGAACCGCCATATCTCATCCCTCCGAGCTGACATGAGGGCACTGGAGAAGGCCCAAAAGGCCGGCAGTATAAGCGCCCAGCAGTATGCCGCTGACTACGCAAAACTTACCGCTCAGCTGGAGAAGGCTGAAAGAGCACAAAAAAAGCTGGCCAAGGCTACGAATCTGCAAAAAAGGATCGATGAGTACCGGGGTAAAATGAGGGGCAATATGCTAGACGCCGCGGGGGCGGCGGTTACCCTGGGAGCCCCGGTAGCTGCAGCCATGAAATTTGAGTCCAGTATGGCCGATGTCCGGAAGGTTGTTGACTTTGAGATGCCGGAACAGTTTAAGGCCATGGAAAAGGATATTCTAAGCCTTTCCAAGCGCATCCCGATGACCGCCGAAGGCCTTGCTCAAATTGTGGCCTCCGGTGGGCAGGCGGGACTGGCCAGGGATGAACTTCTTGGCTATGCCGAGGCGGCGGCAAAAATGGGTGTGGCCTTCGACATTTTGGCCGAGGAAGCTGGCCAGACTATGGCCCAGTGGCGATCAGCCTTCAAGATGAACCAGGAACAGGTAAACACTCTGGCCGACCAAATAAATTACCTGGGGAACACAACGGCGGCCGCGGCTCCTAAAATTTCTGATGTCGTGCGCCGGATCGGTCCCTTGGGTGAAGTGGGCGGGGCGGCTGCGGCCCAGATCGCGGCCCTGGGGGCAACTATGGTCGGGGCCGGAATTACGGAGGAAATTGCGGCAACCGGTATCAAAAACCTAATCCTTGGACTTGTGGCAGGTGAGGGTGCAACCAAGAGCCAGGCCGAGGCGTTTGCGCAGTTGGGGCTTGACGCGGCACAGATGGCCAAGCTCATGCAGGAGGACGCCCAGGGGGCAATTTTAAAAGTGATGCGCTCTCTCCAGAAGTTGCCCGAATACAAGCGGGCGGCGGTTTTGTCGGACTTGTTTGGGAAGGAAAGCGTCGGCGCCATATCACCCTTGCTGACCAACCTTGAAGCCCTGGAGGTAAACTTTAAGAAGGTGGCCGACGCCACCAAATACGCCGGCAGCATGCAGAAGGAGTTTGAGGCACGGTCGGCGACGTCCGAGAATAATGTTCAGCTGCTTAAAAACAGGATGATGGCCCTGGCGATTGCCACAGGCAATATCCTATTACCGCCCCTTAATCAATTAATCGGCAAACTTTCTGGCCTGTCCGAGCGGGTAGAGAAGTTTTCAGAAAAACACCCCGGCTTAACAAAGGCCATGGTTATCGGCGCTGCGGCCGCGCTTGGACTCGGTGTAGCCTTTACAGCACTGGGATATGCGGCCGGCCTGATTATTTCACCCTTTGTCAGCCTCTACGCCTGGGCAACCAGGGTTGAGTTGATGAGCAAGTTGGCAGCTGTGGCCACCAGGGCTTGGACGGCAGCCCAGTGGCTTTTAAATACAGCCATGCGGGCAAACCCGATAGGGTTGGTGATAACGGCTATCGGGGGACTGATCGCGATAGGTACAGTTCTTTATAATAACTTTGAATCATTGCGGAATATTGTGGATAACGTGTGGGAGAAATTCAAAACTATTTTTCCCGGAGCAGCTCAGTTAATTGAAACGGTGGGCGGTAAAGTAGGTGACTTATGGAATAAGCTGAAAGGCTTTTGGAAGTGGTTGTCCTGTGGTGGCGGCGGTGGAACCACGGAAACATTAGAAGGTTACGCCTCTGGCGGGTTTACCAATCGTCCTGCCATATTTGGAGAGGCTGGATTGGAAGCGGCAATTCCCATCGACGGTTCTGCCCGGTCCAGAAGTCTCTGGGAGCAAACTGGAGACATGCTTGGAGTTGGCCGGGGTGATACCACTATTCAAGTTACTTTTGCACCTGTGATACATGGCGCTGGACCAGAAATTATTTCCGCTCTCCAGGAACAACAAAGAAGCTTTATGGACCAACTGAAAAATGTACTACACCAAGAAAGGAGGGTTAAGCTTGCCTAGAACATATACAACTATCCAGGGCGACATGTGGGACAGTATTGCCAAGAAAACCTTGGGCAGTGAATACTATATGAGTGGTCTTATTGATGCCAATCTGGAACATCGGGAAACGGTTATTTTTCCAGCCAATATTACTTTGACTATCCCCGATATTGCAACTCCAGTACCGAATAACCTGCCTCCATGGAAGAAGGGTAGTAGCTGATGAAAGCCAGGAACGCGCGACTCCAACTGATATATGAGAATGTGGATATATCGGCTGATCTGCAACCGCATTTATTAAGCTGGACGTATACCGACAACCTAAGCGGCCAGGCTGATGACCTACAGATTACCCTGGAAGACAGAGCGCAGATTTGGACCGGTGACTGGATGCCTGATAAAGGGGCTGTGGTTAGAGCGAAGATAGTCCGGGAGAACTGGACGGGGGATGGTCAAATAGAAGAATTGGGCCTTGGAGTGTTTGAAATTGATGAAATTGAACTAAGTGGGCCTCCGTCTACTGTGACTATTAAAGCCCTGTCTATTCCGGAATCAACCTCCTTGCGAGGGGAGGCAAAAAACCGAGCCTGGGAAAAAACAAACTTGTCTGTAATAGCCGGCGATATTGCGGGTGGAGCAGGTCTGGAGCTTTTTTATGATACGGACGATGATCCGGAATATGATCGGACTGAACAGACAGAGCAAACAGACCTGGAGTTCTTGACGAAATTATGTAATGACGCCGGCCTTTGCCTGAAGGTTTCTGATTATCAAATCGTTATCTTTGACGAACTGAAATACGAGCAGCAGGACCCTGTTGATACCATTATTAAAGGGCAATCCCGGATAAAAAGCTACCAGGGCAGGACAACCCTAACCGGTGTATACAAGTCCTGCCGGGTTGATTACTACGATGCCAACGGCAATGAAAATATAACAGCCGAATTTACACCACCTAACCCGCCGGCATCCGGACGGGTTTTGGTTGTGAATGAACGTGTTTCTTCGGTGGCCGAGGCTGAGAAACTTGCCCAAAAGCGTCTGCGTCAGGAAAACAAAAACGCTGTTACTTTATCCTTGACGTTACCCGGTGACCTGCGGTATTTGGCCGGTCTGACTGTTACTCTTTCCGGTTGGGGTACCTTCGACGGGAAATACATCATTACTCAGGCCACACATAGCCAACAAAATGGTTATGAAATAAAACTAGAACTGCGTAGGTGTTTGGAGGGGTATTGATGGATTCAGCGTTGAAAAATCTTATTCGTGTTGGTATTGTATCTTCCACTAATCCAGCAGCCTGCAGCGCCCGGGTAGCGTTCGAGGATAAGGCGGCTATGGTGTCTTTCGATCTGCCTATTCTGGTCCGTGGCTCACTCCAAACGAAAGATTATTGGATGCCGGGTCCCGGTGAACAGGTTGTTTGTCTGTTCCTTCCCTCGGGGAGTGCCCAGGGGTTTATTATTGGGTCTCTGTATTCAAAGAAGGATCAACCTCCGGTTACTGACGCAAGCAAGCGGCATATATCCTTTCCGGATGGAACGACTATTGAATATGACCAGGATACCCATACCATGATAATTAATGCTGTTGGTCCGGTTAACATCACCGCGCCTAAAGGTATTACCTTATCGGCAACCGACCCGGCCGGCACCGGTGTGCAGATCACAGGCAAAAATGCTTCCGAAAGCTGGTGATTAACATGGGGTAGTTGGTAGTTTTGGAGATATCATTTTCGAGGTTTCAAGCGATAAGATACGCACCATTGATGATTTCTCCCGTTCGGCAACTGGACGCTGGGCAGCTCATGAAATCATTGGCCAAAAGCCTGTATCAGAATTCGTTGGCCCGGCACTGGATGAAATAAGTTTCAGGATGCGATTCGATGTCCGTTTTGGAGTTAATCCGAAAACCGAAATGGATAGGCTCCTGATCATGTGCCGTTCTGGCGTGGCTGAAACTTTGATTGTCGGTGGTACGGCCCTGGGCGTTGATAAGTGGGTGATAAAAAGCGTTACGCAAAATTGGCTGCGTTTTGATGGTTCGGGAAGGTGTATTGTCGGTGAGGCTAATGTCACACTCGAGGAATATGTCGGGGAGTGATCGGAATGGAGTACGTAGTTCTGGCCAAGCCGGACCAGATTGATTTTGCGCCCAAAACAGAGGTGTCCGAAATCCTTCAAAATATCCGAACCATCCTGAGCACTCCGAAATTTTCCGTTCCCCTGGCACGGGAATTTGGTGTTTCGGCCACCATGGGTGATGATCCCATGCCGGCGGCCATGGCCAGGCTGACCGCTGAAATCGTGGCTGCAGTCCAGAAGTGGGAACCACGGGCCAGGGTGACGCAGGTTACCTATGAAGGTGATGGCCGGGAAGGGGTACTGCGCCCGAAAGTGAGGGTGAGGATAAATGATTGATTTAAAAAACCTGCCCCAGGTTGAATTTGCAGCCAAGGACGTTAGCCAGATCGAGACTGATGTCATTCTTACATATGAAGGCATCTCCGGCCGCACTTTGGCCCCCGGGGATCCGGTGAGGCTGTTTCTCAAGGCCATTGCTCAAATCATCGCCCACCAAAGGGTATTAATAGATTATTCCGCGAAACAAAACCTCCTGGCCTATGCGGAGGGGGACTATCTGGACCATCTAGGGGCGCTGATGGAAACAGCAAGATCATCAGCCAAACCGGCAGAGACCACCATGCGCTATACGCTGTCGGCCCCCCAGCCCCAGGTTGTTACAATCCCCTCCGGAAACAGGGTAACCCCAGGGGGGCAATTGTTTTTTGCGACCACTCAGGCGGTGGACGTGCCGGCGGGCACCATCCAAATTGATGTGGTTGTTCAGTGTACAACGGCCGGCACAGTAGGCAACGACTGGGCACCGGGCCAGATAAACAAACTGGTTGATCCCCTGCCATGGGTGCAGAAGGTTGAGAACATTACCACCAGTTCCGGCGGGGCTGACGCCGAGGATGACGACAGATACCGGGAGCGTGTCCAGGAGGCCCCCGAGAAATTTTCCACCGCGGGGCCGGAGGGTGCATATATATACTGGGCCAAGGCAGCCCATCAATCAATAATTGATGTTTCTGTTACCAGTCCTTCCCCGGGTGTGGTTGAAATTCGCCCCCTTTTGGAGGACGGCCAGATACCCGGCCAGGAAATACTGGATGCCGTGGCCGCTATATGTAACAGTAAAAACATCAGGCCTCTAACCGACCAGGTGTCGGTGCTGGCTCCAGTAGCGGTAAACTATGATATTACGTTGACTTATTGGATAAGCACTGAAAATTCAGCAGTCGCAGCCAGCATCCAGGCTGCTGTCATCAATGCATTGGATGATTTCAAAGCCTGGCAACAATCCCGCCTGGGTCGTGACATCAATCCTTCGGAGCTCATTGCCAGGGTGATGAAGGCAGGGGCCCGGCGGGTAAATGTTGAGTCACCTGTGTTTACACAGATTACTGCGTCGCAGGTGGCCCAGGTCGGGACGGTAACGGTAACCTATGGGGGACTTGAAGATGACTGATATCAAGGATATTAAACTGGTTGATCTGCTGCCGCCTAACCTTATCCAGGACCCAACGGTGAAATCTGCCGCTGAGGCTCTGGACAATGAGCTGCGGGCGGTTACCGAAGCGATACAGGAATGCATCATCCTGGCCGGAATTGATGACCTGCCAGAGGAAGTTCTAGACATCCTGGCCTGGCAGCTGCACGTCGATTTTTATGGGCCGGATTTACCCGTTGAAACAAAGCGGGAGCTGGTCTGCCATTCCATTCCCTGGCACCGGCGCAAAGGGACGCCGGCGGCGCTTGAAGAGCTGGTTGCGGCCGTTTTCGGGGACGGGGAGGTGCAGGAATGGTTTGAATATAACGGTCAGCCGTATCATTTTAAGGTGCTGACTACCAATACTTCAGCGACAACCATAGATGTTCAGCGGTTTACGAAAGCTGTTGAATCCGTTAAAAATACCCGGTCTGTTCTTGAGGCTGTAGAGATTACAGCTACTGATGAGATGAGTTTATTTTTGGGCGGCGTGGTACATATCGCTGATTACCAAGAGATAAGGCAGGTGGTTTAAAATGGGCGCTTTCGGCGGCCTTATCCTCACGAACAAAGGCAGAAATTTGCAAGCGAAAGCCCAAACCGGTGTGCAGTTAAATTTCACTAAAGTAAAAATCGGTGATGGAAGCCTTAGCGGGCAAAGCATCCTGGATTTAACAAACCTGATTAGCACAAAAAAAGAGCTGACAATATTAGGCCTTGAAACACTGACAGGGGGAAAGGTCAAACTTCGAAGCTATTTTTCAAATGCAGACATTGCTACAGGATTTTATTGGCGGGAGCTCGGGATATTTGCCCAGGATCCCCAAGAAGGTGAAATACTTTACTGTTACGGAAATGCCGGGGCAAACGCTGAATACATTCCTGCCGGTGGGGGCCCTGACGTAGTAGAAAGGTACATTAGAGTTATCACCCTTATTGGAAATGCTTCGAACATCTCTGCCACGTTGGGGTCTGAGATATACGTTACTCAGGCTGATTTTAATGCACACGCCGGTCGCCATGCATCAGCTGGAGCCGATCCCCTCACTCCGGCCGATATCGGGGCAGAGACCCCGGCCGGCGCCCAGGCCAAAGCTGACGCGGCCGAAACTGCTGCCAAATCATATACGGATCAGGAAGTAGTGGCTGTAGAGCAGTCTCTTGCTGCACATTTGGCCGATACTATGCCACATAAATTTGTTGATGGTACTACGACATATCGTTGGGGCTTGAGTGTAGTTAATGGGGTAGTAATGTTTAATTACGAGGAGGTGGTATAATGCCATCAATTGGGATTGCCGATAAAACAACACTGGATGCTGTGAGTACAAAAGTAGGAGTTAACACAGACGTAGCCGGTACGTCAACACTATTTGCCCGACTTGCTCAGATTGCGGCTTATGTAGATACCCTGGAAACTCTTATTGGCACAGCCAGTCCGACCAGTGGTGATTTAACCACTTTATTTAAAGGTTTAAAGTTGATAGCTGATTATGTGGACACTTTGGAAACGAAGTTGGGACTTAATACGGATACTGCTGGTACTGGAACAGTATTTGCCCGACTTGCTCAGATTGCAGGGTATACTGATGCTGTGGAAAGTCTAATAGGAAATGCAAATCCGACTGCGGCAGGGACTGACCAGGTTTTTAAGTACCTTAAAAAAATTTTCGATGCTACATCAGGCGGCGGCACTGCACAGTTAACACGCATCAAGTCAACCACTGCGGGAACATTTACCGCATTGGATGTAACCGGTAGCGGTGTAATAAACAGTATATCACTACCTTACATTGGTCAAGGTGTTACTGTTGAGGTAACTGTGACTTTGGACGGGGTTGCAAAAAGCGTGACAATGTTAGAAAACTTGGGACAAAGTACACAAATTGGGGCACCTGTTTTAGTAGGGCCGTTTAAATTTAACACATCCTGTACTATTACATTTAATATAAATGCATCTGTTTCAGTTGAAATTTTAATCGCCTATAGAACGGGGGTATAATAATGGAATTTGAATTAAAACAAGAAACCAATGAAGTGTTAAGCGTTAAAACCGTTTATGAAAAAGATGGTGAAACTATACAAGCTATAATCAAACAACATCATACCTTTATTACACACCTTGCATTATCTGGCCCTTCTACACTGACAGTAAACGAAACCGGGACTTTTATACTTACATATCAGGATTGGCAGGGAGTACCTTTACCGGAAGAAAATCAACCTATTAAAATTATAGTTATCGGTTCAGGGCAACCTTCCGAGTTGATTTTAAATCCGACCAATGGTCAGGCCGAATTCGACTTCGAAAGTCCTATTGCCGGTACATTCACTATCCAGGCAACAGCAGACTTTCCTTGTGACCCCGGCATCCTGGAGGTGACGGTAAATGAGTAAGCCGAAAATTGTTATTCAGCCTGACCCTATGCGGGAAGAATTAAAACAAATAAAACAACGTCAACTCCAACGTAAGGAACATGATACCCCTGCGAAAGTAACCAATGAAATGCTTTATGAAATGCTGTTTGACGTATTGGAGAATCAGGCCAGGATTATGAATTATTTGGAAAGAGGGAAATTTAGCGGGTAGTATACATTCGGGCTAAAATGTGCAATAAAGGCACGCTTAAAAAGCGGGGCCTTAAATATTTGCCGCCGGCGGGGCGGTTATTTTATTTCCATTTGGAGGTGGGAGGCTTGGAACAGGAGATCATCAAACTGGCAGCCAGTCAGGGCCTTTGGGCGGTGCTCTTTGTGGCGTTGCTTTTTTATGTGCTCAAGGAGAATGCGAAGAGGGAAGATCGATTAATGGTTTGCTTGGAAAAGATGGGGACTCAGTTTGATGGGATTAGCAAGGACTTAGGCGACGTGAAAGATGAAGTCAAAGAAATCCGGGATGATGTAAAAGAATTGAAAGGGAGGGTGGGAGTATGAAGAAGGTAGTTATTGACCCTGGCCACGGCGGCCCGGATCCTGGCGCAGTAGGGCCAACCGGGGCGCAGGAGAAGAATGTGGTCCTGCCGGTCGCGAAGAAGCTGGCCGACATACTCCAAAGCGCCGGCGCGGAAGTAAAACTGACCAGGGAGAACGATTCCGTACCCTGGACGGATGACACCGATCTTTCGGAACGCGTGAGGATTGCAAACGAATTTGGCGCAGATGTATTCATCAGTATCCACGCCAACGCCTACAGCAGTCCCGCAGCGAAAGGTCTGGAGGTTTGGACTACCAAGGGGCAGACCGGTGCTGATCCCATAGCGGAAAGCATTGCCGATGCACTGATAGCCGCTTTTCCTGATCTGGTGTTCAGGTCAGATTTAAGCGACGGGGATAAGGATAAGGAGTCTAACTTTTACGTGCTCTACTATACCGATGCGCCCGCAGTGCTGGTTGAGCTTGGGTTTATTACAAATCCTACGGAAGAGGAACTGCTGAACAGTCCCGACTACCAGGCCAGAGCAGCCAGGGCAATAGCTGAAGGCCTGGCTGAGTATCTAGGATTGACGTTGCCAGCACTGGTCGCTCCAGACGCGACAACTGAGGCTATCGGTGTCCTTCAAGCTGCCGGCGTCATCGCCAGCCCGGACTACTGGCTGCAAAACGCCAGGCCAGGCAAGCAGGCGGATGGTCAATATGTGGGGTTATTAATTCAGAATATGGCAAAAAAGTTGAGAGGGTGAGATTTTGAGCAATAAAGTTATGTCCCTTTTCCCGTATGAAATCCAGGACGCCAAGCCGCAGGCAGAGATCCCCTGGAACATTGCCCAGGTTAATGCCCCTTCGTTTTGGCTGCACAACAAGGGTGCCGGTGCGGTCGTGGCCGTGGTAGACACCGGGCTGGATGTAAATCATCCGGAGTTTGCAGGCAGGGTGTTTAAGCCTATGAATTTTACTACTGACGGTGGGTATCAGGATGTCACGGATGTCGAAGGACACGGTACGCACGTGGCCGGTATCATCGCAGGTAAGACTACCGGGATAGCGCCGGAAGCTCGGATCATGCCGCTTAAAGTATTTGGCTCAAACAACAGCATGGCTTTTCAGGATGCCCTGCGCTTTATCCGCGAGTACAACAAGACAGCCGCCGACAATGATAAAGTGGTTGCTGTAAATTGCTCCTGGGGTGGGCCATATGACCCTATCATGCATTACATTATTCGCGAACTGGTTAGCGAGGGTGTCGGGGTTATCGTATCCGCGGGTAACGCTGGTGACGGTAATCCGGAAACCGCTGAAATATTCAACTGGCCGGGGTTTTTATGGGAGGTTATCACCGTAGGAGCATTAAACCGGGACGGGCAGCCAGCAGGTTACAGCTCTAGTTATGACGGCATTGATTTAGGCGCTCCCGGCACAGATATTTATAGCGCCTGGCCGGGAGGCGGCTACAAACTACTGTCCGGTACCAGTATGGCCGCACCACATGTTACCGGGGCCTATGCGCTGATTGTGGCCGCATTTAAGCAACGGGAAGGGCGGTTGCCGGCCGGGGATGAGATAGAAAATATTCTATTCAAACACGTCCGGGCAACTGGGGCGGATGAAAGGCTGTCCGGAGCAGGGATGCTGGACTTGACCTATTCAACCAAAAAGTGGCCGCTGTACCGGGTTCAGACGGGAGCCTTTTATAACAAAGAGGGAGCGGAACTGACGAAAAATAAGCTGTCAGTTAATGGATTTAGTACTTACATCGTTAAGTATTAATTGAAAGGGGATGGTCCCCATACACCGAAAAAGCTGTCTGATTACAGTAAACTGGTACTTGCAAGCGCGATCCTGGTCATGGAAAAGGACATGGCTTTAGACCCTGACCCGGAAGTGCAGATGATTTGCGAAAAATTAAAAAGGAGGATTTCAGACCATGAGCGAACAGGTCAATCATTATGTAACGGAGGTAATTCTTGCTCTCCTGGCACTTCTTGCTGTACTAGCTAAGGGCTGGCTCAACAGTTTAAAGAAAAAGGCGGAAGCCTATTTTGAGGCCCGGACTACGACCGAACAGCGGCAGATATTGGCTCTCCTGGGTAAGGAGGCTTTTTCTTTTGCGGAAACTGTTTATAAGGAACTGAAAGGGCCTGAAAAGTTGGCGGAAGCCGTGAAATATCTGCTGGATAAAGCAGAAGCGGCCGGTATCAAGGTAACAGTGGAAGAAGCCAGGGCCGTGGTGGAAGCAGCCTGGCTGGAGGACAAGCGGAAAGAAATGCCAGTTATTGAAGTGGGAGAACTGAAAACCGGAGGAACTGAATAACGTATCACCTCCCCGCCTTTCCCGCGGGCCTTGAGCTCGCTATGCGCGAACGGCGGGTGTATCTCGCGGCCCTGCTCGAAGAAGCGGGGCTTTTTATTTTTCTTCAAGGTGCTACGAGGGGAAGGGTTTTTGTAAACCGTTCTCTCTGGAAAGGGTCTTTTTTTCTGCATTCAGTACCTCGGCTTTTAAGAAAATTAATAATAAAGGGTTATTTGTTTTGGCCAGAGGGAATATTCTATATTAGCATTAATAAGGTGGTGATGCCCAGTGCCATTTGACGAGCTTTCAACTGCTCGGCCCATATGAATAAGGGGCTGCCCCAAAAGTGATTTGCTTAAGAGGCAGCCCCACTACATTTTGAAATTTGGGTAAATATAAATAGCTTTGCACGCTCAAAATCTAAAAATGTTTACTAATATTGATATTTAACCACTTCAAAACAGAGGGGTTGACATTTTAAGTTGGCCCTTTTTTAAACTTACTGGTAATCTATTGACACAGTTGGATATCTGGTTTCCAAATCTGGAAATAAACCATTTGTAGTAGTGGGGGGTGCATAAATAAAATTCTTTGGTTTTTCATCTTGATCTATCTTGTTTTCTATTGGATTGCCTAGTTTTATGCTTAATGAACCAAAAGATGAAATTGAAGTTTTTATATTAAGTTTCATTACTATACTTTACCTCCTTAATAGGGATTAGTTATATCGTCTTTTTCTCCCCAACCACCCCCAAAAAGTTTTTGTTCTATTCCAATCTCAGGACATTGTGACCTTAATTCTTGTTTAATTAAGTGAGGTAATATTTGACTAATTTGATTAGTAATATTCTGCAATATCTGATGAGACTCCTGCGGAATTTTTTGTAGGTCAATATTGGATGGTAGAGAAATATTTAAATTAAAATTCAGCTGTGGATTTTGAGGTATCTGTCTTTTTCTTCTTATGGCTAAATTATGGGTAAAAGTATCTAATCGTTTAATAGATTCAATACATGCTATGGTTAAATTGTTTATAGTTAGTTCTTCTTGTTGACCTAGCAGAGTCTCTACATCAAAAATATTTGTTAATTTGAAAGCGTTTTCGTATTGTTCATATAGTTCCCACATTTTTTGTTCAAGTGTCTGTTCTGGTATTAAAACTGGCAATCCGAGTTCTGTAGCCTCTTTTCTCCCTATAGCATGACCATGAGAGTACATTTTTTCTGTAAGTGCTTCAATTATTGCATTTATTCTATCCTCATCCATTCTAACGATTCTTGAAGTTAACAATTTACGAGCTACTAGACGAATATGTGAATATTGCCTGTTAACACTGCCTAAAGTCAAAGGAGTTAAGTGGTTTGCAAGAAGTGATATAACAGTTGCAAGAGCATTTTGATCATTCAAGTTTGCCCTTTCTTTCATAAAAGATACATATGAAGAAACATCTTCAACGCTAATTTCCTGGGGTGGATTAGTTGCCTCACCCGTGGTCCTTCTTTCTAAGGTGGGATCAATTGGACCAAGTTCTGCTTTTTTACCCATTACAATTTTATCCGCACCCAGAGCAATCATTGTGGCAGCACTGTGAGCTTTGTAAGGAACTAACACATATAGTTCTTGGCAAAATTCCCGTATCATTGATATAATTCTCCACGGAACACTTACATCTCCGCCACGACTATAAACAAATAAATCAATTCGCTTAACAGGAATTTCTTCAAGAGACAGTAAGTGGTTATATAATGGTCTTACTGCATCCTGTCCAATTCTTGCATTTATACCTCCTTGTCTATCGCTAGTTATGTAACAAATTAATTTAGAGGCATTCATGTTTTCAATATCTTTCATTATCTCTATTCGTTCAATACGACCCATAACTTTACCTCCCAATTCGGTGGAAAATATTACTTTAAATATATTTCAAGAAGTTTATAAAATTACCTTTTTTTCGTCTTAACTCGACATATTATTACATATTCTTTTTATCCGAGATGATTAAACTATGACCCGCCAAGAACTGCAAGCCGCCATAACCAGGACTCTGGAAGAAATAGAACAGGTTAAACGGCAGATAGAGACGGCCGCCGATGAGCGGGAGAAACGGCGCTTGGTTAGAAGGAAGAGAGAACTGCAATACCTCCAGCTCTGGCACATTGACCAGTTGGAGCGGTTGGAGGGATAGAAGGAAGAAGGGTTATTCCACGCAAACTAACCGCCCCGGGTTGTGGCCCGGGTTTTTTTGTTTTGAATGCAATGTACATTAATGGAACGTCTTGACAGGGCTTGTTTTAAAATTTTCTGCAAAAGGATTTTTCGTCCAAACGTAGAAATTTTGATAAAATTTTACATTGAAGGAGGTTAGTAATTAATGCCCGACGCTAAAGCGATTGAGCTTGCAATCAAAAATCTTAGTGGAGCGGAGAAATTCTTGGGGAGAAAAGAAATTAAGGAATTACCCTCCATTCTTTGGGAAGACGAACTTCCAGAAAAAATTGTCCAGGGTTTTTATAATAACGGAATGGGGATTTTGGTTGCCACAAATAAGCGTCTCATTTTTATTGATAAGGGTATTTTTTCTTTAAAAGTAGAAGATTTTCCCTATGACAAGATTTCCTCCATCCAATATTCCACCGGAATGCTTTCTGGTGAAATTGATATCTTTACATCTGGCAATAAGGCCGAAATTAAAAGCATTGTCAAAGATCAGGTTAGGCCTTTCTGTGAATATGTACGGGCCAGGATAACAAAGACTGCACCTCATGCCAGCATGCCACAAGCGCAGTCGACTACATCCCAGGACAATACTATTGATCAGCTTGAGCGCCTAGCAAAGTTAAAGCAACAAGGCATACTAACCGAAGAAGAGTTTCAGGAGCAGAAACGGAAAATATTAAACTCATAAATATAACCCGGCTCAGACCGGGTTTTTGTTTTTAAAATAGTTTTCAGTGCCCTAGCACATACTAACCCAGGGACCTTTGCAAAACCAGCTTAGTTCCCGTTACCGGGCCCTGCTCTCCGGAGGGCTTTTATATATTGCAGGATACATTCCCTGTCCGTGAATTATATCTGCGAGGTTTTTCTTTGATTTTACTAGGGACAAGGGACAATATAAGAGTAACACATTGCCCACATTTTGCCCACAAGGAGGCTTAAAAATAGTTATTTTTTATTTGTTTTGCTTTGTTATGATTGGACTATAAAAAACGCTGTAAGCCTTGTCATTATTGGTTTTATTGGTTATAGTTAATCATGGATGGACAAACTATACCCTATGGGCGGCATGATGTAAGAAAGGCTTGAAGTCCTGCTGTTAGTCGCGCAAGGCAAAATTAGAAGTTTAAAAACCTGTATCCCCTGATTTCAATCAGGAAATACGGGCCGTTACCGGCGATCCGGGGGGCTGCTCATTGATTCGCTGAATTTTTGGGCAGCCTCTTTTTTTGTGGGTTTTTTCGGGTTGGGGCGGAAAACCGCCGTTTTGCCGGTGAAAATAGTGTATTATATATTTATGACCGTTTCCTTAAATTGTGGAGGTGTGGCAAATTGCTGATTTTTTCTTTCTGCGTCCCGCCCGGCTGGATGGCCGGAGCCTGGTCCGGAGCCGGGCTCAGGCTGCTGGTTCTTCCCCAGGATAGTCCGGACACGGCTGTACAGAAGCTTGCCTTTGATATGCGCGTTCCGCTTTCCGCGCTGCCCGGCCCCCGTCCGCCAACCGGGCCTGCTGAGGTTTTGGCTGAAGAAATTGATAGATATTTCCGGGGGGAGAAAATCGCGTTTTCCGCACCGGTCGACTGGGGCGGCTATACTCCTTTCCAGCGCCGCGTTCTCGAGTGCACCAGGGCCGTCCCCTACGGAGAGGTTGCCACCTACGCCCGGATTGCGGAGAGAGCCGGTTCCCCCGCGGGGGCGAGGGCGGTGGGCGGCGTCATGCGGGCCAACCGGACCCCGCTGGTTGTACCCTGTCACCGCGTGATTGCCTCGTCCGGTTCTCCCGGCGGTTTTACCGGCGGCCTGGAAATGAAAAAGTATCTTTTGAAACTTGAGAACGCAATATAAATGACAATGGTACAGGATTCGCGGGAGGATTCGAGATGGCTCACAACAGCGAGTCGGCGGTAAAAGCCGCATTGGTTGCAAACGGTCTGATAGCTTTCATGAAGCTGGGAGGTGCCGTATTAAGCGGTAGCGCATCGATGATGGCGGAATTCAAGCACTCTTTGGGGGACTGGGCCAACAGCTTTTTTCTGCTTATTGGGATCAGACAGTCGCGGCGGCCCAGCGACGAACGCTACCAGTTCGGCCACGGCAAGAGGGTTTTTTTCTGGAGCTTTATCGCCAGCCTCGGGATGCTGTTCATAGGCGGCGCCCTTTCCATTTACGGGGGCATATTGAAGATATTGAGGCCGGAACCGCTGGAACACGTAGGGCTCAACCTGATCATCATTCTCTTCAGCATTCTTTTCGAGTGTTACTCGGCGTTTATGGCCGTGAAGGCCATCATGCACGAAACCGGGGAAAATGCGCGGGGTTTGAGGATGTTTGCCAGGGTCGTCCCGGCGCTGGCTCAAACCACGCCCTCCACCCGCTTCATTTTTCTGGAGGATACCGCCGCTTTGTTCGGCTTGACGGTCGCGGGGGCCGCCATCGTGCTGGCCGAGTACACCGGCAATATCCTGTTTGACGGCGCGGCCTCCATTTTAATCGGCATTTTGCTTTTCTTTATCGGTTTCGGCACCGCCAGGGAGAACGCCTCCGCCATCCTGGGCGAGTCCGCGGACCCTGCCCTGATCAGGGAGATCGGTGATTATGTCATGGACATACCGGGGGTGATCGACATACACAACGTCAGGTCCATGTGCATCGGGCCCAAAAAGTACCTGCTTGAGATGGTGGTCGAAGGCGACGAGAAAATGAAGCTGAGCGACAGTGAAAGCATAGCGTCTACCGTAAACAGAATGATCAAGGCGAAATACGATGAGATAGCCTACACCCACATAGCGGTAATAGCGGACGACAAACAGAAACAATGGGGACGGGATCCTGAGATTATCCGGTAAAAATGATCCAATATCGCATCCTCACTTCGCCCGGTTCACCTGCGGCGCTTTCGCATTATCGCTCGCCTCCTTCAACCTCAAGGCTTCGGACAAATGTCCGCAGTGTCCGCGCCCCCGTTTTCGCAGCCTCGCTGCGTAAAAGTGCTGCTTTCGGCGCTTTCGCAATGCCGTTCGCCGCCGGCCTTTCCCGGATTTACGGTCAGGCGGCTGAAGCAGCCGTCCAGTTCGCGGTAATGATCGAGAAGCGTTTCCACCACTTTCCCGTCAAGGGCATGGTTTGAAACCATTTCGCGCATTATCTTTTCTATTGCTTCCCTGTCCATGCCCGGCCGGTAGGGGCGGTCTTCCCGGAGGGCGGTAAAGACGTCGGCGGCGGCCATAATCCTGGAGCCGAGCGGGAGGCGGGCAGCGTCCAGCCGGAAGGGATAGCCGCTCCCGTCCATTTTTTCGTGGTGGTAGGCGGCGAACTCGGGAATGGGATCCGGCAGGCCGGCCTTCCTGAGTATGCTGAAGGTGTAATAGGCATGCTGCCTTATAATCGCATATTCCTCTTCCGTAAGCGCGGTTGTCTTTTCCAGTATTTCGTCCGGCACCGAAAGCTTGCCGAGGTCATGCAACAGCCCGGCGACTTCCACCAGAAAAACCTCTTCGGGGCTGGATCCCAAAGCGCCGGCCAGGTACGCCGCCACGCCCGCCACGCTGCGTGAATGGCGGCTGGTAAACGGGCTTTTGCCGTCAATTACCGCGGCAAACATTTCCGCCAGTTGTTTGAGGCCCTTTTCGTTTACCGGAGCTTCCGCCGCCCGGGGAACTGCGGTCAGTCCACCCGGTTGGAACGGAAAAACGAGATTCAGCCAGAAACATTCCCGCCGGGCCAGATGCGCGAAAGCTGTTACCAGTTCCGGGTCAAAAGTGTCCCCGGCCAGTTTTCTCACCGCTTCGGTCACCCTGCCGCTCTGCAGCAGTAAATTGGCGTCGTACTTTAAAAGAACGTCCACCCGGTCTGCCAGGTGGATGATCCGCGCAGCCAGGGGTATTTCCTTTTCGGAAGGCCCGAACCTGTTTTTGCCGCCGAACCTGTTGTGGTGGTACAGAACAATCTCCCCCACCGGTATAAGGGAGTCCACCCTGTTTATCACCTGGTAGCCTTTTTTACAATGTTCCCAGGGCTCGTCCACTTCAAACTCGTGCAGCAGCCGTTTTTCCCCCCAGGTGCTGACGCCGATATCGTGAATAACAGATGCCGTATAAACGAGACTTTTTTCCTCATCCGCAAGTCCGATTTCTTCGGCCAGGCTGAGCCCGATACGCGCCACCCGCTGGTGGTGCAGGTCAATCCCTTCCTTGAAAAAGTCAAGACAAAGCGACAAATTCGACAGCACGTTATAAAGGTCGACAGTGTAGTTCATGCTTGCCTCCGCAACGCCGGGACGGTTGGATTTCGCGCGTTCCAGCCCGTTTTCGGGTCTCTCAAGAGCTTTTCTTGAGCTCCGCGGCAATCAGGGCCGAAAGTTCGGGGCTCTGTTCCCGTACTCTCGCAAGGTACTGAAAGACGCTGCCGGGATAATCGATCTCGCTGTGCAGGGCGGTGTATTCCAGGCAGGTCCTGGCCAGGGCGATTACACAGTCGGGGGAGTGGTTGTCCTGGCATTGGCGGCACTGGCGGCAGGTTTCGGCCAGACCAGGGGCGATTGTTTCCGGGTAATATACTTTAAAATCGCCGGCGGGTATCATGCTTTTCGCGCCGGTGATGTCCAGCAGCCCTTTGCTGATGGAGAAACGAAGCGCCTTTTTCCCGAAACCGACTAAACAAGAGGACTCTTTGCATTCCGGAGTGTTCAATTTGTCACAGTCGCCGCAAAGCTTTTCAAAGTGTTTGTAAATGGCCTCCAGATTAATATCGCCGAAATTTTTTTCTTTCATCGTCAATCCTCCCGGTCGCCGGACATTAAAAATTTGCTGAATTCTTCATTTTCCAGGTTGACGGCCTTTTCTTCCGCGGCAAACGGCGGAACGAATTCCTGTATGCCCGCCCTGGCGATAGTCTTACAGAGCCTTTCTTGCGGTTCGGCAAGTTTTCTGTACTTGGCCAGGACGAAATCCAAGACTTCCGGCACCCTGGAAGAACGGACTTTTTCCAGAATGACCGTGCCGTGCTGCGGGCCGGGGCTGCCGCCCCGGCCGCCGACGGCAACGCGGTAAGTGTCTTTTCCGCAGGCGATCAGGCCGAAGTCGGCGCAATAAGGATCCGTGCATCCCCTGACACAGCCGGCGACGGCGATCTTGAAATCCTTCGGCACTTCCCGGCCGAGGTATTTGTTTTGAAGCTCGATACCGAGATCAAGGGCATCGGCCAATGCCCTGGGGCAGAGTTCCGAGTTGCCGGAACAGGCCTTGACGCTCCGGATTGAGTTGCCGTAAGGGGCGATGCGCAGGTCCAGGCCGGAAATCTTTTCAGCCAGGCCGGGGATTTTGTTTTCTTCGAGAATCAGCACAACAGTCTGGCGGGAAGTCAGTTTGACAGCGCCGGCTCCCGCCTCTTTCGCGGCTTCGGCCAGTCCGGAAAACTGGCCGGGACTGAACACGCCGCAGGCCGCGGCGATATTAACCGCCACCAGCCCGTTTCTCTGCTTGAATACTGCCTGTCTCAACAGTCGACACCTCTTTGCTTTTAACTTTGTCACACTAGTTATACTCGACATTTTGTTCCTGATCTTTATACAGCCCCTGCTGCAAGAGAAAAGAGTGACTACTTTACTTAAATGAGATTAACTTGGCATATTTATTGCGGAAATTAAAACTAATTATATATTTATATAATTGATAAGCTCCGGATTAACGTTCTTTAATGGAACACTGGTTTAAAAATGAAACGAATTGAATGCGCTATTATAGGACAGCAGCTTAATTGGGGGACTTATAATGAAAGATAATGTGTATAGTTTGGAAACAAACATTTTTAGGGCTGGTGAAAAAATCCTGATTTCCAAGGATGGACATGTTAAACTGCCGGTCCCTTTTGACAGTGAGCAAGAGGCGTTGTTTGTTAAGACAGAAAATATATATAAGGTAATTCCTCTGCTACCGGATGTAAAAAAAATATATGTAGAAGTTACCACGCAATGTAATTTCCTATGTATCACATGCATTAGAAATAACTGGAACGAAGACATTGGCCACATGGAGTGGGAGACCTTTGAAGAGTTTCTTAACAGTTTGAAAGGATTGCCTTATCTGGAGACCGTGCATTTTGGGGGGTTTGGCGAACCTTTCAGCCATCCGAGGATCTTCGACATGCTTGAAGCGGTTAAAAGCCTGGGACTGAAAGTAGAAATTATTACAAACGGCTCCCTTTTAACTGACACTGTGATTAAAAAACTGGCCGGTTTGAGATTGGATATGATTTATGTTTCATTGGACGGCCCGGATGAAGCGGAATACAATGAAATCCGCCAAGGGGCTGATTTCAACAATGTCTTAGGCAATGTGCGCAAGTTAAACAGAATTAAAAAAGAACTCGGTGTATCGAAACCTGAACTGGGCATTGAATTTGTAGCCATGAAGAAAAACTTCCATAAATTACCCAAACTGATGAGACTGGCCTGGGAAATGAAAGTGCGCACAGTGATAGTAACTAACCTCCTGCCTTACCACGAGACACTTAAAGATGAGATCGTCTACGATATTGACGATACCGGTAACCTTTTCGGCAACGAATCATGGCTTATTGATCTTCAGGCCCAAATGCCTTATATGAAACTCAGGACCGAACGGTACTGCAAATTCATTCAGGACAAGTCCTTATGCGTTAATTTTAGAGGAGATGTCAGTCCCTGTTACGCCCTGATGCATTCTTACCGGTGTTTTATATATGGAAGGAAAAAAGAAATAATACCCTGTTACCTGGGCAATATCAATATGAAAACTTTAAAAGAAATATGGACTGAGCCCGGTTATATCAAATTCAGGTTTGCTGTTAAGAATTTTATGTTTCCATCTTGTACGGACTGCAAGTTCCTGGAAGGATGTTCAATGGCCGACGACAATGAAATGGACTGCTGGGGGAACAGCCCTTCTTGTGCCGAATGTTTATGGTCCAGAAAGATTATTGCCTGCCCATAAAAACAACAACTATAAGCCGAGTATAGAAACCCACTTTAACTTGACAGCATCCCGAAGCTAAAACTCGGTTGACTTTTTACCTCCGTTAAGTTAAAATTTACTTTACCCGCAAGGAAGTGAAAAAGCTGTGCCGATGTGGCTCAGGGGTAGAGCAGCGCACTCGTAATGCGCAGGCCGCGGGTTCGAATCCCGCCATCGGCTCCAGGAAAAACATACAGCCGCAAGGGATTGCGGCTTTTGTATTTTCTTCCATTGCCTTTTTGAGCGCCTTTGGGGACAGATTTGGGGATAAACTACTCCCAACACCACCTTAAAGCAGGTATACTTTGTCCCCCTTCCACCAATACCCCTTTCTCCTCTTTCAGGTATCACCCCGGAAGAGTGTCACAACCCGGGTTGATTACCATAAGGCTTTTTCCACTTGATCCGGTTGTTCCGGTAGGTTGCCATAGCCACCGGAAGCCACGGAACGGCTTTTAAGCCGCCTTTTTCATTTTAGCTGGTTCGTGCCGACAAAGACCGGTATGAAATTTTATCCGCCGCCCCTTTTGATGAATCTGGGAATTGGGATAGAAATACTGAAAGATATTTTGTAATTGGCGGTTATGTGACACAGAACCAATGCAGAATTCGAGCTGTTATGAGAAGGGCTGTAAAAGATGTTAGAGAACAGTTTCCCGGTTTTTCAGTGCTCCCAGAAATTAAAGCTAATAATTGCCCCAGTATTGCAAAAGATTATATTATAAGGAAATTAGCTAAAGAAAATATAGATATTTATTATATAGTAGTTGATAAAAACCACTTGGACTATAGTCTGCTTGAGGGTAATTATAATAGTCTAGTTGCTAGATATATTAGAAGTATAAATAATTTTACTAAACTTAGCTTTACTATAGACAATAAATCTTTAAAAGTTGGCTCATTGAATTCTTTTGAAGATTATATTGCAATTAAACTAAATTTTGGACGAGGAAGCAGACATATGTAAGTGTTAAATACCTAGATTCCCAACGTTAAAATAACTTTGAATAAAGTTTAATCAAAGTTTTGGGTAAGACCTCCGGCAACTGTGCCACAACACTAAAGGCATAAGCTATCTATAAGATAGCCAGCCCGGAGGCACCAAGAGTTTAGGGAGCTGTTAATACAACCCCCTTTTTAATTTGTGGAATATGTTAATCTTGTGTATAAGTTTGGTTAACAGTTCCTGCGTAACAAATCCCGTCATATCAAGGCTTAACAAACTTTCATAACTGGACCAAAGGCCATGTTGCGCACTCGTAGTGCGATTTTTCAAGGAAAATAAAATAAGGACGATGCCGTTTGGGACATCCCCCTTATTTTTATTGTTTTCTCGTGGCAGATCTTAATCACCCAAACCCCTAGTTCCCCCTTTTTTAATTTATAATATGAAACCGTTTAATTTTTGTTCTTAAACATATAATTGGCGGACAAGCTTTAGTTTATAGTATAACCCAAAAGAATAGAAAAATCCATTTTTCAGAATTTTTTAATTTATTTTTGACGGGGTGTCTGGCCATGAAATTTCATAATAGTAAAGAAGTTTTGGTTTGTAAATTTCTAATTCGGCTACTCCGTTTATAAAAGGTATATTATTTGTGTCAATAGGGTTTTTAGCGCCCATGTGAGTACATATTTCGTATACAGCTTCGTTTATTTTAAAACTATACGGTAATTTTACTTTTAAAGATAAATAATCTGTAGGCTCTTCTATCAGGGTGGATAAAAAAGTTCTGGCCTTCCCTTCTATATCTTCAAGCTCAAAAATTATTTCTAAATCAAATGTTTCCTTCTTTTTTAATGTCCTTTCAAACAATACTGAATAATACTGGAACAATCCTTTTTGGAAAGTTTCAATATATTTCTGTTTTGGGTGACTTAAGTGAACCTTAATAGTACCTTTACCAGTCCAGCGATATCTGTGATCAAAGCTTTTAAGGTTATCTTTTAATGCCTTTAGTTTTAACCTCTTTCTATATATCATATGCATTCTGTCTTTATACTCATAAAGAATATCTTTTTCTAAAATTCTGTAATCTGGATATAATCTGGGAAACACTGGTCGATAAAAAAATCTGTCTCGAATAAATATAAAAGACCAAATGCTAATAGCAACTGCCAATGTGTAAAAGTACCATCGATAAGGCGCGAGGAAAATATAGTGATTCAATAATAATTGGTATGCTACAATTATAGTACTGGTAGTGATAATAGAACCCAGCACGCTTTTAATAAATACACTAATGGTCAAGGCTAATATTTCAATTTTAATTTTTTGAATTACATTCATATTTTTTCTCCAATCTTCTTTTAGCAGTTTATTCTGCAAAAACCATTAATTTCCTGCTTTTTAGAATAATTTAACATGGCTAATTTATTTTAATAAGGACGGCTCAAATTCCCGGAGAAGACCTCCAGAGAATCTTTTCCGCGAGACGGAATACACGATACGATTAGAAGACGGTACCGGGAGCCTGGAGAATTGAACGCGTCTTTCAAGGTCTGGTAAAGGGACTTTTGTCCTATGAAAATGGGAAAAGTATACCCTCCAAATGAATATTCAAGGCTCGTAAAATGAGAATAACACGTATAGGGAGGGAAAGGCGATAAAGAAAGCAGTTTCACTTTTAATCTCACTTGCACTGGTATTGGCTCTATCTGCGGGCCCGGCGCTTGCCAAGGGCGGCGGCGGCGAAAAAAGAAGTTCAACGGGAAAAAAGGCCGGCTTGTCTGCCGGGGGCGGCAAGACTGCCAACTCGGGAATCATATCCAAATCTGCGGCAGGGAGTGATAAATCTGCTGGCGGAAAAGCGCTTGCCGGGTTCAAACAAAAACTGAGTTCCCGTAATGGCGGCATGAAAGAAGGACAAATTGCGGACTGTAAGTTTACCGACGTTAAAGGACACTGGGCAGAATCGGCCATTCAAAGAATGTCTGTTGTAGAACTGTTCAAGGGGTACGGAGACGGTACCTTCAGGCCCGATGATCCGGTGACTCAAGCGGAAGCCGTTGCTCTGGTCATGAGAATAATACCTGACGAAACAGAAGACGAAATAAACAGCGGCACAAACCCGGAGGGGCAAACGGACGGCGGCACGGCACCAGCAAATACAGAAGCAAATCTCAGCGACACTCCCCAATGGGCAAAGGAAGCAGTTGAAAAAGCGGTCATGCTGGGCGTTATCAATTTAAACCGTTTCCATTCCCAGGTCCAGGTAAACAGAGCCCAGGCAGCGGTGATGGTTGCCAAAGCCTTGGGGTTGCAGCCCGCAGATGCAACAAACGCACCTTTTAAAGACGGCATACTGATATCGCAGGAAGACATCGGCTACATCCTGGCTCTTTATCAAGAAGGGATAATCAATGGTTCTCCCGAAGGCTGGTTTAATCCTAACAGCGCCATTACCAGGGCTGAACTTGCGGTAATTATGGAAAAGCTGGTTTCTGAGCCGGTGGAGGACGGCGAAAACAATGAGACTGGAGAAACCCAGCCTGGAGAAACAGATACCGGCGCCGATCCGAACACTGAAACCGGGGAAAACGACGAGACCAGCGGTAGTAATAGCCAGGCAGGTGACAATACGCAAACGGGCAGCGACACTCAAGCTGGTGAAAATACAGGCACGCAAACAGGTGAGTCCGGCCAAAGCACCGGTGATACTGAACAGTAAGCCTGTTAGACTTCAGAGGGGAATATGACAGTTTAGATTATGACGGCAACCGGCTTTGCGCCGGTTGTTTTTGCGAGCTCAAATTTTTTCAGCAACTACTGGTAATAAATAGCAAAACCTTTGACAATAGCTTTATATGATACTATAATACCTTCGACAGGCAAAGCGAAAACGCAATATTGTCAGGGGAGTTGTTTTTTGAAGGTTTTTGTAAATATTGACGGAGGCAGCCGCGGCAATCCCGGTCCCGCCGCCGCGGCCATGATCATCACCGACGGCGGGGGGAAGGTGATTGCCGCCAAAAGCAAATTTCTCGGGCCGCGTCTCACCAATAATTTTGCCGAATGGAGTTCCCTCGAGGGAGCGGTTGCGGCGCTTGCCCACCTGGCGGGCCGTTACGGCAGGCTGGAGGCGGAGGTAAGGGCGGACAGCGAACTGGTGGTGCGCCAGTTCAACAGGCAGTACAGGATAAAAGAGCCGGCTTTGAGGGAAATTGCCGAACGGGTGTGGAAGAACCTGGCCAATACGCCCGGCTTGAAGCTGACCCTGAAACATATTCCCAGGGAGGAGAACAAGCTGGCCGACGCCGCTGTCAACCGCGAACTGGACAGCTACCGGGAGCAACTGGACAGAACCCGGTGAGTCCGCTTTCCTGCCTTTGGAAAGAGGAGTTTTGGGCCGTTTTATTGAATAGTATATATAATTACGTAGATTCATAAAATAAATTAAAAGGGGGGGAGATGTATGGAGATCTTAAAGAAGGTAAGCGAAAGCGCCAAGGCCGTCAGTGAAGGCGCGAAGACGCTCGGCAAAAAGTCCAGCGACCTGGTTGAAACCGCCAGGCTTAAATTTGAAATGTCCAAGCTGGAAAAAGAAATGGAAAACAATATTTCCGCCCTGGGCAACCTGGTTTACTTGCAGCATAAGGGGGAAAGCGGGCTCGAAGAAGAGATTGAGCGCCTTCTCAAGAGCACTAAGGATCTCGAGAAAGACATTGCCGGCTATCAAGAGCAGATTGACAAGCTCCACCCGAAACCGCCCGTCTGCGCCAAATGCCAGATGGAAATGCCCTACAGCGCAAAATATTGCTTCAACTGCGGAACCAGGCTTGTTCCGGATGCCGAGTAAAACACCCCCGCAAGGGGGTTTACTTTTTTGGTGATCCGGTGCTGTAAATATTTGTGTTATTGTCAAACAAACGGGAAGCTTGTATAATTGTAGAAAAATGGCCGAATCCCCGGTGTTTCCGGGGTACGGGGGACAAAATCTTTTGGGGTGAATCCTTTTTAAGAAGTGAGACGTGAGAAGTGAGAAGCGAATTGAGAAGTGGGCATCGCACCTCTCAAAAAGCCTCCAACCTCCCACATTCCACATCCCACAAGGTAGGGTTGCCCTCTGACCCGAACCCTTCAGCTAACCTCGGAGGCCTCGGGAGGGATTATATGTTTCTTGTTACCCGTGTATTCATGGGCTTTTTTGTTGTGGCGCTGATGTTTTTTTTGCCCGCATCGGCGCAGGCGGCCGTCCACACTGTATCCCGCGGAGAAAGCCTCTACACCGTAAGCCGCAGCTATGGCGTTTCCCTCGATTCGCTTATGAAGGCGAACGGCTTGACGGATTCCCTCATTTATCCCGGCCGGCGGCTGATCATTCCGGAAAGCGGCGGAAGTGAAAAAAACACTTTTTACACCGTCCAGGCTGGCGATACCCTTTACTCCATAGGTAAGAAGCACGGCCTGGAGTACTGGGAGATCATGTCGGCCAACAACTTGAACAACTCCTTGATTCACCCCGGCATGGTTCTGGCCTTACCGGCGCCCGCCGGCGCGGCTTCAGCAGCGCAGCCCGCTCCTGAAACGAGCAGGGGCGGGATTTTCAGGAGACCCTCCGCTGCAGAAGTAGACCTCCTGGCAAGGCTCATTACCGCCGAGGCGGACGCGGAACCTTACGAGGGCAAGGTTGCGGTCGGCGCCGTTGTTTTGAACAGGATCGCCAGCCCGGATTTTCCCGATACCATAAAAGATGTAATTTACCAGTACGGCGACGGCACCTACCAGTTCGAGCCGGTAATGAACGGCTGGATAAACCGGCCGGCCAGCGGCCAGTCCGTACAGGCGGCCAAAGACGCCTTAAGCGGCAACGACCCTTCAAACGGAGCGCTGTATTTCTTCGCGACCTCCGTTGACAACCCGTGGCTTCTGGCCCGGCCTTTGAGCAAAGTCATCGGCAATTTTGTTTTTGCCTATTGATTTTTCCGCCGCGGGCCGGCGCGGGAAGGAATCCGTTTGCGGGAAGAGAATATAATGGTAGAAGGTCAATTGTTGTCGAACGGAGGAAAGATGTGCGTATTGGCGTAGATATAGACGGAGTCCTGGCCGACAGCCTGCCCCTCTGGGTAAGCGAACTGAACCGTTTTTTCAAACAGAACAAACGGGTTGAAGAAATTAAGCTTTTTGATATTTGCAGGACATATGACATTACTCCCGGTGAACTCAACACCTTCCTGGACATCAGGGGAAAATACCTGATGTCGGCTCCCACGCCGGTCGCGGGCGCCCCCCATTATCTCGGGAGAATCAAGCAAAACCATGATATTTACATTGTTACGGCCAGGGAAGGGAGGTACGAGCCGGAGACCCGTGAGTGGCTGGAAAGACACGGGTTTATATTCGACGAGCTTGTTCTCCTGGGCAGCCATGACAAAAGAGAGGCCTGCCTGGAACGAAATTTGAACGTGCTGGTGGAAGACACCCTCGAAATCGGCATAGAGGTAAGTTCCGCCGGGGTGCCGGTGCTGCTCATGGACGCGCCGTACAATCAGGGCGAACTGCCGGGCCTGGTCTACCGCAAGCGTGCCTGGGAAGAAATTTACCGCGCCATTGTGGCCGAGTCGCATAAGCTGGTACCGGCCGCACCCGGCAGGATGCCGGGCTAAAGGGGTCGGTATCCGGCCCGGGCCGGCAAAGACGTGCGGACTCCGGACAAACTGTCCGGGCCCTTGAGGTTGAAGGAACCTCAAGGGCGCTTTGTCAACAACAGCGCCCCGTTGTGTAAACGGGGCGTGTTTTTAATAATTGCTGATTCTTCTTCTGTAACAATCCTGGCAGTATACCGGTTTGTCTTCACGCGGCTGGAAAGGCACCGTGGTTTCCTGGCCGCAGGAAGCGCACACCGCGGGGTATGCCTCGCGTCTTTCCTGCCTGTAGCCGCCGCCGTACCTGTTTCTGGACTGGCGCTGTTTGCGGACTGCGCGGCATTCCGGGCAGCGGCTCGGATCGTTTGTAAAACCCTTTTCAGCGAAAAACTGCTGCTCCGAAACAGTGAAAGCAAAATCTTGGCCGCAGTCGCGGCAGGTCAATGTTCTTTCCTGGAACAATAAAAATCCTCCTCATCACTTTTTTTACACCCGTAGACCTCAAGGTTAGCATTAACGGACCTCACAGGGGCAGTGAGGGGAGGATTAACGCCGGAACCTATGAACTTCAGGGTAATGCAAATATACCACAGCGCCGGTCAAAAGTAAATAAGTCCCGGATAAAAAAGCCGTGTCGTTTTTTTACTTGAGGAAGGATTTTTTTTACCGGTCCCCCTGAATGAAACGTTCTTTTTTAGTACACTTATCCTCCTCCGTACTGTTCCAAAGCGAGCCAGGCTTCTTAAAAAGACACTGCGTTGCAGCGCTTTTTTGGCATGGTTGAAAAATTCATGATGCCTCTTCCGGGTATAAATTTTGCACTATTAACACAGAGAGGAAAGGCACAAAAAATAAAGATGCTATCAAAATGAAAGGATGATTTAAAAATTATGGGAGAAAAAGATGGGTAATATCGAAATAAGAGGCTTTGGTGATTTGAAGAAGCTTTTTGAGGAAAGAGGATGGCCGTTTCCATTAACGGTTGAAATAGGGGAAGAGACAAGCGCTTATAAACTTGCCGGCAAATTGAATGTGCCTCCTGAAAGAGTTGAAATTGTTTTTGTTAACGGAAAGGCAAACACTCTGGACTGTCTGATTAAGCCCGGAGACCGGGTAGCCTTCGTACCGCCCGGCACGCCGGGGCCGTACCGGGTGCTGTTGGGTTTTATGAAAAAAGGATGAGCAGCGGTTTCGCCGACTTGAAGACAGGTTGTTTATAACCGGGCGGAGTGCTGTGGAGGAGTTCCGGTTAAGAGTGCCGGGGATGTTTTTTAAACCGCTTTGAACGTTAAGCGGTTTTTTTAAGTTAAACGTTCTTTGCCAAAAAAAATGTTTGACCGGGGTGTCCCGATATGGAACAATAATTGCATAAATAATAATTTGTGAAATTTTTAAATTAACGAACTATTGTCTATTGGGCGTTAAAGTATTCAGAACCGGAGAACGGCTCCCCGCGGAATATACTATATGTTTGCGGTGGGGGGCGGCCGGAATGGAGGAAATTATTCATGGACATCTGTAAGCATGTAGCGCCGGAGATCATTTTCGGCAGGGGGGCCTTGAGCCAGGTGGGTGAGAGCGCGCTCCGGCTGGGCGCCAACAAGGTTTTTGTGGTGAGCGACGGAGGGGTGATTGATGCCGGTTGGGTGGAAAAAGCGCTGGGTTACTTGAAAGCCGCCGGCCTTCAGTACGAGGTCTTCTCCAGCCTTACCAGCAATCCGAAAGATTCTGAGGTGGCCGAAGGGCTTACAAAATACCTGGAATCCGGTTGTGACGCTTTGATGTCGATCGGCGGGGGGAGCCCCACCGATGTGGCCAAAGCTGTCGCTATCCTGGCGACCAACGGCGGAAACATTCATGATTACGAGGGCATCAATAAGGTGAGCAAGCCTCTTCCGCCGATGATTGTGGCGCCTTCCACCGCAGGCGCAGGTTCGGAGGTTACCCAGTTTGCCATCGTGGTGGACAAGGAGCGGAGGCTGAAGATGACCATCATTTCCAGGTCCCTGGTCCCCGACATCGCCATAGTGGATCCGGAGATACTGCAGACCAAGAGCGCCAGGCTTACTGCGGCGACCGGGATAGACGCCCTCAGCCACGCCATTGAGTCTTATGTTTCCCTGGCGGCAACGCCGCTGACCAAAGTCCACGCCATCAACTCCATAAAGTTAATTTCCCGGAATTTAAGGGAATCCGTGGCCTGCTGTACCAATATGGAGGCCAAAACCAACATGGCCATGGCCAGCCTTCAGGCCGCGCTGTCGTTTTCCAACGCCATCCTGGGCGCCACTCACGCCATGGTTCACCAGGTGGACGGGCTTCTGGACACGCACCACGGCGAAACCAATGCCTGCATTTTGCCGCACGTTATGGAATACAACCTTATTGCCTGCCCGGACAAGTACAAACGGGTGGCGGAGGCCCTGGGCGAGGATGTAAGGGGACTCTGTCCCCGTATGGCGGCGGAAAAGGCGGTTAAGGCGGTGCGCCTGCTTGTCAAGGATATCGGGCTGGCGCAAGGGCTGGCTGAAATCGGATTGAAGGAAACGTTTATCAACAACCTCTGTCAGAACGCGCTCAAGGACGCCTGTCTGATCACAAATCCCAGAGACGCCGATGAAAAAGATTTGGCGGAAATTTTTTTGCGGGCCATGTAGCTGTTTCGCGCCATGGCGAGGACGATTTTTGCCCGATATTTGAAGAATGCGGGGGAGAAAGCCGGCTCATGAAAGGGTGAGAACATGTTCAGTGAAAAGGCGAAGCTGATAAAGAACCTGACTGGCGTAAACTCATCCAAGCTGAATTACTATATTGAACTGAAAAAACGGAACGAGGAAATAATTAAACAGAACAACCGGCTTGAAATTATCAATCAGTTGGTGCGGGATATCAACATTGATATGACGGTGAAGGACGTTTTCAAGAGGGTTTACTCCAAACTGCCGCTGGCCATACCCTGTGATTTTTTGGGCCTGGCCCTGACCCGTCAGGAAGAATTGTATATGAAGGCCGTGATGCCGCCGGTTTTTAAAAGCCCCTGCTCCATTCCCCGCGAATCCTTCCTGTGGAAATGTTTCGAGGGGAGGGAGGCCCGCGTTTTGGAAAATGTTTTTTTAAAAGATATATTCATTAACGGCAAACCGGGTCCGGAAAGCCGGATTAGTTCCCTGGCAGTGGCGCCGCTTTACGTTAAAGGAGCCGCACAGGGGATACTTTTGGCAGGAAGCGGTCTGAGTTCGGCGTATTCCCCTTCCGAATTGAGCTTTATTCAGCAGCTTGCAGATCATCTGGCCGTCTGTATATTAAACGCAAAACTGTACAAGCAGGTTATCCGGGCTAAAGTCGAATGGGAAGCCACGTTTAACGCGGTAACCGAACCGATGATTTTAATTGATCGAAATTTCAACATTCTCCGGAGCAATAACCGGTTTCCAGTAGATTGCAGTCCCGGCAAAGAGAATGAAAAGAACCGGAAGTGCTATGCAAAAGTTTGGGGACGGGACAAAAAATGCGAAGAGTGCATGATGGATGAAACCGTCAGGACGGGGAAACCTGCATATAACAGGGTTCAGACGGATTCCGGCAAAATTTTCGATATTTTTTACTACCCGGTTTATAACGAACAGAACCAGATCGCGGGGATAATTCACCACATGAAGGACGTTACCGAAAAGACAAAAATGGAAGCGCAGCTTATGCAATCGGACAGGCTGGCCGCCATCGGGGAGATGGCTGCAGGGGTGGCGCACGAGCTGAATAATCCGATGACCGTCATAATCGGTACCGCCCAGATGATGTTGAGGGAAATTAAAGAAAGCAGCCCCCAGGGCGATTTATTGAAGGATATCGTCAACTGCGGACTGCGCTGCAAAAAAATCATCCAGAACCTGCTTACCTTTTCCAGGCAGGACCACTACCCGCTGGCTCCCACCGACCTGAACAAAGTGGTGGAGCGGGTCTTAAGCCTGATTCATTACCAGATCAACAGAAGTAACATTGAAATCACGCTGAGCCTTTATCCCAGCCTGCCCGCAGTCATGGCCAGCGAGCACCAGCTCCAGCAGGTGCTGATCAACTTTATGCTTAACGCCCGCGACGCCGTGGAGAGGCTCGACCGGGAGAAGAGGATCGAGGTGAGCACTTCACTGCTTGAAAACGGCGGGGAAAAGAGGGTTGCGGTTACCGTCAGGGACAACGGGATCGGGATCTCTCCGGAAAACTTGCCTAAAATATTCAACCCCTTTTATACCAGCAAGGAAGCGAACAGGGGCACCGGCCTGGGCCTGTCGGTAAGCCTGGGCATTGCTGAAGCTCATGGCGGCTGCATCGAAGTGGACAGTGAGCCCGGCGCGGGAAGTTCCTTCTCCCTGGTACTGCCGGTAAGAGAACCGGAGTAAAGCCGGCGGGAAGCGGAATTCGTTGATTCTGAGGCGGGTGATGGTATTTTGCCCCAAACAAAAGTATTAATCATAGACGACGAGATCGAGGTGGGCACCTTTTTCCGCCGTCTCCTGCAAAAGAACGGCTATGACGTAAAAGTTGCCGTGAATGGAGCGGAAGCGGCCAGGCTCATTAATGAGACGAGTTTCAGCGTGGCCATGGTCGACTTGAAACTGCCCGACGCCGACGGCCTGTCCCTGCTTCAGCAGATAAAGAACCTGCAGCCCAGCTGTGAGGTTATCATCATGACCGGCTACAGCACGACCAGGACCGCTGTAAAAGCCATTCAACTGGGCGCCTTCGACTATCTTGAAAAACCGTTCGAGGATATCGACGAGGTGGAAAAGCTAATTAAAAAGGCATCCGAATACGGATTGCGCGGTTGCGACGGCCCGCCGGCAAACGAGGAGTGGCACGCTGTCGCTGAGCGGCTGGGCTTTAAGGTGGGTATTTCCCAGGCCATGCACAGACTGGTCTCAGTTGCCTATAAAATCGCCAAGAAGAATATCAACGTCCTGCTCCATGGAGAGACCGGGACGGGCAAAGAGGTGCTGGCCAGGTTCATTCACGCCGCCAGCAGCCGGTCGGATCAGGTCTTTATTCCGGTAAACTGCGGGGCGCTGCCCGAAAACCTGCTGGAAAGTGAATTGTTCGGCCACGAAAAAGGTTCTTTCACCGGCGCGGGCAGTTTGCGCAGAGGTATTTTTGAGCTGGCCAACCGGGGCACGCTTTTTCTGGACGAAATTGGGGAGTCCAGCCTTGCCATTCAGGTAAAGCTGCTTCGGGTTCTGGAAACCGGCGAATTTTTGCGCGTCGGCGGCGAAAAGCCGATCAAGACCGATGTGCGGGTTATCGCCGCGACCAATACCGATCTTGAGCAATCCATGAAAGACAAGACGTTTCGCGAGGACCTGTTCTACCGGCTGGACGTGGTGAGGCTGGAACTGCCCCCGCTGAGGGAGCGCCGGGAAGACATACCTCTTTTGGCGGAATACTTTATCAAAAAACTGAACCCTGACATTCGCATATCAACTGATGCCATACGCCTGCTTTGCAACTACCAGTGGCCGGGCAACATCAGGGAACTGGCCAATACCATCAGCCAGGCGGCGGCCCTCTGCGACGGCAAGATCATCCTGCCCGGGCACTTAAGCGGCAAATTCCGCAGCAGCGGGCCGGACCCCCCGGCTGCGCCGGCCGCGGGAACCCCGCTGCCCGGAGGGGGGGACGGGACGGAGCGGGCGTGTCCGGTGAACGCTCCGGAGCGACTTCTGGAGCGGCTGCTGGACGACGAACGCTGGCTGGAGGCGGCCGGCGGGCAGGATTTGAGCAGTCTGCTTAAGTCGCTGCGGAAGCTGGAGTCCAGAATTGTTGAAAAGATGCGGGAGAAAGGTGTTAGAGTGGAGACGGAGCCGCCGCCCCCGATGGAAAAGATTGAGGCGCGGGCCATTGCCGAAGCGCTCAGCTATTACGGGGGCAATATCTCCCTGGCGGCGAAGAGGCTGGGCATGGGCCGGAACACACTTTACCGCAAGCTCAGGGATTATAATCTGCGGTGAATGAGAAGTTCTTTTTGGAAGAAATATTTCCCGCCTGAACATAAAGAGTTTTGGATGTATTGACCGAAATGACCGTTGTTCTTTTACGTAACAAATGCTCCATTATGGCCCCCTGTTTTGTGCTTTAAACAAACAACCACAGCAGAAAGCGTGTTGTCGCCCCCGTCCTGCATGCGGCAGGCCGGGGGCTTTTTTCTGTCAGAAACGTTTCGGGCCTTGATCTTACGGGCCGTCGGCCAGTCTTGCCCGACGGCCTTCCTTTTTGGCATTTGATTTGCAAATTCAGCAAATCGGGTGTTTTTTTAATGGATTGCGGGGAGGTGAACAAAAGTACAGCGTCAGCTAATTTAATCGGTGCCCGGTAACAAGAAAAAAAGATTAAAAACAAGGAGGTTTTTGTAAGTGAAAGCGTTGGCTGATCAGGTTTTCGGGTTTTACATCCCCACCGTTACTTTAATGGGCGTCGGCTCGGTTAAAGAAGCAGGCCGGCAAGTTAAAGCCCTGGGCGGGAAAAAAGCCCTGATCGTAACCGACAGGGGGCTGTCCGGACTGGGTGTGGCTGATAAAATCAAGGGGATAATCGAAGAAGCCGGTGTGCAAACCGTCATATTTGACGGAGCGGAGCCGAACCCCACCGATATCAACGTCCACGACGGCCTGAAGGTTTACAGGGAGAACAAGTGCGACTGCATCGTATCCCTGGGCGGCGGCAGCTCCCACGACTGCGCCAAAGGCATCGGCATCGTTTCCACCAACGGCGGTCACATCCGCGATTTCGAGGGTATCGACAAGTCCAGCAAGGCAATGCCCCCGTTCGTGGCCATTAATACAACCGCAGGCACCGCCAGTGAAATGACCCGCTTCTGTATCATCACCAATACTGATACCCGCGTAAAAATGGCCATTGTCGATTGGCGGGTCACCCCCAGTGTAGCCATCAACGATCCCGTCCTGATGGTCGGCAAGCCTCCCGCGTTGACGGCCGCCACCGGAATGGACGCCCTCACCCATGCCGTCGAGGCATACGTTTCTACTATAGCGACTCCGGTCACCGACGCCTGCGCCTTGATGGCCATGAAGCTGATCTCTGAAAACTTGCGCAATGCCGTGGCCAACGGTCAGAACATGGAAGCCCGCGACAATATGGCCTATGCCGAGTATCTGGCCGGCATGGCCTTCAACAACGCCAGCCTGGGCTATGTGCACGCCATGGCTCACCAGTTGGGCGGTTTCTACAACCTGCCCCACGGCGTCTGCAACGCCATACTGCTGCCGGCTGTGGAGGAATTCAACCTTATTTCCTGCCCGAAGCGATTTGCCGATATAGCCGCAGCGATGGGAGAGAACATCGAAGGCCTTTCAGTGCGTGAGGCCGCCGACAAGGCCCTTGCCGCCATCAGGAAGCTTTCGGCTGATATAGGTATTCCGGCCGGCCTGAGCGAACTGGGCGTGAAAGAAAAAGATTTCGAAATCATGGCCACAAACGCCATGAAGGACGCCTGCAGCTTCACCAACCCGCGTGCCGCTACCAAGACGGACGTCATCGACATCTTCAAGGCAGCTATGTAGCGGAAGCTGCATCTTGTGCATAGAGAAACAGAAAAGTATGTCGTGAAATGAATTTTGCATTTGCATGCTGATTTATACCGGTTTCGGAAGGGCAGCTTGTTCCTTTATGGTACACGCGTTCCATATCGGACCGGTTTTTTCGTATTACCTCAAGACGGGTCCCATCAGAAAAAGTATGGGTTCTGCTGCAGTTTGATCGAATGGTATCAATGTTGCATAGTTGATTTTTCAGCATTAAATTCAATAAAGAAAAGGGGGAAGGTATTTAGTGGACAAATTGTTAAGGGTCGATATGACCGCAAAAAAAATAAAAGTCGAAACGGTTCCCGAGAAGTATGCCGCCCTGGGCGGGCGGGCGCTGACGTCGCAGATTGTGGCGGACGAGGTCGAGCCGGCCTGTGAACCGCTGGGCCCGTTCAACAAGCTGGTTTTTGCGCCCGGGCTTCTCTCCGGGACCAACGCCCCGTCTTCCGGCCGCATGTCTGTCGGCGGCAAGAGCCCGCTGACAAGCGGCATCAAGGAGGCCAACTGCGGCGGTGTTCCATCCCAGAAGCTGGCCAACCTGGGTTACAAGGCTGTCATTATTGAGGGCAAACCTGCTGCCGGTGAATTCCATATTTTAAAACTAACCGAAGGCGGTGTTGAACTGCTTCCGGCAGGCGGCCTGGCAGGCAGGGGCGGTTACGAGACTGTCCGAACACTCCAGGAGAAATACGGCAAAAAGGCAGCTGTCATTTTTATCGGCCCCGCCGGTGAAATGCTCATGGCCGGCGCCGGTATCGGCGCCAGTGACCCGGAAGGCAACGCCTGCCGTTATTTCGGCCGCGGCGGCCTGGGCGCCGTGATGGGCTCCAAAGGGCTAAAAGCCATCGTGCTCGACTCGCCGAAGACATTTGACGTGCCGGTTAAGGACAAGGATCGCTTCCAGGCCGCCGCCAAGAAGTTTGCCAGGATCCTGCTGGACCATCCGGTCACCGGCCAGGGGCTGCCCGCTTACGGCACAAACGTGCTGATGAACATCATCAACGAAGCCGGCACGCTTCCCACCAGGAACTTCTCCCGCGGCCGCTTTGAAAAGGCTAACGACGTTGGCGGCGAGAAACTGGCTGAAGTTTGCAACGCCCGCGGCGGCAAGGCTACCCATGCCTGTCATCCCGGCTGCGTAATGCGCTGCTCCAACATATACATTCTTCCGGACGGCCGGGAATTGGGCAAGATTGAATACGAAACCGCCTGGGGCTTTGGCCCGAACATTGAAAACGGTGACATGGACATAATCGGGGAACTGAACTACATTTGCAACGACGTCGGCCTGGATACCATCGAAACGGGCGCCACTCTGGGCGTTCTGATGGAGGCAGGGGTAATTCCCTTCGGTGACGGCAGGGCAGCCGTTGAAGCGCTGAAGGAAGTGGGCAGGGGCACTCCCCTGGGGCGGATTATCGGCGCGGGCGCCACCTTCGCGGGTAAAGTCTACGGTGTAACCAGGGTGCCGGCCGTTAAGGGCCAGGCCATTCCGGCTTACGACCCGAGGTCCTGCAAGGGCAACGGCGTTACATACGCCACCACGGCAATGGGTGCGGACCACACGGCGGGCTATGCCGTAACCGCCAACATCCTGAAAGTGGGCGGTTACGTCGACCCGACAAAAGAAGAAGGCCAGATCGAACTGTCCAGGAACCTGCAAATTGCCACCGCCGCTGTCGACAGCACCGGTCTCTGCCTTTTCGTGGCCTTTGCCGTGCTGGATAATCCGGAAGGTTTGCCGACCGTCATTGAAATGCTCAACGCCATGTACGGTTTGAGCCTCACTGCCGACGACGTTGTGGCCCTGGGCAAAAGCATCCTCAAGGTTGAGAAGGAGTTCAACGCCAGGGCTGGCTTCGGCAAGGCCGACGACCGGCTGCCGGAATTCTTCTACAACGAGGAACTGCCGCCGCACAACACCAGGTTTGTTCTGAAAAAGGAACTGGATGAAGTCATCAATTTTTAAACATGGCGCATCCCCATCTGACTGGAAAGTTGCAAGAAAGCGGATTCGGCAATATTTTCAGTGGGGGCGGCCGGGCCGCCCCACTGAAAATCCTAACACTTATTTCCTTTTTTCAATTCCTCAAAAGCCAGCAAGGCGGCTGCGTAAACCTTTTTCAGGGGGATGCCGTGCTTTTCGGAAATGCCTTTGCAATCTTCGTACTCCGGGGATATTTGCAGTATTTCATTTCCAGCCCCGCCGGCGAATCCGGTTTTCACTTTTACCTCACCCCAGGGGGTATTCACCTTCTCAAAACTTCTGGAAAGCACCCTTCTCTTTTCTTCCCTGATGCGTACGCCCAACGTGGTGGTTTCCCTGAAAATGGTCTCCAGCAGTTTTTCCAGCTTTTCCTCGCGGCATACCACGGACAGAAGGCTTGCCGGCCTGTTCTTTTTCATGTATACGGGAATTGCATACGCATCCAGCGCGCCTTCTTTTATTAATTTGTCAAACAAATAGGAGTAAATTTCAGGATTCATGTCGTCTATAGCAGTTTCAACAACGACAACTTTTTCTTCTTCGAGTGTCATTCTCTCACCTCTTTCTTGCTGATGGAATTGTCTCTTTTCCGGTTAATTATAACATCTTTTATGAAAAAACTTTAAAAGGAGGCCGATGCTTCTTGCGGGTGGAAGTAAAAGTTTTTTGCGGTCTGGAGAGATGTATCCCGGGCGCCGAATTCGGAAAACCCATGCTGGTGGAAATATCCGAGGGGTTTAACGGCCGGATGCTTTTGGAAAAGCTGAGCATACCGGAGAAAATGGCCTTTTCCTTTCTGGTGAACAGTGTCCATAAAAGCCTTGACGAAACGCTTTCTGACGGAGACCGGATTTCAATTTTTCCGCCGGTGGGCGGGGGTTAGCGACCGCGAATCTTTTTTGCAGGGGTGAACTGCGGGCAGTCCGCCGGCTGACTGGATCTAGGACTTAAGTCCTATTGACCTTTGGGAATGTCGAAATTTAGAATGTAAACCAAGAAAAAGGCAAACCCAGTCGAAAGATGGGGACGCAAAGCCACGGGTCTAAAGCAGGGGAGATGCCATGACAGCCGGGCTGCCGTGAATAATTTTTTGGAGCTATCTTCACGGCGAAGGTGGCTTTTATTTTTTCAGGTGGTTTTCGTGAGTAATTTAAGATTAATAAATGAAATCCCTTTTATTCTGTATTCCACAACCCTGATCTCGG
>DAOOVD010000010.1:0-54616 GCA_035369845.1 Bacillota bacterium | reverse complement strand
CAATTCACCTTTTGTCTTTAAGCCTGGAGTTTTTATCCAGCGCGCCCTGGCGATCTTGTCGCAGCAGGGGCTGTTACTGCCGATGAGATCGGCTAATTTTGAAATATCCAGGGTCACTTCCTCCAGGGATGTGGGCGGCTGTCCGCCAAGCCAGGCCTCCCGCCCCGGCTCCAGGTTGAGGTGTTCCTCCAGGTAACCGATGCGGAAAAACCTGTCTTTGTATTCCACGTGAATTAACAAGAGAGGCTGCTGAATGCCCCGGCCGCGGGCCTGCCTGTGCAATGTGCCTTTCCAGAGTCCTTCCAGCAGCAGTTCCAGGTCCTCCCCGCTCATTTTAGTCTCCTCCGCTATGGAGGCGTTGATCACTCCCGGCATGGCAAAGACGGCAAAAGGCAGAGTGTAGGTGGTCCAGATGGTGCCCTGCTCTTTCCCTTCATCTCCACCGGCGTCACTGATGTCACGGCTGGGCATGACTACTGTTCCCTGGACATACCTGGTCTCCACCGGGTGCAGGGAATGCGCCCAGCCAAACTGAACCGGGCCGGTCTTATGAAAACTTTTTTTGGACACAGCGAAAACGGCACCAAAAACCCGCATATCGAAGGCAGACTCCAGCAAGGCTGCAGGCTTGTCCGGGTGTTCCTTACGGCCCGCCTTTTCCAAAATAGCCTCCGCCAGCCCGTCCCGCCCAAGCAATTTGCCGTCTGCTTTTCTCTCTTCCCGGCAGAAGACGTAGTAGCGGCCGCCGTCACCGCCCCCGTCCGGGTACCTGGCCAGTACATAGTCCCGCACGTCCCTTTTAATGCTGACGTCGGAAAGGGATATCCTGCCGTCGTCCTCACCGAAAATGCGCCTGGCGTCGGAGTCATTCAAAGGATCCCGGTTCGGTATCCCGTCCTTCACAGCCTTGACAAACAAAATTTCCCCGCTGTTAACTGCCATTTAAATAATCCCCCTTTCGGAAATTTTATAAAACAATTTATAAAAACCTGTTGATTATACAATTAAAGCAACAAGAAAAGATGTTATTAACCTTTTCAACTCCCTTCTTTAGCGGCCTCGGGTGCCAGCATATAGCCGCTCCAAAAAGCACCCATAAACTCATCCCGGTTTCTTTCCACCTGCTGGCGCAGGCGCCGAAATTCACTTTCCACCACCCCGGCGCGACGCCGAAAATCATCAGGCATATTGATGTCCAGCTTGAAGGCATATTCCTGAAAGCGGCTCAAGGCCTTGCGCCAGACCATGTCCGGAGTTAGCCTGGAACCAAAAGTCATTACCCGATGTTTGATAAAATCCTTTCCCTCTGACCTTTTTTCCTTACCCCCACCGGTATTATAATAATACCAGCGCCCAAAACGGTTGGTGAGGTACCCGGCAGCGAAGCCCAGTTCCTCCACACTACTGAAAGTTAATTGGTCAGGTGCTGTTTTGGCAATCTTGTCCAGCATTTGACGCCAGTCTGGCACAGCGGAACCCTCCTTTAAAATCTCTTTGCCATAGAAGTTCAAAAATCTCCTGAAAGCCAGGTAAAAAGCCACCTCTTCCCTTAAACTCCAGAAAGAACTGTCGTCAGACCGGCCGGCATAACCGTTCATGCGCAGGGCAGCCCCCCGCACAAACCTTTCCCTGCTCAACGGCCGCCGGTTTAAAACAGACCGCAGGGTGTGCCACAGGTAGCCGCCGCCATAGGCCCTAATTAAGATATAGATTAAGGAGCGGTAATTGTCCGCCGTGAAGTCGGTTTCTGTAACGGCTATCTTCCGCTTGACTTCCGCCGCCTCGTCGGCCACCTGGGGCATATAGCCGGCCAGAATTCTCACCGTGGAAGGCAGTACATCCTCGATCACCGCCCGCAGCTGAACATCGGCCTGGGATGCCTGGTAGTAAACGATGGTCAGGCGGTAATCGTCGCTGTTGAAATCACCGGGTAAAACGGCTTCAAAGCCGGTGATAGCGGCAAGGGCCAGGTCGTTTTTATCCTTGCGCATGTTTTTGCTGCGAAAGGCATCCAGAGCCTCCTTCAGCATCTCCCCGCTCTCAGCAGTGTCTATCCCTCTTTGGAAGGGTAAAACGAGGGCGCAACCGTGGATGGCAGGAGGTCTGGCTTTGGACTTTTTGGCTGCATCCCTGCCGGCTGCCGAGGCCACCGGGAGAAAAAGCTCCTTGGTCAGGTAATAAGGCAGGGGGGCTGAAATCTCGCTAAAAATACCCGCTCCCATGATTAGCGATGAATAGCACGACCGGCACAAGGCTCCCACTGCTCCGGCCAGATCCGGCTCATTTCCCCGGAATTTCTCCGAAAGGGGCGCGTCCCAGGTGTAACTGAGCCAGTTCCAGGCTTTACAATAAGGTGAAACCGACTCTTCCTGCCTGCCGCAGATGGAGCATTTTTCCCGCCGTCCCTTCTCCATCCCCTCGGCCATCTTGGACTCCCAAAAGCACTTCTCCAACCGGGCAACGTCGGCGACGATATATTTACCCGGAAAGAGTATACTTTCACCTACCAGGATGTACTGGCGTTCGCCCTTTACCGGCGCTCTATGGACATAAAGATAAGGACCTCCGCTATCAGGAAATATCAGGGCAATCAGGGCGTACCCCTGATTCTCCCTAGCAACCACTTGTACGTTAATTTTCTCCATCAGGCCGCTAACCTGCCCGGCAATGGCCTCCAGATCATTTCCAGATATGTCAACAGGCAGGTTGATGGTCTTGTCCAGCCTCTTGCGGAGAAACCTGGCTACCTCGTCTGAGACCGTCATTTTAGATACACTACTGGGGTAAGCCGGGTATACGGCTACCCCGTAGCGCCCCTGGGACACGGTGGGACTACCGCCAGAAGCCAGGGTATAGGGCAAGGCCAGGCCGCGAGCGGTATCCGCTGCGAATGCCGCCCTTTTTTTCTTGCCGCCTTTCTTTTTTCCCCCACCTTCTACCTCATCGTATCCGCCCCAGGTCATGAGGGGCAGGGTAGCGTACTTCAGCCGTTCTTCCTCGCGAGCTAACTCAACAACGATGACATTTTCGAGAAACCTTCCGTCAGTAGAGACATCCGTAACCTGGTGGAGGGTTTCGGCAGGTGCCATGCCGTGAGCCAGGAAAGGCTCACCGATAGAAACCAATTTCTCCAAAAACATCTGTTTCACCACCTTTTAAATAAAGTTAGCCGGCAAAAAACCTTTACTGCACGAAAGATACCCGCCATATTTCTACTACAGTTTTCAGTGCACAGGATCATTATTTCCCGGGGCAGCCTTTCCGGCGGCAGCAATCGGAGCAGGGCCAGGGGCGACTGGTTTGCCCCGGCCATCCTGCCGCCGGGAAGCATCAACCATTTACAAAATCCTCGTTTCCCCCTCAACCAATAAACCGCGCTCGCTGGAATAATAACCCTCCCGCAGAATCCAGTGCCCCAGATAATCTTCGGCTATCTGTTGCGGGTGAAAGCCAGGCCTGGCGTAAACACTGACGGAGACCCGGGCAATACGGCCGGCCAGCTTTCTCCAGGCTTCCCTGCGTTTCCAGCGGTCAGGCTCACCATTGGCTCTGGCCATGTCTTCTTTTAATTGAGGATCTTGCTGAATTACTAAAAAAGTATGCTGCATTTTTTCTTTTCCCCGCAGAAGTTCATGCACGGGCAGGTCTTCCTGCCAGCGGGCAAACCTCATCAAATGGATTCCACCGGTGTCTTTTTTAGAAAACAAACCTTGAAAGTAGCTGTTCGACAATTCAAGCACATCTTCTTCCGGCACTTCCGTTACGTTTTCAATCAAATCCCTGGTCACCTGGAGGTGAACGGGATCATAAATAATTTCGGAATACCTTTCTCCCTCTTCGTCCACCAGGTCCACGATCTCCACCGGACAGCGCCCTTTCCTTCCCTCCCGGTTGCACCGCCCGGCAATCTGAACCAGGCTGTCCAGCGGGGCAAAGTCCCGGATGACCAGGTCCATATCGATATCGACACCAGCTTCTATGCATTGGGTGGAAACAACAATGCACGGTTTTTCTGCCTTAATCTCATTGATAATTTTCAGGCGGTCCCCGGGAGTTACATCCGCGCTGATAAAATAAACAGGTATCCCTGAAACAGTTGAGGACGGGCCGGCCAGGGCATCTCTTACTTTCCTGGCGCTCTTGCGGGTGTTTAATGTAATCAGGACACGTTTATTTTCCTCCACCCATGCCGGCAGGCGGCTCTCCACTTCCTCACAAAACTGTTCTATGGACAATTTCTCTTCAGTTCTGAAACGAAGAACGTACCTTTTACAACTGGAGAAATAGTTTTCAAACCCCGGGAGAAGCGGTACCGCATCACTTACAAAGGGAGGCAACGTGGCCGACATCAGTAAAATCCTGCTGTTGCATGTCGTGACAAGGCTTTTGAATATTTTTTCCAGGGGTTGCCATAGCCTGCAGGGAAGAGACTGCACCTCGTCCATGATAATAACGGCGTCATAGAGATTATGAAACCGCATCTGGTACCTGGCCGCAGGGTCCATGAGGCTCATCAGGAACTGGTCGTAGGTGGTGATAATTAACTCGCTCCGCCAGGTATCCACATAGAAAGGCCTCTCCCCCTCTTCCAGCCATTCCGCGTAGTTGCGGTCAGCCAGGGAGTGGCTGGTCAGCAGCCATGCACCGTCCGCCTCACAACCGCCTGTTCGCAGAAGATCCCTGTACACTTTTGTTGTCTGGTCGATGATGGACAGAAACGGCAGGACCACAATTATCTTTGGGGGGTTGCCGGTTTCAGAAGCGGCCCTCTCTCTTAATTTAAAAGCCCAGGTGGCGGCCAGGAGGGTTTTACCGCTCCCGGTGGGAGCGGTCAGGCTGAAAATTCTTCCCTTCTCGTTTTTATCAACAGCATCTAACACCTCAATCCTGGCTTTTTGCCTCAACTGGTTCGTCGCCGAACCTTCAGGCATGCCTATATACTGGTCAATCCACCGCGCCTGCCATATTCTGGCCTCTCTTTTCAGATAACGCTCCGGGTCGGAAACAGCCAGAAACGCCTTGTCGGCCTCCAGGAGCATGGAATAGACCAGCTGGGCTTTCAGCCGGAAATCAACGGCATTTTCTACAGACAGGGAGAAAAATTTTGCAGCAACCCGTCCGGCAAGAAATTTTTTCAATTTCACAAGAAATTTACCGGCATCTTGAGCAGCAACGCGTTGAAGGGGGCCTTCAAGATCGACGCCTGCTTCTTCTGCCAGGGCGGAGAAATTCACCATGTTCAGCTGTTTTTTCAGCAGCCTGGCCTTTTCACCGCCGGCAAAATTGTCGATATCCCATTCCGGGCAGGAGGCTCCGCCGAGCTTTTTTTCCGGCACCGTGGGCAGCCTGCTGTGGTGACCCCTGGCAGCGGCCGCCAGAATCAGAGTGTCCAGTTCGTCCCACCCCCCGTCCAGGGCTATGGCGAGGGTAAACAGCAGGGACAGGGGGGTATGGGACTTTTCGTCACTGGCCCCCGTGTAGCTGGGGGGATCTTTGATATATTCCTGAAAGGCGCTCGTTCCCTTGCCCAGGTCGTGCAGCACAACCAATCTTTCCAGCAGGCTTTTGACCGCCGGCGTTATTGTTTCCGGTGAGTGCCAGTTCCAGACGCCTTCCAGGGCTTTTTTGACCTGCTCGACATGTTCCTTGAGAAAGAGGTGCGGATGTGAGTTTATTCTTTCATTCATAAGAACATCAAAACCCTCTCTCCCGCCAGGTACGCCCCGGCGGTGCTGACCGGCACCGGGCGGCCTTCCCTCTCCAGCAAGTAGCGGTCGTGGCTGAAAACCCTTTCCGGGCTTACTGTTCTGGGCATGCGCAAAAGGTTGACGGCCAGCTCATCGCTATATATCCTCTCAATGTCCGGTTTAACCTGCTCCAGCCTCATAACGGTTTCCACCGGATAAGTTCCTTCCGGCAGCTTCTGGGCATCCACGGTACCGATATACTCCAGATCCGCCATCATCTCCGACAACCCCAGATACGGCTGGAAATACCAGCGCCTTTCCTTCAACCGTTCTGCCAGTTCGCCGTGGTAAGGCTCGGGCAAGCCCGCCCATACTAAATACGATGGTTCGAACAGCCATTCCTGAGCGATCAAAGTGGCCTTTTCCGGTTTGGTTATTTTTTCTTGTTTCTGCGTCCTCTTCACCTCAAAAGGAAGCGATTCGGGCGGATCCTTACGCAGCTTCGCCTTGTGCCAGTGAGTCAGTGGGATCCTGCCGGCAATCGCTGCTTCCATAGGCTCAAGAACCACCTGCGGCTGGTCCTTGGCCAGGCCCAGCACGGCTCCCACTATCCCCATGAGCGCAGTCCGCGGGGGGACAGGGTAACTGATGGCGCTGGCCCCCGCATCCGCCCGTAAAAAATGGCCGAAGCGCCCCTTTAAGCGAAAGTTGATCAATTTTATCATTACAGATCAGCAACCTTCGGATATGCTCTCGATGTCCATGGGCACCCAGCCGGCGGGCAGGCCGGGCGCAAGCTGGACATCTTCCGAAAGGGCGTAGCGCACCGTCTCAATCCGTCCGGATTGGCCCGCGATCCTGTCTATAAGCATGCTCAAATCCACACGGTAGTCCGCCGGAGAGGACCAGGCCTTCTCTTCTTTGCCGCCGGCGGCGGCCAGACGGACGTAATCGTGCAGCCGGCCGAACTGGAATTCCTCTCCATGCTTGTATTCCACGCTTATCAGCAGGTGCGGGACCTGACCCACCTTGGTCCTGGTGTTTGCCGCCGACCGCACGCCATGCCAGAGGGATTTCAAAAGCATCTCGTAATCGGCGTCGGTCATCCTGGAAATCCCGGCGGAATGCTCGTTGGCCACCCCCGAAAAGCCAATCATGGCGTAGCGCAAGCCGAAATAAGTGGTGAAGGTCCCCTGCTCCTTGGACTCGTCGCTGGCAAAAACCGACGTGCCGTGGATATCGATACTTTCCGCCCGGTGCAGCACCTCACCCATATTTATCTGGACGGCCCCGGTCATGGTCTTGGGCTCCGGCTTCGGCTCCCATTTTTCTTCTTTGCCATCTTTGGTCGTGATTTTCCCTTCTTTAAAGGCGAAGGAACTGCCGAACAGGCGGGCGTCAATGAAAGCGTCCAGGAGGATGTCCACCAGTTCTTTGCCTTCGGCCTTTTCTTTTCCCACAGTATTCAGGTAATGGGCCACCCGGCCGGTCAGGTTGGTCGTCCTTCCCTCGATGTTGTCCACCAGGATGTCACATCCCCTGAATTTCAAGAAATCCCTGGCAAAACGCTTCAGGCGCACGTCGGTGACGTAATAAGTCCCGTCGGGCAAAACCCTGGGGCGGTTTTCGTCGGGGTCCCCGTTCGGGTTCCCCATCTTGATGTCGTACAAAAAGAGAAATTCTCTCCGTCCGGATAAAGTTTTCACGTCGCCGCTCACTTAGAACCCCCTCCTTTATTTTGTTCGTCTCCGGGCAGTATATCGGCCGTCATGGACTGTCCCAGGAGAAGATAATAGTTGGTCTGGGTTTCATTGAGTTCGATGGCGTCCCCCAGTTTAACCCCCAGTCGGCCTATTTCGGAAATGAGCCTTCTTACCTTTTCACTTTTTTCGGTTTCGTAGGCCAGCAGCTTTTCCCTGATCTTTGTGTAAAGTTCCGGCAGATCTTTCCCCTGCAGGGTGAGCCTTTTCAGCCAGCTCAGGGCGTTTGCGCTGACATTTACCTTTCTCGCGCCCTGCACCTGCAGCAGCTTCCCGTAAAGCACGCCCATCAGGAAGGCGAACGCCTTTTCGGGCGTGTTTATGCCGCTCTCCGGCCCGAAGTAAGGTTTCAGTTCTTCCATCTCAGGTTTGAAGTATTCCTTTTCCATCTCCATACACCCCACCTGTTTGAAATAGTACAGCCACCAGTTCAGGTGCCTGACCCACCCGGCCGCCGTCAGGTACGGCCCCTTTTTACCCATGCCCTCGTACAACAACCCTCTATGCCCGTCTTTCTGCTCCAAAGCCTCCAGCCAGTACCAGCGCGCCGTCGTCATAATCTCCTCCCAGAAGCGATCCTCCGGGATCCTGCTGTGATGGTAAACGCTTGCCGCCACCAGCCTTTTTAGCTGGAAAAGACGCTTGCTCTTATTTGCGCCTTCGGCCTTTTTGCCGCCCGGCCGCCAGAACAGCGGCCGCAGCGCCCGCAGGGACAGGTCCGGCTTGAAGTTCGTCTGCCCCTGCCGCAGCGGCGCCTTTGGAAACAGGGGGTGCTTCCAGTCCATCGCCGCGGCGTTTTTTTCAGACAACTCCCTCAGCCGGCTGGGAAGCACATCGGCAATCATACCGGTCACGTTCGCAATCTCCTGGCCGACGTCGGCCCAGAGGATGAGCAGGTTCAAGACAGCCCTTTTGTCCTTCAGGAGATCAAGGAGCCAGTCCTCATCCTGTTCCACATCATCAGACATGTTTTCAATATAATCTTTTACTTCCTTCAAGACTTCGAGGCGGTCTTCCACAGGCAGGCCAGGGAAAAATGACGGGATTACCAGGGCGTTGTCGCCGGCGATCCTGGCGCTGAAGGGCAGCCTGTCTTTTTTCGGCCCGGTTTTTTTCAGGACGTGAAATTTGTATATATAGAGGAGATCGGCACAGGAACCGCACAGGGCGTACCTTTTCCAGGCCTCGACCGTGTTTATGCCGGGAAAAGCGCCGGCCCGGTCCACGTTGCAGAGGTTTATACCAGCCCCTTTCAATGCGTTGGGATAAACGGTTACTCCCCCGGCACCGCAAAGGTAGCACGTTTCTTCCTCATTAGCTGGCGCATCCTTGGTAGCATATCTTTCCCCGGCCAGTTTCTCTGTCAACAGGTAATCAAGATACAGGGCGTTTTCACCCGGCAGCAGGCCCTTGCTGTCCCTTACGGTAAACATTACCGTGCCCTTTTGCGGCCCGATCCTGTCCACCGCGCACGCAAGCATGTTTGCGTAACCGCGTTCCCGCCAGTTAAGCACTTCACCACCGGGCAATCTGATCTCGTTACAGTCAAGGATATCTATAATATCCTGGAAATAGGGTGACCAGGGCTTGTCCGCCTTTGCCACTTCAGCGAAATAATTCATCGTTGTAACAAGAACTTTTTCCGACGGCCCGCCTCCTTTCGTCTTATCATAGCTCCTTTTAATAACAGGCCCGACCTGGGCGCTCTGCGAGCCGGAAGGCCGCATGAACGGCAGCTTGTCTGGCGTGCATCCCTGGCCACCGGCACCACTCACTATATCCTGTACCGAAAGCCGCACCTGGTCTTCCGCGCATTTCTCCAAAATATATACCGTTCCGATCCTGCCGCTGTCCTCCACCAGGTAGGGGAAGATCAGACCAGGGGAATCGCGGCGAAGCTTTTGGAACCAGCTTTCTACATCAACAGGCAGTTCTTCCCCGACCAGTTCGCCCGCAAGATAATCCATGGCCATCACACGTGCCGCATCAATCAATTTATCACCTCCGAAATTAACAAATAATCTATTAGATTGTTTTTATTGCAACCAATGTGCTTTACTTTAAGTTACTCGCATGGTAAAATCTTGTCAATAGTTTTTTTCTCAATCCAGATTAAATTTCATATAGCATCCCTGGCAAGGAATTGAAACGATTGTTTTTATTGCCATCTAATCAATAGCCTACCTATAAGGATTTAACTCGTAATCAATAGGCAACAAGGAGGCCTTTATTTGAGCCTGGACAAAACCCGCCAAAAAGCCCTTTTCTGGAGCGTGCCTGAAGATATCCTGGAAAACCCGGATTTTGCCACGTGGCGAACCAAGACTATCCTGTGCGAAGGGTCAGCAGGCGACATCAGTACGCTGGACAGGCAACATATTGAACAGGCCCTCTCCCAGAGATTTCTTCCTGTCCGCATCAAAAAACTCTGGTCCGAGTATTTTGAAGCCGAAGCTGAAAGAAAGGAAACCGGCATGAAACTCACCGCGCTTCAGAAAAAAACCTTAAAAATTTTTCCAGGGTCAACAAACATGGTGATTTCTACTTCACCGGAGGTACCGCCCTCGCCGTCTGCTACCTCCGCCACCGGGAGCCGGATGACCTGGATTTTTTTACCGCCGACCCCGCTTCCCTCCGGCTCCCCTCCCTTCTCGCCACCTTCTCCACGCACCCGTACCCCTGGCTCCCCTTGCCCCCCAGGCCGGCGTCCAGGGCTAACTGCAACAGATCCTGCGGGCCTTGGAGCTTCAGGCGGCAGGTGTAGCCCTTCACCACGGTGCTCTTGTATGCAGTTACGTGCAGCCGGGGCCGGTCCAGGGGGCGCGCCCGGACTTCTCCCTCCGGCGGCCGGCGTCCGTAGAAGGCTTCGTATTTTTTGGCCAGGTTTGCCGTGACCAGCCTGTCGAACTCCCTTTCCCCCGGCTGGTAATAACAGGTGTACTTGCCGCCTTCCGGACGCAGGAGGGTGCTGTAGGCCACCACCGGGGAAAGGGTGCGCACGGTTAAAACCTCACCGTCCGCCACCTGCTCCTCAAAACGGATCTCGTCAATCAACAGCAGCGATTGCCCGACCTGAATCTGACCCCTGGTGAGCAAATTATTGATCAGGGCCAGGAAAAACCCCGTATCCGGGGAGGTAATCACGAAGGATATTTCTCCGGGAAAACTGATTGTTCCCTCCGTTTTATCCAGGATAAACCGGCCCGTCAGCCTCGAAAAAGAAAACATTTTAAATATGCGCTTGCCGGCGGCAAAGCCCTGATCATGAAGGCGCGCGGCTATTTCTTCCGGCAGCGCGGCGTAAATGGCGGCCTGGATTAGATAATTGTAATGAATGGGCACTGCCGGCGAGGACGGGTCCATCCTCATTTTCAGATATGCATGCAAGACTTTGCCTCCAATATCGTCTTATTATTAAAAAGTATAACCTGCCGTAACAGCACTGCCGAGAGCAATAGATAACATTTTTACTGGTAGCCGGTTACTATGTTACCAGCTCACAGCAGCCGTAGCCCTGGGAGTTTCTTGCCCCCAGGCCTGCGTCCAGGGCCACCTGCAGTAGTTCCGGGTCCCCGTTCAAGTAGTACTCGCCCAGCCAGCCCTTGATGACGGTGTCCTTGTAGCGGGTTATTTTAAAGTCTTTCTCCCCCACCTCCGCCGGCCGGATGACAAAGCCCTCCGTCTCGACCCGGCGCCCGTGAATAAGCAGGTGCTTTTTGGCCAGGTTGGCGCCGATGAGTTCTGAAAAGAGCGGCTCGTAAGGGGAGTAATAATAGGTGTAGGAGCGGCCGTTTTCCGATTCGGCCGTGCTGTACATGACCACCGGGGAAAGCATTTTCACCCTGGCCAGGCTGGAAGTCACCCTGGGGCTGGCCGTGGCCATCTCCTGCACCTCCAGCCTGGCCTCACCCAGGCGGACCCGCCCCTGCTGCAGGAAGCCGTGGCCCAGTTCCTGCAGGATGAAAGGGATGGGAGAGCAAATGACCAGCTTCAGGGGCGGGGCCAGCACTATGGAGCCGCTGGAGCGGTCGAAGCGGGCCGACCTGCCCGTCAGGCGGGAAAAGGTGAACAGCTTGAAACGCCGCTTTTCCAGGGGAAAGCCGTGCTCGTGCAGGTAGCGGCGCAGGGCCGGGTTTTGCATCTGCCGGTAGATCAAGCCCTGCACCAGGGTGGCGTAGTGCACCGGAACGGCCACCTGGGACGGGGCGTGGAACAGGATGGTGAGTTGCAAAGGCGATTCCCCTCATTTCCGGTTAAATTACTCTCAAATCAGTCAACAAGACTCGCCAGCAAATCTTTATACCAGGACTTTTCTCTTGACTGTTTTTCCCGGCTGGCCTCTTTCACTCTGGCAATAATAGCCTCTGCTATGCGGCGCTTTTGCTCCGCATTTATCTCAATATTTTTCCACTGCTCGTAAAATGCCTGGATCCGCCCGGCAACATCCGAATTCTTTAACGCCTTGATCTGGCCAACTAATTGATCAGCTCTCTCTTGATCCTTATCCGCGACAATAGAAGCTGGTTTCAACTTTAACCGTCCGTAACCGCTGGATGTTTTTGCTCCTACCCCCAGCTCAAGAAAGGCATATTGCAAAATTTCAAATACTCTACTTGTCCAGGCAGCAGGGCCCGCGACAGCAATCAGGTACTTTCCTGTGGCTGAAAGGAACGGAACCGGGCTGGGATTGTCCCAGTCAGCAGGTGGCAGGTTGCCTTTTTGGTAATAATCTTTGTGATGGACAGTGATCACGTCAGGATACAAATGCCCGGTCCCCGGCAGGGGCAGCGCGTCGAAAAAAATGAAATAGCCGGCATTTTCTGTGTCGCCGAAAACAGTTTTATATGCACTAGCACCCACCTGCCATTTATCGCCCAGATATTGACGGGCGAAACTGGCGGCCATTCCTTTGATGGCGCTGCCCGGTATATAAGGCACGCCATACGTGTGGTGCAGGGCAACCGATGTTTCCAGGACACTCTCCTCACCCAGGCCCACGGCCATGCGCCCCAAAACTTCCGCCACCCGGCATTGTGCGCCATAATTGAGCAACGTTCCCTCCCAGCGTTTGAACCAGATCGAGTATTCATCCGACTCTTTTACGCCAGCCACGTCGTCTACCAATGACCGGCGGCTCTTCTTATCGTCTTCAGCCTGATTATGGATGAACTTGTCCAGCCAGAGCCCCGCATTGGTTGTGGATGCCTCTTGTAAGCTCAAGTTAGCGAGACGGTTCCGCCTGCTGCTCATTTGACCCCGTCCTCCCCCTCCGCGCCCGACTCCACACCCAGCACCGACTGGGCAAACCGCTTGTACCAGGTCAGGGCGGCAAGAACCTGGCGCGTCAGGAGCATGTATTCAGGGAGTTCTGCCTCACGGCTGGATTTAAGCAAGTTTTTCTTTCCGTCAAACTCCAAAACATCTGCCATGTCTTCAAGCAGTTTCTTCCCGCCGGCATCACCCCTGGCTTCGACAAACGCAAGCGCCTGGGCCAGACCAGCCGTGCGGATGAGCACCGGCAGCCTGTGCGACATGGAGCCGTATTTTTTGCGCTTGACTTCATCTTCTCTATCTTCCAGCAGCTTCACCTGTTGAAATATCCTGGCGGCATATTTCTGGTTGCGGGTCAGCACAGCTAATTTCACCTCTCGTCATCAGCAGGCGGCACAGGCCGCGGCCGACCGTCGCCTTGCCGCCCAACTGCAGCGGTTTTTCCATTAAATCTTCAAGGGTCTTAAACACTTCCTCCGGTTCTACCTTCACCGGGGTTGCGAAAACCAGCCCTGAAAGAATTGTCTCCGCCGGCAGGGCTTCCTCATACCAGAGGGCGTTGTTTTCCACCGTTTTGGCATCTTCGCGCAATCTTATGCGGGCAAAGACTTCAGTCGCGGTTTCAAGCAGGAAGCCCATCACATCGTCATGCACGACGCAAAAACGCGCAGACAGCATCTTCTGCCAGTCAGCACCATCCGGAAAAATTTGCTTGCCAATCCATATAGCCCACGCACGCACATCTTTATCTGACACGGCGGTAAAATCCAGGTCCTCAAAGATGACCCTGTGGTCATCCAGTGTAATCGCGCACTCATTATCAGTAACATAGCAGCCACTAATAGAATCGGGAAGGGGTATTTTCGGTAATTTGTCAAAACCAATGGCATTTTCTATATCCCTGCGGCAGCGGCGCAAAATGTAAGGCGAGGTTACCCACGCAAACGTTCCCCTAAGGCTCCGGACGGGCAGCAGGAGCAACCGCTGGTCCGAAAACTGGACCGAACCGGCATGTTCGTGGGCGCTGTCTTTGTCCGGACCAAAAATTTTTTTCCGCGTCTCGCCGTTCTTGCAGGCGTCGCGCAGCACCCCTTTCAGGGAAGAGCCGGGAAGGTAGGGCAGGCCCGTGGCCTTCTCGCGGGCCACCGGGAGATCAATTGCCCCGGCGCCCTGCCCGGTTCCCGCGTGCAGGGGGGAAAGCGCGTGTAAGAGAAGCATGCGTGCCTCCATCAAGTTGACCTCCTCATCAGATTCTCTTTAAAAAAGCCCGTAAAACATCCGGTTCCCCATTGAGCGGCGGAATATTTTGCGCTTCGTTTGCATCAATACTTGCATCAACGGACCAGCATTTTTCAGGTTCATCCTCTTTTTTAAGTAACAGGCCGCCCGGAACCATCCCCACACCTGTCCCCTCCAGGATCAGCGCCAGACCGACCGCGCCATCCTTGCAGGCAAGCGGCCTTAAAATCAGGGGACTGGCCAGACGATCGCATTCTTTTTCTCCACACGTTAATTTGGTATTATATGGATCACCCGCATCCTTGTCCTTGAAATGGAACACAACCGGCAACCCGAAGGCAGCCCGCGGGAATTTGCCGATACTGGAAATGGGAACGGCGTGCCTTTTGCATTGGCACTTTGTAAGCCTTCTGATTTTGTCCGGCTCGGGCCACCGGCTGCGCCCGGGCTGAGCTTGCGATCCTGCAGTTCGGCTCTGGCGGAAATTCTTTAGCTGCTTGATCAAGTAATCCCAGGCAGCCTTGAAATCCCTTTGTCTACCGGTTACTTTCATTTGAGGATTCAGGGAAAGATGCGGCACGCCGTCTGGCCACGTCCCGCTCACCACATGCTTTTCCATGTCCCGGCGGATTTTGGCCTCAATCTCTGCGGCTGCTGGTTGGAGCACGGGCTTCCCGCCGACACTCACCAGTTTCAATGCCCCAAAACCGCGCCTCGTCCGGGCGCCAAGGCCGCCGAAAGTTTCCCAGGCCCAGAGCGCGGCTTCCACCTCCTGCTGTTGTTCATCAGGGTAAGTAATTTTCAGCGCAAATCGTACCTTATCTTGAACAGTTCTAGTTTTCATGCCGATACCGCCGGCTCGGATTTCCTCCTCAGAGGGTTGCAGTGGAAATGCTGCATATGGCAAGGCCACATATTCTTTTGCTTTGATTTTGGGCTTCGGCCGACCCGTTCGGTTATCCGCTACAACTTCAAATGGATGTTCAGCATTGCCTTTGTCCCATGCTGACAATACCACATCAACCCGTGAAGGCAATGCTTTCTTCTCCGTGCTGGCCGATCCCCAGATTTCGTCCTCCGCCTCTTTCATCTCAGCCAGGCTCCCGTTGAAGCGGCCGCCCCGGCAGGCGCGCCACCAAAAACGCAGTTGCCCCCTGATTTCCGTGCCGCGGACGACCGTTAAAGGGTCAGCCTCCCCGGGATTTACGCCGCCGCCAAACAGAGGGGTAATCAACTCGTAACTGCGCACCTGGGTTATCAACTTTATTTCTTTATCTCCTCTTTTAAGACGGTCAAGCCGGGGCTTGACCGGGGGCGGCAGTTCCTTCGGCAGTTCTCTCATGTTTGCAATCACACCTCCATCTGATGAAGTTTACCGTCCCATACTCCGGCAACAGCCAGGCCGAACCCATCGCGGCGATCCTGCTCCCCGTCGCTGACGCAGCTCAGCCAAATGCTGTCCACCCATCTTTTAATCGATGCGCTGTCGCCGTTGAGTTTCAGGAAATATACCGTGCCTGCCGGCGCCAGGCGGCGGGTGGGTTTGCGTTTACCCTTATGGAAATCCCAACCGGAGACAGTCTGGTGCCTCTTGAGGGCCGCCGCCAGTAAATAGGGCTGTACCCCCTCCCGGTTTTCAAGGAGCCGTGATGGTTTCCATCCCTCCCCGAAATGGGCTGGCGTGAGCAAAATGAGTCGGCAGTATCCCAGGGTGGCTATTTTCTCTTTTATGTCTTCCGGACAGGCAGGAAGCGCCTGCTTGCTTTGCCGCCAGAAGACCGGGCGGCGCTCTCCGCCCATAGGAGCGATCCCCACTTTAAGGTTTGGGGCATCCGTAGCTACCGCCAGCCCCATGCGGCGCAAACTGGAAAGCACACCGCCATCGGCGTTTTCACCCGCCGGACAAGCAAACTCCAGTCCCCGCGTTTGGAAGAGAGCCCCCTTCTCTTCATCTGCCGTCTGCGTGTCCGGCCGTATGCTGGCGTGCATCCGCACCTCCTGGACGGGGCCGTTATGACCCACTTCAACAAGTTGAACATCACCATCACAGGGATCCACAAGCCATTTTTCAAAGAATTTCCAATACCAAAAGGCCGGTGTTTTACCATGCGGTTTGCGGGGGTCCCGCCTGGACATTCCCACAGGCGCCAAAGTATCTTTCGGCAGGTTTGTGTATGATCCCGGCAGCTTTCTTAATGGAACGAGTTGCCTGATTGCCGCTTTGGTAAAATCAGACGGCACAATTTCAAAAAAAAGCGCGTCAGCGGGCGCCGGAACCAGCAACCTGTCAATGTCCCCTGTTCCGGCGTCCAATTCCACCAGCAGCGGCCCCAGGACCTCTATCTGTTTCAAACGGGGAATTTCAGTTGTTTGAAAGCGGCCCGAGGCGTCGAGCCCGTCCCGTGTGCGGACAGCCCCGGCAATGGTCGATGGAAACGGGAAAGCCAGGGTAAAGGCCCGGGCGCCGGGCACAGGCCCAAACGGGCGCCCGTCGCGGGCAATAAGGGGATCGCGGGGTTCAATGAGCCAGACATTCATTTTTTCACCACCTCGCCGGTTGAGACTGGGAACAGGGGGGCTACTGCCAGTTCCATGGCAGCGGCGAACTCCCGGGCAATAATGAGGCCATCCGCCAACTGCCTGAGTTTTTCAAAGGAAAACTTATCTCCCCCAAGTAAGGACTCCAACCCCGTTAACACTTCCTGCGCTATACGCTCGGTACCGCGCCGGGTTCTTTTGCGGCGTAGAATACGTTTGGCTTCCGCGCAAGCTGCTTCTTGAAGCGTGCCCTTTAACTCTTCATCTCGTGTTTCAAGCCGCCTGGCCAGATCGTGCAACTCATAAGCGGCCCCGTCAGGTACTTCTTCATTGCGGTGTAAGTTGACCAGCCATTTGAGCTGCCGGTCCAGGTCCCCCCAGGTGCCTTTGACCGTCCTTTCCGAACCGCTCCGCTTGCTCAATGTCACCGCCAGGGCGTCTTTGCCGGGCACGGATTTAGCCGCCTTTTCCGCCCTGCGCGCCAGTTCAAGGACGTCGGAGAGAGGTTCGAGGTGATGAGCAACAGCAATGCCAACCGAAAGTGTCGGTGCTGTTTCCTTCCCGCCGTCCTCTCCCTTGAACCCGGCAAGCCGCTCCCGGAATGTTTTGGATAACCTGCAGGCACAGTCGAGCACTTTGTGCAAAGGAACTAAAGCCAGGACGTCGTCGCCGCCGGAATATACAAGGGATCCCTTGTTCTCTTTCACTATCCGGCGCGCTTCCAGGGCAAAGCCGCTCTGGATCAGTGAGAGTTCCCGGTGTTTTTCGAGAGTTTTCTGGGCGTCGATTACTTTGCCCATGTGATCTCCGTCAGCGAGAAGAAGCGCGTAGTAAGGCAGCGGCTTTTTACCGCCGAAGGCTTTTTTCAAAAACTCACGCAGCGCTTTTCGGGCCGGCAGTACCTTTTCCTTTTCTTCAAAGAAAAACTCGCGGAACCGCTCTTCATACAATAAATGGCCATCGTGGGGACCAAATACGGGGTGGGGTGGCCGTACCGTCTCCAGATCACCCGGCGGGATGCCGAGTTCCTTCAATTTGCCGAAATACTCTTTTACAAGCGGCCGGTGCTGTTCGGTAAGCCTTTCCAGCAATGGAAGTGCCGCCACGTGGGAAGTGCTGTAAAAATACTTCTCGCTTTCTCGTTTGCCGTGACGTTTCAGCAGGCATACCCCGCACAAATACTCGCCGCGCTGCACGCGGTAACTCTTATAAAGCATGCTATCGTTCATCCGGTTGTAAACATTTTCAGCAATGACCGACTCCCGGCACCCGTCAAGGGAACATTTGGGCGCGCTTGATCCCCATGCCACTTGGGTAAAATCGCGCGTTGCCTTCCGGGCGCTGAGGACGGCTTCGGCAAAATCGCGCGCCTGCTTGTAATTACCATTTAAAGGATACGAAGCCCAGAAGAACTCAATAAAGTCTTTCACCTGCTGGACGGCCACTTCAGGCTCAAAGCCCTTGATATTCCCGAACACAACACCGGACAATTCATCCAGGCGCCTGTGAACAGATTTCTTGATGGCATTACCCAATTCAACCGGGTTGCAGCTGACCACAGCAACCACCTTATTAGTTGCGCTAAAATCAAATGACTTCAACTGTTCCAGGCTGTCCCCTTCAGGAGCCGGGAATATAAGGCATGACGGATCATCCCCGTTATACCGGACAACTTCCAGCGCGGCCGTTTTGGCCAGTTCACTCAACAGCCAGGAGCCATACCACAGATCATGACTGCGCCGCGCTGTGGCGATAAAATCCTGCACCGGGCCGATGTGAAAAGTGACCAGGTGTGTCCCATTCATTGGCCCATCCTTCCTCCTTTCCTTGAAAATTCTCTGAACACCACTTTTTTAGCATCTCCGTCTTTTATCAGCGCCCTTTTCTCGACTTTTCGCGCACTGCCTGGAGGTTTACTATTTCCGCCATCTCAAATTGAGGCGGCACGCTGCTGGCTACTGGACGCAGGCGCACCACCGCCGGAAAATAACCGCACCTTCCGTGCAGTTCTGCAAGAAGCGTTACAGCACTGATGCTTAGGGACGGTGGGTTGATGATTAGCGGTGTTGTCTGCCACTCCTGAGGCGTAAGCCCGGTCCTATCCGCCATGGCTGCGATTTGTGGGACAATGGGTTGCTGGGGATCGATCTGGGCGCTAACTTCGATGACGCGTTCAACTTTTTTCCGGGCAAGCTCCTCAAGTTGCCGCAACTGCTCATGGGTAAAGGGATGTGAAAAGTTGATGAGAACCAAGAACACCTAGCCTCCTAATGCCTTCTTTACTTCATCGACCAGCTTTCTTCGATCTTCTTCAGTTAATTCTCCGCCTTGTGCTGAGGGAAGCTCAATTACCTTGATCCGGTGGGCGTCGGCAAGCTGCCGGTTGTTTTGCTCGTATTCACGGTCTAAGATGAGAAACTTTTCAATATAAGTCCCAAGAAAGCGCTGCTCGGCAGCGGCAATAATTTGCTCGATACCCTCCTTACTCCTGGCCTTATTACCAGTTTTAACTTCAGCAATTCCCACACAGTTGCCGCAGCGAAGAGCGAGATCAATTTCGAGGCCACCCAGCTGGGGCACTGGTTTCACCGAATTCTTCACTTCGTCAAGTTCTGCCTTTAATACTGCATGCACCATTTCTTCAAATTTGTTCTTAAATTCATTAGTTTCAGTATAATTGTCGTGATATGCTTTAATGTATAAATCAATATCCAAAACAGGAGGAATCTCGCTTTCATTCTTTAATTCCGGGCCACGTTCGGTAAACTGGTAATAATAAATTACACTTTTCTTTCCTTCACTCTGAACGTAAAGAAACGGGCAGGAAAACTGCTCCGCAAGGCGGTAGGAAGCCAGCGCCATGGGCTTGGTGCCGCCCGTAAGATTAAAAATAATTTTGCCGGGCACCCATTTTTTCTTTTCTATGAATGCCTTTATTTTGTTCTCAATATCGACCATATCATAAGGGGCAACATTTACAGGCTCGTCCTCAACTGATATATTACGTTCCTTAAGTACAGAACACAGGCGCTGGCTAATCTTTTCAGTACGATCAGTACAAACCCACACCGCATGCAATGGCTTCGCGTAAAGCACAGCCAGCAAATTCGGTATCGGCTGTTCGCCAACTAAAGAAATCATTATTGTCTCATTCACAGCATCTATTCCCTCCCCCAGCATTTTTACTCATTAAGTTGATTGATTTAACGATTCACTTCCTCCACCAGCGCAAAATACGGCGCGAACTCGGCGATCAGCACATTGCGGTCCACGTTTCCTTCAGGGTACTCCAGCCACTCCCGGAGCTTTTCGTAAACCCCCCGGAGCTGGTTGGCCACCGTTTGCTCCCGCTTGTAAAGGGCCCCGGCAATGGCGGCGTTGTCCAGACCCCGGCAGGCCAGCCGGACCACCTCCCGCTCGGCCCGCGTCAGCCAGCGGTCAATAAACTCCCGCTGTCGTTTTATCCGGTTGCTGCGGCTGATTTTTTCATGCCAGGCCACCACCTCGGCCGGGTCGTTGAGCTCGGCGACGGTCTGCATCAGTGCCCCGGCCTCGCTCCAGCGCAGAACGGGCACGGGCACAAGCCGGACCCCCTTGCCAGGCGGCAGGTGCAGCCGGCGTTCGGCGCCGGGCTGCCAGCCCTCCGTGACCAGGTGCCAGACGCAGTCCTCCGGCCCGAAAAGAAGCTGGGCCACCACCATGCCCATGATCCCCATGACCTTGCGGCCGCCGGACACGCAAAAATGCACCACGCAGCCCGCCTGGCGGGCCCGGCGAATCTCCACGTACAGAGTGCGCAAGAGATCCTGCAGCTCTTCGCCGGTGCAAAAATCCCCCGCCATCCCCTCTCCTGAAGCAACCGGGACGGCCTTCAACCGGACACCCGGGTAAGCATCCTTTTGGAATTCCTCCTCAATGACTTTCAGGGCTTCCTGCACCTTGGGCGTTTTTGTACAGATCACCACTGCTTCAATTATAGACCAGCCGCCGGACAGCAGCATGTCCAGCGCAATGGTCACCACCTGCGGCTCCACGCCCAGGGTGGCCACCAACACCGCGGACCGCCGGCTGCGCTTCTCCGGAGAACCGAAGGAACTGCTCATACAACATCTCCTTCCCGTGCTGCAAAATTACACCTCCGGCCGCCGGTACACGCAAAAAACCCCGCTCAGGGAGCCGCCTCCGGACAGGAGCTTCCATATTTCAACCTACACCGGGGACAGCCGTCGCTGCCAGGGCTGCAGAATACCAATTTAACCGGTAATTCTTTACCATATCCGTGAAACATTAAAAATAAAAATCTTCAATGAATTTCCAAACAGCCCTTTACAAAAGTAGAAACCATAATCAAATATTTTTCAACATTTTTCTATAGATATTTTTCTGCATATTTCGACAATAAACAGGTGGTTTCAGTTTCTATGGGAGAATAATCCTTCACGGGGTCCTGGTATTAAAACTGGGCGATAGGTTTCAGTTTCTATGGGAAGAATAATCCCGGGGGCCGTGCCGCGTTGAATTCTCCGGACACGGGGATTTCAGTTTTTGGGAGGAATGAATTGTGGAATGGTTTGGACAGAAGAAAATTGATATAATTGTTTTAACCATAATTTTCTGCTTAAATCAATAGGGGGGTTGAAATTATGAGCGGTACAGCCGTCTCTCAGCTACGCCTGAAAAAATGCTGTGAGTTGATGAGAGCAGAGGGGCTTGACGTTTTGCTTCTGGCCAAGCCCGCGAACATGTTTTATTTCACCGGGGACGGGCGCCTCTGCGCCTACGCCATTATCACGCAGGACGGAAAAGTCGCCCTGGGCGTCCCTTCCACCGACGTTGCAGACGTAAAACAGTACGCATATTTCGACCATATTACCGGTTTCGAGGACGAAGTGGGGATGATCCATTCGATCGCCCGCTATTTCAAACATTTCAGCCTGCGAAGCGGCGTCATGGGGCTGGAGTATACGTTCCTGACCCATACCATGATGCACATGTTCACCCACCCGCACGCCAAACCGAAGGACATGATCGTGAAGGACTGCACCCATATCATTTCTCATCTTCGCCTGGTGAAGGATGACGGAGAGATCGAAAAGATCCGCGAGGCGGCCAGAGTCGCGGATGCCGGAATGAAGGCGGCAGTTGAAGCCGTAAAGCCGGGAGTTACTGAAAGCCGGGTGGCGGCCGAGGCGGAGTACGCCATGAGGCAGGCAGGCGCGGAAGGCTTTTGGCGGACTTACGTCTCATCGGGCCCGCGGACCAACATCGCCCACGGTCTGCCCAGCCTGCGCGAAATTCAAGCGGGAGACCTAGTGATGATCGACGTTCACCCTGTCGTCAACGGTTACAGCGCCGACACCTGCCGAACCGTCTGCGCGGGCAGGCCGTCTCCCGAACAGCAGGCCGCCTATGACCTGTACGTCAAGGCGCAGCAGGATGCAATCGGGAAAGTAAAAACCGGGGTGAGGATGTCTGAACTCGAGCGGGCCGTGCACGGGACGCTCCGGGAGGCCGGCTACGGCAGTAACATCTTCGGGCCGCCCATCCACGGTGTCGGAATTGAGTTTGAAGAAGCCCCGCTTCCCGCGGGACATGCCTTTTTCCACGGGGAAAAGGAAGCCCCGCCGCTGGAAGCCAACGTGGCGCTTGCGGTGGGCAACTGCGGGCTTTACGCCGGCAACTGGGGTGTCCGGGTAGAGGACACCGTGGTGGTCGGAGCCGCCGGGCCCATCGTCCTGACCGGATTCCCGAAGCAACTGGCAACCGGTTGACGCGGCCACGCCACCCGCCGAAAACAAGACTGCTCAAAGCGGCTCTCCCCCGGCGCCCCGCGCGGGGAGAGCCGCTTTCCAGCAATCAGTACGGACAAGACCACAGTTTTTTCCTAAAGGCTTTTTACCCTGGAATGTATGTCCTCCAGCAATTCTTTTCTAACCTCGTTGCTCATTGCGGCAAAACTGAGCTGAACTGTTTTCTTTGAGCCGCCTTTGGTTTCTACGAATTCCACACCTTTCATCGAGGAATCTACAATTCTGAGATTCGACAGCAAATACTCCTTCCTGCTCAAATCATAGTTGATGATCAGCTTCCTGTCGTCAAGCAGGATATAAGGCTTTAAATAGTAATAACAGTTGTAAAAACAAAATCCGGAGAAGAGCAGAATCAATACGCCGGTAGTTATTCCGCCGGTAGAGTAGTCGTAGAGCCCGGCCGCCAGAAGAACCGCTCCCGCCGCAAGAGACACCAGGGACAGGTATCCTTTCCGCTTGTAGCTTTTCATAATTACCTCCCAAGCCCATTAAATTTTTCCCAATCTCTCCGACAAAAAAACAACGTGCGCTATCGGCGAAGGCGCCCGCCCCGCCCTTTTTTACCCCGCTTCTACGCCACTTTACCGGCGGTAAAATATATTATACTTCATGTCCCGCCCTCATTCCTTTTTGTACCCGGAAAAACCGGCGCGCGTTATACCGGGTTGCCGTTTTGAAAGCAGGAATTTCCGGCGCGCTTATAGTATTTATGCTGCACAAAGGCACATGACAGGGGGCTGTTTGTTACGGACACTTCCTCCAGTATCGGCAAGCTTGCGGTAATGCTGGCCATAACCGCCAGGGACGGCGAAAAAAACCTCCTGCGGCAGGCGCAGGACCTGGGCTATATGGTATGCACCGGCCGGGCTGGGTCTTTGGAGTCGGAAAAAATTTTCGCGGCGGTTGAAACAGCGGCCAAGAGAAACCATCTGATCCGGGACCTTTACCGCGAAGAACACGCGCTGTACCACAGCGTGCTGGACGCGTTCCACGGCATCTGCCGGGGGCAGATAGCACTGGGCAGCGTATTGAGAAGCGCCGGCCTGGCCTTCAGCATCGTGCGTGGACCGCGCCTGGCCGGAGACAAAACCGACGGCCAGTGGCTGGCCGTGGCGCTTTACGGGACCATCGGGGCGCCGGTGAAAGGATACGAACACGAGGTCATCGGGCTGGGCATAAATCACGTGTGAGAAAAAGCCTCCGAAACCTTGCCACATCCAACTGGGTGTCATATAATAATTTAAAACAGCATCAGTATCAAAGCCCACAGTCATTAGTCATCAGGGGGCTGATAAAGGCGCCAGGCCTTTTTCAGCCCTTTGTCTTTTTAAATGGGCTGCGGCGCGGCCGGTTTTTGGAAAGGGGATAGCTCACCATGTCCTTGGAATTCAATATGAAAAAAAACCAGTTTCTGGCCTGGATCCTGGACGACGAGTTGGAAGATCACGACTTTGAGAAAGAGCTTTTGGGCAAAGAGGGCGTCCGGCTTGTTCACTCCACGGCCCGTACCTTTGCCGGGGATTATCCGGTATACGCCCCCCGGGCGGACGCCGTCCTTCTGCAGGTGTCATTCCGGATCAGCGCTGAAGAGGTTGCCGGGTTGAAGAGGTGCAGGGTCATTTCCGTACTGGGGGCGGGATATGACAACGTTCCCCTCGAGGCCGCCGCCATGCGGGGTATGTGGGTCGCCACGGTGCCGGACTACTGCGTCGACGAGGTGTCCGACCACACCATGGCCCTCCTGCTCGCTCTTTCCCGCCGGATAGTCCGCTTTGACGGAGAGGTCCGCCGGGGGCGCTGGCAGCCCGTCCAGAAGGGAATTCACTCTCTGTCGGGACAAACGCTCGGTCTCGTGGGCTTCGGCCGCAACGCCCGGGCCGTGGCACGCAAGGCGCAGGCCTTCGGGTTGAGAGTGCTGGCCTGCGATCCGTGCGTAGGATCCGGGGAAATGGCCGGACTGGGCGTGGAAAAGACGGAACTGGCCCCGTTGCTGAAACGCTCTGACTACGTGTCGGTGCACGTGCCGCTGATGCTGCAGACCGAAAGACTGATCGGGGCCAAAGAACTGGCCGTGATGAAAAAAACGGCTTTTCTCATCAATACCAGCCGCGGCGGCGTAATTGACGAGCAGGCTCTTGCCGAAGCCCTGCGGAACGGGGCTATCGCCGGGGCGGCGCTGGACGTAATGGACGAAGAACCGCCCGCGCCGGACAACTTCCTTTTGAAAAGCGGCAATACCGTGATAACGCCCCACGCCGCCTATTACAGTGAGGAATCGCTGCTGCGCCTGAGAAAAACGGCGGCGGAGAACGTGCTCAGGGTGCTGCGCGGCGAACAGCCGCAATACCATGTCGGCTCTCCCCCGGCGGGCCCGGGCGGCATACCGGACGGCGCCGGCGTTCTTGCGGTGTAGCCGGGAACCGGGAATAAACCGGGAGGCTTTAAAATGCAGGCTAATCGGGTTGCATTGCCCTGGGGCGGGGAGCGGACTTTGAGCATCCCCCTGCCGCCGGGATGGAACTACATGGGGGCCATCCTCCCCGCCGCCGTACCGCCGGTCGGGGACTTTCCCGCCGCCCTGAAAAAGGCGCTCGCAAATCCCGCCGGAAAAGCCGGGCTGGATAAAATGAACCTGTCCTCCAGCCGCGTGGCGGTTGTGGTGGACGACTTCAGCAGGCCGACACCGGTTCCGCAAATATTTCCGGAAGTGCTGGCCGGACTTCTTCGGGCAGGCGCCCGCGCCGGGCAGATAACCGTCGTTATGTCCCTCGGCACCCACCGGCCCATGACCGGGGAAGAAATTACAGGACGGCTCGGCAGGGTAAACATAGAGGGCTGCCGGGTGGTAAACCACGACTGCCGCGACGCCGGCATGCTGACCAGAGTCGGAAGGACGGCAGGCGGGACAGAGGTGGTGCTCAACCGATACCTGTGCGAAGCGGACCTGGTGGTGCTGATCGGCACGATAGAACCCCACCCGCTGACGGGATTCGGCGGCGGTCTGAAAAACGTCGTACCCGGCTGCGCCGGCCTGGAAACCATCGCCTCCACCCACCTGCGGGTCGAAGCCCGCCGCCGGTTCGGCTGCACCGGGCTGGACGCCGCCCATTGCCCCACGCGGCGGGACATCGAGGAGGGGGCAATGCTGCTGGATACGGACTATTTTCTCGTCAACACTGTGCTCACGCCTGAGGGGGAGGTTGCCGGAGTATTCTGCGGGGATCCGGTCGAAGCCCACCGGAAGGGATGTCAGCTCGCGGCAAAAATTTACGGGGCGCCGGTGGAGGAAAAAGCCGACATCCTGCTGCTCGGTTCGCACCCGATGGACACGGACCTGCGCCAGGGCGTCAAGTGTCTCGCCAATGCCCTCGGAGCGGCCCGCGAAGGCGCGCTTATGATCGGCTTCTTGAGGTGCCGCACGGGCGTGGGTGATATGATTATCCCGAAAAAATACCTGTCCGCGGATGAAACGAGGCTGCTGGCTCGCCGGATCGGAACCGAAGCCTTCGTGAAAGAGCGTGAAAAAACCGCGGGAATCCCCACGGACATGGACGACAGGTACATGCAGCAGTTCCTGTGTGAAATCGCCAGGCGCCACCGGGTGCTCGTCTATTCTCCCGACCTGCCGCCCGATACCGGGGAGCGGCTGGGCTACTTCGAACTTTTCAGCGACCTGAGCGGCCTGATGGAGAGAGCCGCAAAACTGGCGCCGGAGGGAACGGTCCTGAGTTCTCCCCTGGGCGGCATTTGCTACCCCCGCACGAACGGGGCGTTTTCATAAATACTCCGGGCTTTTTCCGCGATGACGTCCTTTTCCCGATCCGCTTCCCGCTTGAAACACTCGTCCTTTATGCTTTCAAGATTTACCGAAACATTTAAAAGAGCTCCCCGCAGCCCCGCGCAGGCCAGCCACAGGGAAACTGCCGCATCGCTCCTGACGTTCGGGTTGCCCAGGTCAAGAGCGGCGCTGGCCAGTTCCATTACCGCCAGGCACTGCCGGGCGGTCTCCAGGGGAACCAGCGCGGCTTGTTTGAGCGCTTCCTGGATCACCGCCGACCGCTTTTCTTTTCCTTCCCCGGTATCCTTCGGCATCCTGTAGCCGGCGACGACCCTGCGGTATGCCTGCGCGTCGTCGTCTACCAGCCGGATCAAGGATTCAACCAAGACCCCGGATTTTCCGAGCATCTCCCGGACGGCTTTTTCGTTTTCCTCAAACTCCTTTCTGCCCGCCGTAAGACCGGCAACCATGGACACCAGCGCCGCCCCCAGGGCTCCGGCCAGAGCCGACGTGCTGCCGCCGCCGGGGGCGGGGGAGGAGGAAGCCAGTTCCCTTACGAAATCTTTTACTGTCATGTCAGTCAGCATATCCTGCCTGCTCCTTTCCAACAGATCATGCAATTGAACGGGCTTGCGCCTCTCCGGGAAGATGGCCGCCCGCCCTTACTTCAGCCTGGTTTCAAGAATTTGGTCCTTCCTGAAGCCCTCCAGTTGGAGGTAATACTCCGCCGCCTCGACCAGGGCCTCCAGCGGCACCAGCCCGACGATTTCGCTGCCCGCCACATTCACTCCGTAACGGGCGGCCTCCCGCTTGACCGTCTCAAAAATCCTCGACAGCGGCACTTCGCGGTAGTTGCACACGTTAATGGTCACCTGGGACGTATTCCTGTCCTCCAGCATGACCCCGAGGGCCTTTATGCTGGGGTAGCCGCCGCTCGAACCGCGGATGGACCTGGCGATCTTTCTGGCAATGCTCACATCGGAAGTGGCAAGGTTGATGTTGTAGGCGATCAGCGGCGGGCGCGCGCCCACGGCTACGGCTCCGGCGGTGGGGTGCACCCGGGCGGGGCCGAAATCAGGCCTTCTCTCATCTGTTTGAATGGTTTCTTTGAGTCCCTCGAATTCACCCTTCCGCACATTGGAAAGATTCTTCCTCTCCGGCCTGGCGGCCGCCTCCTCGTACAGGTAAACCGGGATGTTCAGCTTTTCCCCGATCTCCCGCCCCAGTTCCCTGGCCAGTTCGACGCACTCGTCCATGGTAACCCCCTCGAGGGGAACAAAGGGGATGACGTCCGTCGCCCCGATGCGCGGGTGCTCACCGCGGTGCTGCTCCAGGTTGATGAGTTCCGCGGCCTTTTCCGCCGCCCTGAAAGCGGCTTCTTTTACAGCCGCGGGGCCGCCGACGAAGGTGATTACCGTGCGGTTGTGGCTGTAATCCGAGGAACAGTCCAGCACCCGGACGCCCTCCACCCCCCGGACGGCCTCCAGTATCCCGGCAACCACCTCGGGGCGCCGGCCTTCGCTGAAGTTGGGAATACACTCGACCAGTTTGCCCATGATTACCCTCCTGTCACTACTCTGCCGTTTTTGATCACCGTCCGCGCCAGGTTCGTCCCGAACCGGTACGGAATATAGTTGTACGCGGGGGCGTCGAAGATCACCATGTCCGCCTTCTTGCCGGCCTCGATGCTGCCGATCTCGCGGGCCCTGCCGATGGCGTGGGCGGCATTGATGGTGACCGCCGAGATCACCTCCGCAGGTGTCATCTTGAACTGGCGGCAGGCAATCCCCATAACCGCCTGCAGCGAATTAACGGGGCAGCTGCCGGGATTGAAGTCGCTGGCCAGCGCAACGGCCACGCCTTCCTCAATCATCCTCCGGGCCGGGGCGTACTGCCGGCCCATCAGGCAGAAGGTGGTCGCGGGCAGAAGCACGGCGACGGTGCCGCTCCCGGCCAGCATGGTGATACCCCGTCCGGAAACGGCGGTCAGATGATCGGCCGAGACCGCGCCCAGCTCCGCGGCAAGCTCTCCTCCCCCGAGAGAGGTTATCTCGTCCGCATGAATTTTCAGTTCGAGCCCCAGCGCCTTCGCGGCAAGCAAAAGGCGCCGCGACTGTTCTACCGAAAAGACGCCTTCCTCGCAGAACACGTCGCAGAATCCGGCGAGGCCGCGCCCGGCCACGGCGGGGAGCATTACCTCGACAACCAGGGACAGGTAGCCCTCCGGATCGTCCCGGTATTCTCCGGGTACGGCGTGCGCCCCCAGAAAGGTGGGCACGACGTCGGCCGCGTGAAACCGGTCAAGCTCCCTGATCACCTTCAGTATCTTCAGCTCGTCGTGCACGGTCAATCCGTAGCCGCTTTTGGCCTCCGCCGTGGTGGTGCCCTGGCTGAGCATCTGGTCGAGATACTTGCGCGCCGTCCGGAAGAGCTCCTCCTCTGAAGCGGCCCGGGTGGCGCTCACGGTGGAAAGAATGCCGCCTCCGGCCTTCAATATCTCCAGATACGTCATGCCGCGAATTTTCAATTCAAACTCGTTTTCCCGGGAACCGGCGAAAACCAGGTGGGTATGCGGGTCCACCAGGCCGGGCAGGACCACCTGCCCGCGGGCGTCCACAACTTGCGGGGCGTTGCTTTTGTCAATCCGGCCAAGCACCTCGCCGGTGGTCCCCACCGCCGCGATAACACCGTTGCAGACCGCCACCGCACCGTCTTCAATAATGTCCAGCCGCGCCATTTCCTCCCCCCGTTTAGGGGCGGCCGAGGCCCCCGCCACGGTCACCAGTTGGCCGGCGTTTACAAGCAGGAGATCCGCCTTTAATTTTTCCGCCATGTTATAAAAACACCTTCTCCAGCCGTTCCACCTGAAGGTACGGACCCCCGGCGCGGAACGCCGGTTCTCAAGCGGAAGGCGTTCATATTATTCCACTTCCGGCCTTCTTCAAGTACCGGGCGGCTGGTGCAGTACAGCAGAAAAAAGCCGCGGCAACAGTTCTTTACTTCAGCATGGGAATTTTAATGCCGTAGTGCCTGGCCACCTCAACCGCCCTGCCGTAACCGGCGTCCGCGTGCCTGATCACACCCATTCCGGGGTCGACGGTGAGCACTCTCTCAATCCTTTCCGCCGCCTCCGGCGACCCGTCGGCCACCACTACCACGCCGGCGTGCTGGGCGTATCCGATTCCCACTCCCCCGCCGTGATGGAACGACACCCAGCCCGCCCCGGCGGCGGTGTTCACCAGGGCGTTTAAAACCGGCCAGTCCGAAACCGCGTCGCTTCCGTCTTTCATCGCCTCGGTTTCCCGGTACGGGGACGCCACCGAACCGCAATCCAGATGATCCCGGCCTATTACGACCGGAGCCTTGATTTCCCCGCTGGCCACCATCTCGTTGATGATCCTGCCGAACCGTGCCCTTTCGCCGTAGCCCAGCCAGCAGATGCGGGCGGGCAGCCCCTGGAAGGCCACCTTTTCCCCGGCCATCCTGATCCAGTTGACCAGGGATTTGTTGTCCGGGAACTCCCTCGTCACCACCTCGTCCGTCTTGTAGATATCAGCGGGATCGCCGGAAAGCGCGGCCCACCGGAAGGGGCCTTTGCCCTCGCAGAACATCGGCCTGATGTACGCCGGCACAAAGCCCGGAAAGTCAAAGGCGTCATCGACGCCCCGGCTTTTTGCCTGGGCGCGGATGTTGTTGCCGTAGTCGAAAACAACGGCCCCTCTTTTCTGCATTTCGAGCATCGCCCTCACATGAACGGCAATTGAATCCAGGGCCATCTTTTTATAAGTGCCCGGGTCGCGCCGGCGCAGTTCAAGCGCCTCCGCCAGGCTTATCCCGCAGGGCACGTAGCCGTTGACGGGATCGTGCGCGGAAGTCTGGTCGGTAACCACATCGGGGATAACATTGCGGCGGCAGAGTTCCGGATAAACGTCCGCCGCGTTGCCGACCAGGCCGATTGACTTGGCCTCCCCGGCGGCGGTAAACCTCCTGACCAGTTCCAGGGCCCTGTCAAGGCTTTCCTCGACAAGATCACAGTATTGCTGCCTGATGCGCCTCTCTATGCGGCTCCGGTCCACCTCCACGTCCAGGCAGACGCCTCCGGCCATGGTTACCGCCAGGGGCTGGGCGCCGCTCATGCCGCCCATGCCCGCCGTCAGGACGAACTTCCCCTTCAGGTCACCGGAAAAGTGCTGCCGGGCCAGCTCCGCAAAGGTTTCATACGTTCCCTGCAGGATCCCCTGGGTGCCAATGTAGATCCAGCTACCCGCGGTCATCTGCCCGAACATGATCAGGCCCTTCTTCTCCAGTTCCCAGAAATGCTCCCAGTTGGCCCAGGCAGGCACCAGGTTGGAATTGGCAATCAACACCCGGGGGGCAAAAGGGTGAGTCCTGAAAATTCCCACCGGTTTGCCCGACTGCACCAGCAGGGTCTCGTCGTTTTCCAGCCTTTGCAGGGACGCCACGATGGCGTCGAAACATTCCCAGTTGCGGGCGGCCTTGCCGGCCCCGCCGTAAACTACGAGTTCCTCCGGCTTTTCGGCCACTTCCGGGTCCAGGTTGTTCATCAGCATGCGCAGGGCGGCCTCCTGGACCCATCCCTTGCAGTTCAGCTTGTTGCCTCTCGGCGCGCGCAATTCCCTTGACATTTTTATACCCCCTGTAAAAATAAACGAGGCTAAGACTTCTTCAAAAAATTCAAGGCGTCTTCCAGACGCTCCAGGAAAAAGCGGCACTCTTCCGGCGTGCCTGTGGTAATGCGGGCAAAAGTAGGGTACCCCCACATGCCGGCCGGCCTGACGATAACTCCTCTTTTCAGCAGTTCGGGAAACAGCAAGTCCATATCCGCGCCCAGGTCGGCAAAGACGAAGTTGGCTTCGGTAGGCAGGTAAAAGATGTCAAGTTTTTCAAAGCCCTTATACAGGATCTCCCTGCCTTCAAGGTTGAGCGCCCGTACCCGGCTGACAAACTCAGCGTCGGCCAGTGCCTCGATCGCCCCGGCCTGCACAACCCGGTTGGCGGCAAAAGGCTCCCTTATTTTGTCCATCTGCCGTACAAAATCCGGCCGGGTCATGCCGTATCCCAGACGGAGACCGGCCAGACCGTATATCTTTGAGAAGGTGCGCAAAATTACTACGTTTCGATCTTCTTTCAGGTATTTCAGGCTGTCGGGGTAGGAAGCGTCATTTACGTATTCGTAGTAAGCCTCGTCCAGCACCGCCACGACCCCGGGAGGCAGGGCCGCGAGGAGCCGGTCCAGTTCCTCTCCGGGGACTATGGTTCCGGTAGGGTTGTTGGGGTTGCAGATGAAAATGATCCTGGTTCGCGGGCCGACAGCCTTATAAATCAAATCCGTATCTATCCGGAAGTCCCTCAGCGGCACCTCCACCGGCACGGCGCCGGCGACCACGGCACTGGTGCGGTAAGCGGCGAAACTCGGCACGGGGACAATCACTTCGTCGCCATAATTTACAAAAGTGTTCACAACCAGCGGAATCAGATTGTCGACGCCGTTGCCGAATACAAAACAATCCGGCGGCAGTAAATACTTTCTGGAAAGCGCCTCCCTCAGCTCGAAGCAGCCGCTGTCGGGGTACTGGTTGACTTCTTCCAGAACTTCCTTCATCCTGGCCACGGCTCTGGGGGACGGGCCCACGGGGTTTTCATTTGAGGCCAGTTTAACTATCCGGCCCGTCAGCCCCATTTCCCTGCGCACCTCTTCCGCAGGTTTCCCCGGAACGTAGGGTTTTAAAGCAGCCAGACCGTCCCTGAAAAAAAACTCTTCCCTGCGCATGTTACATTCACCTTCTATGGAGCGAGGAGGATTTTGCACTCCGTTTTTTCCGCGGCGGTAAGCAGGCTGAATCCGCGAGCCGCCTCATTTAAGGGAAGCACCCGGGAGATCAGCGGAGCAACGTCCACCAGCCCGCCGGCAATCAATTGAACGGCTTTGACCAAATCCGAAGTCCCGTACGCACTCAAGCCGATCAACTCCAGTTCCTTGACGACGATGTCATTGGGATCCAGACTTACCCTGTCCTCGTAAATGCCGGCCATGACCAGCCTGCCTTCCGGCTTCAGCCACCTGACGGCTCCCGCCAGGGTCTCCTCCAGGCCGGCCGCCTCGACCAGAACGTCAGGCCGGTCCGCAGGCTCCTCCGGGAAAGCGGCCAGGACGGTCGCCCCTAGTCTTGCGGCAAGCTCAAGCCGGGCCGGGGCCACGTCGATAACGGTCACCTTCTCCACCCCCATGGACCTGGCGACAATCAGGGTAAGCAGTCCGACCGGGCCGGCGCCCGCTATCCCGAGATGATCCCCGGCGGACAGCCTGCCCCGGCCGGCGATGTGCAGCGCAACGGCCAGCGGCTCCACCAGGGCCGCCCGGCGAAGGTCGATTTCAGGCGGAACTTTCAGCAGCTTTTTCGCGTCCATGACCAGATACTCGGCGAAACAGCCCTGGGAAACCTCGCCGATAAAACCAAGACCGGGGCAAAGGTTGAAATCCCCCCGCAGGCACCATCTGCATCTGCCGCAAAAAACCCGCGGGTCGCCGACAACGTGATCCCCGGGGCTCAACTCCCCGACACCCGCGCCGACCTCTTCAACGACGCCTGAAAACTCGTGTCCCATTGTTTCGGGGACACGGGCGACAAACATGCCCTTCCGGAAAATGTGCAGGTCAGAGCCGCAGATGCCGGCGCAAGCGACCCTCACCAGCGCCTGGCCGGGACCGCAAACCGGACGGGGAATTTCTTCGGCCTTCACCTGCCCGATCCCGTAATAGCGGACAGCAAGCATAAAACATCACCTCTTTTATGGGGTCAGGCAACAATCCACCAGCTTATTGCGCTCACCGCGCAAACCTCTCCAGAATGGCGTTTCCGTGAGCCGGGAAACCTTCGTATTCGGCAAGCTTGACCATGGCGTCCTTGAGGTTGGCCAGGCCCTCCCTGGAGAAGTATTCGAACGTCACGGCCTTGTAAAAATCTGCCGTCTTCAACCCGCCGGACACCGTGGCCTTGCGGCCGGTGGGCAGGACGTGGTTGGGGCCGGAGCCGAAGCAGCCGCACGAAAGCGGGGTGTAATGCCCGAGGTAAATACCGCCCGCATTCTTGATCTTCTGCATGTCGTGGAGCGGCTCCCTGGTCATTATTTCCAGGTGCTCGCCGGCGTATTCGTTGACAAAGGCAATCGACTCTTCAAGCGAATCGGTGAGGATGATGCCCCCGTACTTCTTCAGGGATTCCACCACGAAATTTCTCCTGTAGTCGTTCAGCCTTTCTATATGCCGGCCGATTTTCTCCTGGACGGCGCGGGCGAGCTCCGGCACGTGCGTTACCAGCACTCCCGCCGAATCCACCCCGTGTTCGGCCTGAATGCAGATATCGGCGGCGGCAAATTCCGGGTCAGCCGTCTCGTCGGCCAGTATGATTCCCTCGCCGGGGCCGGCCAGCGTACCGATTTCCACCTGTCCGTAAAGGAGCTTGAAAGCCGCCAGCACCCATTTGCTGCCCGGGCCCACAATCTTGTCGACCTTGGGAACGGTCCGGGTGCCGTGCGCCATGGCGGCAACCGCCTGGCTTCCGCCGATCCTGAAGACGGCGTCGGCGCCGCAGATGTCGCAGGCAATCAGGGTGCCGGGCGGAACAGAGCCGTCCGGAGCCGAGGGGGTACACACGTACACGTGCGGCACGCCTGCCACTTTGGCCGGCAAAACGGACATCATTACCGCCGAAGGGAACCATCCCCGGCCGCCCGGCACGTAGCAGCCCACTTTTTCCAGCGGGATGATGATCTGGCCGGCGACCAGGCCGGGGGAAACTTCCATGGACCACATCTTTTCGGGCATCTGCGCGGCGTGAAACTTCCGAACGTTACCGGCCAAAACGCTGATTGCTTCAATGGTTTCCCGGTCGACCCTGCCGTAAGCCTCTCTGATTTCTTCCGGAGTCACCCTGATCCTGTCCGGCTGAATCTCGATCTCCTCGAATTTCTTCGTATATTCAACCAGTGCCTCATCCCCGCGCTCCTTGATGCCGGAGATGACCTTCTCAACTTCGGCCATAATTGAATCGGTTTCCGTCTCGCTTCTTTCAATTATCCGGGAATAGTCCCCGGCCGACATTTCTTTCAGCTTATATATCCTGATATACATTCTTTCCGTTCTCCTTCTCAGATGTTTGGGGAAAACCCGGTTGGAAAAGCCCCCGCGGACACTCCTCCGGGGGGCCTCAGCGCCAGATCGGCCGCAACGGCGAACCTACTGTTTCCAGAGATGGCTCAGCTTGTTTTCCCAGAGGCGCTGGTCATCGGGCTTGACGTCTATGGGCACGAGCGGGGCTTGCAGGACCATGAACGCGCCTTCCTCAGCCCACGGGTTTTTCACTATTTTGGCGGGGGACCACAGGGCGCCGTCCTTGGTCACGGTATCGCCGATCTTGGGAGTGGACTTGCCGGTCTTGATGTCATATAGGTACTGCACGGCCAGCTCCGCGGAGTCGAAGGCGGGCTGCTCGACGATGGCCAGCACCTTGCCCTGTTTGATCAAATCCAGCCCCTCGGGACCCATGCAGATACCGGCAATTCCGAAATTCTTCGGATTGAGGCCGGCCGCCTCAATGGCGGAAACGACCCCCGGGCCCATAATATCGGGGGTATGCACATAGATTCCCAGAACATCCTTGCCGTAGCGGGTCAAAAGGTCGCTGGTCCTCTCGTGGGAATCCACGTTGTTCCATTTTCCTTCGCCCTGCACGACTTTAAGCTGCGGGTACTGATCCACCACCGAATGGAATCCCCTGGTACAGGCAGCGGCAAACATGTCCTCAAGCGAGCCCGTTATTTCGATCACCACGCCCCGGGGAACTGTGCCGCCGTTGCGATCCTTGATCCCTTGAACAAAGGCTTCGGCTGCCTTCTTGCTGGACTGTTCGATGTCAAAGGAGATGAAATAGTCCACTTTGCCGCCCTCCGGTGAGGTATCCAGGGCAACAACCGGAATGCCCGCTTCGTTCAGCTTTTTAATTCCCGGCACGATAGCTTTCAAATCAACCGCACCGGCCATGATGAAGCCGTCCACCTTTTGGGTAATGAAGTTGTCCATCAGTTCCATGATCTTCATGGAATCCGCCTGACCGTCCTTGATATCCACCTTGACGCCCAGTTCCTGGGCTTTGCCTTCGGCACCCTTGATAAACGCCTGAATAAATGGAGCGCCGGGTTCCTTGATGACCATACCGAAGGTAAGCTGCTTTTGCTCTCCCTTCTTATCTTCCGCTTTCTGGGAAGCGCAGCCGGTCAGGAGCCCCAGTACCAGCGCAATCACCAGAAGGTGTTTTACCCAGCCGAAACGCATGAAATTAGCCTCCTTAAATCGATTTTAAAAACCGCGCTTCGATTTCCTTTTCCGGAACCGGCATACCACCTCCTCAAACGGCAGATGAAACAATTTCTTTCTCCTGCTCCAGAATTTTTAATTTTCTCACCTGCTCCTGGTGCAGCAGGTAGCTGCGCACCTTAATCCGCACCCGGTCGAGCACGATGGCGACAAAAATCAGCGCGCCCTGGGTCGCGTACACCAGAGTTACCGTCACCCCGAGCAGGTTGAGCGAGTTGGAGAACATTCCCAGCAAAAGCGCGCCGCCGAGCATGCCCATCGGAGTGCCCTTACCGCCCTCAAGGCTGGCCCCGCCCAGAATGGCCCCTGCAAACGCGAGCAAAACCATCCCCTCACCCATCGAATTGGAAACGGAACCCTGCCGTCCGGCGGCAAGAAGCCCCGCCACCGCAGCGAGCAGACCGGCTATAACGAAGGCGCAAATCACCATCCGGCCGGTATTAACTCCCGAGATGAAGCTGGCTCTGGCATTGCCGCCGGTGGCGACGAAATGCCTGCCGAACGATGTATAATGGAGGATGAATTGAAAAATCAGGAATATGACCAGAACGACCGGCACTGCTACCGGAATGTTGCCCACCGTTCTGGCCTGGCCCGCGTAAGTGTATACCTTGTGCAGGGGGAATATGGAGAAGGGGACCAGAAAGAGCACCAGCCCCCGGAGAATAATCATCATGGAGAGCGTCTGAAGAAACGGGTTCACTCCGATTTTGGCTATGCAAACACCGTTGAACAGGCCCACCAGGGCGCCCACCGCAAGTGTCAGAACAATGGCCGTCACCGGGCCGGCATCAAAGGGAAGCCATTTGGAAACCAGCAGCATGGCCAATCCCGGGGCGAAAACGAGAATGGACTCGATGGAAAGGTCTATCTGGCCGATTACCAGGATCAGGCCCTCCCCCAGCACAAGCATGCTCATAATCGCCGAGTGGTAAAGTATGTTGACAAGATTGCCGTATGTGGCAAACTTCGGGGTTATCACGGCGTTGATAAGAAAGAATCCGGCCACGATGACCCAGATAAGGTTGTCCAGCAAGAACAGTTGTATCTGCAATTTCTTAGGCATAGCCGCTTCTCCTTAAAAAATATTGATAACTGAGGCTGTTGACAAAACACTGCCCACCTGCGCGGGGTTGCAGATTGTGCTGCGCAATATCTCTCGATTCTTCAACCTCAAGGTCCCGGAACCGTTTGTCAACAGTCCAAATGTTTTATTCCGCCCTGCACGGCCAGGTACAGTTCTCCCTCCCTGAATTCCCCGCGGGAATACTCCCCGGTGATTTCACCCCTGTATACAACCAGGATGCGGTCGCAAACCTCGATCAAATCTTCCAGCCCGGGCGAGGTGATGATTATTCCCGCGTTCCTGCTCAGGTTTTTCCTGATTATGGAAAGGATGCTCCGTTTTGCCGAGATATCCACCCCCTTGGTGGGCTCGTCCAGAAGGAAAACGCCCGGCTGAGCCGCCGAAATCTTGCCGACCACCACTTTTTGCTTGTTCCCGCCGCTCAAGGTGCTGACTTCCTGCTCGGGCGAGGCGACTTTTATGTCAAGGCTGTCAATCAGGTTCTCAACAAGCTTTTTCTCTTTTTTTCCGTTGATCATAAACCGTCTTCTAACCTTGTCCAACGAGTTGAGTATCAAATTTTCCCTGACGCTCAGTATTTTGATCAAACCTTCCCTTTCCCTGTCCTCGGGAAGGTAGACGATACCGTCCCTGAGCGCCTCCGAAGGGGCGGCATACCGCTTTTTTAAACCGTTGACGTGCACGAAGCCGCCCTCCGCCGGATCTATCCCAACAATGCCCTTCAAAATTTCCGTGCGGCCGCTTCCCCTCAACCCGGCGAGGCCGAGAATCTCCCCCTTCTTTAGCACGAAGGAGATGTTCCGGTACGCCCCGACCCTGCTTAAATTCTCAACCCTGAGAACTTCGCCGCCGGCTGCGCCGGGCTCTTCCAGACCCGCGACGCCAGTATCCCCGGCCGCGCCTTCACCGACGATCAGGGCGGAAAGCCTGTCCCCGTCAAGCCCGGCACAAGCCGTTGTCGCCACGGCCCGGCCGTCACGCAGGACGGTAACCCGGTCGCATACCCGGAGAAGTTCGTCGGTGCGGTGGGAAATAAAAATTACGGTGCTTCCTTTCTTCTTCCTCTCCTGGATAATCCTGTACAAAAGCTCTACGTCGTTTTGGGACATGGAGGCCGAAGCTTCGTCCAGAATGATTATTTGGGCGTCGTCGACGTAGCAGGCCTTGAGCACTAGAAGAAGCTGCTGCTCGCTGATGGACAGGTCCCCCGCCTTGACTCTGACGTTCAGGCTGAGGCCGGCTTTTTCAACCACCTGCTCCGCCCTCCTGTAAAGCTCCCGCCAGCCGATCAGCCTTCCAGGGCCGCGGTAATCGGATATGAAGAGGTTTTCCGCCACGGTAAAGTCGAGGATCAACTGCGGCTCCTGGGGAACAATGGCGATCTTCCCCTTCCTGGCGTCAGCCCGGGAAAGGGATTCGTATTTTTTCTCGCCGATCAGTATGGACCCCTCGGTGGGAGCAATTATGCCGGCAATAATTTCAACCAGAGTCGACTTGCCCGCCCCGTTCTTGCCGATTATTCCGTGGACCTCTCCTCTTTTTACTTCGACGTTGACCCTGTACAGGGCGACCGTCCCAGGGTAGATCTTCGAAATGTTCCGGAGCCTCAGCGCGCTGTCTCCGCACGGCCCGGCAGCCGGATTGCCTTGTTCCGCAATGTTCATCGCCGTCCCCTCCTTTCCGCATCGACTGAAACTCAGCCTTTGCGCAGGGAGGCCGAACGCTGGTGGGCAAAGAGCCCCTCCACACCGGCCAGGTGCGCGCAAGCCCCGGCCAGGGCGGCGGCGCCCTCCCCGGTCAGCTTCTGGTAGGAAGCCACTTTTATAAACGTGCCCGCCCACACCCCGCTGGCAAAGCGGGAACAGCCCATCGTGGGAAGAATGTGATTCGTTCCCGAGACGTAGTCCCCAAAGGCCACCGGGGCATTGCCGCCGATAAAAAGCGAACCGTAATTCACGAGCATTTCCGCCAGCCTGTCGTTGTCCCCGGTATGCAACTCGAGGTGCTCCGGGGCGAAATCGTTGGCGACCGAGGCCGCCTCCTCCAGACTGTCCACCAGTATGACCTGGCCGTTCTCCTCCCACGCCTTCAAGGCGGCCTCGCCGGTAGCCAGCGACCTGCCTTCCTCTTTGACGGCGGAAAGAACGCTTTCCGCCAGCCGCCTGCTGGTCGTCACCAGGATACCCCTGGCGTCCGCGTCGTGTTCGCACTGGGCGAGCAGGTCACAGGCGACCAGCGCCGGCGAGGCGTGCCCGTCCGCAATGATCAGAACTTCGCTGGGCCCGGCCAGAATGTCGATGCCCACCTCCCCGCTCACCTGCCTTTTTGCCTCAGTCACAAAAACGTTCCCCGGACCGACAATCATGTCCACGCGCGGGACGGTACCGGTTCCGTAGGTATAAGCGGCGACGGCCTGGGCGCCCCCCATGCAGAAGATTTCATCCGCCCCCGCCAGGTCCATGGCCGCCAGCACGGCCGGGTGAATGCCGGACAGCGCCCTGGACGGCGGCGAGCAGGCCACCACCTTTTTCACCCCCGCCACCCTGGCCGGAATGATCGACATCAATGCAGTAGAGGGGAGCGGATAACGGCCCCCGGGGACATACGCCCCGCAGGTCGATACGGGAATGAGCCTGTGGCCCAGCACCACCCCGGGCATAATTTCGCATTCCAGAGGCTTCAGGCATTCAAGCTGCTGTTCGGCAAAACGGCGGATATGGCCGGCGGCAAGCTTCAAGGCCGCCAGGGTTTCGCCGTCCACCCGCCGGTATGCTTCCGCGACCGCCTCCGCGGGCACTTTTAAATCATTTACCTGAACCCCGTCGTACTGCCGGGTCAGACCGATGACGGCGCGGTCGCCTTCAAGCCGCACTTTTTCGATGATCCCGGCAACCGTTTTTTTTATGCTTTCAAGACTTTCACCGGATTGTCCGGCGGCTTTCTTGAGAACGATCATTACTCTTCCCTCAGCTTTTTTACGACTTTAATTTTACCATTTTCAGCATCCACTTCAAGCCGGTCCCCGTCGCCGGCCTGCCGGTAAAATAAGGGTTCGACCCCGGTCACCAGCGGCATCTCCATAATTATGGCGCTTGCCACCAGGACCGTATCGGGGTGCCGGATGATCATCGCAGCCGGAGCCTTCCCGTGCATGGACAACTGGTACAGTCCGTCCGCCTGCACCACCGAGCTTCCCTTCCCGCCCGGAAAAACCAAAACTCTGCCGGCAATGCTCCGCCCTTCCAGCGAATGACCCTTCTCAATCACTTTTCCGGTTTCCGGCTCGACCAGATAAAAACAGATGTCATCCCCGGAAAACAGCGCCTCCCCTTCCGCCCGGCCGCCGGCAATGCGGCGGCAGGAAAAGGCAGGAATGTCCCGTTTCACCGCACTTCCCCCCTAACCGCCGCCTCAATACATTCCGGCAGGCTCCTGATTACGAATTCCATGCCCCTTCTCCTTGTGTAATAAGCGCACTTGGGGGAATCGGTGACACCTCTTTTGCCGTACAGGCGCCGCCAGCACGGCTGGTCGATGCAGGTCCCGTCCACAATGTGCCCGCCGGCGCTTTCAATGACCTCGAGGTAGCCCATGTCTTCAGCAAGACGCCTGGTCAGGGAGGAGGTCAGCACCCAGATTTCGACGGCAAGCCTTCTTCCCTGCAAAAGGCGGACTATCTCGCCGACCTGGGCAATGGTAAAATGAGGGCAGCCGAACATGGCAAACTCAATCCTGCCTTTCGGGGCGGATATGGTATCAAGAGTCTCCTTCAAGTCCCTGTCGGCGACAGTCACCACTTTTCCGGGCTTTTCCCCGCCGAAGGCCGCTTCGACGGTGGGAGCCTCCGGGGTCACCCCCGCGATATGATACATGGCTACAGCTCCGGCCGTGTTCAACTGGGCGCCGAGGTTCATCAGCGCCTCGGGGCCGACGTTGCGGGGTATGCCGGTAAAGACGGGAACTCCCGGCCCGGTTTTTTTCGGAACGCAGTAACCCAGCAACTGGTAATCGAAATCGCCGGTAAGTTTCGCCTCCACTTCCACGAGCACCGTCCCCCTGCGGTTTTCATCAAGCAGGAAACCGTACAGCGGCGTCCGTCCGGTCACGGCGGCGCAAAGGGCGCTCTGGGCTGATTCCCGGTTGGTTCTGGCCCCGCAAACGGAATTTATGTAAGGAGTGGCGCTTGACTCAGAATAAGCGGTTATTTCACCGGGACGCGGAATGTTTTTTTCCAGGTAGGGGGTGCAATTATAGGTGAGTGTGGCCCCAATAGCCTTATAAGCGGATCTGGTCCGCCGCAGGATCGCCTCATCGGCGGGCTCGACGCCGGTTGCGTTCTTAAAATACTCGAGATTATAAGCGGGATTGACGGTTGGGGAAACCCGGCAGAAAGCCCCGCCTTCCACGAGTTTCTCCACAAACCACAGATCTGCCTCCTGATTGCTTAAGGCCACGTGCGCCCTGCTTATCTCAACCATCTTCTCCGCCCCGAAGGCTTCGCCTATGGCCGTCAACACCTTCATGGCCAGAGCGGGCCCCTTACCTTTTCCGCCCTCGAGCATCTCTTTCTCTTCACGGGTCAGGCGCAATTCAATACCTCCCTGCAAGGAAACCAACTGCCGGAATCCGGAAGCGCCGGGATCAGGCGGCAGCCGGTGAATCTTTTCAAACATTTTTGTCAAAAAACATCTTTTTCCGGTGTATTTCCCGCATACAGGTAACTTACACAAGCAGCATGAAATTCCTGCATCCCGCCGCCATTTTTTTGCGCCGGGAGCCCGGCTGCGGCTCCTTTAAAAGCCCCCCGCGGCGACCCTTTTCTCATCCGGAAAATTTTGTCCCACAGATGTACGCTAAAAAAGCCTTCCCCGGCAGGATATCACGGCAATCGTGTCAAATATAATTTTGTCGAAATTTTTTAAAAAGTTTCAATCTCTAAAACCTTACTGAAATAACGGCAAAAAAGCATAATAAAACGTGGAGGGGTCGATTTGCTGGTACACGAGCTCATCTTCCGGGGAGAAAGCAACAAAATCGCGTTGTGTGAGAAGAACAAAAAGTACAGCTACGCCGAAATGCAAAACAAAGTGGCCGCCTACAGGAGCTATCTGTACGCCCGGGGGGTGCGCGAAAAAGACAACGTGGCCCTTTTCGCCAAGAATTCGGCAGAGTTTGTTTTTGCCTACATGTCCATAGCGAGTCTGGGCGGAGTAGTCGTTCCCCTCAACACGATGCTAACATCGCGGGAGATATCATTCATTCTGGAAGACGCAAAAGTAAAACACATTGTTGCCGACAGAGAACTTCAGACAGCGGGGGAGCATATCCGGATATCCGTTTCAACCCTCGACAAGGAATCCGGAAATCCGGCCCTGTCCAAAATACCTCCGGCGCAGGTGAGCGGCCGCGATCCCTGCGTGATCCTGTACACCTCCGGCACCACCGGGCGGCCGAAAGGGGCTTTGCTCTCCCACGACAACCTGGTTTCCAATGCCCGGGCCTTTTCCGGGGTCACTCAGACAAGCGCCGGCGACAACGTTTTGTGCGTGCTGCCGATGTTTCACAGCTTCGCCTGGACGTGCTGCGTGACAACAGCCCTTTACAACGGCGCGTCCATTACGGTGGTGGAAACCTTCTCGCCCAAAGAAGTGATCGCGACCATTCGTGAAACGGGCATTACAGTGGTAATGGGAGTTCCGGCCATGTACGGCTTTTATTCCAGCCTGGCAGCCCCCGGGGATCTTGCGGGAGTCCGCCTTTTCGCCTCCGGCGGCGCGTCTCTTCCCCTCGAAATCCTGAACAAGTTCTATGAAAAAACCGGGAAACGGGTGGTTGAAGGGTACGGTCTTTCCGAAGCTTCTCCAGCCGTGAGCTTCAATCCGCTGAATGCCACAAAACCCGGTTCGGTAGGCCTGCCGGTCCCCGGCGTGAAAGTGAGAATCGTCGACGACCACGGCAGGGAACTGGAACCCGGTGAAATTGGCGAGCTTCTTGTTCAGGGGCCGAATGTCATGCTGGGTTATTACGGCCTGCCGGAGGAAAGCGCCGAGGCCCTGCGCGGCGGGTGGCTGCATACCGGGGATCTGGCCTACATGGACGAAGACGGGTACATCTTTATCGTGGACCGCAAAAAAGACATGATCATTGTCAGCGGCCTCAACGTATACCCGAGAGAAGTGGAAGAAGCGCTGTATCAGCACCCTTCCGTCAAGGAGACCGCAGTCGTCGGCGTTCCGGACAAAAAACGCGGAGAGACGGTCCGCGCTTTCGTAGTCATAAAAGAAGGATTCGAACTGAACAAAAAAGAGCTTATGACATTTTTAAAAACAAACCTGGCCGCGTTCAAACTGCCCAGGGACATCATAGAACTCGAATCGCTTCCCAAAAACGCCACGGGCAAAATTCTAAAAAAGGAACTGAGAAAGTTATGTGCGGTTTAATTGCCGGAAACCGCCTCCTCCATCTGATTGAGCGGCCTGTTGAACAGGCTGAGCGCCTCTTCAACAGGCCGCGGCGAAGTCATATCGACGCCGGCTGATTCAGAAGGTTAAACGGGTAGTCGGAGCCCCCCTTTTTCAGAAAAACGATGTGCCGGGAAACTGCCGGCCCGTCTTCTTCTAGGATGCGCCGGGCCAGTGCCGGCGGCGCCCCTGTGCTTTTCAATTTCTGCCGGCATCCCGCCCGCCATCCGGAAATCCCGCTCCCATTCCCCAACATCCCCGGCAATCTGCCCGGATCGGGCACGAACCACCGTTCCTCCATGCGGAATCCCGCCAGGCGCCGCAACGATTGCAACAGCAAAAAAATATTTACAGACATATACAGTAAAACATATTTCGACCGAAGTACCAGATAGAAGCAGGATTTATCAAAAATGCAAAGAATGGTTTATATTCAGGAATAATCCACATAAATCCGGCAGAAGTTTTGTGTATTCAGCCATCAAACCTGATCAATATAATTTGCCCGGGGGAGCCAGAAAAAAGTGTCTGTCGTAAAAATCGGCATCATCGGCGGCGGCCGCGGAGGCACGTCAATTTTAGACGCCCTTTACAACTTGAGAGAGGTCGAAGTTACCGGAATGTGCGACATCGATCCCGGCGCGCCTGGCATACGCCTGGCCGGCAAGCTGGGCCTGAAAATATTCAGCGATTACCGGGAACTGTTAAAGCAGCCGGACCTCGATCTGGTATTCGAGGTTACCGGGCGCCAAAGCGTCCGGGAAGCGGTTCACGAAGACTGCCCCCCGAACGTAGCCATAGTTGACGCCCAGGTGGCGAAAATCATGATGGACCTGTTCGAGGAACTGCTGGAAACGAACAGGAAACTGGAGAGGGAAATAACCGAAAGAAAGAAGGTCGAAGAGGCGCTGCGCAGAACCAACGAACAGTTGAAGGAACTCGACGACCTGAAGACCGACTTCCTCTCCACCGTGTCACACGAACTGAGGACCCCGCTGACTTCCGTCGTCGGCTTTGCGAAAATCACCCAAAAGCGGCTCAATGACACCATCTTTCCCCTTGTGAAAACCGACGACAGAAAGGTGCAAAAAGCGCTCAAACAGGTTGTGGACAATCTCAACATCACCGTTTCGGAAGGCGAGAGGCTGACGGCGCTTATCAACGACGTGCTCGACATTGCGAAGATGGAAGCCGGAAAAATCGAGTGGAAAAAGGAGAAATTCGATGTTGCGGAGATACTGGAGAGGGCTTCTTCAGCCACAACGTCTCTTTTTGCCCAAAAAGGGCTCAAGCTTGTCAGGCACATCGAGGGAAAGGGGAAATTGCCGGCTGCGATAGGAGACAAGGACAGGCTCATACAGGTGGTCATCAACCTGCTGTCAAACGCCGTAAAGTTTGCTGACAAGGGCAACGTGATCCTGAAGGCGGAAAAGACCGGAAACGAGATAACGGTAAGCGTGATCGACCATGGAATAGGCATAGCCCTTGAAGACCAGAAAAAAATCTTCGGCAAATTCCAGCAGGTTGGGGACACCCTCACCGACAAACCGAAAGGAACCGGGCTCGGACTGGCCATTTGCAAACAGATAGTGGAGGAGAACGGCGGAAGAATATGGGTGGAAAGCGAACTCGGGAAGGGAAGCAAGTTTTCCTTCACCATTCCGGTGGGTACGGGTAAAAAACCGGCGCCGGGAGACAGCTTCGACACCCTGGTAAAACAGTTGAAAGAACAGGTCGTTCTGGTCGCCCCGAAAAACAACGGGAACGGGAAAAAGATCCTGGTGGTCGACGATGACGCCAACATCCGGGCGCTTCTCAGACAGGAGCTTGAAACGGCGGGATACTGCGTAAGAGAGGCCAAGGACGGTGTCGACGCCATTAACGAAGTCAAAGCGGAAAGGCCCCATCTTATCGTTTTGGACGTGATGATGCCCAAAATGAACGGCTTCGACGTGGCCGCGGTGTTCAAGAACGATCCGGTCACTATGGACATTCCGATCGTGGTTCTTTCGATAATAGAGGATAAGGAAAGAGGATACCGCGTCGGCGTCGACAGCTACCTCACCAAACCCGTCGATACCGAAGAACTGCTCACGGAAATAGGTATACTGGTATCCAGGGGTTCATCCAGGAAAAAGGTCCTGGTGGTCGACGAAGACGAATCGACGGTGAAAACGCTCACCGGGGTGTTGAAAGCCAAGGGCTTTGAAGTCGTCGAGGCCTATAACGGAGAAGAGTGCATCAAAAAAGCGATGGAAGAAAAACCGGATATGATCATCATCGACGTCCTGTTTTCAAAAAGACACAACATCGAAAAAACGCTGCGTTTTGAAAAAGGGCTGGAAAACATCTTTTTCTTTTTGCTGGGAGAGCAAAAAGAATAAATGAAGTTCGGACCCCTGCACAAAATTTTCTCAGCTTGAGGCGCAGGTTATGTTCAAAATAAATCTGGCAAGGCTGGTCCTGAAAGAAGAGGTTTCTTCCCTGGTTGAAGAAATTGAAAAACTGACCAAAGCCTCCGTGCTCATCCAGGACGCGAACAGAAGGGCGATCAAAGGGGAAGTTCCAAAAGAACCGGCCGGAAAATATCCGGTAATGCTCAACGGCAAAATTATCGGCTGGGTATGCGGCAGCCGGAATGCGTCCGTCATCGCTTCCTATCTGTCTCAACTGGCGGCGCTGGAAGTGCAGAAAAGGTCTTTGGGCCGTGAAACTCTTGAAAAATACAAAGAGCTTACGTTACTGTACGATCTCAGCGAAAAACTGTCCGAGCGCCTCAGCCCGGGGGAAGTCGCCCAGTTGGTTATCGATGAAACGAGGAAAATAATCAAGGGAGACGACATATCCGTTACACTGGTAAACGAGGAAACCGGCCTTCTCGACATTTTCACGGCTGGCGGCAGGGAGCCCGACCCGGCGGCGGACCTCGGCCCGCTGGGATTTTTTGTGGAAAACGTCATAAACACGGGGAAGGCTGAAATAGTCAACGACGTTCTGTCCGACCCGAGGTACGGCAGTTCCGGCGGCAATATCAACTCTCTCATATGCTCCCCCCTGAAAGTAAAAGACAGGGTCGTAGGGGCAATCAACATCGCCAGCAAAAAGCCGGTAAGTTATTCCGCCGAAGATTTGAAGCTCTTGTCGGCCCTCGCTTTCCAGGCCGCCGCCGACATTGAAAACGCAAGGCTTTACAACAGTTTGAAAGAGACTTTCCTTACCACCGTGCTTACCCTGGCGGAAACAATTGAAAAAAGGGACCCCTATACCTGGGGACATACGCAGAGAGTGACCAATTACAGCGCGGCCATAGGGAAAACCCTGGGACTTTCCAAACTCGAAATTGAAAGGCTCGCCCTCGCCGCCATGCTGCACGATATAGGAAAAATCGGCATAAGGGACAGCATTCTTCTCAAAAAAGGCAAACTCACCACGGAAGAGTTTGAGGAGGTAAAGATGCACACCATTTATGCCGAAGAAATTCTTGAACACATCAAACATTTCAAGGACATTGTGCCTGCCGTCAAACACCATCACGAACGGTACGACGGCACCGGCTACCCGGAACGCCTGAGAGGTGAAAACATCAATGTCATGGCCAGAATAATTTCCATTGCCGACGCATTCGACGCCATGACAACCGATCGCCCTTACAGGAAAAGACTGCTGTTGGATTCAGCCCTCTACGAACTGAAGAACAACGCGGGCACCCAATTCGATCCCGTGATGGTGGAAGCTTTCTTCTCAGCCTACGACAGCAGAAATATCTTACCCAAGGTTGACTGAAATGCCAAGCATCTTGATAGCGGATGACGAACTGCACATCAGGCTTTTGCTCGAACAGACTCTGGAAGAGCTTGAAGAAGAAGGAGTCAGGCTGCTGTTTGCAGCGGACGGGCATACAACCCTCGAAATAATCAAAAAAGAAAGGCCGGAGCTTGTTTTACTGGACGTGATGATGCCGGTAATGAGCGGGTTCGAAGTTTGTCACCATATTAAAAATGAACTTCAGATGGATGACGTGTATATAATTATGCTGACCGCCAAAGGGCAGGAGTTCGACAAGCGCAGGGGAAAAGAAGCGGGAGCCGACATTTACATGACCAAGCCCTTCAACCCCGACGAAATATTGAAAAAAGCCAGGGATATTCTGGGCATGTAAGCCGGCTCACCCCGGCCGTTTTTCTTGGTCAGTCGGGTATCAGCGGTCCAACACCATGACAAAATCGACTTTCGGATCCGCCGTGCCCTGGAGGGCGCATTTCTCCGCCTTGAGAAGTTTGACGTAATCAATTATTTCACCGGTTATTATTTCCCCCATGCTCACAAGAGGGATGCCCGGGGGATAAACCATGATCATCTCTCCGCAGATCTCACCGGCGCTTTGTTCAAGCGCAAGCGGCTTTTTGGGACTGTAAAAGGCGTCTCTCGGCGGGACGATCACTTCCGGATTGAAATGGATGACGTCGATTTGTTTAATCTCCCTTTTCCCCGCGGCGGTTGCCGCTATATCCCCCAAAGCGCTCACGAACGCTTCAAGATACTCCTCGCGCTCGCCCAGACTAGTAACAGCAAGAATATTATACATGTCCGCCAGTTCCACAAGAATGTTATAATCCGCGGCTAGCAAGGCCTCGACTTCGTAACCGGTAAGCCCCAGCCTGTGTACGTTGACCAGCAGCTTGGTTTCGTCGAAGGTAAAGCAACCCGTTCTTTCAAAATATTCTTTGTCGGGGGCGAACAGACCGCCGATTTTGTTGATCTCTTCCCTTGCCCGTTTTACCATCCCCAGAACCCGTTCGAGCATCTGCGGACCCCTGGTGGCAAGCTGTTTTCTGGCGACATCCAGGGAGCATAACAGCACATAGGACGGGCTGCTCGTGTAGGTAAGGTTGAGCACCTGCCTTACGTAATTGGGGTCAACGCCGCCTTTTCCGGCAAGAAGGGCCGAGCTCTGAGTCATGGAGCCGCCGGTTTTATGCAGACTTACCGCACTCATGTCGGCGCCGGCTTTCATGGCGGACACCGGGAAACAATCGTGAAAGTGCAGATGGGCGCCGTGGGCTTCGTCAGCCAGGACGCACATACCGCCGCCGCGCGCGGATTCGGCAATCAGCCTCATGTCCGAAGCAATGCCGTAGTACGACGGATTTATCGCCAGAACGGCTTTGGCATCTGGGTTTTCTTCAATCGCCTCCCTCACCTTCCCCGGATTGACGCCGGCAACTATGCCCAGGCCGCTGTCAACTTCCGGCTGTACGTATACCGGATTGGCGCCACTCAAGATCAGCCCGTTGAAAATTGATTTGTGCGAGTTTCGCGGCAATATAATCCGGTCACCGGGTTTACACGTGCTCATAATCATCGCCTGCACGCCCGACGTGGTTCCGTTGATTAAAAAAAAGGCGCTGCCGGCGCCGAACGCATCCGCAAGAAGCTCTTCTGCCTCTGCGATTGCTCTCGCCGGATCCCAGACGATGTCTATTCCCCTGGTTTCATTCAAATCCATCCGCAAGACGTTTTCTCCCACAAAATCCTTGTACTCTTCGAGCCCGTACCCGTGCTTGTGGCCGGGTATCTGCAGGGGTACCGCATTCCTCCTGACATGGTATTTTACTGCATCAAAAAGAGGAGTCCTGTTTTGATCCAACGGCATTCTCAACATCCTTTGTTATCAGTATTGAAATATTATTCCCGGTAAAAAGCCGCCGCTCGTACGGCGTTCAGGCGGTACTCCGCACGGGCGGTTCACTTTCGGCTGTAAACCGCCCGATATTTTCGTCCGATACCAGGATCACTATGGGGGTCTGCTGGTCGTCGTTGCCGTGGGGATTGTCCCTCAGGTAACTGATGAGGGCTTCCCGATCCACTCCGTCAGTTGCGGCAAGGATATCCACCTTGCCGATGTCATTGACGTCGGTGATTACGGCTTCGGCTCCCGTAGCTTTTTTAATCCCCGCCGCAACTTTGTCGGGATCTTTCGGGCCCAGCACTATATGCCTGTCGAAAGGCCACATGGTACCCGCAAAGTCGTCTATCTGGGCCAGCCGGCGCCCCGCCACCCGGTAAAAGTCGCCCCTGCGTCCAATGAGCCGGCCCAGTCCGGCGGCAATTACACCAAGCACGAACCTGGGCGTGCCGACCTCCTCGATGGCCACCTGCAGCGACGGCGGGGCGGCGAGGCTGCCGTCCCGGCCGGGGAAACGGCAAAGAAAGCGCGCCAGCATGCCGGGTTTGACACTGTCGGGCAGAATGGCCCGGCCCTGGCTGATCGCCACCACGCTCTCGGCCACTGCGATAATGTCGCCCGGTGAAGCTATATCCCCGGCATATTTTTTTACCACTTCGACAATATCGTCTTTTTCAGTGACAATATGCGTCCTGATCGGGATCCTCCCTGCAATCAATTAAACTCACCCTTGATCCCGCCCGGTTCGGGCAAAATATTTTATAAGACCGTTGAAAATTCCTTCCGCAGCTTTTTTGCGCACCGTCAGCCCGCGCAGGAAAACCTCCTCCACCAGGTTGGTGATCGCCAGGATCTCAGTTTCAACAGCCGGCATACCGCTGATGGGGGCGAGCCCGGGCTGCACCGCAGTGCCCCCGTCGGCCGCCTTCATCTTCTTGACCAACTGCTTCTGAACAAAATCCGCCAGCACCGCGCTCCGGGCATCTGAGGGCGAATACAGCGTGGCAAGTCCTTCCACGCCGGCGTCGGCAGAAGCTTTCGTGTGAATTCCTATATAGGCGTGGGCGCCCGCACGGACAGCCATTTCCATTCTCAAGCCCGCCGGGACGTCCCTGTCGCTGTCCCTGGTAAGCAAAACGTCGGCGCCGGCCTTCCGCAAAAGCTTTTCCAGGTTTACCGCCACGGGCAGGACCACGTCCTTTTCAAGGAGGCCTACCAATCCGGCCGCACCGCTGTCCTTGCCCCCATGACCGGGATCAATTACGATTTTCTTCCCTTTAAACAAATCCTTTATAAAGGATCGGTCCAGCAACAGCTCCAGCCTGAAAGGAAAACCCTCCGCAACGGACAGTTCGAATTCCGCCGGGCAGTCCAGCACCGCCGTGACGGCAGCGTTGTTCCCGTCCTGTTTTATGCCGACCTCACGCAGCAGTCCGTCGTTGACCTCTATGGCGCCCTCCGGCATGTTGACACGGACGCTCTTCCCCTCCACGACAACCGCCCCGCCCGAAACGGCGGCGGAATAACCGTAAGGTTTAGTGGACTCGATGACAACTTTTGAAAGCCACTTCCCGCCGTCGCCATCCACAACCTTCGACCAGAGATTGGTTATTCTCGGCAGGCTCTTGTCAAACAAGACGCATCTCCTCTTTAAAAAGTCTTCTTTATTTAAAAAGTCTTCTTATATTTATGACTCCGGGGAAATCGCTTTTTAAAGTTCTTTAAAAAATGATCTTTTTCCTGCACTGGTTAGCGAAATTTGAAAAATCTTTGTCCTTTTTGTCTTTTTGCAAAAAAAAACCACCCTGTCAAGCAGGGGGAGGCTGTTGACAAAGCGCCTTGAGGTTGAAACGCTCGCTCACGCGCTTCGCGCCGGGTGAAACTGGGTTTGGGCAGCGCCCTGGCGCCGCTCACTCCAGGTGCTTCGTGCCGGTAGCACTTGCTGCAAGCTTTAAGGCGAATGAGCGGACGTCCGTGTCCGCGCCCCCGGTTTGGCAGCCCCGCTGCGCGAAAGTCTGCTTCAGCGCTTTCGCAATATCGTTCGCCGCTGACAAGGTCACTGCCAAACTATGGGATTGTAGACTGTGCTGCGTAATGCCGCTCGCTTCCTTCAAACTCGTTGAAAAAACCTGGCCGGTCGCCCGCATCAAACAAACCGTTCGCGTCGGAAACCCGGGCGGCCGCGATAATCACGAAGATGCCGCCGGGGGCGTTCTATCGCCGCACCGCCTCTCATAAACAAAAACATTGAGGCCCTCCTCCCGGCCGGCAGCCTCTGCAGAACCGGGCTCCGGCAGAGATTCCGCCATTTCGCCGGAGTCATCCATATACATCAGGTCGAAGTACTCCCGGATCATCCTGTGGGAGGAGAACTGCCAGTGCGCCATGTCTATACTGGCGCGCATCATTTCAACCCACCTGGTGCGGTCCAGATAGAACGTGGCGAGCACTTCGTCTATCAATACCTCGTAAAGTGCTTTCAGGTCATGCTCATCCTGTTCCCGGTCGGGGCCGGTCTTTGCCATGCCGCCGATAAGCCAGCCGCTTATGCCGTGCTGCGGGCCCTCCCCCACCCAGCCGTCCACGACACTCAGATTCAAAACGCCGTTGACGGCGGCTTTCATGCCGGAGGTCCCGCTGGCTTCCAGCGGGCGTCTCGGGTTGTTGAGCCAGAGATCGCAGCCCTGGACCATCAGGCGCGCCAGTTCCATGTTGTAGTTCTCGAGAAAAACTATACTGTCGCGGTACTTCCTGTCCATCTCTATCAAAGCCTTTATTATTTCCTTGCCGATCATATCGTCGGGATGAGCTTTCCCGGAAAAAACCAGTTGAATTTTTTTCTCGCGCAGGAGCGGTGCGATGATTTCCTCGTTCCGGAAAATCAGATCGCTGCGCTTGTAAGGCGCAGCCCTGCGCGCAAAACCCACGGTCAGGGCTTTTTCGCTCAACTGGGTGCCGGTATGCCGCCTTACATAGCTTATCAAATTTCTCTTGAGCTTCAAATGAGGCTCCCAAATGTCGCCGCCGCTTTTAAAAGACTCCCTGATACCCTTGTCCTGCCACGTGCCCATATGCACGCCGTTGGTAATCGATATTATCGGCGCGGCCCCGTACACGCCCCTCCACATATTCCTCGCGGTTTGTCCGTGGCTCTTGGACACCGCGTTGGAAATGCGGGAAAGGCGCAGGGACGCAACGGTCATGTTGAAAGGATCTCCCCCGATGGCACGCATTTGTTCGGAGTTCAGCCCGTTGTAGGCTCCCATGTAACGGAGCAGTTCGTGGCTGTGCGACTCGTTGCCGGCCGCCACGGGGGTGTGCGTGGTGAAGACGACTTCCTTTCTCGTTTCCCGCCATGCTTCTTCAAAGGACATGCCGCACCCGTGCATTTTTTCCCTTATCAGTTCGATGCCGGCCAGCGCCGCGTGTCCTTCGTTGAAATGATAAACGCGGGCGGGGATGTTAAGAGTTCTCAGCAGCCGCACCCCGCCGATACCGAGAATCATTTCCGCCGCCACCCTGTCCTGGGGACCGCTGCTGTACAGCCTGCTGGTCATCCAGCCATGCGCGCTGCCCTGATAATTCGTATCCAGCAGGTAGAGCGGCGCGTTCCCGTATTGGTCAACCAGACGCACCTTGCAGACCACTTCTTCTCCGCGAATGTCGAGAGAAACCTTGGCGCCGGTATCCTTAATAAAACTGTAATCAATAGTGGGAAACATGTCGTAGGGGTGCAGATCCCCGCCGATGAATTGGTGAGTGTAATCCTGCCTCCAGAGTATTCCTACGGCAACCACCGGCAGGTTCAAATCCCTGGCCGATTTGAGGTAGTCGCCGGCAAGTACGCCCAGGCCGCCGGCATAGATCGGGAGTTGTTCGTTGAGTCCGTACTCCATGCAGAAATAGGCCACCAAAGGCATGTCTTCACGTTCCAGCACAAAAAAACCTCCCGCTTCGGGCTTCTCAAAAGCCGCGGTTTCCAGGCATAATTTTACGCGGTACGCTACATCCGTTTATAAAACTGCCTGGTTTATATTCTGTTCCCAGGACGATAATTATGCAGCATTTATTTTCTCGAGGAAGGATTCTTTGAGGAGAGTATCCAATCATTGTTTAAAAGACCCGGCGGAGGTTTCGAACATTGAGGTTTTGCAGCCTTTCATCCTCGAGTTATGCAAACAGCGTGGTGATACAGGACAAAAACACCTGCATCCTGGTGGACTGCGGCCTCAGAAAAAGAGACATCAAGCCTTATCTCCGAGCGGCGGGACTATCCCCGGGAGATATTGACGCTGTTTTGTTGACCCACTGCCACGTCGATCATGTCTACGGCCTCGGCTACCTGCTCGAGGAAAATGACGTCCCGGTGCATTCCACCGCCGGTGTTGCAAGCCAGCTTGCCGGAAGCTTTTTTTTCAAAAAAACCCCGCGCTTCGACATATTGAAAACATCCGTGGAGAAAAAAATAGGAACCCTCTCAGTTGTCCCATTCAAACTTTCCCATGACGTAGAGACAGTCGGGTTCATTGTCAGCGACGGAAGCGAACGGCTCGGGTTCCTGACGGACACCGGCATCGTCCCCGGGTACTGCATCAGGGCTTTCAAATCCGTCGACTATATCTATATCGAGTCCAACCACGACGTGGAGATGTACAGGCATTCGTCAAAACCCGTCCACGTGATCAAACGCAACCTCGGCCCGAACGGCCACCTTTCCAACGAGCAGTGTGCGCAGGCCCTGCGCTCGATGGGACTCGATTCTTGCAAACTGGTGGTGCTCGCACATCTAAGTGAAGACGACAACAAACCGGAAAGAGCCCTGGCCTGTGCCAGACGGCTTCTTCCGCCCGGCCTTCTCCTGAAAAGCGCACCCTCGCGGGTTCCCGGCGTGTGGTCGGACATATACATAAAAAACAGTCAAAAAGGCCGGTTCAACAAACAGATGCGGCTCCGTCCCATTTAAAAACCGCGGAAAGACAGTTGCCGCGCCTTATTCTTAACCCTGTCACCGAGCCATTTAACCCATTCGTCCATGCCCTCGCCCGTCCTGGCCGACAATGGGAAAAACTGAACCGGCGGGTTTAATTTGCGCACGTCTGAAATAAAGCGGCTCATATCAAAATCCACATGGGGAAGCAGATCCAGCTTGTTTAGAATCACAACCCGGCATTCGCTGAACATAAGCGGATATTTTGCCGGCTTGTCATGCCCGCCGGCCACGCTTGCCACCACTGCCTTGGTATCCTCTCCCAGATCGAACTCGGCCGGGCAGACCAGGTTTCCCACATTTTCAATAAAAAGAAGGTCGACTCCTTCCAGGTTCAGCTTTTGCATGGCCCTGCCGACCATCCCCGCATCGAGGTTCCGCGCTCCCCTGGTGTTTATTTGCACGGACTGCACTCCCAGGCTGGAAATGCGGTCGGCATCGCGGGTAGTGAAAATATCACCCAGAATTACGGCTATCCCGTATGATTTCCCCAATTTTTCTATTGTCCGCTCCAGAAGCGCGGTCTTTCCCGAACCGGGACAACCCATCAGATTTACCGAGAGTATCCCTCTCTCTTCGAACAGCTTCCTGTTCTGCCCGGCAAGCTGACTGTTCGCGTCGAGCATGTCGGCCACCAGTTTTACCTGCTGCATAATACCTCCCCCCAACCGTACTTCCGATACAAAAATTTTTATTAATAAATCTTTTCCGGAGAATTTCTATGTTTTTTCTATTTCCTCCGTATAAAGGAATACTTTGCTTTTTTTTTAAAAAAACCTCTTGAACCTCAAAATATTTAGAAAAATTTTAGCCGGTCCATACCGGGCCCACAATAAAAGGCGGCTTTTCCAAGCCGCCCCGGGTTCTTCACCCTCAGGGTCCCGGACAGTTTTTCAATAATCTGGGGGCGGCTTTTTC
>DAOOVD010000009.1:0-55760 GCA_035369845.1 Bacillota bacterium | reverse complement strand
GAACCTGCCATCTCGTTTTGCATAGCGCATCTCGGGGTCGCGGCGGAAGAGAACGGTCTTGAGTTCATGCCACGCATTGATTTCGCCCGCAGTCTTCTTTGTCGTCAAGGTCAGGACAACTACGCACACGAACCCGAATACCGCTCCCCATATTACCGGGTGTGGTTTAAACCACCCGTATCTGGTCCACCCCAGCACCACCAGTACGGATGCCGGGACGCTCATCCACATGGTGTACTCGGCCGCTTTGGCAGTGACCCTCTCCCAGTAGAGTCCGGCAACCAATGCCGGCAAATATCCGAATGACAGTATTACTCCTGTAACAGTTCCGGCCATGACGATGAACCACGGTCTGAACAAGGTGATCAAACCGCAAACGGCAAGCACTGCCAGCATGGAATACGACGTCAGGCGCAGGACGGCTTTTTCGGAACTCCGGGTATTAATCATTGACTTGTATATGTCCTTGGCAAAGCCTTGCGCGCAAGTCAGGATCTGGGTGTTTGCCGTGTCGATGCCGGCTACGAGAGCGCCTCCCAAATACAAGCCGCCGACCAGGGCCGGGAATACTCCAAGCGCGACATTCACGGCAACGTAATCCACCGGGATTGCGTTCACATTCACAAAGTTGGCCGCCCCGGAAAAAGCCAGCAGTACCGAACTGGCAATTACGTACACGGCAAATAAGCTCGCTATGCCTCCCTTGTACAGTTCCTTGATATCCTTTACGATAAGCGCACGGTTGAGCAAATGCGGAGATGCAGCAGTGATAACGAGCCAGCAAAGGTTATTGGCAATATGGTGGGAAAGGGGTAATCCCGATTCTCCGAAGGGACGCCAGAAATTCGGGCCTGAGTGTTTCAATGTCCCCATCAGAAAGTCAGACCACCCCCCGGCTGAATTAATCATGAAGATCAGTACGTATACGCTTATGAACAGAATCGTGATACACCCTATGGCGTCTGTAACCACCACCGCCCACATCCCGCTAAAAAGCAGGCCCACGATCAAAAAAACTCCGAATATGAGGACCGCACGCTCCCTGGGGATAAGCCATTCAACCCTGCTGCGCAGAATGAACAAACTGAACATCGGCATCAAATCGGACGGCTGAGGTGTTCTGCCGGAGGATCTTGTGAAGCAGGGCCGGGAAGGGTTACATTAACGGCTTATTTCTACGATGTCGCGGTCGTGCAAAACGTAGTCGCGGGTCACCGACTGCCCTTCAAAGCGGGCCGAGCCCCATATCCTGGCCGCCTTCATCAGGCGCGGCAGGTCCCGGTGGATGGCTTCGGCGAGCTCCAGGACGGTGCTGCCCCTTTTTAAAATAAACGGCGTCTTCATATCGGGCTCCTTTCCAGGCACCTTGGTGTAGATGCGGATTACGTCGAGCGCCTGGAAAATCCTTTCCCGCAAAGCCTCGAGACCGAGGCCGGTGACGGCGGAAACCGGCATCACCTCGATCCGCCCGCAGCCGTTCTCCTCCAAAAAATCCCTGATAAGCTGTATATTGTCCTGACTGCCGGGCAGGTCGGCCCTCGCGGCCAGCAGCAGGCAGCGTTCCGCCGTTATTCCCCGGGAGCCGGGCACGGTTTCTTCGCGGACGATCTTTTTGCTTTTCAGGTAGTTCAAGCAAAACTGAAGCTGATCCAGGCAGTCGTCGGAACCGGCGTCCACCAGAAGCAGCAGGGCGTCGGCGTTGCGCAGGGTGCCGGAGAGGCCCGGCGGAACCGCCTCCCCCGTCACCGGCGGGGTATCCACCAGTTGAATCAAAATGTCCTGGTAGGGCATCATCCCGGCCAGGGGCGCCGTTGTGGTGAAAGGGTAATCCGCCACCTTCGGCTTCGCTCTGGTCATGGCCGCCAGGAGCGCCGATTTGCCGGTGTTGGGAAAGCCGAGCATGGCCACCTGCCCCGCCCCCTGCCTTTCGATAAAAAAGGGGTCGGCACGGCTGGTTTTTGTTTTTTTCAGGCTTTCCTCCCTGAGCTTGGAAAGGCGCCTCTTGATGTCGGCCTGCATTTTTTCCGTGCCCTTGTGCTTGGGAATGACCGCGAGCATCTCTTCCAGCGCCGCAATTTTCTCCTCGACGGTGACAGCCTTTTTAAAAGCTTCTTCAGCCTCGTAATACTGAGGCGTAAGGTTGGCCGGCAAAGCTTCAACCCCTTTCAACCTTATCCTGAAACACCGCATAATTATGTTATTATGATTTTAACTGCATAATTTGCTTTTTGGCAAGGGAGCCTGAAAATGAAAATAATTGTCGACGCTGACGCTGCACCCCGGCAGGTCCTCGAAATCTGCCGCCGCGCGGCCGCGGATTTTTCCACAGAACTCGTTACTGTGGCCGGTTTCAACCACAATATCGACTCGGACCGTCACATCACCGTGGGAAACGATCCGCAGGAAGCCGACATCCGGATCCTGAACCTGACCGAAAGGGGAGACATCGTGGTCACCCAGGACTGGGGTCTCGCCGCCGTGGCCTTGAGCAAGGGAGCTGCGGCATTGTCCTTCGCCGGGCGGATTTTCCGGAACGACACGGTCGATTTCCTACTGGAGGAAAGAGAAATCAAGGCGAAACTCAGGAGAAGCGGGGGCAGAACCGGTGGGCCGCGAAAAAGGACCGCCGGAGACGACGAAAATTTTAAAAAAAGCCTCTACGCACTTTTAAAGGCGGTTACTTGAACCCCGCGCGAGCGGCGGCGCCCTTGTCAGCGCTAACAACATTGCACAGCAACGCTGCGAAACCAGGGGCGCGAACACCGATGACAATTGTCCGAAGCTTTGAGGTTGAAGAAAGCGAGCGATATTGCGAAAGCGCAGTCTGTGACCCCGCGAAAGAAGGTGGTGCTTTGTCATAAGCGAACGATTTTGCGCAGCGACGGTAATACCACCCGGCGCGGCGAGGGTAACCGGGCTGCGTCGCGAAACTAACTGGTTACTGGCGTTATTACCTTGAGCACGGGAAGATTTGAGGTAAAAGAGCAGCTCCAAGATTATCCCGCCGCCTTTGCAGCGACGTCAGCCCGGTCCACAGCAAGCCCAGGTGATGTCGGAGCAGTTTATGGAGGATAGCAAGCGCCAAGTGATTGTGCTATCTCTTGTTGAAAAAATGAAGGAACAGGGAAGTTGGTGTGGAGAAACGCATATTCAAAAAAGCTTATATTTTCTTCAGGAAATGTTAAAAGTTCCTACAGATTTTGATTTTGTTCTATATAAACACAGGCCCTTTTCTTTTGATCTTCGAGATGAACTTGTTGTTATGAGAGGCAATATGCTTCTTGAGCTACATAGTAATCCGTATCCTTACGGACCTTCACATTCTCCTGGGCCATCCGCAGAGAAATTGAAAGAACTTTACCCAAAAACTGCAAAGAAATATGAGCCGCAAATTAGTTTTGTTGCCGAAAAGCTATCAGGATTAAATGTAGCAGGATTAGAAAGGCTAGCGACAGCACTTTATGTTACATTGGGAGAAGGAGAAGGCAGATCTATTAAATCTCGTGCTAACTTATTAACAAATTAAAGCCCCATGTTACCATTACCCAAGCCATTGAGGCTTTAGAAGAAGTAGATGCGTTGTGGGAAGAGGCCCTAAAACTTTTTAATTAGCTAAAATATCTAAGTATACGTTAGATAACCTGGTCATTGGGCCAGGTTGTTTGTTTCGTTGATTTTATGCTTTTTTTTCGTCGGCAGGCAGGCCGCCGGGCTACCCATTCGCCCAGACGGCCAGAGGCAGCTCGTAATGAGGAAAATCCCTGCTGTCCGGCCTCACGCGCACGGTGTAGCCCATCGCCCCCTGCTGAAGCACCACGCTCCCCCTGTACCGGAAAATACTCCGTCCGGCTTTTCCCTCCAGAGTCATGGGAACAACGGCAATATTTTTCAGCCCGCTGTCTCCCGCATCGCCGCAGACTATTTCCACCGAAACGCTTTCCGGCCCGAAAGGCCCCAGGTCCACCTCGGCCGCCACCTCCAGCCTGTCGCCGACCAGCATTTTGGGGCGGCCGTTGGACGTTACGGAAACGAAGGATACTTTATCCCAGTTCTGAGCGGCGAATTTTTTAAAGCCGGCGGCACGGGCGGCCGCCTGATAATTGTCCACGGCAAACTCGATCCCCCTCCGGATGGCGGGTATATAGCAGCGCTCAGTATATTCGGCGACCATGCGGTCGGTGTTGAAAACAGGGGCAATCGTTTTGATCGAGTATTTTACCGTTTTCAGCCATTCACGGGGGATGCCGTCCTCCCTCCGGTAATACATGGGAACCACCTGTTCCTCGAGAACGCTGAAAAGGGAGTACCAATCGTCCCGGTCCTGCTGCTCCTCGTCCGCGTATTCGCCGCCCGAGCCGACAGCAAAACCGTTCCGGCCGTCGTAGGCTTCAGCCCACCACCCGTCAAGCGTGCTAATGTTGATCAGCCCGTTAATGGCGGCCTTCATGCCGCTCGTTCCGCTCGCTTCCATAGGGCGCCTGGGAGTGCTCAGCCAGGCGTCGGCGCCCTGCAGCAGGTGACGGGCCACGTGGATGTCGTAGTTCTCGACAAGCAGCACCTTGCCTCTGAATTCGGGGCTGTTGGAGAATTCGTAAATGGTCCTGAGCAGTTCCTGCCCGGCCAGGTCGGCCGGATGGGCCTTGCCGGCAAAGATGAACCGGACGGGACGATCCGGGTCGTTGATCAGCCTGGCCAGCCTTTCCGGGTCGCGAAAGAGCAGGCCCGCTCTTTTGTACGTGGCGAACCGTCTGGCAAAACCTATGGTGAGGATGTCCGGGTCGAGGTAGCCGTCCACCTCCAGAATCCTTTCCGCCGGTTCGTGGTTGCGCTTGCGTTGCTGCCGCAAGCTCCTGCGGACAAACTCAATCATCCTCTCTTTCAGAAAACGGTGAACCTTCCACAGTTCTTCGTCCGGAATCTGCTCCACCCTCTCCCATATCCCGGCGCGACCGTCCCGGCTCCTTTGCGCGGCCAATTCCTTTCTGAGATAGCGGTAAAAAAGATCCCTCAATTCCCAGGACATCCACGATTCGGTGTGCACTCCGTTGGTAACCGAAGTAACGGGTATTTCTTCGATATGGAGGCCGGGGTAATGCCTGCGGAACATTTCCCTGCTGACTTTCCCGTGCAGGCGGCTGACCCCGTTGGCGAGGAAGGAGTGGCGCAGGGCCAGGATGGTCATGTTGAAACTGTTGCGGCCGTCGTCCCATCCCAGTTCTTTGAACGTTTCCGCATCTATGCCCAACTCGGCGATCACCGGGGCAAAAAATCTTTCAACGGTTTCCCCGTCGAAAAGGTCGTGTCCCGCCGGAACGGGCGTGTGGGTGGTAAATATGGTCGACGCCCGCACAGCCTCCCTGGCGGTGTCGAAGGGCAGGCCCTCCCGGACCAGTTCCCTGATCCGCTCCACGATCAGGAAAGACGCGTGTCCTTCGTTGATGTGCCAGGCGCGGGGCTTTATCCCCATAGCCCGGAGCGCCCTCACCCCGCCGATGCCGAGCAGCATTTCCTGGGCAAGCCTGGTCTGCCTGTCGCCGCCGTAAAGGGAACCGGTGAGGTGGCGGTCCTCCATAGCGTTATTCGGGCAATCCGCGTCAAGAAGATAAAGGTTTGTCTTGCCGACCCCGGCCTTCCAGACCTGAACGAAAACATTCCGCCCGGGCAGTTCCACCGGTACGGCGAGGTGACCGCCGTCCGGATTGTGCACGGGTGTTATGGGCAGCTCAAAAAAGTTGAGGTAGGGGTATTCCGCCTCCTGCCTGCCTTCGGCGTTGATCTTTTGTTCAAAGTACCCGTGCTTGTAAAGCAGGCCGACTCCCACAAATGGCAGGCCGAGGTCGCTGGCCGACTTGCAGTGGTCTCCCGCGAGCAGGCCCAATCCTCCGGAATAAATGGGGTGCGACTCATGCAGTCCGAACTCGGCGGAAAAGTAAGCCGTTATGTCGTCCTTGTACATCGGGTACTGCTTTTCAAACCACGTTTCCTCCGACATGTACTGGTCATAGAGTTCAAACACTCTTCTGTAAAGGACCAGGTAATCTTCGTCCTGCGAGGCGGCAACCAGGTCTCCTTCACGCACCCGCATCAGGAACCTGACGGGGTTGTGCCCGGCCTGCCGCCAGAGTTCGGGACTGATTGACCTGAAAAACTCCACATTGCCGGGTTTCCAGCTGAACCAGAAGTCATAGGCCAGCTCCCGCAGCCTGCTGATTGGTCCGGGCAGTTTCGGGGTTACAGATACGACACGGTAGGGGAACATCTACATCCTCCAAAAGTTTTTTGCACAAGTCATTCTACCAAAAGCATCAAAATCCTTTAACAAATGCTGGCGGAAAAATTAATCCGGCAGGACTTCGCATTTTAATTTTTTAGTTTTTTTTGTTTTTCTGGCTAAACTATATGAAAATTCAATTTCAATTGCCGGGAGGCTTCAAGGTGGACGTGCAGAGCCCTGCCGCAGAGGTGTACGAGAAAGTAATAGACTGGTCCAGTTCTATAGGCGTGACCGTACCGGTATCGGAGGTTGAAGTGTATCAGCGGATGGAAAAAATCACACCCAATTTGCTGGACAGAGGAGTCTTGCGCATCCAGGCGGTAATCAAACTTTTTGCGGTGGTCACATCAAAACAGGAGCACAAGCACCTGTTCAACCCGGCCAGAGTCTTTACCAGCAACGTGGAAATCGACTCTTTTCTCAATCTCAACACCGAAGTCGGCCGGGAGGACATTATCTCCATCGACCACCAGGTGGAAATCAAAAACTGCTTTCCGAGGCCGGACAAGATCATTGTCAGGGGAGCGCTCAAACTGAAAATAAATTACGTCGTTCACCTGGCGCTTGACGGAAAGGTTGCGGATTTTCTAAACGGTTCCCCAATCAACGGCGCCACCATAAACGCCAGAAAAATCAACAGCCAGGACATCGTCGCCTCCACTTCCACCGGAAGCGACGGCAGGTACTTTTTCAACAATCTGCCGCCCGGCATATACCTGATCGAGGCGATCACCGACAGCCACAAGCCGCAGCGGAAGGTAAGCGTCATCAAGACCAGGGACACCGTTAACTTCGTCCTCCACAAATAAATTCGCGGCGGTGCGATTACGGACAGAACTCTTTCCAGTTTTGCCAGAATGTCAGCACTATGACCGCGAATGTTATCACATAAAAAACGTAGATAAAAACGGCTTCCGTCTTGTTTCTTCCCCGGGGTTTGATTTTTTCTTCAGACATACGCATCCCCTTTTCGTTTTGACCCGACGTGTTTTCAATCCGCTGATCCGGCCGGAACTTCTTTTATTTCTTCCCTCCGGCCTTTCCCAAAAAGACCTTTTACATCGCGGCTGACTCTGGCGCATATGTCCAGGGCGGCGCCCACCGGGCAAAAATAGCTGCACCAAAAACGAAACCTGAAAACGGAGGCCGCCAGGACGACCGACAATAACAGCCAGGCAAGTCCCGTACCCTTAAAACCGAAAATTGCGGCAAAAGGTTCATAGTTGCCGAGAGCGGGGTTGCGGTAAAGAAAAACCATGAGCAGCCCGAACCACAGCAACAGGTTGCGGGCCACACGCAGTTTGTTTTCCGCTCCGTTCGCGCCGTATTTCACGCCGCTCACCCGGTTGGCCAGTTCCTGCAGGCCGCCGAACGGGCAAAGCCAGTAGCAATAGATATTGCGCCCTGAAAACAGGGCCGGCACCACAGCGCCGAAGAGAATTACATACCATAGAAGGTTTTGGCGGCATGAGGGGAAGTAACCCAGCAAGGCACTGGAGATATACGGCAAAGATACCGGCCTGTTCAGCCAGAAACCGAGTATTATTATACCGGCCAAAATGACATAATTCCGGACGTTTGGTTTTTTCCAAACAAAAACAGACACTATGGCAACAAGATACAGAAGTATTACAACTGTTTCCGGCAGCCCAATCCGCCAGTTTTCCCGCTTTTCCCTGATGTCCAGGTTGAACTGCCGGCGGCCAACGTCATGGCTTGCCTTGCGGACCGCCTCGGCTACGGCCAGGGAGGAAACGGTGGCCCCCGAAACACCGTCCAGATCTTCACCCAGTTCAAACGGCGCCCCCACACCTTTCCCCTCGAACTTTTCGAGGAACTTGTGGCGCAGGACCGCGCTCAAGTAGGCCGGCGTCTCTTTGTTTTCAACTATCGCCGTTTGCAGTATCCTGCCTGACAGGTCTACGGCCACGGCGACCTTCAGAGGACCTCCGTAACCGTTCGCTTCCCCGAAAACCACATAACCCATATCCCGGTTTTTATCGTCTTTCGCTTTAAACGTCGGGGGACTGCCGCCCACCCTGTCAAATCCGGCGGCCTGCGGCATCGCCTGTGTCAGGTGCGGAGTGTACTCGGCAGCGGTTCTGTTGCCGGAATAAAACCATGCCCCGGCTAGAATTACAACGGCAAATACCGTCACAAACCTTCTCATCATCCAAACAGATCCCTTCCATGTACAGGCGCTTTACAAATACAAAAATCAACTGCCCTACCGCTGCCCGGGTAAAAACAGGTCACTGCGAATATACATCTTATTGCCGTTTGTCTTGATTTTTCCAGTTTTCTTCAACATGCCGACAATCCTGCACACAGTTACCCTGTTGACCCCGATTATTTCACCAATCTGCTCCTGGGTCAAACCAAACGAAAGCTCATACCAGCCGGCAACCTTGTTTGCGCCCTGAGCCGCCAGCATCGAATTCAAAAGCTCGACCAGCCTTTCCGTATACCTCCAAAATCCGGTGTCACTTCGGCCGCACTGAAAAGCTGCATTTTTTCACCTCCAACGGGCCGCCGGGGCGGCCTACTCAGCATTATTTCGAACTCACGTGAAAAAATCCTTTACTTGTACAGTTCAGGCCATTCCAGCCACCAGCGGTATTCCTGAACAACCTCCGTACCGTACCCGAACATGTCGTCGATATCTTTCAGAAGCTTGGCGGCCATGCCCGACCTCGACGCCGCCCATGTCCCGACGCTGTGAACCCAGGACTGCTCCTTGTTGTTCCACGGGCATACCTTCATGCAGCGGCCGCAGGAAGAGCCCTCGCTGTTCGTCGTGCGAAAAACTGTGCACTTGGGCATATCGTTTACCCATTTGTAATAACCGTTAAACTCTTTCTGGTCGCGGTCAAAGCTGATCGCGCCGGCAGGACAGTGTTCCGCGCATTTTTTGCACTTCGAACAGAATTCCGCCACACCAAAATCGATAGGCTTGTCCGGAAGCAGCGGCAGGTCCGTCGTCACGGCGGCGGCCTTGTGCCGGAAGCCGAGGCGGGGATGAAGGGCGCACTCGCCGGTCCTGCTCATCTCGCCCAGGCCGGCGGAAATGATCGCGGGCGGGAGCGTCACCTGATAATTGGCGCAGTGCTGCGCCCTCGCGTTATAACCGAGGTTCCGGATATAAGCCGCCAGCGTGCAGGCGATAAGACCTGAAAAAAGATACGAATTCATACTCATGGAACCGCTGATTCCGTCGTATCCGGTTGAGCCAAGCATGGTTTTGAGGTTCTGATCGACCAGGACGACGATTACATACGGGTAATGCTGATTTTCAGGGACCGGCTTGAGATCGCTCAGTTTTGCCGTTGTTTGCCTCCTTTCCTCAGGCATCAACCTGTTGTCCGGAACTTTTAAACGGGTTAAAGATACCTGTCAGCCGTGCCAGCAAAACTCCCGCCAGCACCGTAACCATGAAGAAAATAAAGGCCCCCGTACCGGCAGCCTTAAAATGTTTGTCAGCGACATTGATTATGACGAAAGAAATGCCTGCAACAGTCCAGAAGTACCAGGCCGCAACCGCAACCCACACATGCCATTTCAACCGGGCGTCCCGCGCTTTTGAAAACTGCAGCAACCGGATGACCCCCAAAACCGCGACCGCACCAAAAAAGAAAGCCAAAACAGAATACACGTTTTCAACACCTCCTTTCGACACAGGCATTTGTAATTTTGCGACTTCTGTTTTTCCCCTCCCTGACTTATTGATATCACAGCCCCGCACATCCTGTCTGTATACGGAGCTACAAACACAAAAAAAGGACTCCCGGCGCGGGGAATCCTCACCCAACTCATTGTTATACTATGACCATATGATTTCTAGCCGATCAGGATTTTCTCCTCCGGGAAGCGCAGGTGTGGTTTCGCTCTCGCCCTGGACAAAGCGAACGCCAAAGTAAGCGGCCCCACTCTTCCCAGAAACATGGTGGCGATAATTAAAACCCTCCCCGGAGGAGTCAGTCCGGGAGTGATACCCATGGTCAGTCCAACCGTGCCGAAAGCGGAGGTCGTTTCAAACAGCAGCGCGAGAAAATCGGCGTTTTCCGTAATCGACAAAAGCAGGGACACAACGATCACAAGCGCGGAAGCCATAAAGAAGATGGCCAGGGCCCTGAAAACCTGGTCCTTCGCAATCCGGCGCCGGAATACTTCGGCATCCTCTTTTCCCCTGATCATGGACCAGACGGAAACGGCCAGGGCGCTGAAAGTGGTGGTTTTAATACCGCCGCCGGTGGAACCGGGCGAGGCGCCAATAAACATCAAAACTATGATAAGAAACTGCGTGGCCGAGTGAAGCGCCCCTATATCGAGAGTATTGTAACCCGCCGTCCTGGGCGTGACCGCCTGGAAGTAGGACGCCAGCACCTTGCCCAGCGGGCTGAGGTTCCGCAAAGTGTTGTCGTATTCAAGCAGATAAATTGAAACTGTCCCGAAAAGAATTAAAATCCCCGTAACGGAAAGGACCAGCTTGGCATGCAGCGAAAGATGCCTTGTTTCTTTTAACCGCCTGACAAGATCCACGATTACTCCGAATCCGATGCCGCCGAGGATGATCAGAGTGGTGATGGACAGCGTTACAGTCGCATCCCCGGCGTACGCGGTCAGGCTCTTGAAACCTCCGAACAGGTCGAAACCGGCATTGTTGAAGGCGGATACCGAGTGAAAAAGGCCGAACCACAGCCCCTTCCGCCAGCCGAGGTCGGCCGACCAGCGAATCGCCAGGATTATTGCGAAGACAGCCTCGGTGACAAAGGTGAAGATCAAGACGTACCTGGCCAGTCTGACGATGCCGGCCAGATTGGTCTGGTTCAAGGACTCCTGAATGATCAGGCGCTGCCTGAGACCGATGCGGCGGCCCAACAGCAGGAAAAGAAACGTGGCCATGGTCATGAACCCCAGGCCGCCGACCTGGATCAGGGACAGGATGACAATATGCCCGAAAAGGGTCCAGTGCGTGCCGGTGTCCACCACCACCAGGCCGGTCACACAAACGGCGGACGTGGCCGTAAAAAGAGACGTCAGAAAGTTAATCTCCCTGCCCGGCTGCACCGCCACGGGAAGCGTCAGCAAAACGGCGCCGGCTAAGATGACGGCGGCAACACCGATTACCAGGGTCTGGGCGGGCGTGGTCCGCACCGTAAATTTTCTGTAACGGATTCCGGCATCTCCGGCGATTTGTTCCTTCCAGCCCACTGCTGCGAATTTCCCCCTTCAGGCAAGATAATAGTTCACCCCGGCAGCCGCCCTGCCCATGGCGGGCCGGCCTGCGGGGCGCCGCTCCCATGAAGGGCCGCCGCCCGCACGGGAGGCGCGGCCCTAGCGCAAATAGCGAAACAGCAGGTAAACCATACTTAGAGCCACCGACATCAACACCGGTGCGGTGAATTTTATCGGCTATCAACAGCGCATAGGTTCCCAGAAAAACAGCGGAGGCGAACACAACCTGATAAGTGGCGTGCACTTTCAACTTCTCCTTTAATTGACGCTGACTGTAGTATGCCACTTCAACATTATTTAATCTGCAATACATCTATTTTAAACCCCTTACCCCCGGCTGGCAATAATTTCTGCAATTAGATTTCAAAAGCAATATTGCAACCGGCAACTTTTAATGATATAATAAGTTGTAGTAAACATATGGTAATTATTTAAATAACTGTCTCAAAAACCGCTTAATTCTTTTAAGAAACGGGGGAACCAATCAACCGGGGTGAATCCCTTTTGCGAAGTGAGACATGAGAAGTGGCGTGAGAATCAGGAACCCGGCTCCACCGGATTCCGGCAAAAAAATCTCGTCTCCGGCACCTCGCCTCTCACCTCTGAAAGGGTAGGGTTATCTTTCGACCCGAACCCGTCAGCTAACCTCGTAAGCGTTGAAAGAGAAGCAGCGAAAGTAAAAGCCGCGAGTTTTGCTCAGCTTTGCTTTGCGCTATGCACATCTCTTTTAACCCCGGCGGTTGACCGCGGTTTTTTTATCTTTAAAAACAGGGGGGTAAAATGCATGTCCACGGCTGTGAGAGTAGCGCTTTTCGGCATCGGCCGGATGGGCCGGGTCGTGGCCCGGAATCTGTTGAAGGATCATTCCGTCAAACTTGTGCTGGTGGTAAGCAGCAGCGGCGGCGAAAAAGCGGGCAAAGACCTGGGAGACATCCTGGAACTTCCCCGGACGGGTCTAACCGTACATGGAAGCGATCAACTCGTTCAGTCTCTACATTCCACACGCCCGGAAATTGTAATCGACTTTACCACTCCCGAGGCCGGGCTTGTCAACCTCAAAGCCGCGGCCAAATTCGGCGCCCACCTGATCGTGGGCACCACCGGATTCACGAAGTTTCAGACCGAGGCGTTGCGTTCCATTGCCAGCATGTACAATGTGAGCCTGGTTATGGCGCCCAACCTCTCCATCGGCATAAACCTGCTTATCAACCTGGCCAAAAAAACGGCAAAAGTGCTGAACGGTTTCGATATCGAGATAATAGAGGAGCACCACCGCTACAAGAAGGACGCGCCTTCAGGGACAGCCATACGCCTTGCCAGACTGGTTGCCGAAAGCGCGGGCATAAACCCGGAAAAAGGATTGCTCTTCGGCAGGCAGGGAAATAAAAGCAGCAAGGGAAAAGAAATAGCCGTCCACGCCATTCGCGGGGGCGGCACGGTAGGAATTCACAAAATAGTCTTTGTAAGCGACAACGAGCGCCTGGAGATCAAGCACGAGTCGATAAACCGCAACGCTTTTACCGACTGCCTGCAAAAAGTGATAAGATTCGTGCATTTGCAGCCGCCGGGCATATATTCGGTCGAGGAAATTTTGGGATTGGAACCGCCGGCAATATCGCGTGCCGCCAAGGAGGACGTTTCCTGACAAGCGCACGGGCTAGTCCCTGGTAATCAGCACCGGGCACCTTGCATGCTGGATCACGTAGTTGGCGACACTGCCCAGGCCCAGTAAAAGACCTTCAAACAGGCCCCGGTTGCGGGAACCCATTGTGATCAGGTCGATTTTCTCCCTTTCGGCAAAACTCACGATTGCGGCCCCGGGACTTTCCTGCACGATCACAAGCTGAACCCGGACGCCTTCCTTTTTAACCTTTTCCCCGGCCTCCCCCAACTCGTCTTTAAAATATTCGCAACTCTTCTCCTCAAGCTTCTTCAGTATATCGTGGCCGGCCACCGAGGAAACTATTTCAGGCATTTTTACGGAGGTAAAGATATATATTTCCGCATCGAATTTTTTTGCTATTTCCGTCGCTATTTCCAGGGCCTTACGCGCTTTTTTACCGTTGTCGTAAGCCACGAGAATTTTTTTTATCATTCTTTTGGCTCAAACCTCCTTTCCGGCAGATCTCCAATAAATAATTCTCCCGCTTCAAGCGGTTGTCCCTGCCGGATCCGCAGCGGCAAAAAAGCGTCTAACGTTCCCGTCCGTAGCCGTAACGCCCGCTGCAGCTGCATCTTACAGACCTGGAAACAAGCCGGCCGTTTAGATAGTTTCCGGCAACCCGCTCCACATCGCCCGACGCTCCCGTTACAATTTTGATGCCGGTTCGCTGCAGGGCGTTCGCCATAGGCATGCCGATCCCGCCCGTGATCACCACATCGGTCCCCTCGTCCCTCAGCATTTGGATCAGCCCGCCGTGGTTATGAGCCATTTCATTGGTGATAATTTTTTTGCCTGTTATCTGCCCGTTTTCCGTCTCGAAAATGACGAACTCGCGGCTGCTCCCGAAATGCGCGTTGACCTCTCCTTCCAGGTAAGGCATTGCGATTTTCATTTAACGATACCTCCGTGTGTTTTTTAAACATCAATTTTTTGCCACTCGTTTCCATGACACAGCGGGCATACGGTTCGCCTGCGGCAGACGGTTCCTTCCCACTGATGGCCGCAGTTCACGCACTTCAACCTGTAATGTACCGGCTCGAAGTTCCCTCCCTTCACCCTCAACGCTTCCCCGTTTACCAGGGCGTGGGCTATCTTTCGCCTGGCGGAGGTCAGTATTCTGTGAAAGGTGGGCCGTGACACGGACATTTTGGCAGCGCACTCTTCATGGTCCACCCCCGTCAGGTCCCTGAGACGGATGGCCTCGAGCTCCTCCACCGACAGAACCACCTCGAATAGTTCCGGCAAGGGAACACCCGCCGGCTTGAAATAAGTATACCCTGGAAGCTGTTCCACTCTCCTGCATTTTGGCGGTCTGGGCATAATTTCCTCCTGTCTATCCCGTTTAACTCCCACTCCGTAGCGGCTGATATTTTCCGCGGACTGAATGCCCGCACCCTGGCTGGCGTTCAAGTTTTGAGCGTTGCTTGCAACTTGATATTCACCTGTTTCCATATTAATCACTATAAACCAGTTGGCGCGACCAAACCTGGGGTCCACTTCATTATTTCAAAATAATTATAGCTCTCTTTATGAACTATTGTCAATAATATTGCGCCTGTTCACAAAATTATATTGATTCCTGCCGTCGGCTGGCCTATAATGATTTGGAATAAAAACAAGCGGAGGGCGAAATATGTTCGGGCCGGACAAAGAAGAAATGGCGCAGAATCAAAAGGTAAAAGAAGAATGGGTCGCGGCGCTTATTGAACTTATGAAACAGCTCAAACAGTGGGCGGTGGAACAAATAAAACTATGGGAAGCAGATCCCCGGCAGAGAGTAATTCCGTTGGTCATCGAATCGACAGTAGAAAAAAACGAGGAGCACATCGGCAGATACTACGCTCCCATGCTGGCTATCACCGCGGAGAATTACCTCGTTGAGATAAGGCCTGCCGGAAGGTTCGCCATAGGCCCTGTAGGGCAGGTAAACATGACCAACAACAAAGTCACTTTCAGCTTCTTATATTCGCGGAGAAAAGGCTGGATAAATATGGAGAGCAGGAAACCCCTAACCAGAGAACTGTTTGTGGAACTTCTTGACCAAATGCAATAGCAGAAGGGATCCCATAAAAATTGCGGAGGGGAAACCATCATGTTGAATTGCGCCAAATGCGGCTCGTATTCCTGTTATAAAGGCGACTCGCTAAATTTGCCACAGAACTGCCCGATGAAACTGTTCGGTGATATATATGACGAAGCCGCATCCTGCTACAAGGAATCCAACGGTAATATGGCACGCCAGTCGGCGCGGGTGGAGGCGGCCGGCTACGGTGTCTGGCCGAGAGTCCGTGAGATTATGGAATTTTCCCGGCTGGCCGGCTTTAACAAGCTCGGCCTGGCGTTCTGCGTGGGTCTGCGGCGGGAAGCGGCTGAAGCAACCAGGATATTTGAGAATGGTGGTTTTACAGTATCCTCGGTCGTGTGCAAAACCGGGGCCAGACCCAAGGAAGAACTGGGTCTCCGGGATGATGAAAAAGTACGGCCGGGCCGGTTTGAAGCCATGTGCAATCCCGCGGCCCAGGCCTCGCTTTTAAATAAAGCGCAAACCGATTTAAACGTCCTTCTCGGCCTCTGTGTCGGGCATGACAGCATTTTTATCAAACATTCCGCCGCTCCCGTCACAATCCTGGCGGTAAAGGACCGGGCTACGGGGCACAATCCTTTAGCGGCAATTTACGCCAGCCATTACTTTCAGTCAAAACTAAAATAGGACAGCGGCATTTCTTTCAACTTGATTTATGCAACTTAAACCCCCATCCGCACTCAACATTGGCTTTTACGGCCTCTTTAAGCATACCGCTTTTGAACTTTTCCAGGGCTTCCATTACGGTGTCTTCCTTGCTGTAAAATATCTGCCTTATAAAAATGTTAAACCGTTTATGGCTGAAAAGAGAGGCCAGTATATCGGTTTTATGGATTACTTCAAAACAGCATTTCCGCTGATGTTGATGTCGATATTGATATCCACCTTTTATCTTCTCTTCTGGTACGTTTGTCGCACAGAAACCGCAATGGCCGTCACGATTAGGGTCGGGGTGATCCTTGCCCTGTTTGTAAAAATGTTAAACAGCCGGCAAGCAAAAAAGAGAAAAAAGGAATGTTCCGGCATTTAAAAACGGCAGGTGACGGCCATCACCTGCCGCACACTGACGCAGCCGCTATTTTTCTTCGAGTTCTTTCAACTTGTCGTTCCTCCCTATTATCACCAGGACATCCCCCTCGTTGACCACATGCTTGGCCCCGGGAGAAATGATCACTTCATTGCCCCGCCTGATGGCAAGCACGGTTACCCCGTGCTTAACCCTGACAGCGCCTTCCGCCAGCGTTTTTCCGATAAATTCTTCCGGGGCCATCAGTTCGATGATGCTGTAATCAGGAGAAAGGTTGATCTGGTCCATGATATTTTTTGAGACAAGGGCCTGGGCCACCCGAACCCCCATATCCCGCTCCGGAAACACCACTTTGTCGGCGCCGATCCTTTCCAGAACCTTTCCATGCAATTCGGTAACCACCTTGGATACAACTTTTTTAACGCCCAGATCCTTAAGCATTACCGTGACCAGGATGTTTGCCTGGATATCCTGCCCGATGGCCACGACCACCACGTCGAAATTTCGAATGCCCAGCGCTTTCAAAGCCTGTTCATCCATGGCGTCCACCTGAACCGCGTGAGTGACTTTACCCATGATGTCGTTCACTTTTTCTTCATTCGTGTCAACCGCCAGAACATCGTAGCCCATCCTGGCGAGCGTAAGGGCCAGGCTTTTCCCAAAACGCCCGAGCCCGATTACAGCAAACTGTTTCATACTTTCGCCCCCGGTAAATTGATCTTGCAAGGCACTTGGTTACTTCGATACTGGACAACCTTCCGAAAATATATCAAAATTCTAAAATCAAAGCAATTATAGATCCGTCAGATCCCGACAATGTTGATCATGCGGCCGCATTTGCGGCACTTGTTGCCGTCCAGTCCGGCCGTCCGGACGCTGTAGCCGAACCTGCCGACAACTTCCTCCCCGCACCCGGGGCAGAAAGTATTGCCGGCGTCAAGTGCGGGAGCGTTGCCTATATACACGTGGGAGAGCTTTTCCGCGGCAATGTCTCTGGCCCTTTCGAGCGTTTCAAAAGGCGTGGCCGGCAGGTCGAACTCATAATTGGGGAAGTAACGGGAAAAATGCAGCGGTATTTCCGGGTCCAGGCCGGCAACCCAGTCCGCCAGCATTGCTATTTCCTCCCGCGAGTCGTTCAAACCCGTTACAAGCAGTGTGGTGAGCTCAACGTGGCATCCGGTGCGGGCGATTTCAACCGTCCTGATGACCGGCTCCAGCCTGCCCGCGCAGTTCTTCCGGTAGTACCCGTCGGTAAAGCCTTTCACGTCTATGTTCATAGCGTCGATAAAGGGCAGAATTTCGCGCAACGGGGTTTCGTTGACGTAACCGTTGGTGACCAGGACGTTTTTGAGACCGGCCTTACGGGCGAGTTTCGCGGTATCCAGGACAAACTCGTACCACATAAAAGGTTCCGAGTAGGTATAGGCGATGCCGATATTCGCAGATCCGCGAACGTCCTGCCGGAGGGCCATCGCCACCGCCTCTTCCGGCGATATCCGGTAAGTGCGCGGGTTGCCGTGGGCTATGCTCCAGTTCTGGCAGAAGCCGCAACGCAGGTTGCAGCCCAGCGTTCCGAAAGAAAGGATATAGGAGCCGGGGTAAAAATGATACAGAGGCTTCTTTTCAATGGGGTCCAGCCCGCAGGAGGTGACTTTGCCGTAGTTCGCCGCGTAAAGCGTACCCCCCCGGTTCCGCCTCACCCGGCAGAAACCGGCCTTGCCTTCCTGGACGGTGCAAAGCTTGGGACAGAGCCGGCAGGCGGCCATATTGTCCTCTTTCTTTTCGTAATAAAGGGCTTCCTTCACGGTAAAAATCCTCTCACTTTAACTTGCGCTCCTGGCCGGACCGTTCTCTTTACGGTTTTTGCCGGCGGCGAACGACATTGCGAAAGCGCCTAAAGCGCACTTTTGCGAAGACAGGCTGCGAAACCGGGGGCGCGGAGCACCCGAGTCACTTGTACCTGACGACCTCGAACCTTTCCAGCAAGACCGGCTCGTCCGGCCCGATCCCTGCCTTCCGGCGCGCTATTCTTACCTGTTCTTCCGCGCTGTCCACACCTTCCAGGTTGGGCAGGAGCAGCCCGCTCCTCCCGCCGGACCGCACGATGACACCGTACTTTTTCGGATCGAGATCTTCGATGCCTTTTACCGGCTCCGGGGGAAAGAGCACGTCAACCGAATATTCCAGGTCGTCCAGTTCTTCCCCGCGCACGGGAAGAAAACGCGGGTCGTGAATTCCGGCGCTGATCGCGTTTGCCCTGACCTCTTCCACTATGTTCTTTCTGGTCGGCTCAACCGTTCCGATACAGCCCCTCAAATCTCCCTTTTTCTTTATCGAAACGAAAACACCGGCCCTGCCCCTGAATTCCTCCGGCACCTTGTCCACAGCCGGCGGGGGCATCCCCTTGACATGGCTCTCCAGGGTCTCCCTGGCGATTCTTGCCAGATAGCTCTCACCCCGGCGGCGCTCCAGCAGCTTCTCCCGCTGCTCCGCCCGTATCCTTTCAAGCACGGACTTGCCGCCGCTTTCACCCCCGGGTTCGTAAGACGCAACCAGGTAGCCCACTCCGAAAGGTCCCTCGTAGGACAGCACCTCGGCTTTTACGTCGTATCCGTCAAGAGCGCCAAGCATCATGACTATCGACCGGTAACCGCACTCACCCGCCTCGTTAATCAGCTTTTGATCGAGCTGCAGCACGCCTTCCACATCCGGGACAGCCAGCAGGCGGGCCATCTCCTCGTCGAACTCCTCGCCCCTGGGGTTGAAACCGCCGGGAGCACCGTAAGCAAGGCAGTGGGACAGGTCCCCGCTGGCGAGAAGGGCAACCTTGCGGCCCAGTGATTCGGCGGCCCTGCGCACGGCTACGCCGAACAGGTAAAGCTTCCCGGGCGGCGCCACCATCATTGAAACGTGCACCAGCGGCAGGTTTACGCCGGCCTTCCGGAGAAAATACAGGGGCACCGTCACCCCGTGGTCGAGGTCCGGATCAATGTCATACCGCCTTCTGATCTCCTCCGTCAATTCCACTGCCGGAAGGCCCAAATCCACTGCCTTTTTTTTGATTTCACGGGCCAGATCCCGGTCGTTCCCCAGTTTGAACTTCACTTCTCCCGCCCGGAAATTGCCCAGGTCCCCCTTCAAAACAGCCGAAAGGTTGATCCCCACAACTTCGCGGAAAACCGGCGCGTGGGGAGAGATTATAACCACCGTTTCCGCTCCGCTCCCCTTCAAACGCCTGCCCAGTTCGAGAAGCGCCTTCTGGGTGGCCGCAACTCTTTCCGCCTGTTCGCGGCCAACCTCCGGGACGGCGATGGGGGGGTGCGGAACCACTCCGCAAAACACCACCGACACTCCTTTTCCCCCTTTCAGCGTTCTGAAATAGTTTTACCGATCTCCAAAGCCTTCATGTAAACAACCCGAAATAAAGGAAATATCCGCCCAGTCCCACCAGAAATATCCCGCAGGCGGTCACGATCCCCCTGTACACCCGGTCGCCCAGGACTCTTTTCCCGCCCGTAACAGCCGCGGCAACCGCGCTGTACCAGACAAGGTCGGCCAGAATATGGCCGGTGAAAAAAGAGGCGAGCCCGGCGTAGCCGCTGCGCAGGGACATTGTGATATAACCGAGGCCGATGGTGGCCCACCAGAGGGTCCAGTACGGGTTGGAAACACTGGTCAAAACACCGGCGGCAACCGGGTGCATCCTTCTTTCGCCCGCCGCCGCACCGGCGGCGCCGTCAACGGCAGGAGCCCGGCCGCCCCCGGCGGAGCGGACCGCTTCGAGGGATACCTTTCCCTTCAAAGCGTCCCCGGCCATGCCGCAGCCCAGGTAAATCAAAAAAAGTCCGCCGAGCACGGCAATCGTCCGGGACACCGCGGCCCCGGTTATAATAACGGAAAGCCCGCCGGCCAGAGCGACAACGAGGGAAAGTTCAAGGACAGCGTGACCCAGAACGACGAGCGGCCCTGCTGCAAAGCCTCGTTTGACGCTTTCCGCCACGGTGACCGTCAGCAGCGGGCCGGGCATCATCGCCCCCGAAAAACCCAAAACAAAAGCTGTAGCAAAGATTGCCGCCAGTTCCAAATAAACACCTTTTTTCAAAAACTTAAATTTTTCCGGGTCCCCGCGGGCTACGCGGACTGTCTCCCTTCCAGGCGTTTCGCCGGACCGGTTATAAGCTGCGAAATATATTCTTTTATTTTATCTTATTTCCTTCCGGAGCGATCAGCATAATTTTGATTCGGAGACTGTCTTAAAAGATAAAACCGCCTGCAACCAAGCGGTGGGGTTGTTGACAAAGCGCCTTGAGGTTGAAACGCCCGCTGCGAATGCTTCGCGTCGAATGAACCAGGACAGCGCCTTGTCACCGCTCACTCCATGGCTTTTGCGCCGGCAGCACCAGTTGCTTGCTTCGGGCGAAACCAGGCCGCCTTCAACTCGGCGTCCCGGCCCGGTTCAGACTTTCGCGGACACAAATTGGGGGCATTGACTCCGGGGGAGGTGTGTCACCCAACCGCTGTCCCCCCTCATCCAATACCGCATCCTCACTTCGCCCGGTTCACTTACCCGGCACTCAGATTTAATGATGCTTTGCCGAAAGGCAATGTGCTCTAAGGGATTGACGGACGGAAACCAAGGTATTTTCACTGAGTGCCGGGCAATACCGCTCGCTCTCAACCTCAAGGCCCCTGGCAGTTTGTCAACATTCTGCGGTTTTTGATCCTATATTCCCAGGTACGCTTCTTTGATGTGCGCGTTGTCGAGCAGTTCTTCCCCGGTGCCCTGCAGGGCAATCCTGCCGTTTTCGAGCACGTAGGCCCGGTGGCACAGGTGCAGGGTCTGGACCACATTCTGTTCCACCAGCAGGACAGTGGTGCCTTCTTCGTTGATATCCTTGACCTTCTCGAAAATTTGTTTTACAAGCACCGGAGCAAGACCGAGAGAAGGTTCGTCCAGGATCATCAGCCTGGGCAGCCCCATCAGCCCCCGCCCCAGGGCGAGCATCTGCTGCTGGCCGCCACTCAGCGTGCCGGCCTCCTGGTTCTGCCTCTCCTCGAGGATGGGAAAAAGCTCGAAAACCTTCTTCATGGTCTCTTTTCTCTTTGCCTTTGCCTCAGGAAAGAGAGATCCCATTTCCAGATTTTCCTTGACGGTCATTTCCGGGAAAAGCCTCCTGCCCTCGGGCACGTGGACAATGCCCAGCTCCGCGATTTTATGACCGGGCAGCTTGGTAATATCTTTTCCGAGAAATTCGATGGCGCCCTTTTTCACGGGCAGCAGTCCGGAGATTGCGTTCAGTATCGTGGTTTTTCCCGAGCCGTTGGCCCCCAGAAGCACCACCAGCTCTCCCTGTTTGACCTCGAATGTTATGTCCCACAAAACCTGAATATCCCTGTATGCGACGTCCGCGTTCCGTACTTTAAGCATAAGCTTCACCCAAATATGCTTTAATTACCTCGGGATGTGCCGCCACTTCCCGAGGTTTTCCCATTGCTATCTCCCTGCCGAAGTTAATCGCCAGGATCCGGTCGGATATTCCCATCATAACTTTCATAATGTGCTCCACGATGATGATCGTGATACCGGTATCCCGTATCCGCCTGATCAATTCTATGGCAGCCTCCGATTCCTTGGGATTGAGTCCCGCGCAGGTCTCGTCCAGCATGATCAGCTCCGGGTCGGTGGCAAGGGACCTGGCGATCTCCAGCCTTTTTCTCAGGGGGATCGGCAGGCTCTTGGCCTCGCGGTCCCTGTACCTGCCGAGCCCGCAAAATTCTATTATCTCCTCCGCTTTGCTCCTTGCCTTGCTGACGCTGCTTGTGCGCAAAAACGCACCTGCCATGATGTTTTCGGTTACGCTCATCCGTCTTAAGGGTTTTACCACCTGAAACGTCCTGCCTATGCCGAGCTCGCAAATTTGGTGGGCCGGCAGATTGTCTATCCTTTTCCCTTTGAAGTAAATCTCGCCCGAAGAAAGGGGGTAGAAACGGCTGATCAGGTTGAATACGGTCGTTTTACCCGAACCGTTCGGCCCGATAATGCCGAAAATCTCGCCCTTTTCAACGGTAAAGCTGAGGTTGGCCACAGCCGTCAACCCGCCGAACTTTTTCGTGATGTTGTTCGCCTCAAAATAACTCATGCATTATGCACCCCCCGCCGGAAGGCTTGCTTTTTTGCGATCCGAAATCCTTTTGAGTATGTTGATCTCGCCGACTATGCCGTTGGGCAAAAACATGATGATCAGACAGACCAGCACGCCGAAAACCAGCACGTTCGCCGAGCCCAGCGTGGTCCGGAACACCTCGCCCAGAACTATATACAGCCCCGCGCCGACGGTCGGCCCCCAGGTCGTTGCTACGCCCCCGAGCATGACCACAAGGATGACCATTACCGAAACGTTGGACAGGTTGAATACGATGTTCGGATCGATGAAAGCCACGTAATTGGTGTAGAACGCGCCCGCCAGGCCGGTGAAAAACGCGCTGGGCAGCAGCGAGTATATCTTGTATTTCGTGGTCGGAATGCCCAGGGAAGTTGCGGCGTCCTGGTCCTCCCTTATCGACACCAGGTAGTAGCCGATTTTGGAATGGACAATCAGGTAGGTCGCAAGCACGGTAATCAGGACCATGCCGAGTCCCAGGTAATAGTAAAAGACTTTTCCGGTAATTTCCGGCATGATCAATATTCCCTTGGCGCCGTTTGTGAAGGACACGCTGTTGAGGAACACCAGCCTGAAAATTTCGCCGAGCGCAAGCATGGCCAGGGCGAAATAAGGTCCCCTCAGGCGGAAACAGATCAGCCCGATCGGCAGGGCTACCAGGGCGGCCACCACCGGGCCCAGGAGCATACCCCACCACGGGGTGATTCCCAGGTGAAACTTGAGCAGGCCGGCGGCATAAGCCCCCAGGCCGAAGAACGCCGCGTGACCGAAGGATACCTGGCCGGTGTACCCTCCGAGGAGGTTCCAGGCCGTGCCCATTACCGCCCAGATCATGATCAGAATCAGCATGTGGAGCTGATAAGGAGCCTTGACAAACAACGGAACTAAAAAGGCAAGTATAAGTACAATTATTTTTAAAAACAGGTTTACGTTTTTCATCTTCCATCACCTCTTGGCTAGACTCCGGAAACCGCCCGGCAGGAACAGCAAAACCAGCAGGAATATGACCAGCCCCACGACGTCTTTGTAACCCATGGAAATATAGGTCGCCCCGAGGGACTCGGCAATGCCGAGGGCCAACCCGCCAATGGCAGCTCCCATCGTGCTGCCCAGACCGCCGAGGATGGTAATGATAAAGGATTTAGCCGTAAAAAAGTGCCCGATATCCGGCCACAGGTAAAACAGCGGGAGAAGCAGGGACCCGCCGGCGGCGGCCAGGGCCGAACCGATGCCGAACGTTATCATGGTAATCTTGGAAGAATTGACGCCCATGTAAACGGCAGCGTCCCGATCCTGGGCGGTCGCCCTGATCGACCTGCCGATGTCGGTCTTTGTCAAAAAAAGATGGAGAAGATAAGTAAAAATCATGGCAATAAAAAATCCGATCAGCATTGGCACACTGATGGACATGTCGCCCAAAAAGACCGTCTTGGAGGAATATCCCGTCGCCACCGAGCGGTAGTCCGACTTGAAGATAAGCCTCATCACCTCGGTCAAGACCAGCATTATTCCCACGGTGAGCAGAACCTGATTCTCCGGAAGTATGGAATCGACCTCAACCAACCGGTTAATCATGTACTTCTGGATAAGGCACCCGATAAAGAACAGTATGGGCATGGAGATAAACATGCCGACATAGGGATCAATGCCGAACTGGGTAAAACAGATGTAAGTAACATACATCCCCACCATCACCAGGGCGCCGTGAGCAAGGTTGATGATGTTCATAACGCCCATGATCAGGGTCATCCCTATCGCTATCAGAGCGTACATCCCGCCAAGCAGGATTCCGCATATTACTGTCTGGCCAAACAACTCCATCTAACTTACCTCCCCGATTATTGCAAGAAAGAACAAATGCGGCGGCTATGCTCCAAAACACCTGCCCTGGCGAATTATCCCATACCGGGCTGATTATAGCTGGTGCGGACATTACGTCCGCACCAATAATCCAATCGATTAATTCAGTCACGGCAGGCTTTCCAATCCGGAGGATTCTATCCTCTATCCGCCCTCCGGGAACGGTTATTTAAGTTAACTACCTTTCCCTCCACTTGGGTACCGGGAAGACGTAACTGGCTGACTTTACGTTCTCCGGCCAGATGACCTCCATTTTGCCTTTCTGCCACTGGACCACGTAAGTGTTGGGCCTGCACTGATTGGTATAGCCCTCCCAGTCTTCAAACTTGATCGGTCCCATTACCGTCATCAAGTCAGTTTCCTTCAGGGCCTTCTGAATACCCGCGGCGCTTATCTCCTTCGCCCTGCTCAGCGCGTCGGCAATAATATACATGGTGGCGTACGCCTGGGCGCCGTGATAATCGGGCTCCTTGCCGTACTTCTGCTTGTACTTGTTGAAGTAATCGCCGGCGCCGGGCCAGGCCACATTGGGCACCCACAGGGTTGTGGAGGCGATATACTCCGACGCCGCGCCGGCGTTGTCCTTGAATTCGGGCATGGTATAGCCGGCGCCGCCGCCCACAAACAGGTCGGTGTTGAAGTCAAGCTCTTTCATCTGCTTGACTATCATGGCCGCATCCATGACGTAGGACACTGCGAAGATCATGTCCGGATTGGCGTTCCTCATGTTCGCCAGCATCGGCTTGAAGTCGATTGCGCCGTGCTCGTAAGCCTGGTCAAAAACAATGTTGATGTTCCGCTTCTGGCAGTCTTCCCTGAAGCCTTTCGCCGAAGAAGAGCCGAAATCGGTGTTTTCGTAAATCAAAGCCACGCTCTTGGGTTTGACTACTTTTTCAAGCATGTCCCACAACGCGCCCGTGTACTTGCTGGCGGGAGCGGCGGTTCCCCTGAACACATACTGCCAGCCCTGCTTCGTTATGGTGTCGGAAGAACCGGTCACAATCAGGAAAGGAGTGTTGAGCGACTGAGCCGTCCCGGCAATCACGTTGGTGCAGGCGCTGCTGTATCCGCCGCTGAGCATGGCCACCCTGTCCTGGTTGACCAGCTTTTCGGTTGCGGATTTAGCCACGTCCTGCTTGCCCTGGTCATCTTCAAACAAAAGCTTGATCTCCTTGCCGCCGATGGTGGCCTTGCCCGCCGCCTTCAACTCTTCCAAAGCCATTTCAAAGGAGTTCTTTTCCATTTCGCCGAACATGGCTTCACTGCCGGTCAGCGGCAAGATGACCCCCACCTTGATAACGTCCTTGGATGAGCTCTGTCCGCCGCAACCGCTTACGATGAGTGCGATACTGATGATTATGACAGCAGCGGACAACAACTGCCATTTAAATTTTTTCACGCAAAAACCTCCTTACTTTAAAAAATCTTCGGTGAAAAATTTCCTGCCTCCCTGCAAACACCTCCCCCGAAACAAACAAGTAAAAAAAGATAAACCCGTTGAAACGTATTAAAGGAACTGTTGTTAAATATAATTCTTTTTAATCTTTTTTGATCATTTATATCTTTTTTGTCATTAATTGCTTCCTTTTAAACAAAAAAACCTCCTGTTTTTAATTTGCGGAGCAAAACACACTACCATCCCGCCAAACATTGGTTTCATGATCTTTTTTAAATATGAAACTTGAAAAACAAGATAAAATTGTCATATTTGATTATAACACATTGGATTAAAAAATGTATAAACAAAGTGTAATTATTTTTGAAATTTTTTGTGTATTCTTAATTATAATATACATGATACTGTATACGCTAACATATTTTCCTAAATTGTGATATACTATTTTCCACGCCAACATCCGGCTATAACCGGCGGGTGATACAAAAACGCCGGGAACTTGCGGCGGCCCGGCCGGGCGGCCGCAAAACGCGCGATTACGGCCGGCATGATCATGCCGGCGCAACATCAATATCAGGTCACAGGTCCCCGGGCCGGGACATTGTCGCATTCAGTCCGGATTTTGATTGATGGCCGATTCGATTTTCAAACAAAATGCTTTTTATGCGCCTTGCGTTGGGTCCATGCAGGTGCTATTTTATGTTCAGAAAAAAAATAAAGGGGGCGATGATTGATGTCGACCAGGCGGAGAAACGCCTACAGAAAATCGAGAGAAGCCGGTTTGAATCCGTCCGGGGTGAAGGAGCGGCGGTTCGAAGAGCCCGGCCCGGCGGCGACGGATTGTGAGCACCGCTTCACAACAGGGCCGGCAAAGGAGCGTCAGCCTGTGGAAGGACACGTCCCGGTGGCGGTGGTAATGGAGATTCTGGCGGGCGAGTACGACGAAAGCGCCGGCGGGGAAGCTTTATGCCGGGCCGCCGCGCGCCTGGCCGAGGAAACCGGGCTGATACACAGGTACAGGTCCGTTTGGGACGCGGAGGCCGACGACCCCGTGGGAAACCTGCCGCCGCTGATCTTCGACAGGAGCCAGTGCCTTGAATTGATCAAGTATCATCAGAGAAAGGGGAACATGGGGAACCTGCAAAAGGAAACAGAAAGACTCAGGCTGATCGAAGGCCGCCTGCTGCTCGGCTCCGCGCCCCGGGCAAACGTGAGGATAACCGAATCCGACCTGAGAAAGCTGGAGGAATTTATCAAAGAAAGCGGGTTCTGACCTGCAGAACCCGCGACACCCAACACCTCAAAATACTTATTCTTTCGCTTCAATGGTGGCAACCGTCGACATGACAACGCCGCCCCTGACGAATTTGATTTCGACCTGGCTGCCCACGCCGGTGGCGGACACCTGGTCGACCAGCGCGTCGGGGTTTGCGATATCGCTGCCGTTATAACCGGTTATCACGTCTCCGCGCTGCAGCCCCGCCTTTTCAGCCGGACTTCCCTCCACCACCGAGGACACCAGGGCGCCTTTCCGGTCGCCCAGCCGGTAATAGCGGGCCGCTTCAGCGGTCACCTGCTGAAGATAGACGCCCAGCCACGGGTGGGAAACCCCTCCTTTGCTCACCAGATCGTTAAAAACCGACTTGACCGTACTGCTGGGTATGGCAAACCCTATGCCCTGCGCCTGGGCGTTGATGGCGGTGTTTATTCCCACCACTTCGCCGGCCAGGTTGAGCAGCGGGCCGCCGCTGTTGCCGGGGTTGATGGACGCGTCCGTCTGGAGCAGGTTCCTGTAGCTCCGGTCCTCCACGGTTATCGGGCGGCCTTTGGCGCTGATCACGCCCACGGTGACGGTGTGGTCGAGACCGTAGGGATTGCCGATGGCGATCACCCAGTCTCCCACCCTCACGTTATCGGAATTGCCGAGCGGAATGGTGGGAAGGCCGGCAGCGTCAATCTTCAAAACCGCCAGGTCAAGCTCGTAGTCGGACCCGACTTTCCTGGCCGGGTACGGTTGGTCGTGTCCCGCCACAGTGACCTCGATTTGGTCGGCGCCGGCGATAACGTGCTCGTTAGTCAAAATGTACCCGTCCGCGGACACGATAAATCCGGAGCCCAGCCCGTGGCTGGTTTCAGGCACCGAGGGAACCCTGAACTGGTCGCCGAAAAACTGCCTGAAAAACGGGTCGTTGAAAAAAGGATCGAAGCGGCTTCTTCCGCTGCTTTGCACGGTCGTGTTAATTCTGACCACGGCAGGGCCGACCTTCGAAACGATGTCCGGAATGGTGTCCGGGCCGATTCCCGGAAGAGGGACGGTTTGGGCCGACGCCTCGCCGGCGTTTTCCGCCCAGGTAAAATGAGGCCGCCAGTTGGGACCGCCGGCAAAAAATATTGCCGCGACTACCAGCATGCCTGCCAGAAAAGCCCCTATGATTTTGGCCGACGGTGAACGGTAAAATTTGGACATACTGGATCTCCCCCCATCTCATAATCATAATAATTATAAAATATCATCACTGAAAATAAAATTAAAGTTCGACAGAAAAAGGTTGAATATTTTGTTACAGATTTGTGACAGAAAGCGGTACAAAAGTGCGGCAGGGAGCCTGCCGCACGATTTACGAAACGAAAGCCGAGCCTGCCAGCAGGACGGTTAGAACGATCATCACCGCGGTGACCGTCCAGGCTATGAAATTGAATATCCCGGAATTCACGTGATCCCCCATGAGGTCGCGGTCGTTGATCAGTTTCAGCATGAACACCAGCACAAGCGGAAGGAGCGCCCCGTTAATGACCTGGGACCAGAGCATTATGGGTATCAGGGGGATCCCGGGGATCAGGATAATCCCGGCGCCGGCGGCCACCAAAAAAGTGTACAGCCGGTAAAACACCGGAGCCTCCCCCCAGGTCTTGTCGACTCCCGCCTCAAAGCCGAAGGCTTCGCAAATCAGATAAGCCGTGGACAGCGGCAAAATGGAAGCCGCAAACAGGGACGCGTTGAACAGGCCGAAAGCAAAAAGCTCCGACGCCCAGTGGCCGGCCAGGGGAGCCAGGGCGCTGGCGGCGTCTTTTGCCGTTTCTATTTCAATCCCGTTTTTATGAAGCGTGGCCGCGCAGGCCACCACGATGAACATGGCCACCACGTTGACCATGATCACGCCGACAATGACGTCGAGGCGGGACAGCTTGTACTCTCTGACCGTAATCCCCTTTTCCACCACGGCCGACTGAATGTAAAACTGCATCCAGGGAGCGATGGTTGTCCCCACCAGACCGATCAGCATGGCAAAGTAACGGCTGTCGAACTCAAAGTGGGGTGTTACCGTCTCATTGAGAACGGTGCCCCAGGGCGGTCCGGCCAGCACGCCGGATATGATGTAGGAAAAATACAGGGCGGAGGCGGCCAGGAATATTTTTTCCACCCGCTGGTACGATCCCTTGACGACGAGACCCCACACCGCCAGGGCGGAAAGCGGAACGGATACGTACCTGTTAATGTGGAATATTTCCAAACTGGCGGCCACGCCGGCGAACTCGGCCACGGTGTTGCCCATGGCGGAAAGTACCAGCCCGAGCATGGCGAACAGAATAAGGCGGACACCGTACTTTTCTCGGATCAGGTCGGCAAGTCCCTTGCCGGTCACCGCCCCCATCCGCACACCCATTTCCTGGACCACGAAAAGGGCCGCCGCCATGGGGAGGAAAACCCACAGCATCTTGTAGCCGAAAGCCGAGCCGGCGACGGAGTACGTGGTGATGCCGCCCGCGTCGTTATCCACATTTGCCGTTATAATGCCGGGACCCAGGACAGACAGGAACACCAGCGCGTTGCGAACCAGCCCGTGCTTTTTCATGCGCCCCTACCTCCCCCGGAAGGCCTTGCGCATCATGAAATAGGAAAAACTCTCCAGGCTCTTGCGGTCGGGCAGGATGGTGTTGAGAACGTCGTCCACGGTAATAATGCCGAGGATGCGGTTGCCCTGGTCCACAACCGGCACGGCTATGATATCGTACTTGGAAATCGTCTCCAGAACGTCCCTGTAATCGTCATGCGGCAAAACGGTAATAACCCTGTCCTGCATGATCTCCCCCAGGGCGGCGCCGGGCCTGGCGATGATCAACTCGCGCAGCGACACCACGCCGAGCAGCCTTTTGTTCTCGTCCTGGACGTAAAGATAGTAGATCGTCTCCGCGGCGGGGGCGAGCTCCCGCAGTCTGTCGATCGCCTCCTGGGCGGTGAGGTTGTAAGGGAAGGAGACGTACTCCGTGGTCATCAGGGCGCCGGCGGTGCCTTCCGGATATTCCATGAGCTCCCGGACGTCCTCCGCCTCCCCGGGCTCCATCAGGTTCAGAAGTTCGTCCGATTTCTCCTGAGTCAGCTCTCCCAGGAGATCCGCGGCCTCGTCGGGAGCCATCTCTTCGAGGATTCTGGAGGCGCGCTCGCTGTCGAGGTGTTCGATAATATTAACCTGCGTCTCGAGGTCCACCTCGCCCAAGGCCTCGGCAGCGGTCTGGTCGTCGAGGGTGCTGATAAATTCCGGCCTCTCGTAATGGTCGAGCTCTTCTATTATGTCGGCGATGTCGGCCGGGTGAAGCTTGCTGAACTTGTCCCTGGCCTCGGAAAGCTGCAAATTTGCCGTCCGCGCCCGGATCGGCTCAAGGTACTGCCATCCCACGAGGTTGAGCGGCAGCCTTTCCGATTTGGGGTCATAGCCGAAAATTCTCCTGAGCAGGCCCCGCACACCCACGTCAACGGCCAAAAGCATAATTTCGTAAGAGTCCTTGTGCTTTACCCAGGACAGCTTGATGTCGTTCACCCTGACCAGCTTGGAGCCCTTCATGTCGACAATTTGCTTGTCCAGAAGCCACTTGCCCACCAGTATCTCGTCTTCCTGCAGGGTGCCGAACCTGGTCCTTTGAAATTCTTCCTTCAATTTCAAGCCTTTCTTTTCAATCTCCCTGATCTCGGAAATGGATATGAGCCGGTGAACGTCCTTGGCGTACTTTATGCCGGTAACCCGGGGACATACGGCATCCCACCGGACGGCAAGGTCCCTGACTGTTCCGACCCTCCTGCCGGACGCGTCGTAGATTTTTTTGCCAAGAATGGAACTGATGAAGAATTCGCCCAGTACGGTTACTTCGGTCATCATTAAGACCCTCCTTCGCCCCCCCGGCATAAGGATCTTAATCACAACCGGGGGCGCCTCAGCTTTTTGCTTCTCTGCCGGTTTCCCCACTTCGCGGCTCGCCGTTGTCCATCAAATTATCACCGCCCCTTAAAGCAAGAACGACCCTGCTGAGTTTAAAAGGTCGTCTTGGATAGCGTTCTCCGTTAACGCCGTAAAAATACGCTTGAAGAAAAATTGCTGACACCTCAATTTTACATCCGATAGAGCAACAATGCAAGATACCTATTAAATAAAAGAAAAAAAAATAAGAAGTGATTGCACGGTCAAAAATAAACAAATTTGAGTGTATTTTGATTTTTTTCGGTTTCTTTATCGTCCACGGCCCGACAATTTTTTTATTTGCCTTAAAGGTTAAACTCCACCGGCGGGTTAACATCGCCTACGTATTTGCAGGGGGCCCTGTAAAGGAGAAACCCGTTTCGTTCCGCAATCTCCCGAGCCATCCGGAAATTTCTTTCGGCTGCCGCGTCACCGGCGCCTTCCTTCTTTTCTTCAATGAGCATAAAAATTTTTAAATCGCACTTATCCTTTAATTTCACCAGGTTTTCAACTGCAGTTTCAGCCCGCAGCAAACCCGCCGGGCCTTCAAAATCTGGATTCTCCCAGCAAATGCCGTTCAGATATCCCGACGTCAAAAAGCAAAGCTTTTCCAGCCCCCAGTTCTGCACTATGATATGCCCGGGGAATAAGGCCCTCATTTTGCGCACAATGTCCGCTGCGGCTATCAAGAGCGAGTCCCGCAAGGAGACCGGGAGATCGCCTGACTCCACGCCGCCTATCGTATCCAGGAACAAACCGTCATATCCCAGGCTGTGCAATATGTGCCCGGCCTTGTGCAGCAGCAGCCCGCTCCAGCGTTTCGAACGGAGGTCCGCCAGGTAATTCCCGTAATCACGGTTCATAAGAGGCCGCCCTTCCGCACTTAAAAAATCGCTGCCGTCCAGCAACCTAAATTCCTGCATCGAAGGGTTTATCTCCAGCACGCTCAGGTAGCCGAGAACCAGGGAACCCGCGGCCTGCATCCGGCGGACGGAGGCCGGGCTCTGTCCCCCCGGCTCCACGACGGCAATATCGAAACGGGCCAGTTCCTCTTCCCTTCCGGCGCCGTAATAAAGGGCAAAATTTTTTGCAGCGTTAAACCTGCTCAGCCTGTTCACTTCCACTATGCCCCGCTCTTAAAGGAAACGGTTTTCCCGGTCCTGTAGACAAATTCCGTATACACCAGGCACGAAGCGCAAATATTTCCATGCGCCGCACAATTGGTTCCTTCTACTTCCCAACAGTTGACATCCGTCCTTTTAAACGCCGGGCAGTGCTTTGATATATTCGCCGGGCAGCATCTCATTTCATGGCACGCCCCGAGAGAACGGCCGCGTCTTGCCGGGTTTGCCTGTTTTTTTCTGAACCAGCCGATCAGCAATTCAACTGTTCTCGGATCGAGCTGCGTTCCCGATACTGCGCTCAAGTCATAAACAGCCCTTTCAAAGGTTGCAGGCTCCCTGTACTTCCGCCCGGTAAGTTTGGCGTTAAACATGTCAGCCGCCGCGAGAATCCTTGCGCCGAGGGGAATGTTCTCCCCCTTCAGGCCCAACGGATAACCGAACCCGTCCCAACGCTCATGATGGTGCCTGATATAGGAGGCAATTCTACTGTTCGAAATGGTGGACTCTATTATCGAGGCTCCCACCTCCGCATGCAGTTTCATGGTTTCAAATTCCAGATCCGTGTACACTTCCGTTTTAAACAGTATGTCGCCGGAAAGTCCCAGCATGCCCACGTCATGCAGGTATCCCGCCAGCATTATTTCCTTGACGTCCCTGTCGCCCAGCCCCATTTCCCTGGCGATAATACCCGCGTAATTGGAGATCAGTTCCGAGTGCCCGACCGTATGTGAATCGATGTTATCGACCGTTGATACAAGCATCTTCAGTATATCGAGGTAGGAAGCGGACAATTCCTTAAACTTCAACTGCCTGTCCAGAGCGTCCCCCATTCTTCTGATCAGCATCTGGAGGGCGGAAATCCTGTGCGGCTCTACCACGCCCGACCTGTTATGCCATAATACCGCGGTTCCGTCAATTGTCCTTCCCGACACTTTCTGAAGAAGTATCATTTCCATCCCGGCGGCCGCAAGATAAGGGGGGATGTTATAGAAATCCTTGCTTTCCCCTGTTAAAACGGTAAAATTGCCGTTTTCCGCCAGTTTATGCAGGAAAAGCTGGGTTTCCTGATCGCTGAGGAAAAGATTTTTTGTTTCCCTCTCCAGGCCGGACGCCACCGCCACTTCCATCCCTTTTTTGCTTCTAAACAAAAAGCAGCCGCCCGCCGCGTCCACAATTTTAATACTTAAACCCATTATGGTAGAAAGGGAACCGTCAAGATCAAAAATGGATCTGGTCAGGGAGCGTATGGCCTGACTGGAGGCGGAAACTGATTCCACCTGACTCTTCATTTTTTCAACTTCAAGCACTATCTCCAGAGCGGGCTGCAGTTTTTCGGAAAGGTACCGCAAAAGTTGCACGGTTCTTCTTGAAACGGTGCGGACGGGTCCGACCCTGATCAGCCCTGTTTCTCCCCCGGCCGGTATTTCTAAAAACGGCACATCGCCGTCTTTTACAATGGAAATTTTTTCAGGCCGGCGGTCTGCGGGAATGCCCAGCGGGGGGGTGTATTTTCCCTTCCGGTACGGAACAAGACCGCTGTAGTCCGGAGCTATCAGGCCGTCGCCGTCGTTTACGCTGCTTACCGCCTTCAGCAGGTAATTGCCGCTTTTCTGGTCATAAAGGTAAAAATAATAGCCGTCTGCTTTAACAAGAGGCACAACCAGGCTTAAGAAATTTGACAGATTTTTTTCCAGCCCTTTTGCCGGCTGAAAATTTGCAAGAACATTGTTTATCATCTCAGATTGAATCTTCAACAAGTTGTACTTTTTATTTTGACGGACAGCCGAAAATACAAAATATACCAGCAGCGCGAACAAAAACAGAATTATATATACCAAATCAAAGTACAGCGTAATGTAGTAAAAAAAGTTCAAAGATTTATCAAGCCACAGTTTAATTTGACCGGACATCATATTCCCGCCTGATTGCACCCTCCTCCGTTTCACAGGTGGCCGCGATCTCCCTTTCCAGGCTGCATACCGTTTTCGTCCGGCGCACTGATTACAGCCAGAAGCTGCGCCAGTTCCCGGCATTTATCCTGTAAAACCGAAATCTGAATCGACTGGTGCAGCAATATAAAAAGAATGATTAAAGTTGAAAGCAGAAAAAGCAGGGCGGGCGGATAATCCACACCCGCGACACGGGCTAAAAAATCAAGGAGTTCCGGCGCCGCGGAAAATACCAGGACCGCCAGGGCGCCTGCCAGCCAGGGCAGGGAATTCCTTTCATTGATCCTCCTCCTCACCAGCAGGAAAACAACCCCAATAGCAAAGACAACTCCGAGCACCAGTATGAAAACCCTCAATACACTGCCCATTTTAGGAGCACTCCGCTTTAGTTTTTTTCCTCAGCAAGACAACCAGTATGCTGACCAGCATTTTAAAAAAATAAAAAATTGTCTTATAACCCGTATGCATGCTCTTTCCTGAATATCTGTCCTTTACATCGGCGGGAATTTCCCTGACCCGGTAATTTGACAGGATCATGTTTATCAAGGTGTCCGCATCCGGAAAATCTTCGGGATAGTTGCCCGTAACAGCATAATAATTATACGCGCGTTTTGACAAACCCTGCAGGCCTGACGTGGGATCCGTAATTTTTACCCCCGTGGCTGCTCTTATTATAAATCTGAATACGGATATGGCTATTCTTTTCAAAACACCGGCTTTAAAAGAACCTTTCCCCAAAAACCGCGATCCGATTACGATATCGCAGCCGCCCGCCCGCAGCAAATGAAGTATATTTAATACGTCTCCCGGGTCGTGCTGCCCGTCGGCGTCAAACTGGACAACATATTCATAGCCCTTCAAAGCCGCGTACTTGAAACCTGTTTGAAGCGCCGCGCCGTAACCGAGGTTATACGGAAGATTAATTGCCTTCTCGCCGGCCTCTCTCACCACATGCCGCGTATTGTCCGTTGAGCCGTCATTGACAACAACAATGTCCAGCGCGATATTCAGGCTGCGGATATCTTTCAGCACTTTCCCTATGTTCTCTTCTTCGTTATATGCGGGAATTATGACCAGGCAGTCAGCCTTCGGCATGTTTGCTTCACCCATCTCAAACGTTATTGGAGGCATCCGTCACCCCGATTTTCATAAGCCTCAAAGACGCCAGGTAAAGGGGCGTCCCCACCATAACCACACTTGCGGCATAACCGGCCCTGCCAGCGAATCCGCCGTCAGGCCCGATAAAGCACCAAAGCTTGTAAAACAGCCACACGACCAGCAAAACCGGCACATTGGCCGCCGCTATTTTTACAAAACCGCCGAAACGCTTGTTTAAATCCAACTCCAGGGTCCTGTTCAGAAGGAACCCAAGAACAGCGGCGTTGACCAGTGCCCCCGCAGCCGCACCGTAGCCCAGGCCGGCCGGCCCCACCACGTTTACCAGATAAAAATCAAAAACGATATTGAGTCCGGACGAGAACAAAACGGCCGACAAAGCAGCCAGCACCCGGTCAAAGGCAAGCAAAGCCCTGATACAGATGACTGAAAAACCCTGCGATACCACGGTAAGGGCATAGCCGGCCAGTATTCCGGCAGTGATCTGAACAGAATCCGCTTCGAAAGATCCCCTTTGGAGAAGGATCGACACAACAGGCACACGCAGCCCAAAAAGGCAAATGGTCAGCGGAACAGTTATGATCAGGACCAAACGCAAGGACCTGCCGATGGTGTCCTTTAATTCCCCGGCCCGGCCCGTCCCCGCAGCCCTTGACATTAAGGGAAAAACGACAACACTCACCGCTGAGACAAATACCCACAAAGGAAACTGCGCCAGCCTGAACGCGTAATTCAACCCGGCTATGGTCCCCACCCCCAGGTTGGACGCCAGGTACCTCTCGACAATGAATACAAGCTGCGAAGACATTAAAATCAGTGTATAGGGGAAAAATATTTCAAAAATGTCTTTTACATCCTGCCAAGGCCTGAGAAACTCGGACATTTTCGGCCGCACCAGCACCCTGATGCGATTTCTTCTTATAGAACCCCAGATTAATGCGAGCATTGCCGTCACCCCGGCCAAAATTGAAACTGAAATCACATAAACACCTGTGTGAAGGGGTTTTGCCAAAAGGGAACAGTAAAGCAGCCCGCCCAAAAAGAAAAGGTTGAAAACCACAGGGGCCGCTGCGGGTATGACAAATCTGCCATATACCTGCATAACGGCCGAGCCCGTGGCAATAACGGGATAAGCCGCCAGAATCGGCAGCATTACCACAAACAGTTTGGCGCAGAGGGTTCTCGTTCCCGCATCCAAGCCGGGCCCCAGATTATCAATGATCAAGTTTCTGGCCAAAAAAGAAAAAACCGTGAGCAGAAAAGAAAATACCGCAAAATACAAGATCACACCGGTTACGCTTTTAGCCAGGCGGCTGGAATTTCCAGAAGCCAAAAGCCTCGAAAAAACCGGAACGCAGGCAATACCGAGGGCATTTGCCAGAATATTGTTGCCGGCCATGTCAGGAAGAAAATAAGCGAGCAAAAAAGCGTCCGCCTGCGACGAAGTGCCCAGGTAAGAAGCTGTAAAAACGTCCTTAAAAAGGGCTGTTGCCGCCAGAAAGAGATTGACGACAATAACGGCGCTCACAGCCCCATGATAGCGGTCGTCGCTACTTATAAAAATTTTTTTCAGGTTTGAAATAAAGTTCTTCACTATCACAATTACAACACCGGCAACGCGGGAAAATCCCCCTCGCTTATCAAATCACCCAGCGGGACGAAATCAAAACGCTTTAAGAGTTCTTCAATCTTGCCCGCAGTCGTTTCCAGATTTGTATAGTGCGCCATTCTATTGATTAAAGGCGCCTTAACCCTCGGCTGCCCCATGTCTGTCTCCCAGGGGTGGATATAAACCATACCGGGGCACTGCCTGTTTACTTTCCGCATGGCCCGGCATATGAACCAGGCAGGCAAAGCTCTTAAATAAAGGCCTCCAGCAAAAGGCACGCGCAGCTTTCCTATTTTTAAAATAGTTGGGGGGAATTCTTTCAATTTTAGCTTCCTGCCGCCGATTACCGGGTGAAACGGGCGTACCGGCGCCCCGCTTACGCCGTAAAGCGGGCTTTTGAAGGGGTAGATGCTCGAGTCACATGCAAATCCCTCTTCTTCCAAAACCTCCAGCACCCAAAGGGTCTCCGCCGTTACGGACCACGAGGGGGCCCTGTATAATTTTACTTCCTTCCCCGTCAAATCCTCCAGCATACTCTTCGAGGCCGACAAGTCGCGCCGGAAATCTTCCCTGGCCGACCGGTCTATCATTTTATGATCAAACCCGTGCGAGCCTATTTCATGCCCGGCTCCGGCTATGCGCTTAACAAGGCCGGGGTGCTTTCGGGCCACGCAGCCGAGCACAAAGAACGTGCCGCGCACATTGTGCCTGGACAGCAATTCCAAAATGATTTCAACGCCGTATTCCACCCTGTCTTCCAGGCCGTCCCGCCTGCTGACATGCGGGTCAAGATCGTGAGCGTGATACCAGTCTTCCACGTCAACGGTAAAAACGTTTTTCAGTTTCAACGCCCCTTGTCCTTTTTGCGGCGCTCCGCAATATCGCTCGCTTCCTTCAGCCTCAAGGTCTCGAACGGTTCGTCTGCAGACTGGGACGAAGGCGCCGCCTTCGTTTTTGCGCCCTGCGCCTTACGCCCTACGCCCGCTTTCAGCTATTTTCATCCGCGGCTGTGACGGCACATCATGGGCAGTCAGCGCCTGAACATGAATTTCCACATTTCAAGGTCGAAAGTATAGCGCAGGCAGGCGAGAAAAAAGCCGGCTGCGGGCAGCGGGTCCTCCAGGGACAGGATGTCGTCGTGCACTCCTGATTTTCTGCCGGTGAAAAACGGCGGGTTCATGGAAAACCTTTTTTTATTAAATATGAAGTGCAAAATGTCGCCGGGCAGCAGCCAGCGGCATTTGAGACCTGCAGTGTAGGTAAAAACCTCTTCGACATCCCCGTCCACGGCAAGCCTGTACAAAAGCCAGGGAAAGTCCACGCCCGCAAGGATCGACATATGGAGCGAACCCCAGAACCTGGGGTTGATTTCCATAAACTTTTCCTTCCCGTCCCTCGGGTCAACCATAAATTCGACCTCGGCTACGCCGTACCATTTCATCTTCTGCAAAAGGCGGGCGGCCTTTTCCACCAGGTCCGGCCGCCACACGCTCTCCTGAACCGTGCTGGGGCCCCGGCCGATGGGGAAGTGCCTGATTTCTTTCTGCACAAAAGACGCCTTTAATTTTGAAGACCGGTCAAAAAGAAGGCAGACGTCGTACTTGTCGCCAATGCCCAGGTACTCCTGAACCAGCGGGCGGGGGTGCTCTTTATGTACTTTCATGTAAACATCCGCGAGGTCCTTTTCTTCCGAAACAACCTGCATGCCCCTGGAACCGGAGCTCTTTCTGGGCTTGACGACAACCGGAAAATCCAGCCGGGAAACGCCTTGCTTCAATTCATCAAAGTCACGGGGAATAACCGTCTCCGGGCGGTCTAGCCCGGCTTCCCCGGCCAGCGTTACTGAAACGGCCTTGTCCGCCGCAAGATCGTATACCTCTTTTTCAGGGATGGGAACCTTGCAGTGCCGGGCTATTAATTCTCTATTGCCGGCCACTACTTCGAGGACGCTGTCGTCCATGGGGAACAGGACGTCGCAGGGGTAACGTTCCAGAGTATCCAGGAGCCAGCTTAAAAATTCCCCTGGATTCTTTTTCGGACTGGGGTATACAAAACCCCTGGCGCAGTACCTGGAAAACAGGGCGGTAGCCCAGCGGGTCTCCTCACCGGCCATCACCCCGACCCCCTTTTTGCCCAGGGACCTTATCGCCGCCAGCGTCTTCCTCTGCTGCGCGTCAGTCAACAGAACCCAACCGCTCATTACTCCCCCGCGGCTTCTTTTGCCGGACTCCGCACCTCTTTTCGGATTTCCGGCAAAATTCCAGCCTTCTTCACGTACCAGCCTGCCGCCTTGCGTATTCCGTCACGCAGCGAGAACGCCGGCCTGTAACCCAACAAGTCCGCCGCTTTGCTTATATCCGCCAGCGAATGACGGATGTCGCCCGGCCGGAAATCCTGGTAGACTGGTGTTGCGTTTGCGGCGGCGGGGTTTACCCCGGCAACCTCGTCCCGGATCAGCTCGAACAGCCGGTTTAAAGTGGTTCTTTCGCCGCATGCAACGTTGAAGACACGCCCGACAGCCGCCCTGTTGCCCGTACAGGCCGCCAGCAGGTTGGCCTGGACTGCGTTGTCTATGTAGCAAAAATCCCGGCTGGTCTCACCGTCGCCAAAAATATATATCTGCTCCCCCCTCAGGAGGCCTGTAAACCACTTTGGAACAACCGCCGCGTAGGGGCCGCCGGGGTCCTGCCTTTGCCCGAAAACATTGAAGTACCGCAGCCCGATACATTCAATCCCGTAAACTCGCCCGAAAACATCCGCGTACAGCTCGTTGACATATTTGGTCAAGGCATAAGGAGACAGCGGCCTGCCGATATTTTCTTCGACTTTCGGCAGCCTTTCATCATCACCGTAAACAGAACTTGAGGACGCGTATACAAACCGCCCGACCCGGTTCTCCCTGGCGGCCGCCAGCATGTTCAGGAAGCCGTCAATGTTGCTTTGGTTGGCGGCAACCGGGTCATCAATGGAACGCGGCACCGACCCCAGCGCGGCCTGGTGCAAAACGACGTCTACATCTTTGGTACACGTGCGGCAGGTTTCAAAATCACGAATATCCCCTTTCACGAAATGAAACCGCGCGGCCCGCCCGGCGCCGACACCCGACAATACCTCGTCAAGATTGTGCTGATACCCCGTCGAGAAATTATCCAGGCCTACAACGTACTGGTTCAGGTTAAGCAGCTGCTCCAGCAGGTTGCACCCGATAAAACCGGCAACTCCGGTAATCAGCCAGACCCTCGGGCTCTCCGACAAATGTTTTAAAACTGAATTATAAGCCATAATTCAACTCCCTTAATAGACTTCGGTTTTCTTTAAATACCTTCGTTTTTCTTAGTTTTTCACTTTGTGCTTGGACAACCTATCTCTTGTTATTTACATCTTTGATTTGCGAAATCTTCGCGTTTTGTGCACGCTTCATATAGAGGCGCCTCCTCAATCTGGTTTTGTGCCTTTCTTGCCGGGATCAGCACATTACCATTGTATTGATGGTCGTCTCGTTTTTCAAAGGTCGGTTTCAATGATTACAGGAATGCTCCTAAATTGTCATTGTTTCAATTTCTCAATGGATTCAAACACATAATTTTGTTTTGTATGCTGAAGGTATAAAATCAAGGAAACATACTTGATTAAGATTGCCAGCAATATAAAAACGCCGGTAAAAGAAACGGAAACAAAAAGCATGATCGTAGTCCAACCTTCAACCACACGATCAAAAACAGTATACACATAGACCGTATATCCCAGCATGAATAAAGAAATAAATGCCATTAAAACCGCCATACATAAAGCAATTCTGGCGCCCAAATTCGTAAAAATCAGAAGGGAGTTAAAAGCAAGTTCTAACCTCTCGCTGCACTGCTGATCATTGAAATTTATCATTACCTTTCGAATAGGTACATAAAATAAAGTCGATGTTTTCAAACCGCAATTGTAATATACCGCTTTTCTGTACGGTATTGAGGAGCTTAAAATGTTAATACGGTTGATAGCACGCCGTGATAAGATTCGAAATCTCTCCGTATTCAGCTGAACATAATTTTTCGAATACCTGCGAAAAATGCTGTAAAAACATCTTGAAGCAAAATTTCCTCTTGTTTCGGGTGAAGTGCTGACAATGTCATAACCCTTTAAGGAATGGTAATATACCCTCATTATCTCATTGAAATCATAATCTACAACTGGCGAATCAAATTCAAAGACAAAATCGCCGATAGCAAGGTCAACACCCGCAACCATGGCAGTTTCCAATCCGTGGTAATAACTTAAATTAACGATAGATATAGTCATTCCTGCTAATACTTTTGAAACTCTTTTAATTATCTCTACACTTTTATCAGAAGAATAATCATTGATAAAAATAATTTCAAACGCCTCAAAATTTTCATATAATTTCTCCGTCAAACCACGAAAAAACAGTTCTAATTCTTTTTCATTATTCCTAACATATACTACAGCAGACACAAAGTTTTTCTCCAAATTTAGTTTTTTGGCTCTGTCATCAAGTTTCATTGTTTCCATTACAGTACCTCTTCCAAATCATACATCGTATTGATCTTACCTGAAAGCACACTGATAAACGTCGGCTCAATCGAAAACTGTCTGATCACTGTCGGCCGTGAATCATCGATTTCGGAAGCCAGCAATATCGGTTTCATCGAAAACAGCGAATCCACATACTCAATCTTAATATCATCCCGCAAATATTTCTTCGCCAGTACCGACATATACGGCCAGGCTGACACCGGTTTCCTCGGGCATGTATTGCAGTTACCCAACTGTTGTGGCGAACACTCCACGTCATTATGCTGCTGGCACTCAAAGGTAGGCAGCTGATTATAAGAGGTGGCATGTGGTGTAAATGTTACTGATGTCAAAGAATGCAGGTTGGTTTTGCCAAATGGTATTAGAGAAAAAAATGGTCCGTCCATTACCGTAATTCCCACATTCTGAATTTGGTCATCGACCCGGCATAAAATCAGTTCGCACAATTCATATTTAATCTTGAAAGGCTCAAATTCCAGTAATGATATGATCTGGTTTACCGATGCATACGTAGTATTCAACAGATATCCTGTCGCAACCGTTTCCCTATTTTCTATATGGATCTCGTACATTTTTTCCCGGCTGTTGGTGACAATTCTCCTGATTTTTACACCGTAGCAGATTTCTACATTTTTCATTTTTGCTAATTCATTAACAAAACGGCTCTTTAAAATTCTAACATCATATGTATATTCTTCAGTATCAAATACACCGTCACACATTCCAGGTTTAAAAAACATACCTGGCGTTACATCCTCGCACTTAATGTTGGCAATTTTACAAAACTTGCGGAATTGTTCGGCATTTGTCCAGGAATACTTGACAGATGTTGCATAAATATTCTTGAAGTTAAAATGAATACAAAAACCATAATCCTCGTTAAACCGTTTGAAATAGCGCGAGGTTTTGAGCGCTGTAGAAAAAGAGCGGGGATAATGGTAACCGTTATGGACCCTGGCTTGATTTGCATATGTCGCTCTGGCAAAAGGCTCCTTTTCATACTCCAGCACTAAAACCTTCTCACCTTTTTTCCCGCAGTATTCCGCCGCATACAACCCGTACAGCCCCGCCCCAATAATAATTTTGTCATAAATCAAATAAATCTCCTCTTATCTTTTTTGGATTGTATCTGCCCAAAACAATTTCAAATAATATCCTCAACAAATCACAGTTGCCGCTTAAAAAGCCGATCTTTGTGGGTATTCCCCCTTTACCCGGATATTTTCTCGTAACAGGAACTTCTTTTGTTTTCAAGCCGAGTCTAGGCGCTTTTACCGACAAATATGCCAGCAGCTCATAAGTATTGAAAATATTGCGGAAGGGCTGCACATCTTCATGCATAAGATACCTCCGGGAGTATCCGCGAAATCCGTTTGTCGTATCTGTATACCTGAATCCAGCCGCAAGAGATATGATGGGAATATGAAACATTTTCACTGCAACGTGACGCAGCCACGGAGTATTGATTGCCTGTCCTCCTTCCATATAGCGGGAACCCTGGACCATGTCATACCCCTCATTGAGGGCTTGAACAAATAAAGGTATCGATTCCACGCTGTCTTTATCGTTGCCGTCAATTGTAACAATTCCTTCATAGCCCCTTTTCAATGCCCAATAATAACCCATTCGCAACTGGGCGCTCAACTTCCCGGGACCTTTTTTTACCAAAAGAGTATTCACACCCACTTGCTTCAATATTCCGCACTCAGTTGAACCGTCTGTTGATCCTCCGTCACATAGAATTACATCAGTTAACTGATTGAGGTTGAATCGCTTTATCCTTTCCAGTTGCCGCAGGATTTTATCTCCCTCATTGATAATAGGAATACACAGACAATATTTCGTTCTTTTAGGAGCAAATTCTTGAATTTCAAAATCCGGCACCTGCACTTGCAAGCTTAATTCCCCCCGAACACATCCGCAATGTAATATAAGATTTCTTCAATTTTATCAAGATTAATCTGTTCATTCTTTTTCATTTCTATGGATATGAATCTTTCATATTTCTTCCGTTTCAATATCTCAGCCAAAACTTGATGTTCCTTCCTTTTCCGAATCAATACCAGATGCGGCTCGCTGATATGGACGTGATTTACCAATTCTAAAATTGAATCAACTGATTTCACATCCTCACCGTTTTCCAGAATGGTGCCGAAATCCAGATTAAGCCTGAACCCGTTACAGTTCACATCTTGAACCAGTTTAACTGCCTCTTCTGTTCTATTGATAAAGTTTGTGCCGTAAATGGCCGGGTTGGCCTCCATGCTCACAACCGTCCTGTGCCGTGCCGCATACTCACCGATTTCACGGAAAAATGCAACTGCATTGGCATAATTGCTTTCCTTCCTTATTTCTATGTTTCTGGTTTTCGGCGAACCGAAAACCAGATTACCGCATCCGATAACTTCTGCAAAATCTACAGCTTTTTTCAAATGATCGATTAATTCCTTTCGCTCCAAATCTGTTCCAAAAAGCCTCTCACACCGGCCGAACAGGATTGACTGCATACTTGAAATAACAATACCATATTTCCACTTTAAAATACCCGCAATTTTACCAGCCAGCTCTTTATTATCGTAGGGTTGTCCTTCGATCAGGCGGTTCGGCGCAATTTCCAAGCCCGTAAATCCATATTTTTTCATTAAACTGTATACTTTCTCATCCTGATCAATTGACCAGGCAATATTTGATATTGAAAATTTCATGCTATCTTCCTTTTTCTATAAAATGTTTAATATCCTCTAAAACAAATTGTTTGTCAAAAATATATCCGTACCTTCCTCCAAACAGATCTGCATGAACCGTTCGAATATCATATTGTAATGGTTTCTTGTCCGGAAAAAAATTTTTAAAAGTTTTTCCTTGAGTAAAGGCAAAAACCTCCGAAGCCGCTATCGGTTCCGTAGAAATATTCAAAAATTTAATTCCATTTGCAAGCGCCTTCTCAATATGACTCCACAAATATTTCAAATTATAAAACTGGTATTTATTCCTGGAATCTGTAAAAGACAATGCATTAAATTCATAGTTTTCAAAGTATTCCTTTAACTTTTTCCTTTCTGTTTCCGGAAGCTGTTTTAGCCTGTAAAAACCATTTGATTGCAATGAATAATACTTCTTAAGCTCCAACATACTATTTTGCAAGATTTCTTGAAATTTCTCTTTTCTTATCATCGATGGAATTAAATTTATCATGTCATAAATAAAATTTTTCTTCAAATTTTTACCGTATAAAGCTGGAAGACGAATAATTAAAAAATCAGGTACGTTCTCTTCAACCCATTTTTCCAGCATCCTGCGATGCAAACCGTAGGGATGCAACCCTTCTTCCGCAATTGCTGTAGTTTCATCCACCCCCACAGGCTCCTTATAAACGTCTACAGTAGAAATAAGAACGAATTTTACCATATTAATCATCTTAATGTTTTTTATGGCATTCTCGACGAGCACCCTGTCCTCCACCGGCTGTTGATTGGCCAAATATTTTTCAGCCCGCAATCCGGCATAAACAACTAAATCATATGATTTTCCATAGCTATCAAAAATATTTTTCGAATTGTACATGACATCAAAGGATGTTTGCTCACACAAATTTGAACCAACAAATCCTGTATAACCTATGAGTGCCCTCATGACAACCTCCATAATACTTAATAACTAAAAAAGTTAACTTAATAAATTTATCGGATTATTTATATCTTGCTTAATTAAATAAACTCTGACATAATTTCCATCGTAAAATATTTCAACATTATTGTGTTTTTTGATATAGTTTTCCGCCCAGAAAAAAGCATTTGCCTCCAAAATGATTCTGTTTTCAACATTTAAATAGTAATGCTCAAAAGCATTTCCACTTAATTCCGGTAATTTCTTTACATCATCGGCGCTTATTTTTCTATTTGAACCCAAAGGAATCTTCTCTGTAAAAAGAAAAATATATTCCGTCGTAAACTTTAATTCCTTGCTTCCATTATAAAAACTATCAACAAACTCCCATAACTCATAATGCCACCCGTAACTAATACTCTGCGAATGTTGTTCAACAGGAGAAACTATTGTCCAGTTTAGTGGAGGATACTTATTCTTTATTTTTAAATAATTATTCACGGTTTCATCGTATTCCAAACAATCTCCATCTGGTGCAGCAACAGTGTTTGTAAAACCAAAAACAACTAAAAATACTCCTAGACATACCGCTGATTTTAAAAGAAACAAGTATCTTTCCTTATTTAAAAAAATGTTAAAAATATTTAAGGCTGATCCATATGTAACTGCTGCCATAATTGACAAGTATATACCGATGCGAACAGGATCCATTATTTCAGGGAGATTAAATTTTTCTGCCCTATACATTATATAAAACATCAACGTAATGAGAGCAATCATAAAATGCTCTTGTGAATATAATTTCTTTTTTTCCAATAAAAATGCTGCTATGTAACCGGCTATAATAACTGCAATACAAATTAGCAATATTAAAAGGAATGGATTGCTTTCACTGAAGCTTATTATTAATTTGTCTATAAACATATTATTAGCAGGAGCTTTTGCGCTCTCTTTAACGTAACCTAAGGCATCATGAAATTTTTTACCGGTCATTAGTCCAATAGCCATAGGCGTAATCCCCATAACAACTGAAGCTGCCAGAAAAGAAACTGTTCTTAATAAGCTTCTATCCAATAACCTGTTAAAATTAATAATAATTATTATAAAATATCCTACAATTAAAAAATAAGTAACATAAGGGTGAATAAGGATAGTTAGAGCCAAACATTCCGAAGCCAACAGTAAAAATTTTAAGTTTTTGTCTTTAAAGTATGAGTTAAAAAAATATATCCCTGGGAGAAGGAATATTGTGGCATACTCCATAGGAAGAGCTGATATTTGCCGCCATACGTAACTTGGAAATCTGCTATCGGTAATGAGACCGTAGATAAAAATAGATATTAATGCAGCATGAGCATTTTTAAAGCTTTTTAAGGTTATAAAATATATTGATAGTATTATAAGAAGTCCGGTTAACGGACCTATAAACCTTACAATGAAATAAGGATCCAAAAACACTATTTTACTTAACGATGTTATAATTGCTTCAAAGCCGTGCGGATACACGCCATCTTTATAAATCTCATTTAAGCCGAGGTATTTGACCCAGGCAAGATGAAAATAAGGATCGGAGGCGCCAAAATATGCGTGTATTATCGAGTGGCGGAACCTAATATATGCGGCAGCCGCCATTACAGCAACCGTAAACACTCCTCCAAAGGGGTTGGTGAAAGCGTTGCGGATAAGGCTAAAAGTGCCTGCTTTAATCTGGCAAAACCAATTCTTAAAGTATTTGCGAAGTTCGCCGCGCAGTCCCAACCTTCCTTCGGATAGATCCAGCAGGTTCGCGACAAATTTCATGCCGAGCGCGTCAGCCAAAGCAAACGGTGATTTGCCTCTTATAAACGAATAAGCCAGGTACACGGCAAAGTAGCAAAATACTAGAGAAAAGAATTCATAGAGCTTAAGGAATGCCAAAAAATGAACTATTATAATTGTTATTAAATTCGAATAAATAAGACTTATGAATACTTTGTCAAGAAAAGTGTCTTCCCTGTCAAAGCGAATAATCTGAGCCGGAATATATATGTAAATTAAAATAAATAGAATTACGACCTTGACAGCCATTAAAAGGCTGTATCCCAACCCCAAATCCATATCTGCCTCCAGCTAGTCCAATAAATTATCTTAACCCCAAATTCTGTAAAAAAGATAAATAAGAATATTTAAAATCATTATAATTAAGACAAAAACTAAAAATGTAAATATGACATTGATATCATATTTGAATTCCCAATGATTTTTATCAAATTTATTTTTTAGTTTTGTCTGTTCATCACTATTTGGTGTTATTCGATTGCTTTTCTTAAAAAATCTATTGATTATATCTCTAAAAACCCCCACCTTTACCCACCGCCTTCCCAAATCTCTCGAAACTTCTCTTCACTGCTTTTAGGCTGGTGAATACGGATCACCTGGATGTCCTCGTCTTCATAATAAACGCTGACGTTGTCGTGGGATGCTTCGTATTTCTCAAGCCACTGGTCGAGCAGCCGGTACTCCTCTGCCCGGCGTTCCAGCACGGGCTGCATGATGGTTTTTATCGAATCCTCCTCAACCCGGAACAAGTTCTTTTCCTTGAAAATAAAGATATCCGGGGTTGTCAAAATATTCTCCCGGCCGTCAACCAGCCTGACCAGCTTTTCCCGCGCCGGATCATACCAGCTTAAAAAGTCCCCGAGCATGGTGTGCCACCCTCTGCCGAGAGCGAGGGCGTAACCTTCCTCCGCTGACACCATCATCCACTCGGTCGGCCTGAAATCGCTGCTGATGCGCAGGTACTGCTCCACCATGCTGTCGCGCTGCATTTTGTACGGCTGAGCGGAGGCAGGCTTTAGTAAAACTGTTGCGCAGACTACCGCCGCAATGCAGAGGATTACTTCAGCCGTCTGCTTTTTAACGCCTCCGGGCACAATTCCGCATAGGGCGAACCACCCGGCCCCTATTCCCACGGCGGCCAGCAGGCTCCACATTATGCCCGTGCGGGCCGCCAGCACGGCCTTGCCGGTCAGCGGACCAAGCGTCATGTACATGGCAAAGGAGGACAGGCCCAGCAGCAGTACAAAAAATGCGGTAATAATCTGCCTCTTGTGTTTTTTGAAGACTAACGAAGTTATAAAGAAAAGCAGCAACCCCCCCAGGGCAAGCACGTCAATTGCAGTGATCTCCGGAAAGTTTACCTTTACCTGCCAGGTAAGGTAATCGGCCGATGAACTGTGAAAGGACCTGCCCATAAGCAAACCCGGGGCTGCCGGAAGGACGGCGAGAACTCCCGCTCCCCCGGCCGCAAGAATGATATTTTTGGCCGGTCCCGCGGACTCCTTCAAGTTGAAGGTGAAATTGGCCGCAATCAGGAAAAACAGCCCGATATAAAGAAAAACAAATATCAGCGGATGAGTCCAGCCGATCACGGCAAAAGCCGCCGCCGCCGCCCAAAAATGGGATTTTTTCTGCGAATCGAAGTAACAGGCGGCGTAATACCACGCCGGCAGCAGGAAAACCAGCGCAAATTCCTGCGAGTTGGTGGACGCCTGCCTCTGCCATTCACAGGGGAGAAAGCCCGGCAGCACCCCGAAAATGAAGGCGGAAACAATTCCCGGCGTTACGCGCCCGGTAAGCCTTGAAACCGCAAAGTACAATCCCAGCGTGATAAAAAGGCCGTCCAAAGGCCCGGTATATTTCAACACGTACAGCGGGTCCGTAAAGGCGAATTTGCGCAAAACGGTAAGATATATGTGGAAGCCCTGCGGGTAAATCCCATCGTGAAAAAGGATTCTTCTCTCGATATACTTCATCCACGCCAGGGTGACGTAGGCGTCCGACATGGCCGGGGCGGCGTGGACGACAGCGTCGTAAAAACGCAAATAGGCAGAATATAAAAAAACCGAAATTAACAGGAGGCTGTTTCCCGCCGCAGCAAAAGTGCCGAAACCCGAACACACAAACCCTTTAACAGAATAAAATTTTTTTTTAAAAAATCCTCCCGCCAGTATCAACGGGTTAACCAGCCCGTCAAAAAAATCATACACCAGCGCAACAAAACCAGGCCAAATATCTTTAAAACCGCTCCCATTCTTTTGACCTCTTCTGGACAGACTGTACGCGGATATAAGCAGCAGGACGGCAACCAGAGAAAACAATTCGTAGAGTTTTATCGACACCAGGAAGTAGCCCGCCGCCATGGTCAGGCAGGCCATTTTCACGTACCTCGACACAATTGCGTTAAGGCGGTCTTCTTCCCGTCCCGGAAATAAAATCCGCGGCCAGAGGACAAAAACAATTAAAAAGGAAAACCCGTACCGGACTATATTCAAAATCTGATTACCCAGCTCGGAGTACAACAAAATCCCTTCCTACGCAGCAGTATAAAGATAGTAGTCCAAGTCGTTCAACACCTGCATCACCCGCCGGGCAGTAAACAAGGCAAACACCAGAGAACCCGCGAAAAGCCCCAATACGGCCCAGCTGTAATCCACCCAGCGGCTTAGCAAAAAACCGAGAAACATATTGACAATAATCGCATACAAGGCAGATTTGCAGGCCATCCCGGGCTGGGACAGGCAGAACAGCAGGAGCGTGTTCATCAATGCCACCGCCACTACGGCATAGGATATTACTGACCAGATGAAAACAAAATGCGTGGTGTTGTTGGAAAAAATTCCAAGGCTAAATGAACCGCCCGCCCTTTTCATGACAAGATACAGTGCAGCCGCATTCGCCAGGGAAAACAGGGCCAGGCAGAAGATCCTTTTTACATAAGACCGGACGTAAGCCCTGCCCATATGCCCGGCATCCGTGGACTTATATATTTTTTGATCTATCTCTAGACGCGTCATGATTTCACTTACAAAAACCTCTACCAGGCCTATGGGCAGGATCAGAGCTATAAGGGAAAAATCCAGCCCCAGTTCGTACTGCCCCCGGAACCAGATAAGATAAGGCATGTACAGGCTGTTTGTGGACCAGGCAACCAGCCGGTCGATAAAAAAGAAGGTGAAATACAAAAAACCGTAAATGAAATAAGGAATACAGGTATAAAATATAATGGAAAAACGGGGCATAAGCGGTTTTATCCCCTTTTCCATCCTTCTTTCCTCTCTTAGAAAAAAATACAGCGCCACGGCTATGCCGGCAATTGAAACCAGGGTCATGGCTATCAACTGGGACAAAATAATATTCAGCCCCAAAAGCTTAAAAAGCACAAACACAACCATTATGCCAGCGATAATCAACCCGGTAAAAACCAGTTCCTTCCTCAGCATGTACATGATGGTCACCGACAGCCAGATGCTGCACAGAAACAAAAAGTAGAGGACGGCAACAAGCGCCATGCGCCAGGGGAAAACAGTAAACGCGGCGTTAAAAAGCAGAAAAGCAAAAGCGGCGATAATGCATACCGGGTAACCGATTTTTAAAAAATAAAAGGTCACCTTACGGGCCATATAGTAGTGACCCTGGCCGATATACAAAAAACCCCGGCGGGCAATGGCCTGGGTGAAGCCCCCGACGGCCATGAAGCTGAGAATGGTCCCCAACGCGATGCTGGTGGCATATTCCAGGGAAAGGTACAAATAGGACCACAAGGAAAACCTCAAAGTCAACATAAAAAAAACGGATACGGCCATCGGAAAGGCAAATATGGTGCCCCTCAAAAAGCTGCTTATGATGATGCCCAAATACTTAAAAAAATTCATTTTTTTCACATGAACAGCCGGAACAAGCAGCGGTCTGGTCTGAAGAGCCTCCCACACGTCGGCGGCCAGGGCAAAAACATCATCCGCCCCGAAAACATCTGCGGCCATATTGTCGTTCCATCCGAGAGACTCAATTATGGCCGCAACTTCATACTTGTCTTCGGGATTCAAATGCCTTTTCCGTACCTCGCCGACCAGTTCGTTGAAAAGATTTACTCTTTCAGTTAAAACAGATGTTCCGATACCAGACATATAAACGTTAACTTTCCAGGCCGGGGATAACCATGTTTATGATTAACTCGGGCAGCTTGCCTTCCGCCTCGGCCCTTTCAACAACCTCGGGCGTAATTAACTCGTTTTTCAAAATGATAACCTTGCCGCTGCCGTCAAGCAGGTCTTCTCCCGCCAGTTTGCCTACCACATACTTGTGCCGTATTGTTTTTATCTCTTTTTCCACTGCCGGGCTGGCCTGAACCTTCTTTCCCTTTTCTTCCGGAGGCCGAACGGGTTTTTGCCCGGCGCCGGCCGAAACCGCGCTTTCCTGAATAAGCGGCGCCTCTCCGGACTCAGGCACGGCCGGAGCCTCAATTGCAAAGGCCGTTTCAGAACCGGAGAAGAATTCCGTTGCCGTCTCTTCGTACCCGGCTTCCACGCCCTCCCTGAAGCTGCCGTACCCGTCTTCGTCAATCAGTTCATGCAAAAAAATGCTGTCCCGCAAGCATTCCCCTCTCAAATCCAGATCAAGGCTTTCCCAATAACTCCCGGAGGATTCCTGCCCGATTTCCCGGCTGACCGTTGCCGGCAGGCCCCGCACTTCATCCTTTACACTTTCCGATGTTCCGCCCGAATCTGCTGTTCCTGGCGCGGCAACACCGTCAGCAGTCATTTTGGCCTCAACGATGTTTGAGTTTTCCTCAGCGGTCTTCCCTATAAGGCCGGTTTCACCCGCTTGAATGCTCATCTTCTGCCAGTCGGCGGATATTACCAGCGAATCTTTTTTTACCGCCATAACGCAGTCCGCGTGCACAAACCTTCCGGTGCCCGAATGTGCTTCTTTAAGGTAAAACCCCTCTATATCACTGGTCGACCGGTTAACAACCAGGCTGCCGACCAGCCCGACAAAAGTCCCGTTGGAACTCACCACCGGCCTGCCGGTAATATCTTCATTTGCACTGATATGAGTGCTGCCCAGGGCCGTAATGATGCTGTCAAACTTGCTGGCAGAGGGAAGTATTGTCCCGACCACCTTCTTGGCAGCCGCTCCTTCTCCTCCTTTGACGGTTCCTTTTTCCTCCGTCAGAGACAGTATTCTCTGAAGCATTGAATCCATCTGCGATGTCAGTACGGCAATTTCGTTCTCAATTTCCCCTGAATATTTTTCATACATGGCCACCCTTTGTTTCAGACTCTTCGATATGCCCTGAATGTCCTCTTTTACGGCAGCCTCTACCAATGCAGAATAACTTTTGGCCTTTTCCAGGGAATATTCAAGAAAGTCCCTCGGCTTGACGCGGCTTGCCATTTCGTTTTGAAGGGCGCTCAGTTCCCCGGCCAGTTGCTCCTTTTCCTTCCTGTAAGCCTTAATGTTCTCCGTAATCAAAGATATTTCATTCTCCTGAAGCTTGAGAACAGCTTCCATGTGCCGGTCCACCTGTTTTTTATTGTAGCCCATCAATCTACTGTTTATTGCAGGCATCGGGTTCTTCACCTTCATTCCCGGCCGGGGGTAATTTTCGCCTGGAGGCTATCGACTGAATCTCTTCTTTTATTTTTGTCATTTCTGATTTCAATTCGGCAAGCACATTCTTGCGGGCAAGGATTTTAGCGGAAGCGCTTTTTTCTTTCCGTTCGGCATCTTTTAAGGCATCGTATATTTTTTTGGTTGCTTCAAAATGCGCCCCCAACAGTATTTGGGAAATTTCATTTTCAAGCGCCCTGCAGGATTCAATTTCACCTTTGACTTTTTTGATCTCGACCCTGAGCAGTTCCAGCCGGTGCGCCTCATCAGCAAGCTGATTCTTTAATTCCCTCAGTTTTGCCTTGTATTCGGCGTCCATGTCTTTCAGCAAAACTTCCACAGCAACCGGATCGTAGCCGATAAATGAACGTTTGAACTTAACTTTCACTTTACACCACCGTCCAGATGATCAGGCTATCTTCATACCTTCAAAAAACTGAATCAGCGCCTCGGCCTTTTCTAGTTCGTTAAAAGCATTGTCAAACTTGCCCAGTTTGTTGTATGCCCCGGCTATCTCCATCAGCAGCACCGGGACGGCCGCGGAGTCGGCAGCGGCGTTAACAGCCAGGCGGAACTGCGCAATGGCCTCATTCCAGCAGCCCATTTCCGCAAGAGCGTAGCCCCTTTCCGCAAACAGCCTCTGTCTCCTCAGCCTAACCGAAACCGCGGCAGGCTCAACAAGCCTTGAGGACAGTTTCCTGTAACTGGCAAGGTAGAGTTCCAGGGCCTTTTCGATAGTAAAGTAGTTTAAAGCCCTCTCTCTGGCTTCCTTGCCAAGAGAGTCGCGGAGCAGAGGATCTTCCAGCAGCGTAATCAGTGCCTGGGCGAATTGTTCCGGCCGGCGCGGCCTGACCACTATACCGCATTCCCCCACGGCCTCCCTTACGCCCCCCACATCCGTAGCCACCACCGGTTTCCCGGTCATCATAGCCTCCACTACCGAATAAGGAAACGCTTCGGTTATGCTCGAAAGAGCGATTACATCCGCGCTGCGGTAAGCGGAAGGCACGTCGTCGGTATGGCCCGCAAAAATGAACGTTTCTTCCAGATCCAGCTGCCTGCGCAGGGCAAGACACTCATCGTAGTATTCCGGTACCGACACCGCGCCGTACACGATAAACCTGACATCCTGAATCCTTTCCCTGACGATGGCCGCAGCCCTGATCAGGGTAACCAGGTCCTTTACCGGGTCCACTCTCGCCACCGCAACCACCGTGGGATACCTGTTTTTTTGCGGGGCGGCCTGCGGCGAAAAAAGCTCCCTGTCCACACCGTTGTATATTACTTTTATAACGCTGGGTTGAACACCCAATTTTTTTTCCCAGCGGGCGTTGTATACGCACACGGGTGAAACCTGGTCGGCCATGGCAAAGCTCAACCCGGCCACCGAGTGAATCATCCGGATCAAGAAGGTGTTGAGATATGAAGAATAATTCCTGTTGGCCAGCGACAAATACTGCTCCCTCAGATATACACCGTGTTCGGTAAGCAAAAAAGGCGTCCTGTTTTCAAGTTTGGCCAGAACACAGGGAATACCGCAAAAAGCAGCCGCCGCGGAATGAGCCACATCAACCCGCGGGAGCGGAGTATTTAAAATGATTAAAAACCTGTAAATCCACCCCAGGCTCTGGGTGAGGTCGAAAACGCTCGGCTGGGCAAGCTTGTTTTTTGCGTCCGCCACACAGTTCAGCACGATATCCCTGAAAACTTTCCAGGCGGCCTCGGACTTGAAGCTGTTCTTGTAGTCATAGTCCTTGAAGTACCTGTAAAGCTCGAATAAAACATTGCCAAACCTTGCATGATTTTTTACGGGGCTGACAATTTCCTCGATTAAGACCCTGAACAGGGGAACAAAATGTTCTTCAACAACCTTTTTGTCGGTAAATCTTTTTGCGGTATATACCTGGGAAAACGGTGTGGTCAGATGTTCGCTGGGTTCTTCCGTACCCCAAAGCGGCACTTTGATTAATTCGGCATTGCCTGGAAGGTTAAACTTTTGGGTAACATAGGGGTTCATGATAATACTGTATATAATATAGTCCACTCCGGTAAGCTTTTGTACCAGAGTATTACACCAACTGCTCACACCTCCCTGGTGAAAGGGGTAAGTTCCTTCCGTAGAAAGAAGAACCCTGATTCTATCATTTTTATTCATAGCTTCCACCAAATATATTTAATGCTCAGGTTCTCCATTTTATTTAAAAACATAATATCACAACTGCTTTTCCACATTCAATTAAAAAAACAAATATATACCAAACTTTATAATTTGGTTTTCAATCGACCCCTCAAACTTTCCCCCAGATAACAGATCGATTTTAAATATCTGCTCCCGTGTTATAAAATATGCCATTATTTACCAATTTTTTCTATCCTGCGCAAGCCGCTCTCAATAAGCTCGCCCAGATCCTCATCCCCGACGGGCCGGATGCAAGAGAGTCTTTCCGGCGCAATCCCGATCCGGGCCATCAGGTCCCTGGCCCGGGCAACCAATCCCCCGACGAAAGCCGTGCCTCCGGCATGCCGGCACCGGCCGTCGGCGCAGGCAGCCACAAAAACGGCCTCCGCCCCTTCCTCGAAAGCCTTCAGTATCCACTCCAGCCGCAGGGCCCCGGTTGTGGGCAAGCCGGCCACGCGCACCGGCGTCTTTCCGCCCGCTTTTTCGAATCTGTCCAGAGACGGGCAGCCGGCACAGGCGCTGTGACAGGCGAATAAAACCGCGCCGCCTTTTTCACCGGCCAGGCCGGACATTCCGGGCGCCGCCCTGTCCGCAACGGGCACGCTTATAGCGCCGGCCGGGCAGAGCGCGGCACAGATGCCGCAGGCCTGACAACCCTCCACCGGCATTCTGACGGAATGCCCCTCCATTACCGGCACCCCGTAAGGGCACGCTCTCCCGCAGGTAAGGCAGGAAACGCATTTTTCGTCCCTCACTTCCGCCCCCAGGCCGCAGTTCAAACAGCGGACGGCCTCCCGCAGCGCCGCAGCTTCGCCAAGCCCGAGCTCGTAAGGCAAGAGGCTCTTTTTTCTCTCCTCCGGCGACAGTACGGGCATCTTCTCCCGTTCGCGGCGGGGCACTTTTTCCGCGACCCGGGCGGGCAGCGGGCCTATCGGTTCAAACTCCGCCTCCCCGGAACAAAGCTCCGCGCCTTTCAAGTATCCGTCAACCGCCTGCGCCGCCCTGTGGCCCGAAGCCACGGCCGCTATGGCCGACCCCGGCCCGTTCACTATCTCGCCGCAGGCAAAAACGCCTGGCAGACCGGTGTCAAACAGCCCGCGTCCGGCACCGGCCGGCCCGTCGGCATCCGTTTCCGGACTGAAACCGTCCATGAAGGAAAGGTCAGGCGCCTGACCCACCGCCAGGATTACCGTTTCGCAGGGAATTGTTTTCCGGCTGCCCTGGTCGAGCCGGGGGTTGAATTTGCCGTCCTCGTCGAACACCGAGAACAC
>DAOOVD010000008.1:0-57947 GCA_035369845.1 Bacillota bacterium | reverse complement strand
AGCAGGGTTTTTGCCCTGCTCTTTACATAACTCGGCCAAAAGGTTTAAAAGTGGCGCCTTTTTCTTTCGCCCGGCCTGTTGCCTGCGGGCGGTCAGCAGAAAGTGTCCCTTATCAGTATGGAAGAGGTTTGCTTGACATGAAGGGGCGGAAGGTTTAATCTATAGAATGAATTGGCAATCGGTTTGGAAAAAACAGGCACCGGCGTAAAGCGACCTTAAGGGGGTTAATCGTACTCTATGGGCGGAATTGTCGAGGAGATTCGCCACAGCCTTGCCCGGGCGCTTGAGCAGGCTCTGCAGGCGGCCAGGCGGAGCGGGGCGGTCAGGATAGACGAAATACCCGGCTTCGTGGTGGAAGTGCCGCGCGAGAAGGACCACGGCGATTTTGCCACCAACCTCGCCATGCTGCTTGCCAGGCCTGCTGGAATGGCGCCGCGCAAAGCAGCCGAGATTTTGGTGCAGAATCTTTTGCTGAGCGGCACCTGGGTGGAGAGGGTGGAAATAGCCGGTCCCGGCTTTATTAATTTTTACTTGAATCCCGCCTGGGTTTACCAGGCGCTGCCCCGCGTAGTTGACCTGGGCGGGGATTACGGAAGAGTGGACATGGGAGGGGGCAAAAGAGTTCAGGTTGAATTTGTCAGCGCCAACCCCACCGGTCTTTTGCACATGGGAAACGCCCGCGGCGCCGCGCTGGGAGACAGCATTGCCTCGATTCTCGATTTTGCCGGGTACGATGTCACCCGTGAGTTTTACATCAACGACGCGGGCAATCAAATTGAAAATTTCGGCCTTTCCCTGGAGGCCCGCTATCTTCAGCTGATGGGGCGGGACGTGCCGGTTCCCGAGGACGGCTACCACGGCGAAGACGTGCTGGCGACGGCCGTTTCCTTCAGAAATCGGTACGGAGACGGTTATGTTGACGCCGGTCCGGAAGAACGCCGCTCCGCTCTGGTGAAATTTGCGCTGGAGGAGAAGCTGGAGGCGATAAAAAAAGCCTTGAGTGATTTTGGTGTTGATTACGATGTCTGGTTCTCAGAGCAAAAGCAGCTTCATGATTCCGGGGAAGTTCAAAAGACGCTGCAAATATTGAAGGAAAAGGGCTTTATCTACGAAAGCGAGGGGGCCTTGTGGTTCAAAGCGACGGAATTCGGGGTCGAGAAAGACGAGGTGGTGGTTCGCTCAAACGGCGTACCCACGTATTTTGCTGCTGACATGGCTTATCACCGCAACAAATTCCTGAGGGGGTTTGAGTGGGTTGTCGACATATGGGGGGCAGACCACCACGGGCACGTGCCAAGGATGAAGGCCGCCGTCGCGGCCCTGGGCTACGACCCTTCCGCCCTGGATGTCGTAATTATGCAGCTTGTCCGCCTTTACAAGGGCGGGGAAATTGTCCGCATGTCCAAGCGTTCCGGTCAGTTCGTCACCCTGGAGGAACTGATCGAGGAGGTGGGGAGGGACGCCGCGCGCTATTTTTTCGTCATGCGGGGCGCCGACAGCCATCTGGATTTCGACCTGGATCTGGCCAAGGCGGAGTCGAACGAGAACCCGGTTTATTACATTCAGTACGCCCATGCCCGTATTTGCAGCATTATGCGGCAATTCGGCGAACAGGGCGGGAATCTGCCCGACCCGGCTCAGGTTGATTACAGCCTGTTGAAGGAAGAGTACGAACTCGCCCTGGCCAGGAAAATTGCCGATTTCCCCGGGGAGGTGGCTTCCGCTGCCGCCGGCCTCGCCCCTCAACGGATAGCCCGTTACCTCCATGAACTGGCGGGGCTTCTGCACAGCTTTTACAACAGCCACCGGGTGATAACCACCGAAAAAAACATCACGGAAGCCCGCCTGGTGCTTGTGGAAGCCACCCGCATAACGCTGAGAAACGGCCTGAACCTGCTCGGCCTGACCGCGCCTGAAAGAATGTAGGATTGGGCGCGGGACGCAGGGCGATAAACAATAAAAGGAACACGGAATATTAGACTTCCGTCAGACTGTTGACGAACTGTCCGGGACCTTGGGGCTTAAAGGAAGCGAGCGATATTGCGCAGCACAGTCTACAACCCCGCGCAGGTGGGCAGTGCCCTTGTCAGCGGCGAACTTTCGTTGCGAAAGCGCCTAAAGCAGACTTTCGCCCGCGGGCCGGGGTTCAACCGCTGATTACAATTCTGTTGACATGCTCACGGGGAGCATTTAGAATGGGAGAAGCAGTTTTAAAGACAACTGACCGAGGAATCACAGGAGGCTTGCCATGGCCAAATTTGTTTTTGTTACCGGCGGGGTTGTTTCTTCGCTCGGCAAAGGGATTACGGCCGCTTCCCTGGGGCGGTTGCTGAAAAGCCGCGGACTGCAGGTGGCCATTCAGAAACTGGATCCCTATATCAACGTCGACCCCGGAACGATGAGCCCTTACCAGCACGGGGAGGTTTTTGTTACGGAGGACGGGGCGGAAACCGATCTCGATCTGGGGCATTACGAACGTTTCATTGATATCAACATATCCCGCAGCTGCAACGTGACAACCGGAGGTATCTACGGATCGGTAATCAACAAGGAACGGAGGGGCGACTACCTGGGCGGGACCGTTCAGGTCATTCCCCACATAACCAACGAAATAAAGGAACAGGTGCGGCGCGTGGCCGCCGAGTCCAATGCGGACGTGATTATAACCGAAATAGGCGGTACCGTGGGCGATATCGAGTCCCAGCCTTTTCTGGAAGCAATCCGTCAGTTGAAAGGCGACCTCGGCAAGGAGAATGTGGTTTACATTCACGTTACCCTGGTGCCGTATTTGAGGGCCGCCAACGAGTTGAAAACCAAACCCACCCAGCACAGTGTCAAGGAACTGAGGAGCATCGGCATTCAGCCTGATGTTATTGTGTGCCGCAGCGAGCTTCCGCTGTCGAGGGAAATGGAGGAAAAGCTGGCCCTCTTTTGCGATATAGAAAAGGAGGCGGTTATCCAGGCGCTGGACGTGCCGTCAATTTATGAAGTTCCGCTGATGCTGGAGGAGGAGGGCCTTGCCGATATAGTTCTCAACAAGCTGGGCATCGAGACCGGCCCGCCGGACTTGGACGAATGGCGGGAAATGGTCTTCAGGATGAAAAACCTGCGCTATCTCACCACGATAGCGCTGGTTGGTAAATACGTTTCCCTGCACGACGCCTACCTCAGCGTGGTTGAGGCGCTCCGCCACGCAGGTTTTTACAACGGTTCGGCGGTTGAGGTGAAATGGATTAATTCGGAGGAAGTCAATTGCTCAAACGTCCGCGAATTTTTGCAAGATGCGGACGGGGTCCTGGTGCCGGGCGGATTTGGAGACCGCGGAATCGAGGGCAAGATTGAAGCCATCCGTTATGCCCGGGAGAACCGGATTCCATTCCTGGGCCTGTGCCTGGGGATGCAGCTTGCGGTGGTGGAATTTGCCCGGAACGTGCTGGGCTGGAGCGACGCCGACAGTACCGAGTTCAATCCCGGCACGGCCTATCCCGTCATCGACCTGCTGCCCGGGCAAAAGGAAGTGGACCGCAAAGGGGGCACCATGCGTCTCGGACGCTACCCCTGCAGTCTGTACCCCGGTTCGAAAGCGCAGCTTGCCTACGGCCGGGAGAGCATATATGAGAGGCACCGCCACCGTTACGAGTTCAACAATGTTTACCGGGGTGATTTTGCCGGAAAGGGAATGCTGTTCAGCGGGACCAGCCCGGACGGCTACCTGGTGGAAATAATCGAACTGGCCGACCATCCGTGGTTCGTGGCCACTCAGTTCCACCCGGAGTTCAAGTCCCGGCCGAACCGTCCGCACCCTCTATTCAGGGAATTTGTCGGACGCGCCAGAAAACACAGGCATAATAAGGGCGCATAATGTTGAAAAACAGCTTTGGTAACAGCCAAGGCTTTTTTGCTTCCGGCAGTGAATTTTTATCGCCGGAGTGTATTTTTTTATTCCACTTTCAACATGATATTAGCAGTTTTGGGGAGGAGGTAATCTGTGTGAAAAAGAAGCTGGTTGCAGGGGTGATATTGGGCGTTGTGGTCGTTTCCCTGATTCTGGCGGCGGTGGTCAAACCGGGCCGGGGGCCGGCGGGGCGTTCCGGGACTGGAAAAAACGAAGTCGGGGTTATTTACATCGACGGTGTGATAGCCAGCGGCCGGAAGAGCGTCGGCCTGCTGGACGCCATGACCGGGTCGGAGGACATTGCCGGGGCCTTGAGAGAGGCGTCCAGGAATCCGGAATTGAAAGCGGTGGTTATCAGGCTCAACAGCCCCGGTGGCACACCGGCGGCCGCGCAGGAAATAAGTGCGGAAATTGAGCGGCTGAAGCAGTCGGGCAAAAAAGTAGTTGCTTCCATGGGTGATACGGCCGCTTCGGGTGCGTACTGGATAGCCGCGGGGGCGGATCGGATTGTGGCAAACCCGGGAACCCTCACCGGCAGCATAGGTGTGATTATGCAGTATTATAACCTGCAAGACTTGTACGACAAGGTCGGTGTCGGGGCGGAGACTTTCAAGAGTGGGCCTTACAAGGACATGGGTTCGCCGGACCGTCCGGCGACGCCGGAGGAGAGCGCCATTTTCCAGTCGATGATTGACGATATTTTCAATCAGTTCATAGAAGTTGTAGCCGAAGGCCGGCATATGGATAAAACCGAGGTCAGAAAACTTGCCGACGGGAGGGTCTATACCGGACGACAGGCCATGGAACTGGGGCTGGTAGACCGGCTCGGCGACTTCCACGACGCCGTGCTCCTGGCGGCTGAGCTTGCGGGAGTGCCTGGGGAACCGGGGATTGTTGAGATCGGGCCCAGGAATTTTTGGGAAGAAGTGTTTTCGGAAGTCAGGGGCAGGAGTCCGTGGGGGTTTGGGTTGCCGGTTGTTCCCTGCCAGTGGGGAGGCGCCTGCGTGCCCGAACTCAGGTAAATATTCAGACCGGGAGGGATACCTTTGAGCGAGAAGCTGATAAAAAAAGATGACGATGCCGGCGGGGCCCCGCACTTTTTTACGGAAAATGCGGAAACAGTTGCGGACCTCCCCGCCGCCGGACAGCCCCCGGGCCTGCTGGAGTCGGTTTACGGCGTCCTTTTTGAACCGGGCAAAACCATGCGGAAAATTGTCGACAAGCCTCCACTGGGTCTGGCAGCGCTGATTGTTGCGTTTTTGAGTGTCCTCGGCTCGCTGATGGGAATTCTGATTTTTTTGCGGATGCTTGGCCCAAACGCCGTGCCGGGCAGACATTTGCTTCCTTTCCTGGTTGCGGTTTTTTTGTTTGCGGGAGTCCTGTGGGGATTTCTGAAGTGGTTCATTTACAGCGCGATCCTGCATCTTGCCGCCGAGTTGCTGGGCGGGCGGGGCAGGGCCGCCGGGGTGTTTGCAGTCGCCGGACTTTCCGGTATGCCCACGGTTTTTTTGATCCCCGTTCAGTTTTTGTGCTACTGGTTCGGGGCCGGAAATACCGCCGCCGCCGTGCCGGCGATGCTGGCCGCCCTCGCGGTGGCGGTCTGGAGCGCGGTCATTCTTGTAATCGGGTTGAAACAGACCCACGGACTGTCCACGGGCAGGTCGGTGTTTGTTGTATTCAGCCCCCTGATCGCATTTTTTGCAATTGCAGTTTTAACAGTTGCCGTGCTGGTTGCGCTGGCGGTTTCAATGCCGTCCAGGATGAGTCTGCCGGGCTATTTCTAAGACCCGGTGCAATATTTTTCAGCCCGCTAAAGGATTTTTGAAGTTCCCGGAGAATATCTTATTATCTTTTTTAATTCCATTTTCTGGGGCCGGTTTTTCGGCAGGGGAGATTCCATGCGGTAAGTTTTTGGGAAAAACGGGTAGCTGACTAAAATTTTAGATGCTCCCAGAATGGAGGGAGAATGTGCCTGGAGAAGTTTTTGATTTGCTGATTGTGGATGATCAGGCAGGAGTTCGCAGGCTGTTGAAAGAGGCCTTTTGTGACGAGGGTTTTCGTGTGGAAGTGGCCTCCAGCGGCTTGGAGGCCATAAAAAAAGTAAGCGCCCGTGTTCCCTCGCTCATCTTGCTCGATATTAAAATGCCCGGTATGAACGGCCTGGAAACCCTGGAGGAACTGCGCAAGATAAGTCCCGAAACGCCGGTGGTCATTATGACCGCATACGGCGAGCTGGACATTATCGCCGAGGCTAAAAAGAGAGGGGTCAGGCATTATATCAACAAGCCCTTTGACCTGGACGAGGCGCGCTATCTGATCAAGGGGCTGCTGATGGAGGCAAAGGCCAAAAAGGAGTGCTTGATGGATATCGGTTAACCTGTTTTCAGCCGGGAAAGCGCTGGTTAAAATTCCGGAGCATTTTTTAAATATTGCGAGAAAATTATTGAAAGAGGACTTTTATTCGGAGTGGCGAAGTAGTACATATAGCTTACAGCGCTTTAGGGAGGTACTAGCAATGCCTGTCGCCACAAGCACCATTTTAGCAATCCGTTGCCATGAATGCGGGAAAATGGACTTTCACGACTTTTCCAGGTTTTCCTTTGCCAAGGGCGAATCCGTACATGTCAAATGTACCTGTGGCGCTACCAAACTTATTGTGAGCACAAAAAAATACTCTTCCTACTGGCTGCAGATTCCCTGTGTGGTATGCGAGACCAAGCACTTGAAAGAATACTCCGGTAAGGCTCTCTGGTCGGGGGATGTCGTTTGTCTCACCTGCCAGGATACCGAACTGGAGCTGGGTCATATCGGGCCGATATCTAAAATCCGCGAAATGACCGCAGGTCATGAGCAGGAACTGGAAGCCCTTATAGATGAGTTCGGATGCGACAGTTTTTTTCACAACTCCAAGATAATGTACGAGGTTCTAAACTGCCTGCACGTTATCACCGAACGGGGCGCGCTTTACTGCCAGTGCGGGAATTACAGAATCGAAGTCGATATATTCCCCGACCGCCTGGAGTTGCAGTGCAAGAGCTGCGGAAGCATCAACATCATTTACGCGGAAACGGAGGAAGATCTCAAGGTTATCCAGCAGGTGGAAACAATCGAACTGGCGCGGAACGGCTTCAACTGCCTGGACAGTCTGGCCAATTCGGGAAAGATTAAGAAAACGCGCCGGAAAAGGAACAAGACATAAACCGGCAATTTTCGGTCATACTGTAGACAAGCCGGAAACGGCCGTCCGCGGCGACGCGGGTGAAAAGGACGCACTTTCGTATTAAAAAGGGGAAAAAACCGTGCCTTTGATACCCGTCAGCGAGTTGCTGAAACGGGCTGAAGCCGGCGGTTACGCCGTGGGAGCCTTCAACTGCAACAATATGGAGATCGTGCAGGCCATCATTGCGGCTGCCGAAGCTGAAAGGGCCCCTGTAATCATGCAGGCCAGCCAGGGCGCCATAAAATACGCCGGAATAGAATATATTGCCGTAATGGTAAAAACTGCAGCCGAGCGCTCCTTTGTGCCGGTTGCCCTTCACCTCGATCACGGCACCAGTTTCGAGCAGGTAATGCAGTGTATAAGAGCCGGATTTTCCTCGGTCATGATTGACGGTTCCAGGCATCCCCTGGACGGGAACATCGCCCTGACCAGAAAAGTGGTGGAAGCGGCGCGCGCGGTCGGAATTTCGGTGGAAGCGGAACTGGGCAGGATTGGCGGCGCCGAAGACGATATAACCGTCGGCGAAAGGGAAGCATTTTTCACCGATCCCGGGGAAGCCGGTGTTTTTGTCCGCGAGACCGGGGTGGACTCGCTGGCCGTGTCCATAGGGACCGCGCACGGACAGTACAGGGGAACGCCCGAACTCGATTTCCCGCGCCTTAAAAAAATCAAAGAGGAAGTTAAAATCCCCATCGTTCTGCACGGTTCTTCGGGCGTGCCCGACGAGTCAATCCGCGAAGCCGTCCGGCTGGGTGTGCGCAAGGTCAACATCGACACCAACATCCGCGAAGCGTTTACCGCGGCTGTGCGTAAGGCTCTGGAAGCCGGGCCCGGCGAAATCGACCCCCGCAAGATACTGGGTCCCGCCAGGGAAGACGCCGTTGCGGTCATAAGGGAAAAGATCAGGGTTTTCGGCAGTTCAAACAGGGCTTGAGGCGGGGCGCCGGGTATGAGGCTGAAGAAGGGTTGCGGCCGGAACAAATCCGGGATTGGGGAAGAAAGGCCCGCGACAAACGGACGCAAGCCGGAGACCGGAACGGAGGGAATCCGGGGACACGGCTCTTTTGAGACGGATGCCGGCGGGAAATCCGGCTGTCGCCAACTAAATCGGAGGTATATTCTGGATGAAACTTTTCATTGATACGGCAAACGTGGATGAAATCAGGGAAGCCCATTCACTGGGCGTAATATGCGGGGTGACCACCAACCCCTCGCTCATTGCCAGGGAAGGCCGCAACTTTGCCCAGGTTGTCCGTGAAATCGTGTCCATAGTGGACGGGCCGATCAGCGCCGAGGCCGTGAGCATGGACGCGCCGGGAATGATTGCGGAGGCGGTGGAGCTTGCCGCAATCCATCCGAATATCGTGGTAAAAATTCCGATGACAGCGGAGGGCTTGAAGGCCGTCAAGATCCTGAAAGAAAAAGGCATCAAGACAAACGTGACGCTCATTTTTTCCGCCAACCAGGCGTTGATGGCGGCCAGGGCCGGCGCCGCCTATGTCAGCCCGTTTGTGGGCCGGCTGGACGACATCAGCCAGGACGGGATAGAGCTTATATACGATATCATGGAGATATTCGAGAACTACGATTATGAAACGGAAGTAATCGCCGCCAGCATCCGCCACCCCGTCCACGTGACTGCTGCGGCAAAGGCGGGCGCACATATCGCCACCGTTCCGTACAAGGTGATCATGCAGATGATCAGGCATCCGTTGACTGACGCGGGAATTAAAAAGTTTCTTGAAGACTGGGAAACCGTCAAAAACAAGTGATACTTTCCCGTCCATTTCCCCCAAGAAATTTTTGAGATTAAAACGATAAAGCACGGAAGTTTTTTGCCTCTTCCATATAGATAGTGCGAAATATTGGAGGAAGGGGTTTTTATAGTTGAATGAGGGAGATTTGACGTGCTCGAAGGAGTAATTTTTTTGAAGAAAAGAATAGCTTTGCGTTTTTCGGAAGGCATCAAGGTTTACTGCAGGAAGGTAGCCGGTCTTACGGATTCGCCCCGGAAAGTTGCAGCGGGGGTGGCGCTGGGTTTGGCCTTCGATTTTCTTCCCGTTCCGGTAATCAGCATCCCCCTTGCCTACCTGGTCGCCAGGCTTGCCAGGTGCAACGCCGCCGCTGCTGTTGCCACAGCGGTTTTTTTCAAGCTGGCCGTTCCGTTTTTCTTTACCATGAATATCGTGGTGGGGAAAAGCCTCTTCGGGGACATTGCCGGGCTGGACGTTGCCGACAGTGGTTCGTCCATACCCGCTTCACTGTTGGAAACGCTGGCCGAGCACGGCTATTCATTTCTAGCCGGCAGTCTCGTTAACGCGACTGCCGCCGGCCTGTCCGTTTATTTCACACTGACGTTTCTTCTGGAAAGGAGGAGGAACCGGAAGGGCGCATAAAACTGGTCCCGCATGGTTATAAAATATTAATGCCCGGCAGTTAAAAGGGGGGTTGCCTTTGAATTACGCCGACCTTGAAAGCAAAACAATGGTTGAGCTGTACAAAATAGCAAGAGAACTTGACATGCCCGGCTATTACAAGCTGCGGAAAAAAGAACTCATCTTTGAAATCCTGAAAACACAGACCGAGAAATCCGGGATTTTATACGCCAAGGGAGTTCTAGAAATCCTGCCCGACGGCTACGGTTTTTTAAGACCTTTCCAGTATCTTCCCAGCCACGACGACATCTACGTTTCCCTTTCCCAGATCAGGCGCTTCGACCTGCGCACGGGAGATCTTGTGGCCGGCCAGGTGCGGCGGCCGAAGGAAAGCGAGCGCTATTACGCCTTGCTGCGGGTGGAGCAGGTAAACGGCGCAGACCCGGATAAAGCCAGCGACAGGCTTCACTTTGACGGGCTCACTCCCCTCTATCCCCTGGAGCGGATAAACCTTGAAACTGAACCCGACAGGCTTTCAACCAGGATTATCGATCTGGTCGCCCCCATCGGAAAAGGCCAGCGGGGCTTGATCGTAGCGCCGCCCAAAGCCGGAAAGACAATTCTCCTCAAGGAAATCGCCAACAGCATCACCACCAACCACCCCGAGATTGTTCTGATGGTTCTCCTGATCGACGAACGGCCGGAAGAGGTTACCGATATCGAACGTTCGGTAAACGGTGAAGTGGTGAGCTCGACTTTCGACGAGCCTCCCGAAAACCACGTCAAAGTGGCGGATATGGTGCTGGAGCGGGCCAAGCGGCTTGTCGAGCACAAGAACGACGTGGTCATTTTGCTGGACAGCATAACCCGGCTGGCCAGGGCCCACAACCTGGTGGTCCCCCCGAGCGGGCGCACTCTTTCCGGCGGTGTGGACCCTTCCGCGCTGCACAAGCCGAAACGTTTTTTCGGGGCGGCGCGGAATCTCGAAGAGGGCGGCAGCCTGACTATTCTGGCGACGGCCTTGATTGAAACGGGCAGCAGAATGGACGATGTTATTTTCGAAGAATTCAAAGGGACCGGCAACATGGAGCTGATTCTCGACCGCCGGCTGGCGGAGAGGAGGCTCTTCCCCGCCGTGGACGTCCAGCGATCCGGTACGCGCAAGGAAGAACTGCTGCTTTCGAAGGACGAACTGGAGATGATCTGGCAGTTCCGCAAAGCCACCAACGGGCTGACCCCGTGGGAGGCGCTGGAAATGCTGATGGAACAGATCAAACGGACAAAAACAAACCGGGACCTGCTCATTGCCTTCCGCCACCTGCGGCGGGCTGAAGCCGCCGCCGGCGGCCGGGTTGAAACCGGCCGCAAAGGAGCTGTGTAAATAAATGGGGGTGATGTCGGCGCGGGCGCCGGAGAGAGCGGCGCCAAAGCGCTGCCAAGCACTGACGTGATAAGCGTTTTGGGCATTGGTACGTATAAGATTCGCCTCTTCCGGCAAAACTAAAAATTGGTTTGCCGAAAGAGGTGATTTTTTCAGTATGCAAATCGCAAAACCAAAACTGAAAACGCTCAGCAAAGCGGCAGCCGTCATTTGCGCCGCCGCCGTTCTCATGGGGGCGGGCCAGGCCTCGGCGCGGCTCGACGAGCTTGTTGTGGACGGCGCGCCGTATGTTTCGCCGCCTCCTGTGGCCGTTTCGCTGCAGCGGAGTTTCTATGAGGTAAAACCCGGCGACACGCTGACTGACATTGCCAGGAAAAACAGGCTTTCCGTGGAAACGCTGGTTGCCGTAAACAGCCTGCAGAACCCCGACAGCATCAAAGCGGGCCAGATTTTGAAAGTGCCCAGCGACTGCGCCGTGCACCGCGTTCAGAAGGGCGAGACTCTATGGGACATTGCGCGGGCGTATCAGGCCGACGTCAATGAGATTTCCGCGAGAAACCGCCTTGCAAATATTGACAAGATCTTCGTCGGGCAGCAGTTGTTCATTCCCTGCCGGCCGGCCGCCGAGCAGGCTTTTTCCTCAAGGGGGATGCTGGATTTGCTGTCGTGGCCGGTGGTGGGAGCTGTAACGTCACCTTTCGGCATAAGGGATGGAAAGCCTCACGAAGGCATCGACATCGCAGTTGAGGAGGGAACGCCGATCAGGGCCGCAGCCCCCGGCCGGGTGGTTTTTGCCGGACCGAGGGGGACATACGGCCTCGCCGTGATCATCGACCACGGCAGGGGGGTTCGCACGCTTTACGCCCACTGTTCGAAGATACTGGTTGCCGAAGGCAGTCCGGTAAGTGCGGCTACGGTTGTGGCGCTTGCCGGCAGCACCGGACGCTCCAGCGGTCCGCACCTGCACCTGGAGGTGCTGAAAGACGGTATGCCAATAGACCCGCTGCCGTTACTGGAGCAGGAAATCTACTACGGTTAAGCCCGGAGGCCGCTGCAAGGCGGTTGCAAGGTTGCGTGTTGACTGCATGAAAAGACTGTGCTATGTTTAACCGGGTGATATCCGTGCGGCCGGGCAACGACGGCCGACGGCCGCAAGGGAGGGGCGTTTCCTGTACCGACTGGTTTTTGCCGGGGATGACGGTCAGTTGTACGATCATCACAGCCTGCGGGCCGCCGGGCGTACCGGGGAGCGGATCGTCGAGGTGGCTGGGGAGGAAATGGAGAGGCTGCCGGAAGGAGCCTCGCTGGTGCTGATACCTGGGGGGGCTCCGGTAGGGCTTACCCGCACCGGCCGGTTCACTCTTCTTGAGCACAACCCGTGGTCGGACGGCCGGGTCTTCGCAGTAGCCGCCCTCCTTCCCCAGGGTTACACCCGCACCCTTTTGCCGTCCTACATAAGAGGGAAAGACGAGAAACCCCTTCCGCTCCTGGGCTACACGGCGGTAGCCTGCCGGGACGGAGAGCTGTACGTGGCCGCAAAGCGGACCGATGATCCGCGGCGGTGGGACCCCGCCCGTTACGACAGCGAAGATCTGCCCGCGCTGATAAAAGAAAGACTGGAGATGCACCCCGAAAACCGGATTCTGCGGCAGCTTGCCCGCTGTTCCCTGGATTACCGCTGTTTTACCGCTCAAAACATCTTTTACGGCAGGTGGGAAGGCGGCATCCCCGTTTCTCCCTCATGCAACGCCCGCTGTTTGGGTTGCATTTCCCTGCAGCCGGCGCAATGCTGCCCTTCGCCCCAGTCGAGGATCGATTTCAAGCCCACGCCCCGGGAAGTGGCCGAAGTAGCGGTATCCCACCTGAAAAACGGGAACGGCGCTATGGTGAGTTTCGGACAGGGTTGCGAAGGGGAGCCCGCCCTGGCCTGCGGGACCGTGGTGGAAGCCATCGGCCGGGTAAGGGCGGCCACCGATCTGGGCACGATCAATATGAACAGCAACGGCGGGTATACCGCGGGAGTGACGGAAATTTGCCGGGCCGGCCTGGACGCTGTCCGGATCAGCCTGATCAGCGCGAGAGAAGAAACATACCGCGCCTACTGCCGTCCCTCCGCTTTCAGCCTGACTGACATCCGCAGATCCATAGAGGCTGCGGTGGCTTACGGCGTCTATACGTCGTTGAACCTGCTGGTTTTTCCGGGGCTCACCGACCGGGAGGGGGAGGTGGACGCCTTGCTGGAACTGGTGCGCGAAACCGGAATAAACCTGGTTCAACTGCGCAACCTGAATATCGATCCCGACCTCCTTTTTCAGCATTTGCCCGGGACCGGTGAAAATATAATCGGCATCCCGGCGCTGATCAAAGCCCTGAATGAAGTGCCCGGCCTGGCCGTGGGAAGTTTCAGCCGCCCGGTGAGGCCCGGCGAAAGGAAGGCGCGCCGGCTGCCGGGGAAGTGAGGAGCGGGCCGGGCTGCGGGGGTATGCGCTTTGGTTTCCGGAAAGACGTTCCGGAGCTGAAAGTCCCGGGATTGGCAGTTTTTGAGCCTTTTGTAATCAATCTCTTTGTTGCGGCCCGCTCCCTCATGTGCTATAATAAGGAAGTGTGTTTGCCCTGTGATATGGAAAAGAGGTGAGTCCCGATAAAAGAGAACATACACCCGAAATACGGGAAGGCCAAAGTTACCTGCATTTGCGGTGAAACTTTTGAAACCGGCTCCACCAAAAAGGAACTCCGCGTTGAAATCTGCTCCAAATGCCACCCGTTTTACACGGGAACGCAGCGGACGATAGAAACCGGCGGGAGGGCCGAACGCTTCCGTAAGAAATATGGTTTGACGAAATAAAAAAGGCGGCAGAGCAGGCGCTCTGCTCAGACTGCAGGCAAACTGCCCGGGACCTTGGGGCTTAAAGGAAGCAAGCGATATTACGCAGCGTAGTCTACAACCTCGCGAAGGTGGGCGGCGCCCCTGTCAGCGGCGAACGATATTGCGAAAGCGTCTAAAGCAGACTTTCGTGCAGCGAGGCTGCCAAACCGGGGGCGAGGACACGGACGTCCGCGTCAACTTGAACCGAGCCGGGTGAAGGCGGCCCGGTTTCGCCTTAAAGCTTGCAGCAAGCGCTGCCGGCGCGAAAGCCATGGAGTGAGCGGTGACGGTGCACTGCCAAACCCCCAGTTTCACTCGACGCGAAGCATCTGAGCGGGCGTTTCAACCACAAGAGGTTTTTGTTGAAAACCACAGCGGAGCAGGCGCTCTGCTTTTTTCGTTGTTCTCCGGACGGAATCTCAGGCAGCCTGTCTGTAAAGGAAAGTGAAAATATGAACGCCAAATTTCAGTACGGAGGCCAGGCGGTAATTGAAGGGGTGATGATGCGGGGGCCTTCCTCGCGGTCAATAGCAGTCCGCCGGCCCGACTGCACCATAATAGTGGACGAAAAGCCGGTGGGCTCCCTGACCAGGCGGGTGCCGGCCCTGAAATGGCCTGTGGTGCGGGGTGTGGTTGTGCTGGTCGAGGCTTTGGTGCTTGGATTGGAAGCCCTTGTTTATTCGGCAAACCAGGCAACCGGAGAAGAGGAGCGGCTCACGGCAAAGGAAGTCGTCATTACCCTGGCCGTTTCCCTGGGGATAGCCGTCCTGCTCTTTGCCGTCCTGCCGGTTGCCGCCGCTCATTTGCTCGAAAAAATTGCCTCCGGAAGTTTTATCCAGAATCTGGTTGAGGGAATATTCCGGATAGCAGTTTTCGTGGCCTATGTGGTTGCCATCGGGAGGCTGTCGGATATCCGGAGGGTTTTTCAATATCACGGAGCCGAGCACAAGGTGATCAACGCTTACGAAGCCGGCGACCAGCTTTCGGTAAGCCGGGTGCAGCGTTATTCCACCCTGCACCCGCGCTGCGGCACCAGTTTTATCTTAATTGTTCTGATTATCAGCATTCTGGCTTTTTCACTGCTTGGCAAACAGGTGCTCTGGTGGCGAATCCTTTCAAGAATACTTCTTTTGCCGGCAATAGCCGGAATTTCTTACGAGTTGGTCAAACTGTCGGGCAGGTATGCCGCCGTTCCCCTGTGCCGTGCGCTGATTGCTCCGGGAATGTGGCTACAGAAGCTCACCACCGGGCAGCCGGACGACGGACAGGTTGAGGTGGCTATCTCCGCCTTCAAAGCAGTGTTGGAAGAAGGTGAGCAAATTGCTGGATAAGTTGGCGAGCCTTGAGGAAAAATATGACGAACTTGGCAGGCTTATCGGCAGCCCGGAGGTAATTTCCGACCTGGGGCGCTGGCAGCAGTACGTCAAAGCGCATGCCGAACTTGCCGACGTTGTGGCCTTGTACAGGGACTACAAAAAAGTGGTGAAGGAAATACAGGAAGCCAGGGAACTTCTCGGCGAAGAAACCGACGGGGATTTGCGCGATCTGGCCCAGGCCGAGCTTGACGATCTGGTTGAGAAGAAGACGGTTTTGGAGCAACGCCTGAAACTGCTGCTGCTTCCCAGGGACCCGAACGACGAAAAGAACGTGATCATGGAGATTCGCGCCGGGACCGGCGGCGAGGAAGCCGCGCTGTTTGCGGCGGATTTGTTCCGCATGTATTCGCGGTACGCCGAGCGGCAGGGATGGAGAACCGAGATACTCAACACCAACTACACGGATATCGGCGGGTTCAAGGAAATCGTTTTCCTGGTCCAGGGGAAGGGGGCTTACAGCCGCCTGAAATTTGAGAGCGGCGTGCACAGAGTCCAGCGCATACCGACCACCGAATCCGGGGGCAGGATTCATACGTCCGCGGCAACGGTGGCGGTCCTGCCGGAAGCCGAGGAGGTCGATGTCGAGATTGACCCCAACGACCTGCGCATTGACGTGTTCTGCGCTTCCGGGCACGGCGGGCAGTCGGTGAATACCACGCAGTCGGCGGTCAGGATCACGCATATACCCACCGGCATTGTCGTTTCCATGCAGGACGAAAAGTCGCAGCACAAGAACAAGGACAAGGCGCTGAAAGTGCTGCGGGCGCGTCTGTTGGACCGTGCCGAGCAGGAGCAGCAGCAGAAAGTCGCCAGCACCAGAAAGTCCATGGTCGGCACCGGGGATCGCAGCGAGCGGATCAGAACGTATAATTTCCCGCAGAACCGGGTGACCGACCACCGCGTGGGGCTTACGCTGCACCGCCTGGACGGCGTGCTGGAGGGAGAACTTGACGAAATAATAGAGACGCTGATTACCACGGACCAGGCGGAACGGCTGAAACAGGCCGATTAGGACCGCTTGGGGTGAGACGGACATGACGCTGACGATCAAGTCCGCGCTTAACGCGGCAGGAAAAAAGCTGAAGGAAGCCGGCATAAGCACTCCCCATCTCGACGCCGAAGTGCTGCTCTCCCACGTGACCGGCGTTGACCGGGCCGGGCTGTACCGCGGGCGCGATTGCCTCCTTTCGGGAGAGGAGGAGGCCGGTTTTTTCGCCCTTGTCGAAAGGCGCCTCACCGGCGAACCGGTGGCCTATCTTACCGGCCGGAAAGAATTTATGGGCTTCGATTTTACCGTCAACAGGAGTGTCATGATTCCGCGGCCGGAAACCGAACTCCTGGTGGAGAAAGCGCTGGCGGTCTTGCCCGAAAATGCGGTCGTCGTTGATGTAGGTACGGGCAGCGGTATCATTGCCGTTACCCTGGCCCTTTTGAAGCCGGGGGCGGTGGTTTACGCCGTCGACTGTTCACCGGAGGCCCTGGAGGTCGCCCGTTTGAATGCCGTTAGGCACGGCGTGGCTGAAAGGGTGTTTTTTTATCACGGCAGCCTTCTGGAGCCACTTGCCGGAAATGTCGGGACCGGCGGCATCGACTTGATTGCAGCCAATCTGCCCTACATCTGCGCGCAAGACCTCCCGCTGCTCCCGCGGGAGGTCCGGCTCTTTGAACCGCCCCTGGCCTTTGACGGGGGGGCTGACGGCCTCGCACCGTACCGCGCCCTGATCCCGGCCGCGGGTGAATTTTTAAGGACGGGGGGATACATACTTCTGGAAATAGGATATAATCAGGGGCAGGAAATAAAATCGCTTTTAGGCGAACCGATTTGGGACGCGGAAGTTATGAAAGATCTGGCCGGGCTGGACAGGCTGCTTCTCGCAAGGTTGAAGAGCCGGGAATAAAGAGGTTCACGAGGTGACAGTCATGCCGGACAAAACGGTTTCTACCAGATACATAAAGGTTGACCCCCTGTACCCCGAAGCCGGGGCGGTGGAAGAGGCGGGGCGCATCATACGCCTGGGGGGACTGGTGGCTTTTCCCACCGAGACGGTGTACGGCCTGGGGGCGAACGCGCTGGACGGGGCGGCTGCGGCAAGGATCTTCAGAGCCAAAGGGCGTCCCGCCGACAATCCCCTGATCGTGCACGTAGCCGGCACAGACGAGGTGAACTTCCTGGCAGAAGACGTTTCCGGGGCCGCCGGGATATTGATGGAAACCTTTTGGCCCGGGCCACTTGCTTTGATAATGAAAGCCCAAAGGGCTGTTCCCGCCGAGGTTACCGCCGGCCTCCGGACGGTGGCCGTGCGGATGCCCGATCACCCCGTCGCCCTGGCATTGATCAAGGCGGCGGCCGTACCCGTAGCCGCCCCCAGCGCCAACCTGTCGGGACGGCCGAGCCCCACCACCGCAAGGCATGTTTTGGAGGATCTGGACGGGCGCATCGACGCGGTTCTGGACGGAGGGGCGACGGGAATAGGCGTGGAGTCGACCGTGCTGGATCTGACTGCTCCCGTGCCGACGGTGCTGAGGCCGGGCGGAATCACGCCCGAGGATTTGAAGGGGGTTATCGGCGGCGTGCGGGTTGACCCCGCGGCTGCTTCCGGCTTGTTCGGCGGCGGCAGGCACCGTGCGCCCGGCATGAAGTATGTCCATTACGCCCCCCGTGCCCCGCTTTATCTGGTGGAGGGCCGGCCGGAGGCGGTTGCGGTGAAAATAACCGAACTGGCGCACGCACAGCGGGCTGCGGGCAAGCGCGTCGGGATCCTGTCGTATTCCGACAGCCGTGATTTCTCGTCCGTCGGGGAAGTTGTTTTGGCCGGGTTAAAGGAGAAGCCGGAGACTGTCGCGGCGGAATTGTACGCCGCACTGCGCCGCTTCGACGAGCTGAACGTCGACCTGATCCTGGCCGAAGGCCTCGAAGACCGCGGCGTGGGCCTGGCGGTCATGAACAGGCTGAGAAAGGCTTCGGGCGGGAGAATAGTGCGCGCATGACCGGGGAACACCGGTGAAAAAACAAGCCGGAGGCAGGCGGCTTTGTCCCAATCCAGGCGGCGAACTTTCGTTGCGAAAGCGCCTAAAGCAGACTTACGCGCAGCGAGGCTGTAAAACCGGGGGTGCGGACATGGACGTCGGCGCAAGCCTGAACCGGGCGGGACGGCGAGTTGAAGGCGGCCCGGTTTCGCCTTAAAGCTTGCAGCAAGCGCTGCCGGCGCTAAGCACCTGAGTGAGCGGTGACAAAGCACTGCCGTAACAGCCGGGGGTGATCTTGACAACGCGCTGCCAGAAGGAACGCCGGTTAAGGCGCTGGGTGTGAAAATAAAGGCAGCGACTTTGTTCAAGTGTGCGGACAATTGTCCGAAGCCTTGATTCTGAAGGAAGCGAGCCCCTGGTTCACCGGCGCTCGTAGACGATCCGAACCCCGTGACGATTGGAGGCTGCCATGAGTTTTTTAACCCTGCTGGTTTTGGCGGTTGCCCTGGGTACCGACGCCTTCTCCCTTTGCGTTGGGATCGGGCTGGCCGGAGTGAAACGGCGGCAGATATTGCTGATAAGCGCTACGGTTTTCACATTCCACGTTTTTATGCCGTTGACGGGCTGGTTTTTGGGCGAGTTTACGGGAAGTTTGCTCGGCCGGACAGCCGCGGCCATCGGCTCACTGCTTTTGGTGTACCTGGGCGTGAGAATGGTTTATCATACCCTGCAAAATAAAGGGACAGCGGAACTGCATGCCGTAAACTTCAACACCTGGGGGCTGTTCCTGCTGGGTTCCGGCGTCAGCCTGGACGCTCTCAGCGTAGGGTTTACCCTTGGCGCCCGCCAGGCCGATCTCGTACTTACCGCGGGGGTAATCGGCGTTGTGGCCGGGGTAATGACGGCCGGCGGCCTGATTTTCGGACGGTTTTTGGGCAGTTGGGTGGGCAAAAGGGCTCAACTGGTAGGAGGTTTGGTGCTGGTGGGCGTGGGCGTCAAGCTGTTTTTTTAGCAAGGGAAATGATTGTTGCGGCAGCGCCTTGTCTCCGCTCTCTCCAAGATTAAAAAACGGAGCGGATCCCGAAAGGAATAATCGGAGAACTATTCCAGCGACCGATTGGGGTGATCTCTTGAAAATTCTCTTTGTTTGTACCGGAAACACGTGCCGCAGCAGCATGGCCGAAGCTCTGGCGCGGAAGATTAGCAAGGGCCTGGCGGAGAATGATATTGAGGTTTCCTCCGCCGGTACGGCAGCCTGGCCGGGGGACGGGGCTTCCAGGGAGGCGGTGGAGGCGCTTGCCCGGATGGGTGTGAGCCTGGGCGGGCACAGGGCTTCGCGGTTGACGGCCGGAGCCGTGCGGGAGGCCGATCTCGTTCTGACCATGACCGCTGCCCACCGCGATTACGTGAAAAGCCTGGTTCCCGAAGCGTCCGGCAAAACTTTCACCCTCGGCGAGTATGCCGGGGCGCCGGGGGATGTGCCGGATCCAATCGGGCAGCCTTTGGATAAATATGTCGAATGCGCACGCATGCTGGAGGATTTGATTACCCGTGCCTTGCGGCGGGTACGGGGGTAACTGCGGTGATTTTTTCGGGGGACTGAAAGGGAAAACCCTTTTTTCTGTAGAAGATTTGGTAGTGAAACTTTGTCGAAACTCCTGCCGCATGGAGCGGTGGCAAAGCGCTGCCATTACTAATATTTTGTATTGACAATCAAGGTGCGGGGAAAGAGGGTTGCGGCATGAAGGTCGCTGTGGCCAGCGATCACGGGGGATTCAGGCTGAAAGAAGAAATTGTCGGCTTTTTCCGGGAAAACGGCATAGAATATGAGGACTTGGGCACATATTCGGAGGATGCGGTCGATTATCCCGATATAGCTCTCGCCGTCGCGGAGGCGTTGACGAAGGGGGAATTCGAACGGGCCGTGCTGTGCTGCGGCACCGGTATCGGAGTGGCCATAGCCGCCAACAAGGTGCCGGGAATAAGGGCGGCTTTATGCCACGACACTTTTTCCGCGAGAATGTCCAGGGAGCACAATGACGCCAACGTTTTAACGATGGGCCAGCGGGTAATCGGCCCGGGATTGGCCAGGGAGATCGTTTCAACGTGGCTTCAGGCTGAGTTTTTGGGAGGGCGCCACGCCCGCCGGCTAGATAAAATAAACGACATAGAGCAAAAATACAATCGATATGGCCGGTAGCCCAGTGTTGCCGGCTGCGGGGAGGATTTGTTATGAGTTTGGTGCGCCCTCTATCGGAAGCCGATCCGGAAATCTTCCGGGTGATAGAGCTTGAAAAACAGAGGCAGCGCGGGACCCTCGAGCTGATCGCTTCGGAAAACGTTGCCAGCCGCGCCGTTATGGAAGCCCAGGGCTCGGTTCTGACCAACAAGTACGCCGAAGGATATCCGGGATTTCGCTACTACGGGGGCTGCGAGTTCGTCGATATGGCTGAAAGCCTGGCCATCGCCAGGGCCAAGGAGCTGTTCGGGGCGGATTACGTCAACGCGCAGCCGCACTCCGGAGCACAGGCCAACACGGCCGTTTACTTCGCCCTGCTCAATCCGGGGGATACCATCCTGGGAATGGACCTGGCCCACGGAGGTCACCTTACTCACGGCAGCCCGGTAAACATCTCCGGAAAGTATTTCAAGTTCGCCTTTTACGGCGTGGACGGGGAAACCGGCCGGATCGATTACGAAAAGCTGTACGGTACGGCCCTGGAACACAAACCGAAATTGATCATAGCGGGAGCCAGCGCCTATCCCCGGGCAATAGATTTCCGTAAAATGAAGGAAATTGCCGGGGCAACGGGCGCCCGGCTGATGGTCGACATGGCCCATATTGCCGGGCTGGTGGCGGCCGGGTTGCACATGAACCCGGTGCCGCATTCCGACGTGGTCACCACGACCACCCACAAAACGTTGCGCGGTCCCAGGGGCGGGCTGATCCTTTGCGCCGACGCCGGGGAATACGGGGCCAAAATCAACAAGGCGGTCTTTCCGGGCATCCAGGGAGGCCCGCTGATGCACGTAATCGCGGCCAAGGCGGTTGCGTTGAAGGAGGCGCTCGAACCCGGCTTCAAGGAATACCAGCAGGCGGTTGTCGATAACGCCCGCGCTTTGGCGGAAGCCTTGCTGGAAAAAGGGTTCAATCTGATTTCCGGAGGAACCGACAACCACCTTATCCTGGTGGATTTGAGGAGCAAGCAGATAACCGGCAGGGAGGCCCAGGCGCTGTTCGACATGGTGGGCATCACGGTCAACAAGAACGCCATACCTTACGATCCGCTGCCGCCCAACACGGCGAGCGGAATCCGCGTCGGCACTCCCGCGGTTACCGCCCGCGGCCTGAAGAGGGAAGACATGGCCGTTATCGCCGAGATCATGGATTACGCAATTGCCAACCGCGGTGATCAGGCCAAACTCGGGCGGGCGCGGGCCAGAGTCGCGGAGATTTGCGAGAAGCACCCCCTTTTTGAATATTGAGGAACGGGAGTTGAAAACTTGGAAAAAAAACCGCCCTCCGGCAGCCGTGCGAATTTGAGAGGCGGCCGGAATCCGGATTCCGGAGAAACAGTTCCCGTCACGTCCCGCGGCCCGCAGCCGGCGGACTGTTTTCCCGCGTCCGGCGTACCGCGTTCAGCGTCCCAGCGGCCCAGCTGGGATCGGTATTTTATGGACATCGCCGGGGTGGTTTCCAGCCGTTCCACCTGTTTGAGAAGAAGGGTGGGCGCAATCATCGTCAAGGACAGGCGCATTCTTGCCAGCGGTTACAACGGGGCGCCCGCCGGTTTGAGGCACTGTCTCGAGGTCGGCTGCCTGCGTAAACAGAAGGGAATACCGCCGGGAGAGCGCCACGAACTCTGCCGCGGCCTGCACGCCGAACAAAATGCCTTGATTCAGGCGGCCGTTTACGGTACCGCCGTTCAGGGCGCTGTTTTCTACGTTACCGACCAGCCGTGCGTTTTGTGTGCAAAGATGATTATCAACACCGGCATAAAAAAGGTTGTTTTTCAGGGCGACTATCCAGATTCCCTTGCTTTGCAAATGTTTGAAGAGGCAGGGGTGGAACTGGTCAGGCACGAATAAGTCGCCCGGGGAACTGCGGGGAAGGAACTCTGATTGATAAGCCGGGAGACTCCCCCGAAAGAGGAAGGCGCATGATGAAAAAGAAAAATGTGTCCCTGCCCAGGCTGAACAACCTGTCGCCCACCATTGAATCCACAGCCCTGAAATTAATGGAGGAGGCCGGGGAGCTTGCCCAGGCCATCGGCAAGCTGAGGGGCCTTTCCGGGGAATCTGAAAAGTACAGCGAGCACGAGGCGATAAGGATAATCACCCGCGAGCTGCTCGACGTCGCCCAGACCGCCGTGTCCATGATGTTTGTTCTTGAGGAGCAGTACGGGGTGAACCTGGAACTGGCGCTGGAAGAACATCTGGAAAAGCTTCTGAAAAAAGGGTACTTGAAAGTTGACGGCTGACGTGCCGTCGCAGCGGTTTCTTTTCCCGGGGGAGCCGTTTTGCGGGCAATTGTTTTCTTGTTTAAAAAGGGAGCTGTTGTCGTTTGCTGAAAGTCGTAGCGGTGTTCGGGACAAGGCCTGAAGCAATAAAGATGGCGCCGCTGGTCAAAAGGCTGGAAAAGTGCCGGGAGGAAATCGACTGCAGGGTTGCCGTGACGGCGCAGCACCGGGAGATGCTTGACCAGGTGCTGAAACTCTTCGGCATCACTCCGGCCCATGACCTGGATATCATGAGGCAGGGCCAGAACCTTTTCGACATCACCGGCCGCGCGCTTGCGGGACTGCAAAAGGTTCTCGAGGCGGAGGCGCCCGACCTCGTCCTGGTGCACGGCGACACCACGACCACTTTTGTGGCGGCGCTGGCGTCATTTTACCTGCAGATTCCGGTCGGGCACGTCGAAGCGGGGTTGAGAACCCGCAACAAGTTTTCACCTTTTCCGGAGGAGATCAACCGCCACCTCACCGGGGTGCTGGCCGACCTGAATTTTGCGCCGACGGATACCGCCAGGCGAAACCTGCTGGCGGAAGGAGTGCCGCCGGAGAGGATATTCGTTACCGGCAATACGGTAATTGACGCTTTGCTGGCTGTAGTGCGCCCGGAGTTCAAGTTCGGCGACCCTCTGCTGGACGGTATTGATTACCGGAGGAGCAGGGTCCTGCTGGTGACGACCCACCGCCGGGAAAATATCGGCGGGCCGATGCGCGGGATTTACCGGGCTCTGAAGGAAATTGCGGAAAATTACCGGGATGTCGAAATTGTTTTTCCCGTTCATAAAAATCCCGCGGTGCGCGTTGCGGTGGACGAAGAACTGGGGGGACTGGAACGGGTCCACCTGATCGAGCCGATGGATTACCAGCCGTTTGTGAACCTGATCAACCGCTGCTACCTGGTGCTCAGCGACTCCGGCGGCCTGCAGGAGGAAGCCCCGTCGCTGGGCAAACCGGTGCTGGTTTTGCGCGACACCACGGAGCGGCCCGAGGCGGTGGAAGCCGGTACGGTCAGGCTTGTCGGCACCGGCCGGGACAGCGTGCTCATGGAAACCAAAAGGCTGCTGGACGACAAAAACTGGTACGAAACGATGGCCAATGCGGTAAATCCCTACGGGGACGGGCGCGCCTCGGAAAGAATTGCGCAGGCGATAAGATTTCATTTCGGCTACGCGAAAACAAGGCCGGAGGAGTTCAGGCCGCCGCAAAACCGGCCCTTTCCAAAAAAAATGTGATATTCTTTTAAAATTTCTTGCCGGTCTGGAGGAATAACCTTATTTGTGTAGAAAATAAGGGTTTATAAGTTTTAAACTTCAGCCCGCTTAAAATTTTTAGAAAACACCCGTATTTAAAACAACTGTATTTAATTTTTAAAAATTATAAATACATTTATTGGCTGATTGGTCGTCAAATGTCAACAAAAATGGAACGACTGGCCGTTTACGCCTTGAGTTACAAGTTCACGGGGATGCCAAGGGGATGCCCGAAGATAAAAATGACAAAAAAAATATGAAATCTCAGGGCTGGGGCGATGTTTTCCAGGCGCTCGCCCTTGCTACCACTATTGGCATGGAACTTGCTATATCTGTAGTATTGGGCTTCTATGGCGGGAGATATATAGACCATAAATTCTCCACCGGTCCGTGGTTTATGCTGGCGGGCATATTGACCGGGCTTGCCGTAGGAATCGCCGGTGTATTCAAAACACTGCAGGGGTTCTTCGAGAGGGAGTAATTAGATGCGGGATTGGGATTTTGAGGGCCAGATTGCCAGGACATTGAGAATATGCGGCTATTTATTGGCGTTCTTGTGCCTGTTCCTGGTATTGAGACCTCAAGACTCCATTGTCCGGGGTTTTGCGCTGGGAACCGCCGTAGGCATGTGGAATGCCTTTTTTCTGACAAAGAGAATTAATAAAACCAGACAGCTGACCGTAGCCGAGACCCAGGCCCAGATTATGACGGGCCTGGCCATGCGCTTGTTGACGGTATTTGCTGTTTTGTTTTTTGTCGCCCGGACGGTTTGGTTTAATATTTATGCCACGGCAGCCGGGCTTTTTGTTGTTCCCTGCATCTTTACCTTCGGCGTGGTGGGAATGATTATAAGGGAAGCCAGGGAGGCCAAATCTCTGAAATTATAAAAATTAAAACATTAGAGGAAAGGGGTGAGAAAAAACATGCTGACCTTGCACGAAGTGGAGCAACAGCTAAACGTATGGGGCTGGCCCCCGAACGGTTCCTGGCAGCTGACCGTGGGCAACACTCACCTGGCTTTTAATCCCAAAACATTGATTATTACCTGGATAGTCATGGCTCTCGTTGCGCTGTTTTGCGTGGCGGCGACCCGCGGCATGAACATGCGCAGGCCCAAGCCATTGCAGAATGTGATGGAGATGCTTTTCGAAGGGATCCTGGGCCTGGCCAAGCAGAACATGTCCACAAAGAAAGCGGAAGCCATTATTACCGTAGTGTGCACGTATTTCATATTTATCCTTTTTTCCAACCTGATCGGCCTGGTTCCCACCTTGAGCTCGCCGACGGCCGACTACAACACGAACCTCGGCCTGGCCCTGTGCACCTTCTTCATGATTTATATTCTGGGCGTCAGGTACAAGGGCCTCGGTTATTTCAAGCACTACGTCCAGCCATTTGTCTTTTTCCTTCCGATCAACCTGATTGAGGACCTTGCCAAGCCGATCACGCTGACTTTCCGTCTATACGGGAACATATACGGCGGCGAGGTTCTGATTGCCGTGCTTTTGGGCATGCTCGGCGGGTGGGCCCACTTGTTCGGGGGATTTATCGCTTCGGTGGTGTGGCTTGCGTTTAGCGTGTTTGTGGGATTTATCCAGGCATTTATCTTTACCATGCTCAGTATCGCATACTGGTCCCTGGCGGTTGCCGAAGAGCACTAGGCGACTGCAAACAGAAGGCCTGAGGTTTAAAAGCCTTGAAATAACCCGTTTTCGGGGATCATTTTACCTTGAAAGGAGGGGAAATATATGGATCTAGCTGCCGCTGCCGCTATCGGAGCTGCTCTCGCAGCGGGCTTCGCTGCTCTTGGTGCCGCTCTTGGCGACTCCATTCTGGGATTCAAGACTGTGGAAAGTATCGCCCGTCAGCCGGAGGCCAGGGGCAATGTTATGACCACGTTCTTCATCGGTATCGGTCTGATCGAGGCTGTGCCCATCATCGCAATCGTTATTGCATTTATGCTCTTTGGTAAGGCCGGTCACTAGAACCGGTTGCCGGTCTACGTTTTATGGCAAAACAAGGCATGGCGAATTGGCCGTGAGTCGTGAGCCGTGAGCCGTCGGGAAAGCAGGAAGCCGGCCCTGCCGGGTCCTGCTCTTCCGGCTTTTGAAAAAAGGCACTTATAAAGGTGTTTCAATGTTTATGAACGCCGGTTTATACGCGGCGTTCCGGGAGAATCGTCGACGTTCTCACTCCTCACGTCTCACTTCTCACGTCTGAAACGCTATCGCCTTCCTTTTGTCCACAAGCGATGGAAGGAGGGAAACCGTTAGTGGGGTTGGAATTTAACGCCACGCTGCTTGCGCAGATAGCTGACTTCATAATTTTATTAATTTTCTTGCGCCTGGTTGCTTACAAGCCTTTGATGAAAGTGCTGGCCGCCCGGCAGGAACATATAGCAAAGACCATCGAGGCCGCCGAGCAGGAGAGGCAGCAGGCCGAGCAGTTCAGGGCAGGATATGAGGCCGAGATGCGCCGCGCCCGGGAACAGGCCCAGGAGATTATCCAGAAGGCCGCCAAGGCGGGCGAGGAGCAGTCTTTGCAAATTATCGAAAACGCCAAGAACGAGGCGGCGAAGTTAAAGGAAGCGGCTCTAAGCGAGATTGAGCGCGAGAAGCAAAAAGCCATTGCGGAGCTGCGCGACCATGTCGCCTCCCTGTCCGTACTGGTTGCCGGCAAGATCATCAACAAGAATATGAGCAATCAAATCCAGCGCGACATGATCAATGATTTCATAAAAGAGGCAGGGGAGCTTCCATGTTGAGGGGGGCCGTAGCTGGACGCTACGCTGAAGCTTTGTACCAAATAGCTTCCAGGGAAAAGGTTTTGCCCAAATACAAAAGCATGGTGGACAGGATCGAGTCCGAGCTCAAGTCGGTGGAAAAGATCCTGACCGACAACCCCGACCTGCAGAAGCTGCTCTACCACCCCCAGATTACGGCCGCTGCGAAAAAAGAGCTTCTGGAAAAACTGTTCAAGGGAAAAATCTCTGAGATTACGGGTAACTTTCTTGCCTTGTTGGTTGACCGCCGGCGTGAGGCGTTCTTCAGCGACATCGTATCCGAGTTCGTCAATCTGGCCAATGCCGGCCGGAACATTGTTATGGTTAAGGTCGCCTCTGCTGTGGCACTGAACGACGAGGAGAAAACAAAGCTCAATCAAGTCCTGGCCAGACTAACCGGCAAAAAAGTTCAGATTACCTATACCACTGACCCGTCCCTGATTGGCGGGGTTGTGGTTCGTATGGGGGATAAAATTATTGACGGCAGTGTCAAGACCAGATTGGCTACCCTGAAAGACCGTCTTAAGGCAATAAGTTAACTAGATAGGGGTGAACCAGTAGATGAATTTGCGACCTGAAGAGATCAGCTCGATAATCCGGCAGCAGATAGACAAGTATCAGGCCCAGATCGAAATGATCGACGTCGGTACCGTGATCCAGGTCGGTGACGGTATCGCCCGCGTGTACGGCCTGATGGATTGCATGTCCATGGAGCTGCTGGAATTCCCAGGCGGGGTGCTGGGGATGGCCCTCAACCTGGAGGAGGACAACATCGGCTGCGTTATTCTCGGGCCATACAAGCACATTAAGGAGGGGGACACCGTCAAGCGCACCGGGCGGATCGTGTCCGTGCCGGTCGGCGACGCCCTGATCGGCCGCGTGGTAAACCCGCTGGGCCAGCCGCTTGACGGCAAGGGACCGGTTAAGAGCGACAAGTTCAGACCGGTCGAAGTGATCGCCCCCGGCGTTATCTACCGGAAGCCGGTGCACCAGGCCCTGCAAACCGGCATCAAAGCTGTAGACTCCATGATTCCGATCGGCCGCGGCCAGCGCGAGCTCATCCTGGGCGACCGCCAGACCGGCAAGACGGCCATTGCCGTCGACGCCATCATCAACCAGAAGGGCGGCGACGTGATCTGCGTTTATGTCGCGGTAGGCCAGAAACAGTCCACCGTGGCCAACGTCGTGCAGAAACTGACCGAGACCGGAGCAATGGAATATTCCATCGTGGTGTCGGCCACCGCGTCCGACCCGGCCCCTCTCCTCTTCCTGGCCCCGTTTGCCGGAGCCGCCATGGGAGAGGAATTTATGTGGCAGGGCAGGCACGTTCTTATTGTCTACGACGACCTGTCCAAACAGGCGGCGGCGTACCGCGAGCTTTCCCTGCTCCTGCGCAGGCCGCCCGGCCGCGAGGCGTATCCGGGCGACGTGTTCAACCTGCACAGCCGCCTTCTGGAACGCGCCTGCAAGCTGGACGACCAGTTCGGAGGCGGCTCGATGACCGCCTTGCCGATTATCGAAACCCAGGCGGGCGACGTTTCGGCCTACATTCCGACAAACGTCATTTCCATTACCGACGGCCAGATTTACCTGGAGCCCGACCTGTTCTACGCCGGCATCCGCCCAGCCATCAACGTGGGTATTTCGGTGTCGCGGGTCGGCGGCGCCGCCCAGATCAGAGCCATGAGAGCGGTAGCGGGCCGCCTGCGCCTCGACCTCGCCCAGTACCGCGAGCTTGCCGCGTTTGCCCAGTTCGGCTCCGACCTGGATAAGGCCACCCAGGCCAGGCTGACCCGCGGCGAGCGCATGACCGAACTGCTGAAGCAGGGCCAGTACGTGCCCATGCCTGTCGAGGACCAGGTTATGAGCATCTTTACCGCCGCCAACGGCTACCTGGACGACCTGCCAATCGAGAAGGTCCAGCCGTTCGAGGCGGAGTTCCTGAAGTTCATGAGGTCCGAAAAACCCCAGATTGGCGAAACCATCCGCCAGACCGGACAGTTGAAAGACGTGGAGAAGGATTTGCACGCGGCTGTCGAGGAATTCAAGAAGGGCTTTGTAGCCGCGCACGGCCTGGCATAACAGAAGTCGGAAGTCAGAGGTTGGAATTGAGAAGGAATTCGCCCAAGCGGATACAAACTAAAATCTGACGACTGACTGCCGACGACCGACTACCGTTACGTACATCCACTTTAAAGGTGGTGAAAAGAGTAAATGCCAAGTTTGCGAGATCTCCGGCGCCGTATCAAGAGCGTTAAAAGCACCCAGCAGATCACCAAGGCCATGAAAGCCGTATCGGCGGCCAAAATGCGCAAGGCGCAGGACTCGGTCCTGTTTGCCCGCCCTTATGCCAAGCGCCTTAGAAGTGTTCTGGGCAGGGTCGCCATGGCTTCAACCGATGTCAGCCACCCGCTTTTAGCGGCGCGCGAGCCGAAAAAAGTGGTTTATATCATAATCACGGCCGACCGGGGACTGTGCGGAGGCTTTAACAGCAATATAATAAGGCTGGCGACCAACCGGTTGAAAGAGGCGACCGCCGAATTGAGCCTGATCACCGTCGGGCGCAAGGGCCGTGATTTCTTCCGCCGCCGCGGCTACAGGATTGAAAAGGAGTACGTGGGCCTGGGCGAGGATATCAAATACGGCGTGGTCAGGGACATTGCAAATTTTGTTATTGAGAAATACTCGGCGGGGGAATTCGACGAAGTGAATCTCATCTACAGCCAGTTCGTGAACGTGCTTGTCCAAAGGCCGACGACAGTCAGGCTGTTGCCGGCGGAACCGCCTGCCGAAAAAGGCGAGGAGGAAGCCAGGAGGGCCGTTTATATCTTCGAGCCTTCCGCTGAGGCTGTGCTGGCCGAACTGCTGCCGAAGTACGTTGAGAACGCGATTTACCAGGGGCTGCTGGAGTCTAAGGCCGGCGAGCACAGCGCCCGCATGACCGCGATGGACAACGCCACCAAGAACGCGTCGGAAATGATCGACAGGCTGACGCTGACCATGAACCGGGCCCGGCAGGCCCAGATCACCAAGGAAATTTCCGAAATTGTCGGCGGCGCCGCAGCCCTGGAGTAATGCACGAGATTTAACCGTCGCAGGATGCCATTATACTTTGCAAGTTGTTGCGAAGGAGGTAAGAAAAAGCGCATGAACGTTGGTCATGTAGTACAGGTCATCGGCGTCGTGGTGGACATCCGTTTTCCGCCCGGCCAGGTGCCTGACATTTACAACGCGATCAAAATTACAAGCGAGAAAGAAGACATGTTCGGCCGGAAGTTCGACCTCACCCTGGAAGTGGCCCAGCACCTGGGCAACAACACCGTCCGCTGCGTGGCGATGTCCTCGACGGACGGCCTGGTGCGCGGTATGGAAGCGGTTGACACCGGCGCGCCGATCAGTTGCCCGGTTGGGAAGCCCACCCTGGGCAGGCTGGTGGACGTTTTGGGCCAGCCCATTGACGGTAAAGGTCCCATTGAAAGCGACAAGCGGTACCCGATTCACCGCCCCGCCCCGCCCCTGGTGGAGCAGTCCACCAAGACGGAGCAGTTGGAAACCGGCATCAAGGTTATCGACCTGCTGGTTCCCTTCCTCAAGGGTGGTAAAATCGGCCTGTTCGGCGGCGCAGGCGTGGGCAAGACCGTTATCGTTATGGAGCTGATCAACAACATCGCCAAGCAGCACGGCGGTATTTCGGTCTTTGCCGGAGTGGGCGAGCGCACCCGTGAGGGCAACGACCTCTACCGCGAAATGACTGAAGCCGGAGTTCTGGACAAGACCACCATGGTGTTCGGTCAGATGAACGAGCCGCCGGGAGCCCGTCTGCGGGTCGCCCTGACGGGACTGTGCCTGGCCGAGTATTTCCGTGACGAAGAAGGCGCCGACACCCTGCTGTTCATCGACAACATTTTCCGTTTCACCCAGGCCGGTTCCGAAGTTTCCGCGCTCCTCGGCCGGATGCCTTCCGCCGTGGGTTATCAGCCGACCCTGGCCACCGAAATGGGCCAGATGCAGGAGCGGATTACCTCGACCGTAAAGGGTTCGGTCACCTCGGTGCAGGCCGTGTACGTGCCCGCCGACGACCTGACCGACCCGGCCCCGGCAACCACGTTTGCCCACCTGGACGGCACCGTCGTTTTGTCCCGCCAGATCGCGGAGCTCGGCATATATCCGGCGGTGGACCCGCTTGACTCCACCTCGCGGATTCTGGACCCGCTGGTTGTGGGCAACGAGCACTACGCGGTGGCACGCGGCGTGCAGAAAGTGCTCCAGCGTTACAAGGAACTGCAGGACATCATCGCCATCCTCGGCATGGAGGAACTCTCCGACGAGGACAAGCTGGTTGTGGCGCGCGCCCGCAAGCTGCAGAGGTTCCTGTCGCAGCCGTTCCACGTGGCCGAAGCGTTTACCGGCATGTCCGGCAAGTTTGTCCCGCTGAAGGACACCATTCGCGGCTTCCAGGAGATTCTTGACGGCAAGCACGACGACCTGCCCGAAGACGCTTTCTACATGGTGGGCGGTATAGAAGAGGCGGCGGAAAAGGGCAAGAGTTTACTCGGATAAAAGAGAGGGGTGCGAGCTATGTCGGAAAAGACTCAGCGACTGGAAATCGTCACTCCCCAGAGAAAAGTATTCAGTGAGGATGTGAGCTTTCTAGTAGCGCCAGGCTCCGAGGGCGAACTGGGTATACTGCCCAATCACGCGCCGCTGATCACGTCTCTTAACATCGGCATTATGAGAATACAGCAAGGGGGTAAATATTTCAAGGTTGTCGTAACCGGAGGTTTCATGGAAGTCCGGGACAGCAAGGTTACCGTTCTTGCCAATGCCGCCGAGCGGGCTGAAGAAATTGATGTGGCCAGAGCCGAGGCCGCCAGGCGGCGCGCCGAGGAAAGGCTGGCGGCAAAAGCGCCCGACCTGGACGTGATACGGGCGGAATTGGCCTTGAAACGCGCCCTGATGCGTTTGAAAGCGGCAGGCCAGTAAGCAAAAAAAAGTGGGGACATCACCCTTTTGCAAAATTTCACTAATGGGGATCTGTTTCCCTGCGGGAAAAGGTTTTTGTACAGGCCGGAGCTTAAATGTGCTCCGGTTTTAATTGTTTTTTGTCGAAAAATTAAATTATGTGAAGGTATTTACGTATCTTTATAGAATTCTGCCGTTATTGAATAAAAATGTGCACACCGAAACGGCAAACTTCTCCGAAAGGGAAGGGCGCAAAACCACGGGCCTAAAGCAATTGCGGCGAAGACGGTGAGGCGGGGGCGCAAAATGAATGTGAGACGTGCGGCTAAAGTGCCCCGCGCCCCGGCCGGCGCTTGCGCCAGGAATGCCAGGGCGGCCGGGCTGCCGAAGGGGTTTGCCAAGCAGTTTTAGGGCTTGGTTTTCTTGTTTATTACGGAAAAAACGGTATCCGGCAAGTAAAAAATGGTAAGAATAGAGCATGAACACTTCTTCCCGCAATGGAGGATATCATGCTCAGAATGGAGAATTTCAGGCGTTATTTAGTTGTCAAAAGAAAACGGCTTTTGGCGGTGACCCTGCTGCCGGTATTGCTTTTGGCCGTGCTTTCCTGTTTGCCGCCCTGCCGGAATTTTTTAAACGATTACAGGGAAGATGCCTTTATGCTCAAACTGGTCGGGTCAAGCGGCGCGGAATTTAAGACGATAAATATTACAGGCTGGGTAAAGGCGGACCCTGAAAGAACCGGAGACGCCGGCAGCCCGGAAGCGCTTGCGGAGAGTGCTGCAGGGCAGCTGAAGATGATCTTGTCGGGGCGGAAAAAAGAGAACTGGCAGAACCAGTTTGCCGGCGGGACAAAAATTGAGGGCAAACTGGCAAACGGGCACGCCGTTTCGGTTTTGGGCCAGACGATGGAACTGCCGCAAGGTGAGAAGGTTTCCCACGTGATGATCAGCCTGAGCGGGACGGAAGGCAAAAGAGTCCGGCATTACAGGAAGACGATAGCCGACACCCTCGGCGCATACGGCCCGGCCGGCCACGTGGCGGTTACGTATTACGGCGAAATAAAACAGGAGCTTGACAGGGATCAGTTGCTGGAAAACGCGGAAAGGCTGATGATTTTGGCCGGGGCGCCGGTTCAGGAGAAGACGGTGAGGGACAACCTGGTCAGCCTGACCGGCTACAGTCCGCGTTTTGTTTCGGGCATCAGCTACGCCGGCAGGGAGGTCAACCTGAACGTGGCGCTGCGCTGCAACCCGGCGGAGCGTGTAACTCACGTGTACGTCGCTTCTCCGGTCATTCTAACCGAATACTGATGGTGGGGGAACAGGTGGAAAAGCTGGTAATACGCGGCGGCAAGAAATTGAAGGGAACTGTTAAGGCAAGCGGCGCCAAAAACGCCGTCCTTCCGATCATCGCCGCCTCCCTCCTGTCGGAGGGGGTCTGCACCCTGTATGAAATTCCCTGCCTCGCCGACGTGAAAACGATCTGCAGCGTCATTGAAGAACTCGGCGCGGAGCTCTCACGCAAGGGCCGGGAGATATCCATTACCGTTCCGGAGATCAGGCGCGTCGAAGCGCCCTACGAGCACGTGCGGCTGATGAGGGCATCCTTCCTGGTGACGGGGCCTCTCCTGGCCAGAGCCGGCAGGGCGGTAATGCCGCTGCCCGGCGGGTGCGCCATCGGGACCAGGCCCATCGACCTGCATTTGAAAGGGTTTAAGGCGCTTGGCGCGAAAATCGCGTACGGCCGCGGCTGCATCGAGGCCACGGCCGGCAGCCTCACCGGCGGCCGCATCTACCTGGACTTTCCGAGCGTCGGGGCCACGGAAAACCTGATGATGGCCGCTTGCCTCGCCAGGGGCCACAGCGTTATTGAAAATGCGGCCGAAGAGCCGGAAGTGGTCGACCTGGCAAACTTTTTGAACTCCATGGGAGCCCGCATCAAGGGCGCCGGCACGAAAATCATCCGTATCGAAGGGGTTTCCCGCCTGAACGGGACAGCTTACAGCGTCATCCCCGACCGGATTGAAGCGGGCACGTTTTTGGCCGCCGCCGCCGCAACCGGCGGGGACGTGGTGGTTGAAAACGTGATTTGCGATCACCTCAAGCCGGTCACCGCCAAACTGCGGGAGGCCGGGCTGCATGTCGAGGAGTGTGAAAACAGCGTCCGCGTGACCGGCAACGGCGGGCTTCGCCCCGTGGACATCAAGACCATGCCCTACCCGGGCTTTCCGACGGACATGCAGTCCCAGATGATGGCGGTTTTGAGCACGGCCAGGGGGACGAGCGTGATTACCGAAACGGTGTTTGAAAACCGTTTCATGCACGTTCACGAACTTAAGCGGATGGGGGCAAGGATAAAGATCGAGGGAAGAACGGCCATAATCCAGGGCGTGCCGCGCCTGGCCGGGGCGCCGGTGAAAGCCACCGACCTGCGCGCGGGAGCCGCCCTGGTGGTGGCGGGGCTGGCGGCCGAGGGCGAAACCGAGGTGGCCAACGTCAACCACATCGACAGGGGCTATCAGGACTTTGTCGACAGACTCGTCAGCCTGGGAGCCGACATAAAAAGGTATTGATTTTATTTTGCGCACTGCGAAATAATAACAGGCCCTGCGGGGCTTTTTAAATTTTCAGGTAATATATGCCTGGTCCGGGGACTATATATTAACGGGAATGCTCGTCATGGCATCGCCTTGTCACCGCTCACTCCGGCGCTGACGAAGGCGCTCCCTTACTCCCGTTTTTATCTATGTTTTGTGACTACCATCATGGCGACTGAGATGTGGAGTGATCCTCATGCGCAGGTTTTTCCTGGGTGCGGTGCTGATTGCCGTTGCGCTGTCCTGGGCTGTCCCTCAACTCACCGGCAGCCGGGTTGCCGCCAAATTCTTCCCCGGCGTCACCATTGTCCGGGTTTACCTGCACGGCCGGGACAAGGTTGTGAGAATGCCGCTTGAGGACTACCTGGTCGGGGTGGTGGCTGCGGAAATGCCCGCCGAGTTTCCCCCCGACGCTTTGAAAGCCCAGGCCGTCGCTGCCAGGACTTACGCCGTCAAGCGCCTGAACGCGGGCGGCGTGGCCAACCCGCCGCATCCCGCCGCAGACGTCTGCGACGATCACCGCCACGGTCAGGCCTGGCTGCCCAGGGAACAGTTGAAAAGCCGCTGGGGAACCCTGCAGTATTACAATTATTACTACAAGATCAAGAAAGCTGTTGACGAAACCAGGGGAGAAGTTTTGACGTACCGGGGCGAGCTGATCGATCCGGCCTACCACGCCTCCTGCGGCGGCAGAACGGAAAACTCCGGGGACGTTTGGAAATTCGAGGCGCCCTACCTGCGCAGCGTGCCCTGCCCCTACGACGCCGACCCGAAGCCGGTTCAGACGGATACCTTCAGCTTTGAACAGCTTGACCAGGCTCTCGGCACTTCTTTTTCCGCGGTTCCCGCTGCCGGGACGGCAAAAGAGCCCCGGGAAATCAGGGTGGTTGAAAAAACGGCCACCGGTCGGCCCAAGACCGTCGTTATCGGCAGCCGCCGGTTTCCCGCCGTTGTTGTCAGGGACCTGCTCGGCCTCAAATCGACGAATTTTACCTGGCAGGTGGAAAAAGACTCCGTTGCCTTCACCACCACCGGATACGGCCACGGGGTGGGCCTCTGCCAGTACGGGGCGAAAGGCATGGCCGCGCACGGTTACGATTACCGTACCATTTTGAAACATTACTACAGCGGCGCGGAAATAACGGGTTTGTAGAGAGGCGTCCACTTGGGGTCAAAAACACTCAAGTAAAAACTTTCCCGGCGGGCCGATTGCAAATCCGGCTTTTTCCTGCAGGCCTGCTGCGAGAAAATGTTTGTCGAGACTTAACAGCCAGTCCGCCTGTCCGGCCATGGCAGCCGCCAGTATGGGCGCGTCCTTGTTGTTAATGAGGGTTTTGGCGTGTTCCAGGTCTTTAACAGTTGGATCTACTATTCTAAACGGCAGAATTTTGAAAAGCATATAAAAATGGGCCAGAGAATCCGGCAGTTTTTTTTGCGCGTTGCGGAGAACTTCACTTATAACATCTTCTGAAACGTACGGCCTGATTAATTTGAGCTCGGCCAGGGCCAATACTTTATGCGAAGCTCCTGTTGCTGAGGCGAGCCCGGCAATAATCACGCTGCTGTCCAGAAAGACTTTAATCGGATTCGTATTCATGGGCGCCTTCTCTCAGTTCAGTTAACAATTCTTCAATGTTTATCCCTTTTTGGTTGATTTCTTTTTGGACTGAACCGGCCAGTTCTTTTACATTCAATTTTTCAGGGGTGGCTATTATGGCCTTGCCGGCATGAAACACTTCAAGAAACGTATCCTCGCCGATTCCCAGCCTGTCCCTGATCTCAGCGGGAATTGTAAATTGACCTTTCCCCCAGACGCGCACCTTTTTTATAGAGGAATATTTCGGGCGCCGCCCGGCATAAACATCAGACATTTAGAAATACCGCCTTTCAGACTTTTAAACCAATTATATTCCTTAATGCGCGAAATGTCCACAATTTGTTTCTTGTGACTGCAAGGCATATATGAAAATAACATAAGGAGGCCGCCCTGCTGTTATTGCTTATTATGTGTTCGAACTCTTTTCAAGGTAGAAGTTCCACTGCCAATTCGCCTTCACCACACAGGCGGTTTTCTTCTTTTGGCGAAGCTTGCGGCAAAACAAAACGATGCCAGCGCCATGACGGAGAGGGCCAGGATGGCGGGCGCCAGGTATAAAAAACCGAGGTTCTTGACGGCGGCCGTCCTGAGGCCTTCGGCCATCCAGGTGAAAGGGAGCAGGCGGGCGAAAGCGTTCAGGAAGGCCGGGATATGAGTCTGGGGCCAGGTGTAGCCTGAGATCATGAATACAGGAACGGAGATCAGCATGATGCACCTGGTCGCCTGTAGGGAGTCCGGCGCCAGAAGCGATATACAGAAACCGGCGCAGGTAATCACTGAGGTGTATAGGAAGCACATCAAAAAAATTAGAAGCGGGGACCCTTCGGTTCTAACGTGTGCGAAGCGCGTGATGAACCAGATCAGCAGCCCGCAGTTTAAAAAGCCCGTCAAGAAGTAAGGGAGGGACTTGCCCAGGAAAATCTTCCACGACGGCAGCGGGGAACTCAAGAACTGAATCCAGCATTTTCGTTCTTTTTCCCTTGTCACCGTCAGACTGACGCTGAGCAGGCAGATCTGGTGGATCACTATCATCATTAGGCCGATGAGCATAAAATTGGCGTAGCTGAAGGTCGGATTGTACCATACCTCCGTGTTGCAGGATATCGTGTCCAGAACGTCTGCAATCTCCCTCTTTGATAAGCCCAAACCGGCCATGTAAGACGCCGCACGGCCGGCGCCGAACTGGTTTATCACCTCCAGGGCGTACTTCCGGGCATTGTAACCCCAGATCAGGTTTGATCCGTCGTACACTGTCAAAACTTCGGTTTTGCGGCTCTGAACAATTTCCTTTTCAAAATTCTCAGGGATCACGACACCGGCCCGGACGGCGCTTTTTTTCATTCCCTCCTCCAGAAGGGGGTAAGTATTGATTTCCCTGACTATTTTAAAGCGCGGGCTGTTTTCAAAAGCTTTGATCACCTCCCGGCTGAGTCCGGAATTGTCCAGGTCGACCACCGCCAGGGGGATGCCGGTCAAAATCCCAGCCGCGTAAACCGCGCCGCAGAGGGCCGCGTAGAACAGCGGCACGAAAAATATCAGGAGGAAAAGTATTTTGTCTTTAAAGATATGGAGCGTTTCATAATAAGCGATGTATAAAACCTGCTTCAAAGCTTTTCACTCCAGCCAAACATAATTTAAAAATGACGCGGGCTGTTCAATCGACGCGAAGCACCCGGGCGAGCGGTTCAACACCGGGGAACTTGCCGGCAACCGGCAACCCCCGTTCGGATTTATCCCGGACAAAACCGGGCGAATAAATTCGCACTACAGCCTTCTGGAAACAATAACCGCCGCTGCCCCGTAGCATGCCGCCGCGATGGCGAAAAAGGCCAGGAAGAACCGGGTCATGAAGGCCCAGTCCGGGTTTTTGAAGGTTAAAAAGTTTATGCCCTGGAAGTACCAGGTTTGCGGCAGAATCTTTACGATTACCTGCAAATAATGCGGCATTGCTTCCAGTGGCCAGGTGTAGCCGGAAAGAATAAAGGACGGCAGGGCGACAAGCATTCCAAACCTGGTAGAGTTGACGGCGTTGCGGGCAATGCCGGACGCCAGCGTGCCGACGCTGTGCAGGGCTATGACGAAGGCCAGGTTGAACAGGAAAAACACGGGAAAGCCGCAGCGCAGGGGAATTTTAAATATCACAAAGGCCAAGAAGAACACCGGCAGGGAGATAACCATGAATGTTATAACCTGCGCGGCTGATTTGCTGAAAAAGAGCTTGAATTTGGACAGGCCCAGAGATTTTATCTGATACCAACTGCCGGCGCCCGTCTCGCCGACGATAGTCATGCAGGCGGCCAGGGTGCAGCACTGCTGCCAGATGTTTAAGGCCAGGGCCAGTACAATAAAACAGGCATAGTTCAGCGCAGGGTTAAACCAGGCTTCCTCGCGGAAATCCACGGATTGGTACGCTTCTTTGGCCTGCAAGGGCTGGATGCCGCGGGCGACCAGGGTATTTATACCCGTCCGGGCGCCGAGGGTGCGGGTGACTGACAGCGCCGCGCTGGCGGCGTTGGTGGCGTAAATCATGTTGCTGCCGTCCACAATCACCTCAACCCTCGTCTGGCGGTGCAAAGATACGTCTTTCCCGTAATTTTCCGGTATGACAATGCCGACAACCGCTTTCCCGTTCTTGATCAACTCATTGAGCTCGTCAAAGCTGTCGGGGCAGGCGACCACCTTCAAATTTTCGGTGTTCCGGATGTCGCGGGCCAGTTCCAGGCTGGCGCCGGACCGGTCGAGGTCCGCAATGGCGGTCGGGATATCCTTTAAGACCCGGGCGCTGTAAGTGGCATAAAAAAGCAGCAGGCCGAGCAAAGGGCCGGCCAGCAGTATGCAGCGCAGGCCCTTGTCCCGCCACATGTAAAAGAATTCGCGGCGCATAATGGCCAGGCACTGTCTAATCATCATCATCACCGTTTTGCCGTTCGGGGGAGCGAAGCCGGCTGTCCCATTGTTCGCTTGCGTCCCGCGGGGTGTACAGGGTCAGCGATCCGTTTTCCAGCCAGCCGATGCGGTTCATTTCCGCGCAGAATTCGATGCGGCTGAAGCCCCAGACGCAGGTGCCGCCGCCGGATAAGAAGGTTTTCAGTTCCCTTGATATGACGTGTCTGGAGTAAGTGTCGACGTCACTGATCAAATCGTCGGCGATTAAGAGCCTGGGCATGTTCAGCAGGGCGCAGGCCAGCGACAGGCGCTGGTAAATCCCCGCGTCGAGCGTGCCGACGGGTTCGCCCAGGAAATCTTCCAGTTCAAAACGTTTGACGGCCGCAAGCACGTTTTCCTTTTCGGTGTTTTTGAGCACAGATATGAACTCGAGGTTCTCATACACGTTCAGATCCCTGAAAAGGCTTCGTTCCTGGGTTACCAGCCCCAGACGCCTTTTAAACGCTTCGCTTTTCCTGATATCGCAGCCCAATATCTCCACGCTTCCCGATTTGAACCTGTCGATGCCGGCCAGGATGTGCAGCAGGGCGGTTTTTCCCGCTCCCCTGACGCCGAACAGGCCGAAGCATTCCCCGCCGTATACCTCGAAGGAAAGCCCGTCCAGAATATTTTTTTGGCCGTTTCCCTGGGTCAAATCTTTAACCCTTATTACAGGCGCCATTTGGCACCAACCCCTTCCAGTGTGCGAATAAATTCGCACATTCTCCGTGACTGCCGGACTGAACCTGTTTGTCAACTCTGCTCGATTATCCTCACGCGCGCGGTCATTCCGGTTTTCAGGGCCAGGTCCGGGTTCGGCACGTCTATCTTGACTTCGAAACTCCGGATATCGTGGTCGTACTGCTCGTTTACCGCCTTGCGAACGGCGAATTCGCCGGCGTTGTTGATCCAGACCACCTTCCCCTGAAAAACCCTTCCGGGGAAGGAATCCACGGTTACTTCCGCGTCCTGGCCGAGCTGGACTCTGCCGATCTTTTTCTCGCTGATAAATACCTTCACGTATGTATGCAGCAGGTCGCTGATTTCAAATACCGGTGTACCCGCATTAACCATTTCACCCTGTTCGAGGTATTTTTGAGTTATATAGCCTGACATGGGGGCAAGCAGGCGGGTGTTTTCCAGATAGGCCCGGACCTCCTGCACGGCCCCGCCGGCCTGGCTGCTCTGGCCCGCGGCTGCCTCGTGCCGGGCGGCGGCTATCTGCACTTTCAACCTGGCCGCTAACGCCTGGTCGAGTGCGGCCTGCGCCTCCTCCAATTTGTTCCGGGCAAGTTCGTAGTTGTTTTTCGCGCTTTCGTAGTCTTTTTCAGAAATGGCCGCGCTTTTGTACAGGGCATCCATTCGTTCGTACAAGCGGCCCGCGTCTTTCAGCCCCACTTCAGCCTGCGCCACTTTTGCCCGGGCCTGTTCAATGGCCGTTTCAACCTGCCGGCTGGTCAGCGGGATTGAATCACCGGCCTGGCGGACCAGTGCCCTGGCCGCTTCATAGGCGCCGCTCGCCTGGCTCAGTTTCGCGGCCAGTTCGCGGCTTTCCAGAGTTGCCAGTTCCTGCCCTTTCTCAACTTTGCTTCCTTCGTCGACGAACAGGTTTTCAATTTTTCCGGCAATCTTGAAGGAAGCCGTCACTTTCTTGGCCTCAACCGCGCCCGTGGCGGTCAACCCGTTTTGTTCCCTTACCGCCGCGGCCCGGTTTTTATAGAAAGAAAGGAATAAAAGCGCGCAAAGGACGATGATGACAAGAAAAAAAGTAAATGTGAGCATTTTTTTTGTTTTCACTGCGGTTAAAACGTCCATCGCCGTCTTTAATCCCTCCTTTTAAAAATCCGGGTTGGCGGAACCCCTGAAAAATATCTGCTCGATGGTTCCGCGCACCTTGTCGTGGGGAATGCTCCGGGAATAGCTGATGTAGTGCAGGGCGGATATTGTTGTCATGCCGAAGAGCGATCTGGCGGCTGTTTCCGGGTCTATTTCCCGGAACGTACCGTCTTCCATCCCCTCCTCAATGACATTGCGGATGATCAGGAGGCAGCCCGAGAGCATTTTGGCCAGAACCTCCCTCTGCAAATCGCTGCCGCAAAGCTCCTTCAAAAACAGAAAAACAAGGTCTTTTTCCCTCTCTATAAAGGCAAGCAGGCTTCCGATCATTCTTTCAACTTTTTCCCGCCGGCTCACGCTGCCGGACGCGGCCTGCCTCAACCGCTCTTCAAGCAGGTTTATCCCTTCCTGGATGACCGCCAGATACAGTTCCTCCTTGTTTTTAAAATGGTAGTAGATGGTGCCTTTCGCCACGCCCAGCGCCCTGGCTATCTCGTCGACCGTGGTCCGGTAGTATCCCTTTTTCGCGAACATTCCGGCGGCCGTTTTGAGAGTGTGTTTGTCCCCGTCTCCTTTTCTGCCCTTGAATGCTGAAGAAAATGGTATCACAGTCATGTTGTCACCCCGATTTTATACTGACCAGTCAGTTAATTTTATAATATTTGTTTCCGGATGAAATGTCAAAATCCGGGTAAGGAGAATTTTCCCTTTTTAAGCTGGATTTATGGTGTTGAAACCGCAATCATACAAGGAAATACCTTCTAGGGTGTTTCTTGGCAAGGCCGGCGCATTTCTCGCCTCCCCCCGCATATATATCTAGTATATCTGGAGGAAGTACGCCGCCGTGTTGAAACGTGAGACGCGGGCGCGGGAACAGGCGGCTTGTACGCAGAGGGTTTTTACGCGTCCGAAAACCGGCGTCTTTCCCGCCGCAGGTGTCGGACAGGACGCCTGTTTTTCCAGGCGTCCGGCTTCCGGCAATTGACGGGACGGAAAACCGCCCCGGCGGCCCCCTGCGGGCGGACCGGCGGTTTCCGGCCCGGGGCCCACGATCAAAAGGGGAGGTAGGGTAATGCAGGAGTATATTCAAAGGCGGGTATTGGATATCTGCGCCCACATCCTGGAAACGCACGCCACTGTGAGGCAGGCCGCGCAGGTTTTCAACGTGAGCAAGAGCACGGTGCACAAGGACATGACCGAGCGGCTGCCTTCCCTCAACAAGCAGCTCGCCCAGGAGGTCAAGGCAGTTCTCGAATACAACAAAGCGGAGCGCCACCTGCGCGGCGGCGAAGCCACCCGCAGAAAATACAAAGAATTGGCCTGATCTTCAAACCGTTAACAGGATTTTGCCGAAAAAGGTAGAATATTACCTTTGCTCGGCCGCGACGGCAATAATGTAAAGAGTTTACTTTTTTAAAAGTCAGACGTGGGAAGGACAGGCCCGTTATTTTTTGTTGTAGGAAAGGGGACAAACCTTTATGTTCGGTGGCAGTGATATCGGCGTGGACCTCGGCACCGCGAACGTGCTGGTTTTTGTCAAGGGAAAGGGGATAGTTTTGCGGGAGCCGTCCGTGGTGGCCATTGAAAAAGACAGCGGCCGCGTTATCGCGGTCGGCTCCGAGGCGCGCAGGATGCTGGGACGCACCCCGGGGAACATCGTGGCCATCCGGCCGCTGCGCAACGGCGTGATCGACAACTACGAGATTACCGAAAAAATGCTGCGCTACTTTATGCTCAAGGCCGACGGGGGGAGGAAATTTTTCTTCCGCCCCCGCCTCATGGTGTGCATCCCCTCCGGCGTAACCGGCGTGGAGGAGCGCGCCGTCCGGCAGGCGGCCGTTCAGGCCGGCGCGAAGGAGGCGCTCCTCATCGAGGAGCCGCTTGCCGCCGCCCTCGGAGCGGGACTGGACATCTCCCAGCCGAGCGGCTCCATGGTGGTGGACATCGGCGGCGGCACCACCGACATCGCCGTGCTTTCCCTGGGCGGCATCGTGTGCAGCAGGTCCCTGCGCATCGGCGGGGACAAGTTTGACGAGGCCATCGTCAAGTATATCCGCAGGGAATACAACATCGCCATCGGAGAGCGCACCGGCGAGGAATTGAAGATTGGAATAGGCACCGCCTACATCCCCGGCGCCGAGGTGAAGTCGATGGAAATAAGGGGCAGGGACATGGTTACCGGCCTGCCGAAGGCGATAACCGTCACCAACCGCCAGGTGCACGACGCCATCAGGGAAACCCTCGACCTGGTCGTGGGCGGCGTCAAGGAAGTGCTCGAGAGGACATCGCCCGAACTGGCGGCCGACATCATCAACAAGGGCATTGTCATGACTGGCGGCGGATCGCTGCTGGGCGGCATAGACAAGTTGCTGAGCAGGGAGACCGGATTGCCGGTTCACGTCGCCGACGACCCGCTTTCCTGCGTCGCCAAGGGCACCGGCCGCGCCCTCAACGACATTCACGTCTTGAGCGCCGTCAACAAGGGGAGAAATTATAAAAAAATAGTGTGATTATGTAAAAGGCCGGGCTTTTGCGCCCGGCCGCTTTATTCCGGCCGGCCGATTGCAGCCAGTCCGTATTGTTTAAAATGGCGGTCGAAGGTGAATGCCAGTTCAATTCCATGCCGCTGCATTACGGCGAAGCTTGTAGCGTCAGTTAATGAGAAGTCTTTGTCCTCATAGCGCCTGATGATTTCAATAGCGTGCCTTTCATCGCCGGGAGCCACTGCGATCAGGTTCCAGTCAAACGTAAGCAGCCACTGACGGGCGATCTCCCTTCCCAGCCTGGTTAAAATCAAGGCATGGGCTTCCGCGAGCAGGAAGTTTGTCATGATAAAAACTGCGCCCCGGTTGACCAATTGCTGTAATATCTCAACAGCAGTCCTGTGCCAATGGTCGCACCGGTTTAAAAGAGCGAGCACGGCGCTGGAGTCAACCAACACCGTCATTCGCCCCGAGCCCCTTCTTTAGTGTCCAGGTAGCTGTCGTGATTTTCAGCCAGATCCGGCGGGCCTTCGCCCTTGCCGATTAAGCTGAAGACAGCGTCTTTGCGGCTTGCTTTTTTAAAAGGTACGAACTTCCGCAAAATCACCTCATCACCCCTAACGTATACGGCCAGGTGGTCACCTTTTTTAATTCCCAACAGCTTCCTGGCCGAAGAAGGTAGAGTCATTTGCCCTTTTGAAGTTATTTTAGCCACTTCAAATTGTTCATCCACGACAGTCTTCCTTTCCTGGTAAGATAATCTTACATGTATTTTACCTTAGTCGTCGTTTTCAGGTAAAGAGACATTTAAAAAATTTTTCTCTGCGCTGAACTTTTTAAAAAAATAGTGTAAGCAAGTAAAAAGGCCGGGCTTTGCGCCCGGTCTTATTTGTACTTGAAAATAATTAATTAATTTAACTATCTTAAAGGAATAAGAATAAACATTGTCGAAGCTAATTGTTAATTCTTTAAAATCATAACTTATTTGTAAAATGTTGCGGGGGTTTTTATGCGGTTCAGCAAACGTTACCATGTAATGACCTGTCTATGGCTGTTTCTATTTCTGTGTTTTTTAATGGTTTCGGCGTTAAAGAACGATCGTTGCGTGTTTCCCTTACTGCCGGAGATTCGAGGAAAAATCACGGAAACAGCTTTCTCAATACCCGCTATGGCAATTGAGCCGCATATGAAGTACCCGGTCGCCTTCCTGAACGACCGCGCCGGGGACATCACCGGCGCCGCTGCTGTGAGCGCGCCCGGGTTTGTTGCGCCCCGGGGGCTTACCGGGGAAGGCCAGATTGTGGCCATAGCCGACAGCGGCCTGGATACCGGCCGGCTGGACGACATCCACCCGGACCTGCGGAGCGTGCCCGGTAAAATGCCCAAAATAGTTTTGTTGAAATCCTGGGCGGGGCGCGATGTGCCGGACGACCCGGACGGGCACGGCACCCACATGGCAGCCACCGTGGCGGGGACCGGGGCGGCCTCCGGCGGAAAATTCCGCGGTATTGCGCCGGGCGCCGGCATCTATTTCCAGGCCATACTGAATCAGAACGGCGAACCGGAACCCCCGGACGACCTTTCGGAACTTTTCTGGCCGGCATATTCGGCGGGCGCCCGCGTCCACGTGGACGGGTGGGGCGGCGGGCCGAACACGTATACGGAGCGGGCCGCGCAGGTGGATGACTTCGTCCGGGAGCACCCCGACTTTCTCGCGATCTTCGGCGCGGGCAACAACGGGCGCCCCGCCGGCGCCATTACCGCCGAGGCCAACAGCAAGAACGCCCTGGCTGTCGGCGCCTCCGTGCTGCCGCGGCCCGCCTTCAACCCCGGTACGGACGACACCGCCGCGCCCGCTGATTTTTCTTCCCGCGGCCCGGCCGGTGACGGGCGGATCAAGCCCGAACTGCTGGCTCCCGCATCAGCCGTAATCTCCGCCTGCTCGCGCCTGGTCGACGGCAACTTGCCGGGATACCCGGCCTACACCCGCATGCAGGGGACAAGCATGGCGGCGGCGGTGGCCGGAGGTTCGGCGGCGCTCCTGCGGGAGTATTTTAAAAAACACATGGACGTTCCCGCTCCGTCCGCCGCCCTGATCAAAGCCGCGCTGGTCAACGGCGCCCGCCCGGCGGCGGGAGATGCGTCCGGAGGCGGCTTCGGCGTTATGGATCTGGCCGGGACGGTAATAGCTCTGAAAGACGGTTCTTTCCGGCTGGCCGACGAATGGGCCGGCGTGTCCGGCGGTCAGGAAATTTCGTACACTTTCCGGGTCGCTGACGCGTCGGCTCCTTTTAAAGCCACCCTGGCCTGGACCGATCCCCCGGCCGGGCAGGGAAGCACTCAAACCCTGATCAACGATCTGGACCTGGTTGTCCGGGCGCCGGACGGCAGGTTTTACTACGGCAATCACTTTTTAGGCAAAAATGTCCCGGACAGGGTAAATAATGTGGAACAGGTTTACCTGCCCGATCCCGCGCCCGGCGAATACACCGTGCTGGTGACCGGCGCCGCCGTGCGCCGGAACGTTTTGAGCGGCGCCGCCGTTCCGGTCCAGGACTTCGCCCTGGTCTGGGGGCAGCCGCCTGCGGAAAGCGTGGTCGAGGATGTGGAAGGGGGTAAAATCGTGCTGGCGGACGGCACGGCGATAAGCCCGGCCGGCCGGCCGTTGACCAACCTGATCAACGGTGCCGTCGCCCCCGGCGATGCCGGCCACCTTTTCCCGGGCGCGCAGGCCTACCGGACGGAGAAGGGGATCTACCTGGCGGCGCGCCTGTGGCGGGCGGCGGGAATAAAAGCGCTGAAGACGCCGGAAGGAGTTACCTTCACGGAAATCAACCCGGAGGCAAGGCTGGGCGGGTACGGACTTGCCCCGGACGCGGAAATCGTCCTGAACAACCGTTTGGCCACTGCCGGGGAATTGCCGGCGGGAATCGAGGTAACCGCGGTGGTCAACCCCGCGGACCAGAAAATCAGGCAGGTGCGCGCGGCCTTTACTGAGCGTGACGGCGTGGTTGCGTCGGTGCGTTCGGAAGACGGGCGGAAGACGATCAGCCTTGAAGGGGGAGGCGGTACCTACCGGATTTCGCCCGGTGCGGTTTTTAATTACGAGGACAGCTACGCCGGCATCGAGACGGCGGACACCCTCTTCGGAACCGGCGCTCTCGAAGAACTGGTGGAAGTGCTGCCGGGCATGCCGGTGCATCTTCACCTGGCGCCTGCCAGCGGAGAAGTTCAGTACCTGGCGGTAAAGCGGCGGGTGCTGCTGGGTACGGTTGTTGAAGTCAACCCGGCCGGCGGCGGGATCAGGATGGAAAACGGGTTTTCCTGCCGGCTGTTTCCGGGAGCGCCCGTCAGGAAGGACAGGGAGAGTGCGGACCTCGCGGCGGTGCGGCCGGGGGATCACGCGGCGGCCGTGCTGCTGCCGGACACCGGCGAGGCAATCGGCCTGGTGGCATACAGCAGCGTGCTTTACGGCCGGGCGATCGACTATATCAAAAAAGACCGGACCCTTTACCTGCTTGACGACGAGGGGCGTTACCGCACCTTCCGCCTGCCTCCGGAAGCCGTGATCTACCGCTGGGGGGTGAAGGTCACCCCGGAGGCGATCGCCTCCGGACTGAGGGTGCGGATTACCGCCGACGCGGCCGGAAATTCGGTGTGGCGGCTTGATATAGCCGATACGTTGTACACTGCCGGCGTGCTGAGGGAATATGACAGGGAGGCGGGCGCGATTGTCACCGCCGACGGCCGCCGCTACCGCGTTTCCGATTTGAGCCGCTTTTACGTGAACGGCTGCCCTGTCCTTCCGGAAGATTTGAAACCGGGCGGGGACATTGAGATAGAATATTACACGGCTCCCCAGATTTCCGGCAGCCTGCTGCTTTCCGCGAGCGGACATTCCAGCGAGCCGTCGCCCGCGCTGTTTTTCTCGGTTGTTCCCCTGCAGGGGCAACTGGTATTGACAGGCCGGACCGGAACCGGTACGACGGTCTACCTCTGGCGGGGGGCGGAGGTGGAGCGGCCGGCTGCCGACGGGTCCGGAAGGTTCAGTTGCCCTTTGCGGCAGGACGTTGGAGAGGGTGACTTTACGCTGGTGGCGGTAAACAAGGCGACCGGGGGGGTAAACGGCATGAAGGTAAGCCTGCCTGATGGTGATGCGGAGGCGTTCAGTCCGGTGACGGGGGCAATGGCCGGCGTGCTTGGGCGTACCGGCGGGGAAGGAGGACGGGGACAGATTGAACGGCCGCAGGACGCGCCGCTGAAGCGGGCGGAAGCCGTGGCCGCGCTGGCGCGGCTGCTGAACTGGCCGGCCGCCGGCAACTGGCCCCTGGTGTTCGTCGATACGGAAGACATTCCGGCCGAGTTTCAACCTGCGGTGGGTGACGCCTGGGCGCACGGGGTTATTAAAGGATACCCCGACAGAAGGTTCCTTCCCTCGGCTGACTTGAGCCGTGCGGAGGCCGCGGTAATTCTCTCCGCCGTCCTGCGCGACCTGGGACTGGAGGCTGCGGCCGGCCCGGCGCCTCCCTTTGCGGATGCCGGGGACATACCGCCCTGGGCCGCCGGAGCGGTAAGCCGGGTCGCCGCCGCCGGGATGTTCGCCGGCCGGGCGGGAGGCGCGTTCGCGCCGGCGGAGCCGGTTACGGTTGAAGAGATGACCGGCCTGCTGGAAGAACTCCTGGCCGCCTGCGAAGCCGCCTGGCCGTGAACCGGACCCGGCCCGGCTGTTAATTTTAATTAATAGCCCGGAAAATAAAGAACGGGCTGATAATGCCCGTTTCTCTTTCGGTCAATTGTTTTTATTTGCTCTCGAGCCACAGGGTGATTATGCGCTTGCCGGCCTCCGCTTCCCAGGCGTCCAACTGCTGCCTGTACGACATGGCCTGCGCCTCCAGCCGGCGCTGTTCCTCGGCGTCAACGGCCGAATTTTTCCGGGAAATAAGGTCGTTGTACTGGACCAGCGTTTCGTTGTAAAGGGGGGTGATGTCACGGCTCTCGTCCTGCCTGTCGATAACGTTTCCAATCCCGTACAGGCCCGCTATGAGATCGGGCGCGCGCCCCGCCGCCACGGCCATCCTGAGCACTATAATCTTCCGTCCGCCGGCCTGTTCGCGAAACACCTGGGTGGAAGCCTCAGCCCCGGCCGCCAGCGCCACCGCTTTGGCCCTGGCCTCCGTCAAATCCTCCACGGCTGTTTTCAAAATGGTGCTGGTTACTTTCACCCCACTGCTCAGAAGGACGCGCGGCCCTTCCGCGGGAACGGAAGAAACACCTGCAGGGGGCGCATCGGCAGTACCTTCAGCGCCGGGCTCAATACCAGCGGGGCCGCCGGCGGCCGTAAGCGGGCTGCCGGGACCGTTGCCCCCGTTGTCATAAGGCGTATTGCCTTCTTGCGCGTTGCCCGTGCCAGGAGCAGTTGCCTCACCGGACGGCCCGGCAGGGCCGCCCCCGTTTATTAAACCGGCGGGGCTGCCGGGACCTTCCACTTTCGCCGGCGTCCCGAGGCCGATCATCTTCCCGCCGCCGGCTATTTTCAGCCCCGTTGCCGTCCCGCAGGTTATGAGCAAAACGGCGGCGGCCGCCGCCAGGGCCTTGCGCCAGGCCGCCGGCAGCCGGGCCAAAGCGGTCTTGCGCTCAGCCCGCAGCCTGCTCATCACCAGGCCGCACAGTTCGGGCGGCGCCTGCGCCTCCAGCCGGCCGAACTCCCGCAGCGCCGCGGAAAGCTTCTCCTGCAAGGCAAGCTCGGCGGCGCAAGCCCGGCAGGACCCGGTGTGCCCGGCCAGGGCGGCTTCCTCTTCCATTGTCAGTGCCCCGTCCAGATGGGGCGAAATCAAGAGAAGCGCTTCGCGGCAGTCCATTGCCGTCACCTTTTCTCCCCGCCGGCGGGCAGGTCCTCCCCGGCCTTCCGCGCCAGCTCGATTATTTTAAATCTGATCGCCTCTCGCGCCCGGCTGAGGCGGGACTTCACCGTTCCCAGAGAGCAGCCGAGCAGGCGTGAAACTTCTTCGTAAGTGTACCCTTCCATCTCCCGGAGCACCAGCACCACCCGGTGCTCTTCCGACAGATCCTTCAAGGCCGCCCGCACCAGTTCGCCCATCTCTTTTTCCTCCAGAGCCCGGAGCGGGTCTCCGTCCGTGCCGGCGACCCCGCGCAGCAGTTCGCCGCCGTCGGCGGTCCGCAGGGGCTCGTCGAGGGAAAGCTGGAACTCCCTGCCGTTCCGCCGGCGGAAGTTGAGCCACACGTTCACGGCAATGCGGTGCAGCCAGGTGCCGAATTCAGCCTCGTTACGGAAACCTGACAGGGCGCGGTACGCCCTGACGAAGGTCTCCTGGGCCAGGTCCTGGGCGTCGTCCCGGTGGCCGGAAAGCTGCAGGCAGAGCGCGTACACCCTGTCCTGGTAAAGGCGCACCAGTTCCTCGAAAGCCGCGAGGTCGTTATTTTTCGCTCTCTTTACGAGCAGCCTGGTATCTGTCACGGGAAGCCCACCTTATAACTGCGAACCCCCCGTTTAACCTGTTAGACACAGATCGGCCGGCAAAAGTTCCGGCTCCGGGAGGTCCCGTATAATTTTTTAAAAAATTATACGCGCCGGAGGTGGCGCAAAGGGGGGCGCAGCCGCTCCGCCGCGCCCCCTCTATTATAATACCACATGCTGTTCCGCGGGCGCAATCCGGGTAAAATTTCATCTGCCGGCATCCTCCTGCGGCAGGCAGGTCAGCGAAGGGAAATACCGGCGGATAAAATCCCGGTCATGAGAAAGCAGTTGGCCTGCCTGAATTTCGGCGTGGGCGCCGATCAAGAAATCGGTCAAAATATGTTGCCGCGTCGCGATCACACGTCCGCAATTGTGACAGGTTGCTTCCACCTGGCCGCCGCAGGATGGGCATATCAACTTCCCAGGCCGGCGGTCGGTATAAGTGCGCCAGGCCTCCCCGGCTCGCGCCAGCGCCTGCGCAGAAAATTCTTCTATTTTTACGCTTGCAGCTTTAAGGAAGACATCGAGTTTCTGGATATCCGCCAGTAATGCTGCCAGTTCCGCATATACCAGGGGGCAAATGACTATAAACCCACCGGCACGGGCCTGGCGCAGCAGTTCCTTGCTCCGGCCGGCCCTTGGACTGCCGATTAAGATATCCACAAAGATATTGGTGTCAACGGCCGTTTTCATGTCGCGGCCCCCGCAATTCCTCTATTATATCCGCTGTGGACTTTGTGGTTTTAATTATCCCGACGAACTCGTCCAGCGCCTTGTCGTCTACAATTTTTTGCAACGTCAAGGTCCCGTCACTGTTCAATATCCAGGCAATCCGGTCGCCCGGCTCAAATCCTTTTACCTGGCATATTTTTTTGGGAACCGAGGTCTGAAATTTTCTTGTAAGCCTGGTAATTCCCTGTGCGCGTGCAGGCATTGTTTAAAGCCTCCCTTACTTGTGCTGTAATACTAAAATAATAATACTTTATTTTGCAGATATTGACAACTGCAAGACGAATAGTTCCATCTGGAGAATATTCTGGAGTAAACAGGCTCCTTTGTGATTCTTTCGCGTATCTGGATAAGCAGAAACGCCGTCCCTGAGTATTTTAAAAATTTTTTTCCGCCGGTGGAACTTTTGGAGTTAACTGGCTGTCTAACTAACCAGGAAGCAACGGAGGAAAAGACAGTCTGTCCGGCAGGAATTTGTCTGCCAATGTAGAATGTGTCATATCGTTGCCTTCCGTAATAAGGTGACGGCGCAGGAAGAAGCAGGGTTCGCAGCATTTTTGGCGCAAAAGTTTTGGATTTCTCATCACGCTTAAGGGGGGATGAAAAAAAGCATTGCTTCAAAAGGGCGGTTGAAAGGTTCATAGCCCGAAACGGCCCCAAAATTCCTAAAATCACTTTCAAGGAGGGAAATAAGTGAGGTTAAAAAGAAAAATACTTTCCATTTTAGTCACGCTGTCCATGCTGATGGCCCTGCTGGTGCCCCTGGCATCTCCGGCGCTGGCGTACGCGGAATATTCCGCATTGACGACGCCGACTGTGCCGGATGATTCAACCAGTGACCTTGGCACGGTTCTGATTCACACCGTGGCAGGCGCTGTTTACACCGGTAACGCAGGTACAGTCAACTTCAGACTTCCCGGCGATTTTGAATTTGACTGGACTGCGAGTGGCTTGGGTGAACTTAGCAATGGTGACTATGTTGCTGCAGGAAACTTGGGTAAAATTATTAACATACCGACCTCCTATAGCAACGATCCTAACGGTTTTGCAGGCACTAACGTGTTTAGTGTTAAAAGAGTAGCTGCAAACGAAATTCAATTAAAACTGGAAACTCCTGACCAAAATCAATTAAATAGTTACGACGGATATATGTACCTTTACCTTAAGAAAATTAAAATTCCTGCCGGCGAGAGCGGTGAAGTTAAGCTGGTGGCCCAGGCTCCTAGCTCTTCCGGTTTCGGTTCCAATGAAGTAGTAGTAGGTAAGGTTGGTTCCGGAGCGGTAACCATTACTGTAGACGAAGTTGAATCCTTCACCGACGACTATGATATTACCCTCCGGTTTAAAGAAGCTTTGGCAGGTTCTTTTGAAGCAGACAACGAGAGTGTAAAGCTCCGCCTGCCGGATGGTTTCGAGTGGAGTTCTGTCGGCACTCCGTCCAGGCTCTGGGGTGATGACACTGATTTCCTCACTCCTTACAACGCGACTACCGCGCCTAATGGCAGTCTGTCCTTTACCCGCGACGGTCGTGATTTGTATCTGGACGTTCATAGAGAGTCTACCAAGGCTATGTACTTCAGCGTGCCGCTGAGAATCAGTGTGGAAGATGAAACCAAGGCCAAGTACGGTGACGTGACCGTAACCATCAGCGGGCCGACCGATGCCAGTCCTTCATCCCTTGTGGTCGGCAAGTATGCTGAAATGAGCGCCACTGCCAGGTGCGACACTCCGACCGATGTAGTGGCCGGTAAAACCGAGCAAAAAATCGGCGACATCGTCATCGAAGAAGGCGCTCCGGCGAGCTTAACCGAGGGACGCACCATAACCCTGACCCTGCCTTCCAACGCCAAGTGGGGCGCCCTGCCTAACGTGAGCCAGGAGAACGACCTTGACATCGATACCACCGAAGGTAACGGCGGTTTCGACATAGTCGGCTCGGATGGCCAGACTTTGAAGTTATGGGTCGATAACGATGCAAACGCAGATGAGCCCGGCAAGATCACCCTGGAAGACGCCGAAGTGATCCTGGCCGGCGATGTTACCGGTGACCTGGTTATTGAAATCGGCGGCACCGCCGAAATAGAAACCGATAAAATAACCGTGGCCAAGATTAAAGCGCCGGTAACCATGACCGTTTCAGACAAGAAGGAAGTCAAGATCGGTCTGACAGACCAGCCTGTCGGGGAAATCACCATCATTGAAAGTATGGCCGAAGCCATTTCCGACGATGAAAACCTCGAAGTCTGGCTGCCCGACGGCGTCAGCTTCTCCGATGAGCCGACGGTAGAGGTCACCGAAGGCGACCTGGACGTCGACGCCGACAATGTCCGGCTGAGTGATGACGACAGCAGGATCATCATCCCTGTCGACGCCGAAAGCACCGTAGCCTCCACCATCAAGATCAGCGGCATCAAGCTGGATGTCGACCGCACCGTGCCGGTGGGCGACATCAAGGTGAAAGTAGGCGGCCTGGCCGTTAACGAAGTAAACGACCTGGGTACCTTGGATGATTACTACAACTACGATGCTGCTAATCAAGATCATGACAGCAGCTATGTCTTTGGGACTTCGCCGAACGAGGATGTCATCTTCACCCGTGACGAAGACGGCGCGTTCCCGGGTGCCGACGAGGTCGCCAGCGCGATTCTGGCTACCTGCGTAACTCCTGCTCCCGGCGAACAAAGGGCCAATGCGGTCTTCAAGATTGGCGACACCAAGTACACCGTAAACGGTGTGGAGAAGACCATGGACGTCGCCCCGTACCTGAAGAACGACCGGACCTACATGCCGGTAAGGTACGTTGCTGAAGCCCTGGGTGTTTCCAGCGACAACATTATGTGGAACCAGGCCGACCAGACCGTGGTCCTGATCAAGGGCGACCGCGTGGTCAAGCTGACCATCGGCAGTACCACCATGTACATCAACGGCGTGGCCTTTAACATGGACGTTGCTCCCGAACTGGTCGATCCCGGCCGCACCATGCTGCCCATCCGCTGGGTAGGTCAGGCCCTGGGCGCCACCCTGACCTGGGACGACGCCACCCAGACCGTCACCGTAACCCAGTAACCCTGTAAGCTTCTACCGGAATCCGGATTCCTTGCGAATCCGGATTCTTTCATTAATAACGGACTTATCAAAATTGCATCTTGACGGAGAGCATATGCCAGGATATACTTAAATTGCTAATTAATTAATCAGATTAACAATATCCGGCTCAAAACATTGTTAATCTTTTAAAACAATTGCATCAGAGATTGATATTTTTTCGGTAAGGGGAGTGTTGCCCGTGCGAAAGTTTCTATTATCGATCGCGCTGAGTTTCATATCGGTTTTTCTTGTAATGTCTGCTGCCTGGGCCAGGGAGCCGGCCACGCCGGAATTTACCCTTCAGCAGGCTGTGGACAGGGCGTTGGAGCATAGTGAGGCGGTTAAGAAGGCTCAGTATGATGTCGACCGGGCGTATGAACTGAGGGAGTTCAGTTATGACGACGTAAAGTTTGTGCCGCAGGATAACACGGCGTCGCCTGAGGCTGAGCAGAATTACATAAAATTCGTTACTTCCGACCAGAACTGGCAGTCGGCCAAAAAAACATATGATACGACAAAGGATTCGGTAGTCGCGTCCGTTTATCAGGCGTATAACGCCATTTTGCAGGCGCAGGACAATGTCGCCCTGTTGGAGGCCCAGTTGAAAAGCAATAAAGAAAAACTGCGCATTGCCCGGATAGGATATCGGGTGGGGACGGTGAATCAGTCGGATCTGATCCAGGCGGAAACTACGGCGGCGGGAACTGAGGCGTCTCTGACCGCGGCGCGCAAGGCGCTGGACGACGCCTACCAGAAGTTCAATAATTTGGTGGGCCTATGGCCGAATGACCGTCCGGTGTTGATAGAAAAACCGGCAGTAACCCCGCTGGTTATCGACAATCTCGACACGGAGGTGCAGCGCGCCATAGAAACGAGCCCGTCGGTCTTTTTGGCCAATATGAATATCGACCTGGCCAAACTGAAGGAGAATCTTTACTTTGCCGGTGACCGTTCCGCTATTTCGGAACCTTACGAAGCCAAAGAGATTGACATAGAAAAGGCTAACGTTTCTCTCCAGGAGGCAAAAGAGAAGCTTGACAAAGTGGTCCGGACCCTTTATTATTCTATTCTGCAATATGAGGAGCAGTATAGCGGAAAACTGGAAAGCAAAAGAATGGCGGAAGAAACGCTGCGCGTGACAAAGGTAAAATACGAAGTCGGGATGGCGACTCAGGCTGAAGTGCTGGCGGCGGAGGTGGCCCTGGCGCAGGCTAACAAGGATTTGACGGATCTTGCCTGTAGCCATGAAATGCTGACCGTCTACTTTCGTAAACCTTGGACCTATTCTTGATGAGACTCTAAGGAGAAAAATAAATGCAGCTAATTTGGCTTTTCGCAGTATAACCGCCGCTGTCAGGCGGTTTCTTTATCTTAATAAGTGAATATGGAAGGTTGCAAACATGTGGATCTGAGATTAAGCAAGCTGGCTTTGGCAGGTAAAAATGGTAATAGTATAGAATTAATTTTTAATAAATTTATGGGAGGGAAACTGATGGGTCTTCGGGGCAAAAGCGTGTCAATTCTGCTGTCGTTAGTGCTGGCGGTAAATTTTGTCCTGTTCAAAACGCTTCCTGCTGCAGATGCCGGTGTCTATAGACCGTTGCAGACGCCCGCTGTGGGCGACAACGCCGTGAACGAATTGGGGGCTGTGTTTGCGAGCTTTACTGCCGGACAACTGCATGAAGGCGATACCGTGATCTTCCGTTTGCCGTCCGGTTTCATCTGGACCACGGCGGAGCTTCAATCCGGCTGGGAAGCGGCCTCAGCATTCCGCCAGACGGCTTCCGAGTGGAATGCCGCCGTCTTTACTGCCGATTCTGCAATATACGGCGGCGCAAATTACATAAGAGTGCCGCGAAGGTATAACGGCGTTGACAACGGGCTTTTCAAGGGCGCGACCCCCGTACTCAATATTGAAAGCACCAGCGAAAATGAAGTTAAGGTTGAAATTGTCGAGGAGCCTGCTCCCGGTCAGGATTGCTTTTTGTATATTTATTTAAATAGAATATATGTTAAGAGCGGATACAGGGGTTTTGTGACTTTGGCGATAGACGCTCCGCCGGGGTCGGGCTTTTCCGGCGGCGGTGCTGAAAGCGGAAAGGTTGTCGGGAGAGGTACTCATCCCGATAATAAGATAGAGTGTAAAAATGTCCCTAAGGTTTACGCCGGGGCACAGGAACAAAAAATCGGCGAGATTATGATTACGGAAGCCGTTGCGGGAAGCGTGGCCGATGGACGCACTCTCACCCTGCAATTGCCGGCTGGCGCAAAATGGACGAAACTGGACACGGACAGCGACGGCAACCTGAGAATTGAACCGGTGAGTTCCTCCGGGGACAGCGGCAGGATTGCGGAATTTAAATTTATCGGCACTTCGGAAAATGCTTCCACACTCGAACTGGATGATCTGGAAGTGTTTTTGGAACCAGGTATTACCGGCGATTTGAAAGTTAAAGCCGGCGGCACGGCGGGCCTGAGCGGGGAATTGACCGTTGCCGAAATAGAAAAACCCGTTGCCGTTTTCAGTGTCGGTGACGTCAAATACAGTATGAATGGTACTGACAGGATTATGGACATCGCCCCGTATCTTAAAGAAGGCAAGGTTTACCTTCCTGTAAGGTTTGTTGCTGAAGCTTTAGGCGTTGATAAAAACGACATAACCTGGAGTCAGAATCTCCAGACGGTGGAAATTAAAAGAGGGGAAAGGGCAATAAGATTTACGGTGGGCAGCGATATTGCCTATATAAATAATACAGCCTTGAAGATGGACGTTGTTTCTGAAATTGACGAACCCGGTCGCGTTATGGTTTCCCAGAACTGGGTTGCTGAAGCTCTGGGGGTTGATGTTCAGTGGGATTCGGTTGCCCGGAAAGTTTACCTTTATGTGAAATAATCCGTAAGCCCTTTGGCCGTTCACCAGGGGCCATCTTGCATATGTTTTTATGATTTGAATAATATAGAGGGATTGCCTCATATGTGGCGAATTATTTAGAAAATATCTTTTTATGAGGGAAAATTTTGAATTGAAAGAACCACCTTTTATAACGCATTCCGGAGGTGATTAGCTGTGAAGAAAAATATTGCCGGAATAATTGCCGGAATAATAACCGGCGTAATTCTCACTATGTCGGCAGTTGCTTTTGGGGCGGAAAGGCCTGTTAAAATTATTCTCGACGGCAGGGAGATCCATTCCGACGTGCCGCCGCAGATTATCAACGACAGGGCCTTCGTGCCGATCAGGGTTATCTCAGAGGCGCTGGGAATAGATGTCAGGTGGGATGAGGCGTCGAGATCGGTAATTTTGACCTCCCCGGAGAATATGCCTGAGTTTGGTGTCGTTTCTTACAACAAGGTTGACAAGGAGTATGGTTTCGTTATTCTGGGCGAAGTTAAAAACCAATCCAAAAAAACCTTTAAGAAAGTGGAGGTAAAAGCTAAAGTTATTGACTCCGGCGGGAATGTAATAGACAGTTTGTCCACAACACTGCCGGCCGGGATAACGCCGGGTGAGACCGCTTTTTTCAGGCTGAGGTCTTTTTCCGACAAAGGCTACTTATATGACAGGGCAAACTTCAGCTTTTCCGTTTCCGACGAAGTTGACGTCACTCCTGCCGATGTGGTCTTCACTGACGTGAGATTTTCCCGGGATCCGGATATTTATAATGATTCACTTTACGTTACCGGGGAAGTCGAACGGACGGACGAGGATCTTGAAAGAGAGTACAAGCATCCGGTAGCGCAGGTGGCCTTGTTTGACGAGAATGGCAGGATGGTTAATTTCGGTGAGAAAAGCATAGAGGATTTTGAATTGGGCAGGTCACGCGAGTTTAAAATCAAACTGGAAAATGGACCCGCATATTCATCTTATAAACTCAAATTTTTTTCAGACTGATTTTTTATAGGTGCCAGGCACTTAACTTATTTGCGGGGAACCAAACCAAACACAGCAACGACGTGATCATGAAGGCGGCGGCCGAAAACTTCCCGGCCTGAAAGGGCCGGGATAAATTTATTCATATAAGATCGCAACTCTCCATAACCCCTGGCTTGGGCATCGTACGGCCTGGTGTGGATAAAGGCGATAACAAGATCCCCCCGGTTCTGGAGGGTTTGATGTAAAAAGTCACAGTATATTACTCGTCGTATATTATTTTACCCTTCTTTATAATCTCGTCGAAGAGGAAGTCGCCCTTCTTCGCAGTTTGGTACTGGTTTACCGAATACGGTCGCGGTGAAATATTCGGGTCAATGGTACGGGCCAGTTTTTTGAGCATAAGAGTTTCGTCGAACCTATCCCGGCCCAGGTCCGGGGATATAATGGCCAGGTCTATGTCGCTGTCCCTGTCGGCGGCACCTACTGCGTATGAACCATAAAGAATGGCCTTATTAACTTTTATATCCTTGGATCTGAGAACCCCTAGGTATTTTTTTATATTTATCTCAACCTTGTCTTTAACCATAAGAAAATCCCCCTTGTTTTTTCAAGCAGGTCTTTAACTGCGGGTTCGGTGCACTTCTTGAGCAATTCTCCCCAACTTTCCCCGTAGCGAGACTCAAGGTAGTATAGGGAAAGCGTATCGAAGGTGTCACATCTCGCCTCGTCGAGTTCGTTTGCTATGCCAGCATCGTTG
>DAOOVD010000007.1:0-60538 GCA_035369845.1 Bacillota bacterium | reverse complement strand
TGGCAGCCGGCCAGGGCGATTACAACCGCGTAGCCGGCACGGCGCCAGTGGAGGATTTCTTCACAAAGAAGCTTCGGGTTGCCCAGAAAGCTGTGCATGGACTTTCCGGAAAAGCTGACAATGTTCTGGGGATTGACGAACTGCGGCCTGCGCGGAAGCATGGAGAAAAAAACCCCCCGCTTTTCACCCAGCGATGTTTCGACATGGCTCCAGTCGGCATATCCCAGGAACTGGGACGGCAGCGCCTTCCCCGTCCTCAAAAGCTCCATATAAGTCTCCGTGCGTTCCCTTTGTATAGAATCGGCCACTTCTTTCACCCGGACGGGATCATCGACAAAAACCGGGGCGTTGTTTGGAAAATAGTTTAAAACGGTAATCACCTCCCGGTAAAAAAACGGGAGCAACTGTTCAATTCCGTCAACATATCCGTCTATTGCCGCCAGATATTCATCAAACTTTTCACCGAGCCGCCGTACCGCACCCGCATCCCCGGCCCTGCCCAGCTTGAGAGCCTGCGCCTTGTATTCCTTTTCCACAACCCGGCGGGCTTCTTCCCGGGCGGGCCCGCCGGCAACAAACTCCCTTGCCGGGTAAATGGCAAGGTCTTTGATTCTTTCTTCAGAACGCTGGGTCGAGGCGTTGAAAATGCGTATCGAATCAATTTCGTCGTCAAAAAATTCCAGCCGTACGGGTCTGTAGGCAGTCATCGGGAAAACGTCCAGAATGCCGCCCCTAAGACTGAATTTTCCCCGTCCCTCCACGAGATCAACCCGTTCATAACCGAGATCCGCCAGGCGGCGCAAGACTGCGCCGGGGTCAACCCGGTCGCCAGCCGCAAGGCGCAAAACGGCCGAACGAAACTCAGCCGGGGGAATCAACCTTCGCAAGACTGCTTCCACCGGAGCCACAACCACCACCTGCTCACCCCTGACCAGGTTTTCCAGAACCTCCAGGCGCTGGGCGACGACCTCATTGCTCTGAGCCAGGACATTGTAAGGCAGGAGCTGCCAAACGGGGAAAAGTTTCACCGCCGGAGCCGGCAACATCGCGCTTATCTCATCCGCCAGCTGCCCGGCCTCCCGTTCCCCGGCAGTAATTACCAGCACAGGCAGAGGAGCGGTTTTTTCGGCCAGGCCGGCAAATACGTAACTGCGTTGTGAGCCGGACAGGCCGAAAACCAGTTGCTGCTTGAGATTTATTTCCAGGCCCCTCAACAGGCCCCTGAATTCTTCAGAACCTTGAAGCGGTTTCAAAATACCGCGCATGACAATTCCTCCGTTTTTCCCATCACAAAAGGAGCTTTAGCGATACTGGGCTAAAGCTCCGGTCCGTTGCATACATGATATCGGTATTAATGCAGAGCCGGCCCGCTGAAAAAAAAACTCCGGGGGCCGCCGTACAGTGTTTCCCGGCAGTCTTCACACAGGCCGGCAACGGTTATCCCGCCGCCGCTACCTGTTTTAATTATATGTCTCGCATCAGCCCCAGTCAACCCGGCAGACAAGCCGCCGGAAAACGCGTCCGGAATGTCCAGTTGATCTATTACCGCATCACAGCACTCGCATAAGTACGTCAGCTTCAAGAAACCGTTCTCCTTTAGACGCCGTTTAACGCCTGCCCCCGCTCTTTCGTGCCGGGAAAAACTCGAGCACGGTGAAGTTCCATGCAGTGTGGGCAAGGCAACCCGCTGCCAGAGCCGTTACCGGATTACCAAAGAAATTATACGTTAAAAACGTGAGACAACCGAATACCGAATGGCTGGCCAGTGAGGAAAGCCCGGCGTAAAAGCCGTTGCGCCGGACGGCAATCGTTTCCCAGATTCCTTCGGCGGCACCGAAAAAAAAGTGCGTGAAAAAAATGTCAACCGAAAAAAATACGGCGGGCAGCGTCTTCAAAGCTTCTTCCGCAAGCGGCGCGATATAAACCTGCCTTGCCGGGGGCCGGCTGCCGATCATCCTGTTGACATGCCAGGCGAAAAAGGCCGCCAGCCCTCCCAAAAAAAACGGGGGCAGTTTTGAATACGCCAACTGCTGCAAGGAAATAAAAAAATCACCTTCCATTGTACGCGTTCATCGCCTGCTCCACTCCTTCGCGCACCATGAAGAGCACGGCCTCCGCCGCCAGGTCAAAGGCTTTCTCCATTTCACCGGCCTCCGTATCATTAAAACGGCTCAAAACATAGTCGACAGGGTCAATTTCCAGCCCGGGCGGCCGGCCGATGCCCACCCTGACTCTCGAAAAACTGTCTGTTCCCAGCGCCCGGATAACCGACTGCATCCCCCTGTGCCCCCCGGCACCGCCTCCCCTGCGGATGCGCAGTTTCCCCGGCGGCAGGTCAAGGTCGTCAAAAATCACAATCAGGTCCGAAACCGGCAGCCTGTACCAGTTCATAAGCGCTCCCACCGACTCCCCGCTCAGGTTCATGTACGTCTGCGGCTTTGCCAGTATCACTTTTTCCCCGTTTATCCGGCCCTGCCCCGTCAGAGACCTCAAAAACCTTCTGTCAACTGAGGCACCAATAGCCGCGGCGATCCGGTCGACGACCGAAAAACCCGCGTTGTGCCTGGTTCCGGCATATTCCCTGCCGGGGTTTCCCAGACCCGCTATCAATTTCAAGCGACGACACCTCCGCTAGTCTCTCCACCTATTTTAACCCCGGGCAGGTACTGGACGGAAGTGCCATTTAGTAAGAAAGTGTCCGTCGCTGCGCAAAATCGCTCGCTTTTGACAAAAGCCCTGCCCGCTTATGCAGGATTGCGGCTCCGGCGCCGCGTAATGTCGTTCGCCGCTGACAAGGGCATTGCTCTCGTCTGTGGTGGTTTGCAAAGTGCCTTGAGGTTGAAACGCTCGCTCCCGTTACCATTTTTTATTGCCCTGCACTCTTTTGGGCAGCGCCCTGTCACCGCTCACTCTGCTCGTTATGGCAGTGCTTTGTCACCGCTCACTCAGGTGCTCCGCGATCTCGCTCGCTTCCTTCAACCTCAAGGCAGCGAATAATTTGTTTGCAGACTGAGATAAAAGCGCTGCCTTTGTTCATTTTGAAGGGTTGGTTTCACTTCTCCTCTTCCGCTGCCTCGCCGGCGGCCTTTTGCTCTTCCCCGGCCGGCGCCGGCGCTTCGGCGGCGGGTTTTTCCGGTGCGGCGACTGTAACCACCGGAGCCGATTTGTCACCTGTCACCCTGACGTCCGGCGGCAGTTGGAGGTCGGCCACAGTTACGGCGTCCCCTATGTCGAGGGCGGAAACGTCGACCGTAATGGAGTCGGGAATTTTTGCAGCCAGGCACTCCACTTCCAGCCGCCTCATCAGGGGCGTAAGCACGCCTCCCGCGGTCACGCCGGGGGCGGAACCGGCCAGATGGACGGGTACGGTCGCATGCACCCTGTCTTTAACCGATACCTGATGAAAGTCGGCGTGAACCAAATTACGGCGTATCGGGTCGCGCTGGACGGCCTTGAGAAGCACCTTGTGCCGTTTCAGTTTTCCGTTTTCTCTTATTTTCATACTGATCAAGGCGCTTGTTCCGGCTTCTTCAATGATGCTTTTCAACTCTTCGGCGTCAACTGCAATGGAAATGCTGCCGATATTTTTCCCGTAGACGACAGCCGGGATCATTCCTCTCTCCTTCAGGCCGCGTTTGCTGCTCCCGGTTTTATCCCTTCTCGCCAGTGCCTCCAGTTCTCTTTCCATCCGGATATCCAAACCCCCTTTGCCCTATTATTACCTTTATTTGTCATAATCATTCCGTTGCGGGAATATGAATTAACCAGGAAACTTTTTCGGGAGGGGCCATAGATGCAAAAAAGCAGATATTTCGCATCCATGCCGGTAATCAGCCTGGAGGAAGGCCGGCAGATCGGCCTTGTAAAGGGACTTGTACTGGACTATACCAACAAAAAAGTGGCTGCGTTGATCATCGAACAAAAAGGGTGGTTCAAGGAGCAAAGATTTATACCTTACCATAAAATTCACAGCGTCGGCACCGACGTCATCACGGTTGAAAAAACCTCCGGCGCGGAAAGGGCGGCCGGCCTTCCGGAAATTATAAAGCTCTTGAGAGAAAAGGTAAAGCTGACCGGTTCCAGAATAGTTGCCGAAAACGGGACGGTGCTCGGTTACGTTGATGAGTATTACGTCGACCCGGATTCAGGATCAATCACCGGGCTCGAATTCTCCGGCAAATTTTTGAACGGCGTAATTAAAGGCAGGGCTCTCTTGGACATAGGCTTTGTACGCGCCATTGGGAAAGAAGTGGTTGTGGTTGTCAACGAGGCCGTAAACAACGTTATCAAACTGGACGGCGGGCTTCAGGAAACCGTTAAAAGCATCAGGGAATCCACCGGGCATTTATGGGAAAACACCCTGCAAAAGACCAGAGAAATCAGCTCAAATATAAACAAATCCCTCGAAAAGGTCAAAAGGGATAAAAGGTTCGGCTTCGGGTCCGAAGACAGGACCGAAGCATTTGAAGAAAAGAACACGGAGATCGAGACGGAAAGTCCGGCAACGGCCGGCGGACCAGCAGCGGACAGGGCGGCTGACGAAAAAAACCCCTTTCGGGAAGAGTCAGCCGGCGAAAACGCGGCTTCCAGGGAATACTACAAACATTGAAATAAAAACTGCCCCCGGCCGTCAGCGCCGCGCAACAGCAGGGGGCACGCTTTTATAACCCCGCGTTTGCCGTCAATCTAAGACCACCAACATCCCGCAGCACAGATCTTGCTGCAAAAATTTTTTTCGGGCCAAAAAACTCCGGAACAGTCTTATGCCGCTACCTGGAGGACACGATTTGCAAAAACCTCAAGACCTCCCGCTGATCCCGGAGACGGCAGCAGGCAGCGGTACTTTTCCCGGACTCCGAGACAAGAACTCCCATACCATGCGCCTGGATCACCCTGAAAGCGTCCTCGTCCGCAACGTCGTCCCCCAGGTAAACGGGAAAGCAGCCTGGATTGAGCTGCATCAGGCGCTTTACCGCTTTTCCCTTGTTTACATACCGGGGGCGGACTTCAACAACCTTCCTGCCGTACATCAGCACAAAACCGCATTTGACGATAAGGGGGCGCACTTTCACCGTAAAACCGCTCACCACCCGCAGGGCGCTTACAGGGTCGGCCAGGCGGTAGTGCATGGCAAAAGCAGCCTTTTTGCGTTCCAATATAAACCCTTCCTCTTTTGCAACAGCATCTGCAGCCATACCGGCTACCAAATCCAGGAAAGGATCGAGTTTTTCGCCGTCAACCACCGAAATCTTCTCGCCGCCGGGATAAATATACTCGGCTCCGTGGCAGCCCACCAGATAAATGCCGTCCACGGGAATCAGCCTTTTAAGTTCACCGACATCCCTCCCGCTTACGACGGCCAGGGTGGCCCGGCGCCCTGCCGTCAGGCGGCTCAAAGTCTTTAAAATGCCGGGAGAAGGCAAAGCATATTCCGGCCTTTCCCGGATCGGTACCAGGGTCCCGTCAAAGTCCGTCATTATCAGCAATTTCGGGTGGCTCAAAGCAAGAGCCGCTATTTGTTCAGGTGTCCATTCCCGCAAGACCGGCGACCGGTTCATGCAACAATACCTCCTGCTCCGCATCCGACGCCAAAACAGACTTGCCCTCCTCAACGGCATTCAGCCAGTTGTGCTTGAACTTGCGCCACCACCAGTAGACATCCCGCTCCCTGACAACCCTGTTCAAGGCGGCAAGCCGCCGTTTTTTCTCGGTGACCGGCATCTCAAGACCCAGAACTATTTTGGACGCCGTTTCGCGGATATTGTGGGGATTGACGGTCAAGGCGTCTTTCAACTGGTCCGCCGCCCCGGCAAAATGGCTGAGAATCAGCACCCCCGAACCGCTAGCGTTGGCCGCGACGTATTCCTTGGCCACCAGGTTCAGACCGTCCTTCAAAGGCGTGACGAGGGCCATATCAGCCGCCAGGTAGTGAGCGACAAGCTCGGTTTTGCTTAAGGGTTTGCAAATGTACCTGACCGGTACATGATAGTCCTCGGTAAATATCCCGTTTACGCCGCCCACTGTTTCCTCGATTTGCCTCTTCAGTCCCTGGTAGGCCGGCGTGCCCGTCCGGCTGGGAACGGCAATTTGTATGAAAGTCAGCCTGCGGCGGTATTGCGGGTGGTTTTCCAGCAGCCAGGCAACAGCCCTCAACCTCTCCAGAATGCCCTTCGTATAATCAAGACGGTCAACTCCCAGCAGGATGTATTCCCCTCCCGCTTCCCGCCTGATCCGGGCAGCTTTTTCCCTGACCTCGTTCTTTCCCGCCAGCTGCATGAACTCGTACCAGTTGATACCGACAGGCGCAGCCAGTATCTTTGTCCGGCCGCCCGGCCAGTACACCGTCTCCTCCCGGTAATCCACTTCCGCTCCCGCGATCTTTTCAGCGGATTGCAGGAAATTGAAAACATACCCTTTCGAATGAAAACCGATCAGCCTGGCATTCAGCATTCCTTTGATTATTTCCGCCGACCAGGGCATGACCTCGAATATCTCGGCAGGCGGAAAAGGGATGTGCCAGAAAAGGGACACTCTTGCTTGCGGCCGGCGGCTCCGTAAATAGAACGGCAGCAGGGCCAGATGGTAGTCGTGAACCCAGATCAGGTCGCGGGCGCCGGTAATTTTGAGCACAACCGAAGCAAATTTTTGATTAGCCCTGCAGTAGAACTGCCACTGTTTTTCGTTGAAAACCGATTTTTCAAGAAAACTGTGGCACAGCGGCCACAAGCAACTGTTGGCGAAACCCTCGTAAAATAAAGCGACTTCTTCAGGTGTGAGCACTACCTCGTGAAAAAAGTATCTCTTACTGTATTCCGGCAGCGCAAGGGACACACCCGTTTCTTCACCTTCCTTCCCGTACCTGCCGCCCCAGGCCACCCATGCCCCCCCTTCCTGAGTGATTACGGGATCAATGGCGGAAACGAGGCCGCTGACCGAAGGCACCGCTTCAATACTCCCGCCCGATTCACTGAAAGTATACGCTCCCCGGTTGGACACCGCGACAAGGCGGTTATTCGACTTTTCAGCAAAAGGCTTGACCCGACCCATTTACATTTCACCTCTCACACAAAAAATCACCTGTTCCGCAAGCGGCCCCCGCACGAAAGAGAACACGGGAGCGGGCTGCATCTGCCGCCGCCTTGTGGCTGTGCCCTAAGCAAGCTTTTTTTCTGTTCTGAGGCTGTCGTAGACCTTCAGAGTATGCCTGATCATGACCTCGCTTGTCCAGAACCTCTCCACCATAATCCGGCCTTGTCCGCCCATTTGCCGGCAAAGGCCGGGATTTCTCAAAAAACGGCAGCACCTGTCCGCCAGCTCGCGTTCATCTCCCATTTCCACCACGAAACCGGTCACGCCGTTGCTGACGATCTCCGGCATCCCTCCGGCCCTGCTGACAATGACGGGTTTTCCGGCGGCCATGCTTTCCAGCAGCGCCAGGCCGAACGGTTCTTCAAAACAGGAAGGATAGACACAGAATTCCGCCGCCCTGTACGCCAGCGGCATTTCCTCCCAGGCAAAAAAGCGCGCCGACACGTGATCCCTCAGACCCGTTTTGTCAACCAGATCCATTATTTTTCTCACATGACCCTGCTGTTGCGAACCCCAGTCCACAGTCCGGGCAGTTCCGGCAAGCACGAGCAGCACATCAGGGTATTCCTTTTTTATAATATTCAGAGCCCCGACACTGATATGGCAGCCCTTGTCAAGACTCATCCTGGCCGGGTGAAAAATGATCCGGCGGCCCTTGAACTCGGGATATTTAATATAAATCTCATTGAGATCGCCGCTGCCGGCCCGGCCGAACCTGTTCAAGTCAATACCGTGGTGTACTACCGTCACCCTTTTTTCATCGTAGCCTGCACGGACCAGTTCACGCTTGATGTAATTGCTCACCGCAATCACAGCGTCCCAAATATGGGCCCTTTTGTTCATTTCCCGCCACAAACCGTCGTCGTCCGTCCAGACGTTATGAGCGGTCAGAATCAAAGGTATGCCCCGCTCCTCTTTTATCACGGACAGGACGTCTGCGTGAACGGGACTGAAGTAATGCATGTTGTGGGCATGGATCAGGCCGGGCCGCACCCGGTCGATAAAACTCTCAATTTCCCGCCTGATTTCCCGGCTCCTCGCCGCAATCACCTCCGGGGTGAGGCTGTTCAAATCCATGAGAGGACTTCTTCTGACAAACACTCCTTCATACCAGTCTTCTTCCGGCAGGCCGCCCGCGGAACCGGTCAACAGGCTTACCCGGCAGCCTTTCCCGGCTAGTCCGGGGCCCAGCATGGCCAGGTGGCTCTCAACCCCGCCGATAACCGGCGGAAAAGCCCAGTGCAGTTGAGCGATACTAAGCAACGCCGTTCCTCCTTTCTGATTTTTAAGAATGAAAAACAAATTCGCCCTTCGGCGACCTGTGCTTACCTCGCATTTTACGTCCGCCCCTTGGAATTGTCCCGACACCGTCTACCCCGGACTCACCCCGCTCTTTGTACGAGGGACCCTAAAAATTGCCCGGTCAAGCTCACAGACCGCTTATCCACAATTTGAAAAACACAATACCTTATATGAAAGCAAAACGGGAGAATTACCTCCCGCTTCAGGCGCAACTAAATGGACTAAAGTCTTATAAAAAATTACCCCGCTGCTTCAACGAATGAAATTGAATGGGAGATATTTTCATCAGACCATAGTTTGTTTATTTATTTATTATTGAAGAGCATGCCGTCAAAAAGTCATTCTACTCCGGCAGTTACTTCTTTGCCGAATTTGTCCTCCAGCTTCAAGATCAGCTTTGCGCCGGCCAAATTCACACCTTTTTCTTCCACCAGGAACTTGATCCTTTTGATCAACTCCACGTCGTCCGCGGAATAAAGCCTGGTATTGCCCTGCGTGCGGGCCGGTTTAATCAAACCCGCCTCTTCATAATGCCTCAAATTCCGCAAACTGACACCGGTGAGGTGGGAAGCGACGCTGATTTGATACACTCCTTCGTTAGAAGGCACCTTCGCCACCGAGAGAGACCCCTCTTCCAGGTGTTTTAAAATCTGCCATTTGAAATTATATTATATTACATTTATTTGGTCAATATCTGTCTTATTAATTGTTATATTATCTAACATATTTATAATAGATTTAACGCGCTCAGGGCTGCCTTCTTTCCGCCGCCAACTCTCCCCCGCCCCGCATCCGGCCGGGCCGGGAGGTATCAGAAAGACGCCGGTTGTGGAAAAATCTACTAAAGACATATTGATTCCTCAGCGGAGAAAGAATGAAATGAAAGCGACATTGGAAAATGTAAAAACCATACCGGCGTCAAGACGCCGGAAGACCTTCTTTTCATCACGGGATTACAAGGACGCGCCCGCTCCCGGAAAAAACATCCCGTTCCAAAAATTACTGGCGGTTCTTCTCATTGTTTGCTGCCTTTCCGTTTACTGTCCGGCCGCACTCCGGCCTGCAGGCAATATCATTGCGGAGCGGCCGGCGGGGGAAAAAACAGACACCCCCGGCAAAATTCCGGGCAGCGTTGCGGGTGCCCTGCCGGCAGAACTGCAATTCAAGCCCGTAGACATCTACAAGCTGCAGAACTGCCTGCACGAAAGAAACTCATTGCTGGCAGACGGGCCATATTTCACGGCCATACTGAAGACAGCGGAAGAATTCAATATCAACCCCCTTCTGCTCTTTGCCATAACCGGGCAGGAACAGGCCTTCGTACCGAGAAACGGCGCAAATGCAAAAAAAATTGCCAACAATCCTTTCAACGTACACCGCAGCTGGCAGGAGTACAATACCGACATCGGGGATGCGTCCAGGATTGCGGCAATCACCATCATCAACCTGAGCAGGAACAGGCCTGAAACCGCCGACCCGGTTTCCTGGATCAACAGGACGTACTCGGAGGATAAGAACTGGTGGCAGGGCGTCCGCAAAATTCTTGAAGAGCTCGAGTCGGAAACCCGCTGGTTTTCGTTCGGACAATAAGACGCGGCTGCGCTTAAACGCACTTTATTTTTTTAAGAGGGTTATTAATATAACAAGCCGCCCGGCCGAAAATCATCACAAAAGAGAAAAAAGGCGCGGGTGTGAAAATGGAAATTTCCGGCCTTGTCATCGAGGCGAAAACAATGTCACCGCTCAAACTCAAAGCCGGGGAAGGCGACCCCGAATGGAAGGCCGGCGAGGTAATCGAGGGAATGATACTGGAAAAGCTGGCGGAAAACGCCTACCTGTTAAAGGCCGGCGGCAGGGAGGTAACCATCCTGTCCCTTTACGAACTGGCCGTCAACCAGGCCGTTTCCATGGAAATTCAAAGCCGGCAGGACGGCCGGTACACGGTGAAACTGCTTAATGCGCGTCCCGACCGGGAAGACGGCAACATCAAAGAACTGATCGACAAAAGCGGCCTGGGCGACACTCCCGCAAACAGGGCTTTGATCCGCGGCATTCTGGCCCGGGGAATACCGCCCGGGTCAGAAACGCTGGAACAGGCGCAAAACATGCTGAAAATTCTGGGCGGCAGTTTCCCGGAAAATGTTGAAACAGCGCTGCTTGCTTTAAAGCTGGGCCTTCCGCCGCAGCCCCGGCTGCTGGAGGTCCTGCAGGCTTTTATCTCCGGGCTGAGGGAAACGGAGCGGGGCGGCGAGAGCCGGCTCTCCCGGCTGATACGGCAACTGGGCGCTTTGTTGTACGGGGCGACGGCGGAAAACACCGCAGGAAGGGGCGACGGGAATGACGCCCCGGCCGTTCCGGGTGCAGTACAAAACCCCTCCCTGTCCTTATCCGCAAAGGGGATGGAACTGTACCGGCAGGTAAAAGACCTTCTTGAAGCAATAATATTGAAACCGGAAGACGGGAGGGAAAAACTCGCGGAACAACTGCGCGGCCTCCTCGCTTCCCAGCTCCCTTCCTGCGTGAAAAAAAACGGGTCGCCCGCCCCCACGCCAATGCCTGAAAATACGGCTTTAAGCCCGGGAGAGCACGCCACTCCGGTCACTCTTCCTTCCAAAGGCAATCCTTCCCGGGAAATTCAGCCGGACAGCCCGCAAACCGGTTCCCCGCCGGCGGCGGACACGGGGAAAAGGCCCGCGATCCCGGGTCTGAAGCCTTCCGCCGGCGAGAAACAGGAGCAGGGTTTCCACCTCGAAGGCGGCGAAAATCCGGATATGCCCGCCGACAGGCAAGTCTCCCCGGAAAAAGGCGGATGGGCCGGAACCGGCACACAGGAAACCCGTTTCCGGTCGTTCAGCAATCTCCTGGAAAAGTTCTCCCGTTTGCTGGCGGAACTGCAGGATAAGGCAAAAGATACCGGCTTCCCGCCGGCCGGGCGGGAGATTCTCATAAAAGGCGAGGTCCTGGAAAAACAGATGGCGGGCCGGCAGATCTTTCTAAGCGCATCAGGTGAAAACAGCCGGCAGGAATACCTGTACTTCAATATTCCGTTTATCAGTTACGGTGAAATGGAAACCTGGGGCCAGTTGAGAATTTTAAAGAACTCCGGCGGCAAAAAAATGATCGACCCCAAGCGCTTCGGCCTGGCCATTCTTCTCAACACTGCCAACATGGGTCCGGTGGCAATGGAAATCAACGTTGTCAACAGAGATGTCACGGCAAGCGTAAAAGTTGCCGAAGACTGGGTGGCCCGCGTTTTCGACGAAGCCTGGCCCAAGTTGCAGGAATCTTTCAAAGAGATGGGCTACAACCTTCACCAGTGCCGCTGTAAAGTGGGTGCAATCCGCGCCGGTCTCCAGGCCGGGGATTTACCCCTCCTTGAAGAAGCCGGGGGGGGCCGGCTTCTGGATATTACCGTGTAGTTCTACGTACGAACAGGTGATGCTTGTGAAATCAGGTGAGAGCAAAATAAAAAAAGCGGTTGCACTGCGTTACGACCGCTTAAAAGAAAACGCTCCCAGGGTGGTGGCTTCCGGAAGAGGCTATAAAGCGGAAAAAATCCTTGAAACGGCCAGGGAGGCCAAAGTACCAGTTTACGAAGATCCCGCTCTGGTTGATGCGCTTTCCTTTTTGGACATAGGTTCGGAAATCCCCGAACAGCTTTACAGCATCGTCGCAGAAGTTCTGGTTTTTGTCTACTCCCTGGACAAAAACACCAGGCGTCCGGCTTAACCGTCGCGCTGCCTGGAACTTAGAATTGATTTGTATATCTTGGCCAGGTCGATGGTGGTAAATTTATTCTCGATGAAGATCATTATGTCGCCGAGAGTGTCGATGTCTCCTTCGGCAAGGACCACCGGACCGCCGGTTCCCTGCGGGTCTTCCCCGAAACAGGCAACCAGTTCGTAGTTTTCCTGTTCGCCGCCCTCTCCGTATTTCGGGCGTAACGACAGCAACTTAACCTTGTCCATGTTTACCAGGTGCATTTTATCAACGCTTTTTACCATCATGCCGCATTCCCCCTTTCCGTTCATACTGCAGGCGGCGCCTCAAGTGAAATCCCAGTGATACCGGAACTGCGGTCAACGGCTCAATTGCTGTTCCCGCAGCAAAAAGCCCACAATATGATCCTGCTCGCCCGTTTTTATGCCGGTGAATTCCACGCCGATGAGAAAAGTGCTTTTCCCGCTGCTTTCTGCCGTCTCTGCTACTCTTACCACGCGGCCGGCAAGATCCAGCTTATGATCGCCCAACTCAAAACAAAGCCTCAGCCGGGTATCCGGTTGCAACGGCTGGCCGGCGGAAAACCGGAGCCCCCCCCCGCTTAAATCAACGATCCGGCCTTTTTTGAAATCTTCGGTGCCGGCCGGCGCATAAAACAACTCCACGGCCAACGGCAGCCGGAACCAGTTTCTCCTTTGTTTTTCATCGGACTTCAATTCAAAAAATCCGGCGGCGCTCTTTTTGCGGCGGCAGGCCGTCACTACGGCCGCCGCCAGCGCCATAAAAGCCAGAACGCCGACGATAACAGCGTAAGGCAGATAATACGACTCCTGGTAGCGTATGGCTTCGGCAAAGGCTTTCACCAGTTCCCAGGTCTGATTGGCGCCGGAATACGCCGGATCTGCAGCCGAAATGAATACCGTCGAAGTCACCCACACCGCGCCCGGCTTCCAAGGCTTTTTTAGCATGGCTCGGACTCCACCTTCCCAACCTTCTGTTTCCGGCAATTTTAAGTTTATAAAATAATATTCGGCACAGATCCGAAAAACAAAAGGGGCGGACTGACAAGCAATCCGCCCGAGGTTGTTGACAAAGTATTTTGAGGTTGAAACGCTCGCTTAAGCGCTTCGCGCCTGGTGAACCGGGGCTCGCTGCTCCAATTCAAGGTCGCGAAGATCAGTTTGCGAAACAGGGTGAAGGCAAGGTATTGCCTTTGCCCTTATGCCTTACTTTTTGGCGCATTATGTGCGAAAAACTCTTGCATAGCACTCGCCGCAGACATAAAAGCCGACCGCACTGCGGCATATGACAAGCTCCTCAAACCCGCCGCGCGGCCGCAGCCGGTTGCATTCGGGACAGCATTCAAGCTCGTCCTTCTCCCAACTCCCGCCGCAGGAAAAACACAGATAGGCCGGGCGGCCGGCCCCGCTCTCCCCGCCCAGTTCAACCAGCGCCTCAACGGAGCAACCCGGACACTCGAAGACAGGCAATCCGGCTCCCGAATGCCGCCTGCCGGGCTCCAGATTGCTCGCGGCCCATTCCTTTGCCGCTTCCCCGCCTTCAGCCCGGTAGCCGCAGGCAGCGCAGGCAGCGCCGCGGTCGTCGACAGTCAATGAATCCGCCCGGCAATAAGGGCATTTCGCCGGCAGCCGTCCCACACTTTTTCCCTCCGATCGGAAAAATACCGATGATTTACAGCTATGTGATAACTGATCACGGAAACTTTTTGTCAGTCAAAGAGCTTGCTTACGGAAAGATCCTCGTGAATGCGGATGATGGCTTCACCGAGAAGCGGCGCAACGGAAAGAACCTTTATTTTGTCAATCATCTTTTCCCGGGGAACCGGGATGGTATTGGTAACAATGACCTCTTTCACCGGCGCTTCTTTCAGCCGTCGCACGGCAGGCCCGGAAAGAACCGCGTGGGTGCAGCAGACGTAAATATCGCCGGCCCCCCACTTTTTTAAGGCTTCGGCCCCCTTGGTAATTGTCCCCGCAGTATCGATCATGTCGTCGACAATCACAACGGTCTTGCCCTGAATACTGCCTATGATGTTGGTGACCTCCGCCACGTTGGGCTCCGGCCTCCGCTTGTCAATAATGGCTATGGTCGCACCGATCCGCTCGGCCAGGTCCCTGGCGCGGGTAACCCCGCCCAGGTCTGGTGAAACCACTACCACATTTTTCAGCCCGTTCTGCTGAATATACTCGGCAAGAATGGGAACACACGGGAGGTGGTCGACAGGAATATCAAAGAAACCCTGAATCTGGCCCGCATGCAGGTCCATGCAGACAACCCGCTTTGCGCCGCTGGCGGTAAGAATGTTGGCGACCAGTTTGGCGGTGATGGGATCGCGCGCCCTGGTTTTGCGGTCCTGCCTCGCGTAGCCGTAATAGGGGAGCACTGCCGTAATGCGCCTTGCGGAAGCCCGGCGGACAGCGTCTATCATTATAAGAAGCTCCATCAGGTTTTCATTGATCGGCGTGCTGGTGGGCTGAATGATAAACACATCGGCTCCCCTCACGCTCTCGTTGATCTTCACCTGGATCTCCCCGTCGCTGAATCTCGTAACCCTGGACTCCCCAAGACTGACGCCCAGATACTGGGCAATTTCACCGGCCAGTTCGGGATTGGCGTTGCCGGTAAAAATTTTCAGCTTTTTATTGCGAGATGACATTCCTGCTACCTCCAAGATTAATATGTGTCCGCACGGCTGTGACGGCACATCGCGGACGCCCTGCAAGAAGGCCGGCCCCGACTGCCGTACAGGCGGGCCGTCACCGCTTTTTCCCCCTGACTTTCCCCGCCCAGTCGGGCACCACCACCTGCCTGGCCCTCTCAACGCCGAGAGCCCCCGCGGGAACATCCCTGGTGATGGTGGAACCGGCTCCGGTAACCGCTCCGGGACCTATCTCAAGCGGAGCCACCAGGTTGGTGTTGCTGCCGATGAAGGCGCCGTCCCCGATCCTGGTGGGCGACTTTTTATAGCCGTCGTAATTGCAGGTGATCGTGCCCGCCCCGATATTCACCTTTTTGCCTATTACAGCGTCGCCGACGTAACTCAAATGCGGCACTTTGCTCCCGTCACCGATCTCCGACTTTTTTATCTCGACAAAATCGCCGACCTTGACGTCGCAGCCGAGCCTGGTCTCCGGGCGCAAAAAGGCAAAGGGGCCGATGTAACAGCGATCTCCTATCGTGCTCTCCAGAACGATGGAGTTGATGACAGTGACACTTTTTCCCACAGTTGAATCAACCAGGCGGGACCCCGGCCCGATTACACAGTCCTCGCCTATTACGGTTTTCCCTTCAATAAAGGTAAAGGGGTAAATCACCGTGTCCCGTCCGACAGCGGCAGCCCGGTCCACAAAAGTGGAGGCGGGATCGATCACGGTAACCCCCGACATCATCAAATCCTCCAGTATCCTCAAACGCATGTAGCGTTCAACCGCGGCAAGCTGCACACGGTCGTTGACTCCGGCAACTTCCGCAGGGTTGTCCGCTGCAAATGCGCCGACCTTTCTCCCGTTTTCTGCATACATTTCGATAATGTCCGTCAGGTAATACTCACCCTGGGCATTGGCGGGGCCGAGCCTGGCCAGGGCATCAAAAAGCCCCGCGGCCTCAAAACAGTAAATGCCCGTGTTAATTTCACGGATCTGCCTTTCCTCCGGGGAAGCATCTTTTTGCTCGACAATTTTTCTCACTCTTCCGTGCCCGTCCCTGACTACCCGGCCGTAACCTTCGGGATTCTCGACCTCAGCAGTCATTACCGTGGCGGCTGCTCCCGAAGCCCGGTGGCTTTCCACCAGTCCGGCAAGGGTGGCCGGACTTATCAGGGGAATATCGCCGCACAATACGAGAATCTGCCCGGAAAAACCTCCGAAGTGGGGACCGGCCTGCATCAGGGCATGGCCGGTGCCGAGCTGCTCGCTTTGGACAGCCACCAGGGCTGCGCCTTCAACCTCACGCGCCACCAGGTCCGCGCCATGCCCGACCACCACCACGATCTTCTGAACACCTGCAGCAGAAGCTGCTTCCACGACATACGAAAGCATCGGCTTCCCGCAAAGTTTGTGCAGCACCTTGGGAAGCCTGGATTTCATTCTGGTGCCCTTTCCGGCCGCAAGAACAACCGCCGCCAGATTCATCCGGCGACCTCCTTATCACACAAATGATCAATAATTGAGCGGAGCAAAACAGCGGCTTGCCTTTCAGGGTAACCGCGCGTATTTACATTATTAGACTATTCAACAAAAAAAATTTATTTCCTTTACCCGTTAATAAAAAAGAGAGCTTATAAAAGCTCCCGAGGTTGCCGGCAAAAGCCTGAAGGTTGAAACATCCGCTGAAAATGCTTCGCGCCGGGTGAACCCGGGGCTCGTTTCCTTCAGCCCCGGAGGCCCGGGCATTTGTCCGCAGTCCGGGAAAGGCGCCGCCCACATGCGCGGGGATGCAGACGGCGCTGCTCGATATCGCCCGTTTGCTTCAGCCCCAAGGCCGCGGGAAGCTCGTCAGCAGTCTTGAAAGCTGTACGAGTTCCCGTTCAGGAATGGGCCGGATTTAGATGGCTTCGGCGTAGGCCTGCAAAACAGCGCATTGAATCAATTCACGCGCCGCGGAAGTAATCGGGTGCGCTATATCTCGAAATTCCCCGTCGGGGGTTTTCCGACTCGGCATGGCGACAAACAGACCGTTTTGACCCTCAACTACTTTAATATCGTGAATGACAAAGGAGTTATCCAAAGTTACCGAAACTATCGCCTTCATTTTCCCTTCATTTAAAACTTTTCTCACTCTCACGTCGGTAACTTCCACGAAAATCACCACCTTCCCCATGCACGGTTACCGCTCTTTTATTGTTATTTTCTGCAACACCTGGCATTTTCCTTCTTTTTTCCATATTTTCAATAAATAATTTCTTGTTTATGAAATAATTTCCGGGCGGTAACCGTCTGCAGAAAGCGACTCCGCAATCCGGCCGATATGCTCCTTATTTACCGTTTCCAGGGCCAGCTCAATTTCCGCCTGGTTCAACGGGATACCCGGCTTTATGCGATCATGGGACACCGAAATCACATTGGCCCGGGTATCCGCCACTGCAGCCAGCAGTTTCTGCAAATTCCCCGGCCGGTCCGCAACAGTGACGCGCATCCTGACATAACGTCCGGATTTTACCAGACCCCTGCCGATGATGATCGAAAGAACGTTGACGTCAATATTTCCCCCGCTTAAAATTACAGCGGTTTTCGCGCTTTTCAAGGAGGTTTTTTTGTAGATTAAAGCCGCCAGTCCGGCAGCCCCGGCGCCCTCCACAACAATTTTGGACCTTTCCAGGAGCAGGAGAACGGCCCCGGCGATTTCCTCATCATCAACCGTAACCATTTCATCAACAAGTTTTTTTACTATGCCGAAAGTTATCTCGCCCGGCCTGCGTACGGCAATGCCGTCGGCAAAAGTCCCGGCGCAATCCCGCTCGATCAGCCTGCGCTCAACGAAAGAAAAAAACATCGCCGGGGCTCTCTCGGCCTGGACGCCTATCACACGGACATCAGGCTTGATTTTTTTCAGGGCAAAGGACACACCCGCAATCAGACCGCCGCCGCCTACAGGCGCCAGGACCGCCTCCACATCCGGCAGTTCTTCGAGAATTTCAAGGGCGACAGTTCCCTGCCCGGCAATGACGTCCACGTCGTCAAAACCGTGAATAAAAACCGCCCCGCATTCTTTTTGCATCTCCACGGCCAGGCGGTACGCCTCGTCGTAACCGCCTCCGGAAAGGACTGCCCTTGCCCCATAGCCGCGCACCGCCATAATCTTGGAAATCGGCGCCCCTTCCGGCATTACAATGGTACAGGGAAGGCCGGCCCTGGCGGCGGCGTAAGCCAAGCCCTGACCGTGATTTCCGGCCGAGGCGGTGATTACGCCGCGCATCCTGTCTTCATCACTCAAGGTCGCAACTTTGTTGTAGGCGCCTCGAATTTTAAAAGAACCGGTCTTTTGCAAATTTTCAAGCTTCAGGAACACAAAATTGCCGGCTGCCTCGCTGAAAGTCTTTGAATAATCAAGCGGGGTGCGGTGAACAACTCCGGCCAGACGGCGCCCTGCTTCCTCAATTTTCTCCAGGGTAAGACAACCTGCCGTCATAACCCCTCACTTTCCCCTGTAAAGTAATCTCCGCCGGCTTCATCCGGATACTATCGAGACGGCCGGCGGCAAACTCCATTTTAAAACTGCGCGCACGGATCTTCAACCAGCGTCCGCGCCTATATCCGCGTTACCTCGTTCAACACCTTGACCCAGGCCTCTTGCGGAACTTCGCGGTACCTGCGGTCGCCGGCATGGCAGTACCGGCCTGTGAGCGCCTTCTTGCGCAGAATTCCGGGTCCCTGCCGTTCTACCGCCCGGTATATGTTCCACACACTCTTGATGCCCAGATTCGTTTTCACCTCGGAAGAAAAAATACAGACAAGCTGCGGCGCCTTGACCAGCACCTGCGGTTTCACAAGCTGCGCGGCTAAAAGCCTTATTTCCGACTGCGGCTCGATTTCGTCTTCCGTGTAAGTACCCTCGAAGACCTCGCTCATGGTCGCAACCCGGTCTCCCATCACCACAGGTCCCACTATGCGGCTTAGTTTATCCAGCGTCGACTGGTCCACCAGCAGGTAGCCGTCAATGTTCACCTCGAAGCGTTCCTCCAGCATTGCCGTAAGGCCCTGCCTGCCCACGGCGCGGAAAGCTTCCGCAATGGTCGGGCCTGTCCCGCCCTTGCTGATCCTGATGTCCACCGGTATGCCCACGATACCCACCGGACTGCAGGGATCCCGGACGCACATTAGGGTTACCGCCTTCAAACCTCCCTGCCCCGTCCAGAAAAGAAGGATGTTTTCACCGTTGTTCCGGCCGGCGCCGACACGAAGCGGGCAAAGAAAGCACGCAACAAAAACAATCAATAAACCGGACACGAAGGAGTTCCTGTGCTTCCCGGCAGACATTACGCCATGCCTCCTTTATCTACCAAAAGTATTATGGAACTCCCAACTCATTTTTATTCGGTATTTTGTTTTTCCGTACAAACAGGCAGGAAGACCAAAAATGTCGACCCCTTTCCAACTTCGCTCAACACCCTAATCTCCCCGTCGTGCTCGTGTATGATTTTGTTCGCCAGGGCAAGTCCGAAGCCCATTCCTTCCCCCTTGGTACTGTAAAAGGGGTTGAAAATTTTGCTCAATTCTTCGCCGGGTATGCCGGCGCCGCTGTCCCCGATCTCTATACAAACCTTTTTCTTGCCGGGCAAGACGTGACACTTGATTATCAACTGGCCGCCTTCCGGCATGGACTGGATGGCGTTATCCAGGATGTTGAACAGGGCGTGAATAACCCGCACCAGATCTATTGAGGTGTTCGGCAGATCGGGAGGTATCTCTTTGATCAGCAAGATGCCCGATACGGCAACCTTCGCCTTGATAAAGGTCAAAACGTTTTCCAAAAGGCTGCCGATGTTCACAATCTCCCTCTTCGTCGGGGAAGAATCGGTGAACTGCAACAGGTTGCTTATTACGTTGTTGACCCGGTCAAGCTCTTTTAAGGCAATGGCGGAGAACTCCTGAAAACCCGTTACGGGCTGATCGTCCGTTTTGTTCTGCAAAATTTGGATAAACCCTCTGACCGCCGTCAAGGGATTCCTTATATGATGCGCGATTCCTATGGCCATCTGCTGAGCAAGTTCTATCTTCTCACTGTTGACAATCTTTTTGCTGTCGTCAAACCGCCCGGGAGCATCTATCAACAGAACCGCTCCCAAAACTTTTCCACCCGGATCTTCCACCCTCCGGGTCAGCAGCCTGGCTTCCTTCCCACCCACATCCTCACTGTAAAGGTAATAGGTGTCGTTCGCTTCCAATCCTTCCTCAAGGGTTTTTTCCAGATTCTGCAGGCCGGACTTACCCAGCAGGCAGCAGTTTTTTATATGGCTGCCGACAATACTGTCGGCCTTGATGTCCAAAAGTGTTTCCGCCTCTGAACTTACTGCTCTGACAATCAGGTTTTCATCGACAGCAATCACGGCCAGGGGAACTGTCTTTAAAAGCACCTCAAAAAAATAGTGGTTCAAAACAGAAATTACCACCTTAAAAAACATTTGCCACAATAACTATTATATTGCTATCAGGCTGCAAATCAATAGCTAAAAAATTAATACCTGTAAATTCTGTACAGCCTGCTTCTTTTTGCTTCCCCAAAGCTTTCTATTATCCTCTTCATCATGGTGTTGTTCTTTTCCACCTGGGAAAATTCCATGCCGGCAAATCCTTTCTTGCGCACTCTTTTTACGCACTCCCGGATCAACAAGGCTTCAATCCCTTTGAAACGGTAGGCGGGCAGCACTGAAAGGACTGCCAGACGGACATGCGCGCCGCGGACGGAGGCCGGAAAGAAGCCGATCCCCGCCGGCATCAGCGCCAGGCAAATACCGGCCGCTTTTCCGCAAACCTCGGCGACAAGCATCACTTCAGGATCGCAAAAGCCTTTAAGCTTTTTCCAAATAGCCGCGGCTTCATCCGGGGAAAGCGGCACAAAACCCCAGATCCGGCTCATCGATTCATTATGAAGGCGGGAAAACATCTCCCCCTCCTCCGCTATATTGTCAAAGTCCACCTGTCTCAGACGGAGGCCTTCAATACGGCCGGCCCGGTCTGCAACCCTGGCCAGTTTGTCCGGTATCCCACCGGGCAAGTTGCACCGGTAGGCGTAAAGATCGGTTTCCGTTTTCAATCCGCACCCCGTCAGCAGTGAAGCGTAGAACGGCGGGTTGTAAGGCATGCCGGGGCAGTGCCCGCCTTCAAAACCTTCCACGAGCAGGCCCAAACGCTCGTGCGGAGTGAGATCCACCGGGCCGATTACCCTGCCGGCGCCCCTGGCGGCCAGCCATTTTGCCGCCGTCTCCAGCAGCGCCGAAGCCACCGCACGATCATTTACAGACTCAAAATAGCCGAAATAGCCCGTTTCACCGCCGGCCAGGGCATGATGAAAACCAGCCGCCAACCGCCCGGCCATGCGGCCGTCTTTCACAGCCAGAAACGGCTGCGCTTCCACTCTGCCGAACAGGGGATCAAAACCCGGTTTTGACCGGTCAAGAACCGGGAAAGACGGCGCCCTGTGCCGGTTTCCGTAAATATACCGGGGAAAAGAATTGAAGGCGCGCAAACCGTTTGCCGGCGACACTGCTATAACCTCGATAGACAAGCCAGCACCCCGCTTTTTGCTTACAGGTTATGCAGACCGCAAGGTTGATGCCACAAACATGAAAGCCGACCTTTTTGGCCGGCGCTGACTGCCGAAATTTCAATTAAAGCCCATGGTTTTTAAAACAAGCTCCAAATCATCCGGCTTGTCTACATCCACACCTATCTCCGGAAATCTCGATATAACCACTGTTCCCTTGATTCCCAGCAGTTCCGACACTTTTTTTTCAGCTTCATGCAAAGTCAAAGTACGGGTAAGGAATTTAACAACAAATACCACGCCCAAAAGCCGGCATAAACCGACCGGGCTTTTGCGAAGGCTGATGAGTTTCTGGCCGTTGTCAACGCACATCTTGAACTTGGCCGGGTTGATTATGAAAAGGTTTCCGCCGGTATAGACCCCGCTTCTGAGGGAAACATAAGTCCGCCTGGTGGAAGGAAATTTTTTTTCCACCTCGTTCCTGGATATCACCGGATAATAAAGGTCCCCGGACATATCCCCGCAAAGGGTCAAAAAATCGTCGACAGCCTCGGACGTAAGCATAGGAATGTCGGAAGTCGCCAGCAGAACCCTCTTCGCACCGGGAAGCCTGCTCAACCCCGCTTCGATGTTCTGCATTATGCCGCCGGCGGAACCGGCAACCGACACCCTGTCTCCCGAAAGCATGGATGAAAGCTCGGCCTCCGGGCCCACCACCAGGACGCGCCTGATTTGCCGGGAGTTCAACAATGCGTCCACCACGTACTCCACCATGGCCCTGCCGCCTATGGGTATCAGAGCCTCGTGCAAAACCGGACTGCACTCCTGCAGGGGACCGTCGTTGGGGCTTCCCGCCAGAACAACGGCATCAATCATTACCCTTCTTCCTCTCTGAGCTGGTGTCTACAGACGAGTTCGGCAACCGGCACCCGCATCAATCATTGCCCTTCTTCCTCTCTGAGAGCATTCAACAATATTTGTTCAGCATTTTCAATATGCTCCCTGGCAAGGGTCTGGGCAAGTTCTATGTCACGCTCGGAAATGGCTTCAACGATTTTTTTGTGTTCGTCCAGGGCAATCTTTGTACGGCCGGGCTGAGACAGGGTGGTCATTCTAAAACGCTGAATCTGTTCCTGGAGGTGAGTGATGATCTGAACCAGGCGCTGGTTCCGGGAAGCCAGGTAGATAAGATTATGAAAAGAGGAATCTCCTTCGGCGATAACGTTGATATCACCGGGACTGCTGACATTGACCTGGATGAGGGAGCGCTCGAGCTGTTCCAGTTCACCGTCCGTAATCCGTTCCGCAGCGAGCCCGGCCGCCAACCCCTCCAGGGCGGCCCGCACCTCAAATACATCTACGATATCTTTAAGTGAAATACCGGCCACATAAGCTCCTTTGCGCGGAACCATCACCACGAAACCTTCCAGCTCCAGCTTTCTTATCGCTTCCCGCACCGGGGTGCGGCTTACGCCCATTTCCTCGGCCAACTGGATCTCCATTAGACGCTCTCCGGGCTTCAGCCTTCCCAGGATAATTGCTTCCCGGAGGGACTCAAAAACCATCTCCCGCAAGGGTTTGTAGTTGTCCAGTTTAATCGGCACCAGTCTGGGTTGTTCCATTCGCCTGTGTCCCTCCTTCAAAAAACTATATATATTTTAACCCCGAATGGGTAAATACCACAAGAGTTCAGTTTTTTTTCGCCGCTTCGTTAAATGTCCGGCTGACCAGCACAAGCTCGTCCGTCCTGTTGTAACGGGAGGCAATCTCACGGGCGGATTCCAGGTCCAGAGCCAGACCGAAAACGGTGGGGCCGCTGCCGGACATCAGCGCCGCCATGGCTCCCGCTTCGATCAGCTTCGATTTGATCTCTCCAATCACCGGGTGCATGGCCACAGCAGTCCGCTCCAGGACGTTGGCAAGGTTTCCGGCAATGCCGGCGAGGTCTTTTTCCTTGACGGCCCTGATCATGGCCAGGTTGTCGGGCCTTTTTGCCGATCCGCCGGCCGTATAAGCCCTGTATACGGACGAAGTGGACAAGCCGAAAGGCGGTTTTATCAACACCAGGCCTAATTGGGGGCACGGAGGCAGTTGTTCCAGCCGTTCCCCCCTGCCGCGGGCCAAAACCGTACCTCCCAGCAAACCGAAAGGCACATCCGAGCCAAGCTGCCCGCCCAGCGCCGTCAGTTCGCTCAAAGACAGGCCGATTTCCCACAATTCATTCAAAGCGGCCAGGGTGACGGCGGCGTCGGCTGATCCGCCGCCCAATCCCGCTTCAACAGGAATATTTTTTACCAGGCGGATTCTCACCCCCGCTTTCTTCCCGGAAAATTCGCGCAGCCGCTCAGCTGCCCGGTATACCAGGTTTCCCGGCCCCGCCGGGACGGAGTTCCCCTCAACCGACAAGGTTATTTTCTCTTCCGCGGGGTAAAACTCCATTTGATCACAAAGCTCTATGGACTGCATGACCGTTTCTATCTCGTGATATCCGTCCGGTCTTTTTCCCAGCACGTCAAGGGTAAGGTTTATTTTAGCCCTCGCTTGAGCGGCAAGCATGAGAACCCCTCTTCTTCCGGTATTTTCGCAGCGTCCCGGCGCAGAGCCGCGCCCCACACTCGTGGTGTAAAGGGCGCCGTCAAAAGATGCCGGGCAACGCCGCCCGATATTATGGATGCAAGCCACGCTCACCTGTGTCCGTGGTCTGCATCTGTACGTTCATGAAGGGTTAGTTAGTCAAAAATACAAAAAATCCTTTAATCTTGTAAAAAAACCAGCCGGAAAAAACTGTCCTTTTTCAAGCGGCTCAGATGACCTTTCGGAGGGTCCCCGTCATATGATAAAAAATAACACGAACAGGTGGGCAAAAATGGCGGAAGCACATACCGGGGCCTTTGGAAGCCATATTTTAATCAACCTTAGCACCCGTAGGCTTTCTTATTTTGAGGGCGAACGTCTTGCCAAAACCTACCCCGTGGGAGTCGGAAAAGCGTCCACGCCTACACCTGCTGGCAGTTACCGGGTGGTTGAAAAAATAATGAACCCGGGAGGCGTCCTTGGAACACGCTGGATGGGCCTTTCCATTCCGAACGGGAATTACGGCATTCACGGAACGAACAACCCCCAGTCCATCGGCGGTTATGTTTCAAACGGCTGCATCCGCATGTACAACCGGGATGTCGAAGAACTGTTTCCAAAGGTTTCGATCGGTACCCCGGTGGTAATCACCTGGGGAAAAAACGGTCCGGGTTCCGAATCCCTAAAAGGCAGCCCGCGCAACGGTTTGAACGGCTCAAAAGCTCACATCGTACAGCACGGTGAAACCCTCTGGCAAATCGCCCGGAAATATGGCAAAAGCCTGAATTCCATCATCGAATTGAACAGAATTGCCAATCCCGACGTAATATATCCAGGACAGGTTATTATGATTCCGGCGTAACTTTTTTGGCATACCCGCACCGCCTGCCCGATAAAATCCATTAAGGACTTTGCAAAGGCGGGTATGAGTTTGCACGGTATTGTCCTGCTCGGGTTGGTAGCCGGCTCCGGAACGTGCTTGGGCGCTCTTCTGATCATTTTGCGCGGCCGTCTGCAAGCCGGCCGCTTTTCCTTTCTGCTGGGGCTGGCCGCCGGAATAATGACGGCAGTAATCGCATTCGACCTGGTGCCGTCCTCCCTTCGCTACGGGAGTCCAGTCGCCGCTTTAACAGGTTTTTGCGGGGGAATCGGGATGATGGCCGTCCTGGATTGCTTGCTCAACTCCCTTTCTCCCGCCACCTTTGCGGGTAAGTCTTATCTTAAAATGGGTTACCTGATTGCCGCCGGCATTGCTCTGCACGATTTCCCGGAAGGAATGGCCATCGCAGCGGGATTCGCCGCTGCCGAAAAACTCGGGCCGCTGCTCGTTTTCGCCATCGGACTTCACAATATCCCCGAGGGAATGGCCGCCGCAGCACCTCTCGGGTACGGCGGATTAGGAGCCTGGCGCATTCTGGCAATAAACGCCGCGATCAGTGCGGTAACACCGCTGGGTGCTTTTGCCGGATTTTTGCTGACGGAAAAATCCCGGGCGCTGATCAGCCCCCTGCTGGCTTTTGCGGCAGGCACCATGACCTACATCGTCATCCGCGAACTGGCGCCGGAATCCCGACGGAACAGCAGACTCCATGCCTATACGGGCATGCTTGCGGGCATTTTCTTCATTATCGCCCTGGACTTCATTGCCTGAGAACAAGCCAGGCCCCGCCCGCCATCAATAAAGTCCCCAATATCTTGTAATAGTTGAAAGGTATTTTGTTCATTCCGAAGAAACCGAAATGATCCACCAGGCCGGCTGTCAGCACCTGCCCGAGGATAATTGCGGTCGTCGCCGGAGCCACGCCTACCCTGGGCATGCTCCTGACAACCCCGTAAATGATTAAAACTCCGATTGCCCCGCCAAGGAAGGTATACCAGGGAGCCTGCACGACATTGGCCAGGGAGCCGTCCCCAAGCCTGCAAACGAACAAAAGAACGGTAACCAGGATGAGTCCGGTAAGATGAACGACAAAAGTCGTTTCCCACAAACCCACCACTTTTCCGAGCGCAGAATTGAGAGAGCCCTGTACGGCCATGGCGACGCCGGAAAAAGCGGCGATAGCAAAAGGCAAAAATTTTAACTGCATCCGGTATCCTCTCCTTTTCTTTTCCCGGCGGGATTCCGGCTGTTTATTAACAGGCAAGATCGAACCTCATGTAACAGAATGCCCGGCCAAAACATAAAATAAACTAAAATTTAAAGCCAGATATTAGCAGGAAAGGAGATGTAACAGATTGTACCGCTTACTGCCGTTTATCATTTCACTGGCAATCCTGCCGGATTCCGAAAAACATCTTGAAAATCTTAATACCTTCATTATGGCCGTAAAAGAATCTGTAACGAGCATCAGGAACGGTTTTGATACCTTTCATGCCACCATCAAAACATTTATGGCCGACCAGGCGGCGAAAAAAACTGATGCCGCGGACAACACGGGGTACGGTTCGGCGGATGGAGGGGGAAGCGACTCCTGACAAGCCGGTATTCCCGGGTTAAACCATAATAATGGAGTGATTGCATTGAAACGTTTGTACAACCCAATGCTCTTTTTGCTGTCAAATGTCCCGGACGTGGAAAAAAACCTGGAATTGCTGATGACCGTCCTTCAGGCGACAGCGGATTCCATCAAGAATATTAAAAACGGCATTGATACCTTTCAAGCGACCGTCCTCAAAATGGTCACGGCGGGAGCGGGCCAGTCCCCCCCGCATCCTGCCGGCGGGGAGGTCTCCGTACCGGCGCCGCAGCCTGCCGTAAAGCCGGAGCTTCCTGCGACATGGGATCCTCCTGTAACAAGCGAGACGGGGGAAATCTCCTAGGTGCCGCATCATGCGACGTTCTTTCCCGGGAAAGGGGCTGTCTCAAAAGCAATTTTTTCTTATGAAAGCGGGGCGGACTTATGAGTCAGCCCCTTTCTTTCGCAGCCGGCGCCCCAATTATGCTTTTTTACGGTCGTCCAATTGATCCCACTTCATGATCTTCGGAACTTCTCTCTTAACTGCTTTTTCCTCCCCGGCATTTTTCAAGTCGGGTGTTGCCTGGGCAGCTTCCGCGGGAGCAGAAGGCTTCTGCGTTTTCTCCTCCGTCGCGGGCGGCGCCTTGACGCCGGAACCGGTCAGGTTTCCGAGCATGCTGAAAATTTTCCCCAAATCCAGGTTCTGCCCAACCAGAGCGCTCAGCAAGCTCATCAGCGCAGCCGGGTTCAAGCCCTGCCCTCCCGGGGCGTTCCCGCTGCCGAACATCTTCATCAGCATGCCCATGACATTATCCAGGGATAAATTCCCCCCCTGCGGCCCGCCCGTTGTCAGCGGCGGAAGCGCCGGAGCCGGCAAGGCGGCGGCATGGGGATTATATGCAGCGCCCTGGTAACGCCGGCTGATCAAACTTAAAATGCTCATCAAATTTACCGAACTCATGTACAGGAGCATCGTTTCCTGGTCGATTCCGTATCTCGACTGGAGTTCCAATACCCGTGCCACCGGCTCATCCGGGACATTGACGCTCATATTCTCCTCCGTCAAAAGGATCAGCCCCCCGAACCCTTAAAATAGCCCTTGAATATTGGGAAGGCCCATGCCGCCGGTGATTTTTGCAACTTCATTTTTTATCATCAGCTTCGATTCGGCTATCGCCCTGTTTACGGCATTGCATACCGCGGCTTCCAGCGCATCGGCATTACCCGGGCTTAATACCGAGGGCTCGAACCTGACTTCCAGCACCTCCTGATGGCCGTTCATAACAATCCGAAACACCCCGTCGCCTTCACTGACTTCAACCGTCATTTTTTTGGACTCTTCCCGCAGTTTCTGTATTTCGGCAATAATTGCGCCTATATTGTTAACCAACCGTATTCCTCCTTCCCGCATTAAAAAAATCCACTAACTAGTATATTCAACCCCGGCTCGAAGAGTTTTCGCCGTTCCAAAAAAAAAGCTGTTTTGCAACAGCTTTTTTTATTTTCGGCTTAGACCAGGGGCACGCATTCGAGCATAACGTCGTCAATCTTTACCGTATTGGTATTTCCGGCCCCGGGTGTGAAGGAGAAGCGGACCATCGCGCTGGCCACGTTCTCATCGGTGATCGGAGTGGTAAACTGCACCTGGCTGTAGGCGGTGTCCGGGATTGCGGCGCAGTTCAGCGTCTGGGAACCGATACCGATCTGGACGCCGTTCTCATCAAAGAATATTACCTCGGCATTGAGCGTAAACGCGCTCGTTGCCCCCAGAACATCTTCCATGGTCCAGAAGGTCAGGCGGTACTGGCGTCCGGGCACGATCCCCCTGTTGACCATCTGGAACAGAGAGCCGGGCAGGGCTGGATTTAAACGCCCGAGTTCCGCCGCAAAGGAACCCGAGTGAACCGAAGTCGTCTGGGCCACGTTGCTGGCGCCCCAAAACACGGGGTGGGTGGCGTCGGCCCAAACTTCAAGGCCGCCGTCCCTGACGAGGTTGCCGGCCGGACAAACACCCGGTCTCGGGCAGGTCTGCACAAAAATCTGACGGTCCTCAACCGCTTTGGCGGTCAGGGACAGCACAGCGGTCTGATGCAGCCGGCTGGCCCGCTGCAATTCAAAGTTGACGTCAATGTCGATATTTTTGAAGTCAATAAATACATTTCTTCTTTTGTGTACCCTTTTCGGCTCCTTGAGTTCCACCAGCTTGCTGAAGGTGAGGTCTTCGCTGGTGTGTTTCACCTCGTTGTTCTTGCTCACGAAAAAGATCTGTTTGTGCAACGTGCCGCTTACGACCACTTTTTTCACGACCACGCGCCTGGGTTCCATCTCCCCAAGTTCGGCAACGGTTATGGGGCCCGTCTCCTGCTCGTCTTCTTCAACAAACACCGGGGTCCCCCGCAGGTCACGCACCGAAGCGATGATCTTGTCGACCTTCACAGCCAGTTCAGGCAGGGTGATGATGCTGTCGACCACCACCTCGACGTCTGATTCTGCGACTACTACCGGCAATTTTACTTCGATGCATCTTACCGGCTGTGTTTCGCTAAAGAAATACTGTACTGGCATTCTTTACAAACCTCCTTAAAATTTATTTAAAATTGCTAATGATGGACAAAACACTCTTTTGGGCTGCAGGCTTTTCTTCAACCAGGCCGAACCCTTTGCGGACCGGTTAACCCATTGCCTTGCAGGGAATCTTGATGACCTGACCGACAGTTAGCACATCCGGATTTGCAATCTGTGGGTTGATTTCCAGGATCATTTGAACCGTAACTCCATGTGCGGTTGCGATATTGAACAGCGTGTCGCCCGGCTGCACCACATAATCCGTCGGCGGGCAGGGAGTCGCCGTCGGCACAACACCGGGCACATATACCGTAGGCTGGGACATTTCGGTGACTGTCGCCTTCACCGTCAACACGACTTCCTTGTGCAAGTCGGCTCCTGCCTGGTCAACACTTACAAATTCAGGTTGAACTCTTACTTTTACATCCATTCCCGCTTCGGCACCGGAAACAACTACAAAAGTACGGAAATTCAGCTGCTGGTGCAGAGCATGAACAGCCTGATCCGGTTCTGCGCTGACGTAAATAACCTCCACGTCGGCTGTTCCCCTGATCAAAACCTTTTCTCTGAGAATTTTCGCTTCCGTAACTTCAGTTTTATCAACACGGGATTCAAGAACTTTTGCAACTTCGGGTTTGGCTTCGGGAATCTCTGCGGTTTCCCTCAACACCACCTGGGTTTCCCCGGAACCAATTTCCCGGTCAACCTTCAGCCTCTGCCGGACAAATCCCGTCTCATCTCTAAGCTTGGTAGGAACATCGGAAAGCTGCCTGGTCTCGGAAACAAAGACGGTGAGCTTGACTATAACGTCGGCAGAAAGGTCTGGGTCCATCAGCGGTTGCACTTCTGCGCTTTCCACTACAGCGCGTACCTGTACGTTCATTCCGGGCTGGGCATCGGGTACTTCCACGAAGTCGCTGAATTTGATAGTATGGTGCAGGTCATGAACTGTTTGCTCGGGCTTCATCGCCGCGTACAGAACCTGGAGTTTTACTTCCCCATCGACTATGACCTTGTTGGCAATAACCCTTTTGTCCGTTATTTCGACTTCAGCTTTGACATCAAGAATTTTCTCAACATCCGGTTTTTCTTCGGGAACCGTGAACTGCTCGCTTACAATAACCTGCTTGGAAACCTTTTCGCCAATCAAGTGCTCGACAGTGATGTCCTCGGTTTCCAGCGCTTCATTTCCCGGCGGCGTGGAGGTCAGTATTTCCATTTCGTCCACTTCGGTTACTTTGACGAAAACGCTAAGGACCGCCGCAACGTTGAACTTGCGGGGATCGTCCTTGCTTGGTGTTAGACTCACATCCTCCACTGTGAATTCCACGTCAGCATCGTTCTCCGGCTCGGCTCCCGGGACATCAACAAATGAAGTAAAATTAATGTCTCCATGCATGGAATGAACGGACTGATCCGGCTTAAAGGCAACATATGTGACTTGCAGGGACAGGGCTCCGTCAACAACAACCTTGTCGGGAAGGATACTGACGTTTCTTACCCTGGCTTTTGCTTCTTTTGACAATATTTTTTCGACGTCCGGCTTGGCTTCGGGAACTGCAATTTGTCCTCTGACGACGGTCTGGGCTGTATTTTCACCTTTGACCAGATGGACTTTAAGCCGTTCGGTTTCGGCCATGGCGATGATTCCTCCTTTCAAAACTTTTCTATACTAATATATGAGTGTGACATGAAAATGTACTAAAAAAGTGTAGTGAAAGGGCAAAAAACGAAAAAAAGAGGACTTCTGTCCTCTTCAGACTGTTGACAAACCGTCCGGGATCTCGAGGTCAAAGGAAGCGAGCGATATTGCGAAAGCGCGTGTCCGCGAAAGCCTGAACCGCAGCAGGATGTGAGTTGAAGGCGGCCCGGTTTCGCCTTAAAGCTTGCAGCAAGCGCTGCCGGCGCGAAGCACCGGGAGTGAGCGGTGACAGGGCACTGCCCAAAAAGTAAAGTATAAGGACAAAGGCGCTGCCTTTGTCCTATTTCGCAAACTAATCTTCGTGACCTTGAGGTTGGAACAAGCGAGCCCCTGGTTCACCCGGCGCGAAGCATTTGAGCGGGCGTTTCAACCTCAAGGCGCTTAGTCAACAGCCTCAAGAGGACTTCTGTGTCGGGACCTTGGGGACCGGGATGCGAATTGCAGTTATGTCATGTCAACCCGTAAACATCTGAACGAACATTTTTCCATACGGCCCCCCGCTGACAACGCCGATACCGACCCTGGTATAATTCGCATTCAGGATATTGGCCCGGTGACCGCTTGAATTCATCAAATTTGCATGGGCAGTTTCCACGGTCGGAGCTCCGGCCAGATTCTCCCCGGCGTACCGGTACTGTATTCCGTATTTTTTCATCATTTCGAAAGGAGATCCATAGGTTGGAGAATTATGGCCGAAGTATCCCCTGTCTATCATATCCTGGGCTTTCATTCTCGCCAGCTTGACCAGACCCGGCTCGATCTGCAGGGGGCTCAGGCCGGCTTTCAAACGTTCCTGATTGACAAGGTTCAGCATTTTCTGTTCATCTGCGTTCAGACCGCTTACCGGCTGGGGCTGCGGCTGGGGCTGCGGCTGGGGCTGGGGCTGCGGCTGGGGGGCCGGAGCCACTGCCTGGCCGCCCGCGAACATCTGCACGATAAATTTTGTTGAGCCTGCGGTTACAACGCCCACACCGATCCGGTCATAATATTTTCCCAGAATATTCGAGCGGTGACCGCTGGAGCCCATCAAGGCTCGAAAAGCGGAACTCGCCGAGGGCGCCCTTGCGATATTTTCCCCGGCATAACGGTACTGGATTCCAGCCTTTTTCATCATGTCGAACGGGGAACCGTAAGTCGGTGAGTAGTGGCTGAAGTATCCGTTTGAAGCCAGGTCCTGAGCCTTGATACGGGCCAGGCCGCAGAGGGCCGGATCTACTGCCAGCGCAGGCAGGCCTGCATTCGCACGGGCCTGGTTGACCAAAGCCGCCATTTGCTTTTCATCCGCATTGAGAGGTACGGCCCCTGTGGCCGCGGAAGCGGGGGCTCCTAAAACAAGTGAGGCAAGGAAAACAAAGAGGAACAGGGTAACTGCGAAACCGGGTAAAACAATTCTGGAACGGTTCTGCATAAAACCTCTCCTTTCTTTTTCGCCTCCGGAGTTAGCTGACGGGTTCGGTAAAAGAAAGACCCTACGATTTTGGAAGTCGGTCTTTGCACACGGGAAACCCGACTGCCTGATGGAATTCGCTCCAGTCGAATTCCCCCCAACATCCGGCTTCCGGGCTCCGGCTTCCGACCCCTAAAAACCGATTCACCCCTGAAACTTGGTTCCTCCGTACCCTTGGCGGGATTCGGCGTTTTAACGTGCCGGACGGCAACCACGACAAAAAGGCCTGTACAAAAAACCGCCAGCCGTCGGACTTCCTGCCGGAAACCCGGTCTTTTTGTCAACCGGTGTCCCGACGCCCGCGGATGAATTTTGTACAAGCCTAATATACTTATTCTGGAGTGCAGTGGCAAACCCGGTAATTTAAGCCCGTTTCACGCATTCATAACAAATATGGGAACATTCTTCAACATTATCGGTTTGGCACTTTTTTAGAAATGGATGTCAAAAAGTAGCAATATCGTTCGTTTTGCCGCCAGCGGCATAAACGGCGGCTTCAATATCAAGGCTGCGGAACAGTTCCGCGGCTTCCCCGGCCGCATGCCCGGCAAGAAATATCCTTATCAGCCCTCCGGCAACGAGCTTCTGAAGGTTCTGGAACGTTACAATCTCCGGCTTGCGGGAAGCTATCCGGGAATCATCCCAGCCCTCCAGTTTCAGCGCCGCCAGGAAGCCGTTGTTGTATCCGATAGTGCTTCCCTCCGCATAACCCTTTTCAAATCCGTATTCATAACCGTGGCTGTAACCGAGATGGTAGCCGATGTTCCTGCCGGCCGGACAGGTCTCTTCTTCCGTCTTCCCGCCTGTCGCCCGGCGTTCTCTCTGCGGACCACAGGCAAGACATTTCTCAGAATTAACGGATATGTTGTTGCCCATGGCCACCGTCCTTTCACCGCCTTCTCAAACAGCGCCGAAGCCGCGGCTTTAAAAAGTCTGCAATTGTTTTCGGCACTGTCAGCTTCTCGGCCTCAAATCGCGCGATATATCAGGGGCATAGAATACGGCGCCCAACCCCTCGGTAAGAACCAGGCATTCCAGCTCGTCAACCCCTTCGACAAAACAGGTCAAAATAAACAGCTTCTTTTTCAACCCCTTGCGAAATCTCATCAAAAGAAGCTCGTCGAGGTCGTTCAGCTTGCCCACGGTCCGGGAGGAATCTTTGACCAAAAGGGAATACCGGCCGTCCGGCTGCCTGATAAAATCAATCTGTACCGGTTTCTTCTTGCTTTCGCCCGCCAACTTGTTTATCCCTTCAATATAGCTGCGGGCTGTTTTTAGAGCTTCATCCCTGTTTTTAAATCTCGGGCCGATCGCGGGGATATTTTCTCCGAGAAAGGTTAAAGCAACGTCACCTGTGACAAATGATCGGTTTACCATAACCGGTAAGCCTCCTCGTTTATTAATATATGGAAGGTCGGCGGCAAAGGTGAGGCGGCCTGCCGGAAAAGCGTCGGTCCGGCTTTTAAAATTCGATGCCCAGCTTTTCAATTACATTGGTTATCCGGTTGAATACCGTCAACTTGTCGGAACCGGCAAACAGCAGTCCAACAACCTTCAGATCCTCACTGACTACCAGGGAGCCGCTGTCACCGGGTTGGGACGCCAGATCCGCAACAACCTGGTCGGAAAACCAAACCTTTTCATCCTCCTTCATCTCCACCTGCAAAGTCGTGCTCGTGGACTTGACCACGCCGCTCGTCACACCGGTCGTCCGGCCGCTTTTCAATACCTTCTGCCCCGGTTTGACTTCGGACACCCCGGTTACGTCGCCTATCTCCAGGATGGTCGGCCTGACCACGTCGCTCGAATCGAGTTTGGCCAGGGCGCAGTCCACCGTGTTTTCGGCGATGTAATTTTTATAAAAACGTATTTCATAGTCCTGCTTTACAAGCTTGAGCATCCTCGTGCCCGCCTTTGCAACCGCTGAAGCGACCGGACAGTCGGACTGCGCTTTGTTTTTGACAATGGGAACGTACCGGTGCAACGTCCCTATGCGATCTTTCGCCGTACCGCCGTCGTATGGGCCGGGCTGCAGGATCGCGTCCCCGGGCTTCGCCCTTACCTCCTGGACGCTTGAACCGTTGGCAAGCACATGGTTGTTGGATAAAACCATCAATTCTTTGGTAGACCTGTCTCTCACAACAGCCCCGAGGGTGCCGGCAGTGGAAAGATAATGACCGATGCTGACCCCCGGCTGACAGGGCCTTTCCCTCGCCGTCCGCACGCCGAGCATCCTGACCGGGCCTATTTCAATTACATCGGTATCAAGCCCGTCAATCTTCCTGGGCACGATATGCTTCCTCGAAAGGTCGGAGGGAGGCAATTTTTTCTCCACATAAACAATAAAGGCCGGTTCTCCGGTGACTTCCTCCCCGACATGTTTATAGCCCACTCCGACGCCGACCACGTTTTTCAGTTCCAGAAGCCGGCCACGCGTTTTATTCAGGGCTTTAAAATAGCGGTCCATATATGAAAAAACCCCCTTTATGCCGGGAACATTATTTACCGGAGACAGTCCTCGGACGGAGCCGTTTCTTGGAATCCCCGCACCTCATGTCCCCATGACTCAGCCGTATGTCCCCTTTTGTTGAAATCCTAACACCATCATATGCAGGAAATTAAAAAAGGGGCACGTTGACAAAAATCAGGCATAAAAACATCTTCTTTTATCCATACTATTACTAAGTAGTTAATAAAAGGGTGAGCAGCGTTCGTTCACAAAGGCAGTTAGTCTAAGCAGAAAAGCTTAGCTGCAAATATCAAGACGGGAGGTATCGAAATGACCACACCTCTAGCTGAATATTTTCACGGAGTCTACAGGCGTCTCCCGGAAGAGGCGGAGAGGATTTTAAAGGCTCTTGAGGACGGGGGCCCCATGAACAAGGAAGAACTCTCTCTCACCTCCAGGGTAAAAAGGGCCGTGCTGGACCATGTTATCATGCAGCTTTACGCCCTCGGCCTGGTTGACGTGTCAACCGAGGGAAAAAGCAAGATGTGCCGGATTACCAGCCTGGGCTACGATTTCATCAGCTTGAAGAACGCCGGATAAAGGCGTTCTTCTTTTTATTAAACCTGAAAGGCCTAATACGGCGACTTGGGTATCCCGATCCTGAACTTGCCCCGGGTTTCCACCCCGCCGATGCCGCTGAAGCCCGTTATCGTCCCGGATATTATTTCCTTTATCGAAATGGGGTCGTAAATAGACGTATAAGCTATTTTCTCCACCACAAATACAGGATCGTAGGCATGAATCATCACCCTCCGGGGCGAGCTGGCAAAATTGGCTCCGGCCGAAAGGATGGCCTCGTAGTGCGACTGGCAGGCGCCCGCAAAAATAACCAGGTCGTCCATGCTTTTTTCGTAGCGGCGGGCCTCTTTCACCGCCGCGACGAAGTATTTCGACGAGTAATAGTTGTTGACGTCGGAAAAATCCACCTTCCCCTTCATCAAGCCGTCATGCCCGGTCAGGACCAGCAAATCCGGGATGTGCTTGGCAAGCAGATTCCCCACGACTTGCGGTTGCTGTTCCTCGTTGACGCAATAGCCGTTTGCCGGTATATTGAGCTGCTTGTATGTCGTCAGGCACAGCTCGAGGTAATCGCTGTCCCCGTCAATGTGCAAAACCGTCCCCGGCAGGTCGAAACCGTCCGTCAGGTGGGAATGGCCGCCGCTGTTTTTTTCAGTTTGCACCGCCCTGCTTAAAAAAAATTCCCGCTCTTTCCGGCGTCTGGCCAGAATGCGGTTCATCTGCTCGCTTCCCTTTACTGTGTGCTCCTTCAGGTGAACGGTCAATTCACCGGGTTCTACCTTCTCCAAATCATCCAGGGGCGCGTTGGCCAGCAGGCGCATGAATATTCCCTTGAGGTGGGCACACTCCCTGCCCTCCTCATTCTTAAAAAAGTCGGTTATTTTAAAGAAAATATCCCTGTTGTAAGACTTCCGCCCCACTATATCGCCTATATTAAAATATCCCACGCCGATAACCCCTTTACCGTTTTTTTATATAATATGTTAGGGGCGGTGCCGGTGGTGAAACCGGGGGCTGTACGCACCCGCCCGGACTGGGGCTGATTTGATGCTGGCGGCGGTGGTGCCTGTTCACAACGAGGAAAAGAGACTGAAAAAAACGCTGAAAAACCTCCTGGCCACGCAGATAGACGTGATAATCCCGGTAATCAACGGGTGCAGTGACAATTCATACAGAATTGTGCGCGAAACCCGTTCCAATAAGATCTATCCCCTGTATTTTGAAGAAACCCTGGGCATAGACGTGCCCAGGGCGGCAGGGGCCAAAATTGCGCGGGATATGGGCGCCGAAGCCGTGCTTTTTCTGGACGGCGACATGGACGGAGAAATATCCGGCAACCTGAAGGAACTGATCCGGGCAGTCGATTCGGGAACGGCGGATATGGCCCTGACCGACTGTTATCCGGCCGCGCACGGCAGGAATCTTTCCAGGCTTGCAATAAAGGTGCTTGAAGCCCGCGGCAGGTTAAACAGCGAAATCGGCTTGAAAAAACACATCGGCGTCGCCTCGCCGTGCCACGGCCCGCACGCCGTATCCCGCCGCCTTCTCCTTTCCGTTCCCTTAAGAGAGCTCGCCATGCCCCCGGTCGCCCTGGTCATCGCAGTCAAACGGGGGCTTAAAATCCGTATCGGCACAACGGTGCCTCACTGTGCCCTGGGATCACCGGGGAAAAACATCACCCATTCGGAGTTGATCGCTCATACCATCATCGGCGACTGCCTTGAAGCCGTCCGCGTTTACAGGGGTGAAAAAAGAAGCCGGACTGCGGGCCCGGTCGAATACGACGGATACAACTCAAAGAGGCGGTGGGATTTGCTCGACTGGTTCCTCGGCGGAGCCGGCGTATAAACGCTTGCAAAAAGAAAGCCGTCAAGGCGCAACCCCGGTACGAACAAAAAAACCCCCTCGGGGTTTTGTTTTTTAAATAAAAAACAGTTCTTTCTTTTACACCCGTTTTACTTCGTGTGCTTGTCGGCGACACTGGAGGCTCCGTAGGCCTCGGGCTTGATTTTCGCCCTGAAGCCGCTTCCCGTCACCATGCCCACGACCTCCCGGATCAGGTCCTTCGTTTCGCCGTAAACCCCCACGTCGATATGAATCTCCACATTCAGGTCGTCATAACCGATGTCGGCAAAATATTTATGCACCATCCCGCCAATTTCCAGGCTTAAAGCGGTTTCGTAAAAAATTTTCTGGCGCAGGCTCCTGATTTTGCGCTGAACTTTTTTTCTGTAATAATAACGCGCCCCTTTACCCAGCCGGTGTACGATGATGGCCGTAATAAAGCAGGTCTCGCTTCTCACCTGGGAATCGGTCCCTATAATGATTTTGTACGAAGAGGTGGGGAGGCCCTTGATATATCTGATTATGTCGCTCATCATTTCCCCGAAGCCCATCCGGCCTTTTGACGGGCTGATAAAAGTCATGCTCCTCCCTCCTCCTCTTTCTTTATATCAGCTTATGTCATCCTGCAAAAGCAAGGACCAAAAAAGGGCGGCATCTTTAAAACCCGTTCAGTATTTCAGTAAAACTGTCCGTCAAGGCGGCAAACTCCGACAGGCTTAGAGTTTCACCCCGCCGGCCGGGGTCAAGGCCGGCCCTCCTCAAGGCAAGCAAACACTCTTCCCGGCCGGGGCCCAATCCGGATCCGGCCAGCGAATTCAGCAAGGTCTTCCGGCGGTGTCCGAACGCAGCCCTGACCACCTTGAAAAAAACTTTCTCGTCGCGCACCGCTACAGCCGGCTCGGGCCGGACGGCAAGACGCACCAGCGCGGAATCAACTCCCGGCGACGGGAAGAAAACCGTTCCGGGCACGCGGAAAAGCAGCTTCGGTTCGGCAAAGTACTGCGCGGTTACGCTTAAAGTACCGTAATCCCCGGTTCCCGGCGCCGCCGAAAGGCGGGCGGCAACCTCCAGTTGAACCATTACCAGCATCGCCGAAATGTTGAAACGCCCGTGCAGCAGATGAACCAGCAAAGGGCTTGTAATGTAGTATGGAAGGTTTCCCAGCAGCTTGTACTTTTTTTTGCCGGCTCCGAAAACGCCTCCGGTTTTCTCCTCCGCCAGCCGATCAAAATTGATTTCCAGGGCATCGCCCCAAAAAATTTCAACATTATCCGCACCTTCGAGGGTTTCAGCAAGAACGGGCAGCAGCCTCCGGTCCACCTCAACGGCCAGCACCTTCCCGGCCCTGCCCGCCGCTCTGGCGGTGATCGCCCCCAAACCGGGGCCGATTTCCACTGCCAGATCGGCGGGCGTCAGTTCAGCCGCATTGATAATTTTATTGGCGATATTGGGGTCTACCAAAAAATTCTGCCCGAGGCTCTTTCGCGCGTGTATACCGTAACCGCTCAGGATTTTTCTGGCTGTGCCGGGTGAAGCGACATCGATCAAAAAAACCGCGTCCTCTGAAAAAGTTGTCCGACTTAAATATTTCGACAAATCAAGGCCGTTTCCTTTATTATTCCCTGTTTCACGGCAATCAAAAAGGGCCTTTTTAGGCCCCCGATCAATCCAAAACATATACTTTTACTCTTCTCACGCCCCAACTCATCGCTTCTTCGTAACTTTCAAAAAACAGGTCGATCCTGTTCCCGCTGATCGCACTGCCGCGGTCGAGAGCGGTAACATAGCCGTACCCTTCCACATACAGCCTGGTTCCCATGGGGATTCTCCCCGGGTCGACCGCGGCCACCCCGTAATGCGGAGGAACCCCGGAGGCGGTATTGTAACCCGTGTAGGTGTACGCCGAAGCAATCATGTCGATCGCTTCGGAGTACCTGATGTTTTCACCGCCCCGCGACACCATGCTGCTGCCGACGAGAACAATTCTGTCTACGGGCGGGACAACAACCTCGCGCGAAGCCAGCTTACGGCTTGCCTCCCTACCGTCCCTAAAGGTCACCTGCCAGGTCTGCCGCTCAGTCCCCTCCCTGCCGTCTCGCGCAACGCGGGTAGACCCTTCCGGAAGTTTGGTGGTATACTGCCTCTTTGTTTCAAACTCAATAACCGCGTCGACATACTCGGTTTTCGTGACCACCCTGGCAATCCTAACCGTCATATCCTTCTGCACCGGAGTATCCGCCGCAGGCGTCACTTCGTCCTCGGGACCCAGGCTGATACCGTATTCGGTGAGCAGGTCCGCGACCGTCGCACCCCTCGTTCTGGCGGCAATCTCCTGCCCGTCAACGGCGATTTTTACATCCGCCGCCCTGTTGATCGTTATTACCGTCCCATTTTTCAACGGCGAATCAGGGGACGGCACCACCTCGTCCTTTTCCTGCAAAGTCACCTTCGCTGCCTTCAGCGCTCCGTCAACCGTCCGGGCGCAGGTATGCAAAGCCGTTTCATTACCGCCGTCCACCACCACCACAGTTTTCTTTGCCCGGGCGATGCCTGCAAACAGAAGCAACACCGCTGCAAAAACAATTACCCCCCGGAACAAAAAGCCCCTTCCAAGGGGCGGTCTTATACCTTCAGGCAGCTTGTTCCTCCATTGATCCAGCAAGTCCCCCCAACTCATCAAATGCCTCCCTTACAAAGCAAGTCCGGCACTTATCAACTATTCAACTGACTTATTTTCCCCTGTTCCTGTTAAAAACCCCCTGTATTTTTTTCTCAATGGTTCCGGTGCCGGTTCTTTCCTAACACATTTACATTTTACTACAAGTTGGCGGTTTTGGGTAGTTCCTATTTTTGTCGGTTTGGATCGAGCGGCGGGAGTACGCTAAAATTCGATGTACCGTCACTGTAAGCAGGAAATTTATACATGGCGAAGAATTTTTAGTATGGAAACGCTGCCCCGGGACTCAGGCCCAAATGATGTCCTGCCGAAAGATAACGTGCTCCGCGGTTAATATATTTCCGGCAAAGGAGAGATTCTATTGAGGCTCAAGGTGCAGCAGATTGTTCTGGCGATACTGGCGCTCAGCCTGGCGACGACAACCGGCTGCGGGGGCAAAATCCCCGGGCAGGACGAAAAAATTGTCAAGATCGGCTTTATCGGACCCCTTTCCGGTTACGTCGGGAACGCCGGCGAATCAAACAAAAACGCCTTTGCCTTTGCCGTAGAGCAGGCCGGTGGGGGGACGGGCGGCTACAGGATTGAAACGGTGATAATGGATGACTGCAATGATCCCGTCGAAGCTTCAAACGCCGCTCAAAAGATGATCGACCAGGATCAGGTCAAGGCCATTGTCTGTTCCGGCACTTACAAAACCGCCGTTCCCGTATCCCAAACGGCCAACGACAACAAAGTCGTGGTCGTCGCCAGCGCCGCCACCAACCCGAAAATCACGGTGGACAACGGTATCCGCAAAGATTTCGTCTTCCGCGCCTGCTATATTGATCCATTCCAGGGCACGGTGGCCGCAAAGTTCGCGACAGACACCCTCAAGGCAAAAACCGCCGCCGTTTTTTACGACATGGACAGTGACTACTCGGCCGGGCTGGCACACTGCTTCAAAGACAATTTCAGCAAAGCCGGCGGCCGGATTCTCGCCTCAGTCGGATACTCCCAGAAAGACCGGAACTTCGGGGAAGTCCTCAACAGCATGGCGGAACAAAACCCCGATATTATCTATCTTCCCGACTCATGCCCAAAAGCGGCCTTGATTGCCGGTCAGGCTCGCGAAAAAGGCATCCAGGCCATTTTTCTCGGCAGCGACGGGTGGGACTACGGGGATACCGGCTACGAAGCGCTGGAAGGAGGGTACTTTACAAACCACTACTCGCCCGACGACCCACGCCCCGAAGTCAAAAAGTGGGTCGAAACTTACAGTTCCAGATACGGAACCGTGCCCGACGCCAGGTCGACCCTCTGTTACGACGCGACCAGGCTGCTGCTCAACGCCATTGAAACAATCAACAGCGACAACCCGGTTAAAATAAAAGAAGCCCTCCAGGCAACGAAAAATTTTCCCGCGGTAAGCGGTGAAATAAGCCTCGGCATGGACGGCAACCCCGTCAAGCCGGCCGCAATCATTCAGATAAAAGACAAAAAGCAGGTGTATGTCACAACCGTGACGCCCTGATGGTGCTGCAACCGCCCCGGCAACCCGCAGATCCGGCGGCCGGCATCATTTTTGGATCGTTTTTTTCAGCTTCTCAATCTCATTGTTATTGAGCACTTTTACAATTGATATGCTCGGATCCTTTGACATTTCCACAATACAGCGCTCAACAGGCCTTCCGTTCTTGTCCGCGATTATTTTTATCTTCGGAAGCAGGGGAAAACCCACGCGCGTTTCCATGATTATGCCGATTTCCCCGCTTTTCAGCACGACCAGTGATCCCTTCGGGTATGCCGCAATATTTCTGAGGAAATTGGTCAGGATATCATAATCAAAAAGATAGCCGCCGCAGGATGCCAGCATTTTGTATACTTTGTTGACGGGTATGGCATCGCGGTATGCCTTGCAGGTTGTCATCGCATCGTACATGTCGGATATCCCGACGATTTGAGAGAACATGTGAATGTCTTTGCCTTTCAACCCTTCGGGGTACCCGCATCCATTGAACCGCTCATGGTGCTGTTTTAAAATCAGCTTGGACAAATGGTGAATTCTTTGCTTTTTATTGTTCAAAATATCAAAGCCGTACTCGGAATGCCTCTTTATCTGTTCGAACTCCGCCGCCGTCAACTTGCCCGGCTTGTTTAGTATTTGTTTGGGTATCAACGCCTTGCCGATGTCATGCAAAATGGCTCCCATACCGAGAACCCTCAATTCTTCTCTGCCCATTCCCATCGATACCCCGGTAATCAGCGACAGGACGGCCACGTTTACACAATGCCCGAACAGGGACTCATCAGTGCATCTGATATCGATCATATCGTATATCATATCTTTATTTTTTAATATTTGCTGAATTATCTCTTCAATGTCCGATTTCAGCCTGTTTTCATCTCCGGCTTCAAACGACATGCCATTGCTCAATCTCGTGAGCGTATTCCTGACGTTTTCTATTGCCTTGACACGTGTCTTCTCGCTGATCATGTCCGATATTCCCATTTCCGGCAAAAAATCGTCGATTATATACAGGGCGGGCACATTATGCTTTTTCAGCCTCTCGATATAGAATCGAGTCAGAACGACATCCTTCTGGACCAGGATGTCACCCCGGTTATTGTAAATTGACAGACCCACTTTCATTCCCGGACGGAGCATGTCGATCGGAATCCTCCGCATGGTACCGGCTCCCCCTATAAAACGAAAACTCGGACAGAAAAAACTAAGCCTTTAAAACCCAAAGTCTTGAAGGCTTAGCGCATCGAAGTCACGGCAACCTGGCAATCGTAGCTTTAAGCCTTAGACCCATGGCTTTGCGTCTCCGCCTTTCGGACGGGTTTGCCTTTTTCGGGATTATGTGACAGATTTCATATATATTTACCACACTAATGCCTGAAAAAAATCGTACCAATTTCCTATTTTTTTATAGGACGAAAGTCCTGTTTTTAGTCTGCAGTCCAATATCGACGTCCTAATTATTGATCCGGTTTTTTATTGCACCCGGCGTTGTCCGCGGCGGGCTTTTCAACCAATTCTATACCTCTTTTTTTAAACCACTCTTTCAAGAATTCCGCGTATTTCTCGTTCTGAAAAGCGTACCACCGCATTCTGGCGTCCCTGTACTCCATCAGGGCGTTCCTGAATTTCAGGTCCGCGGTCATGGCGTTTTCCAGCAGGCCTTTCAAATAGGTATCGTCCACGGTTTTTGTGAATTCCTGTTTGATTTTCCTGGACAGTTCTTTTTCAAGCTTGGGAAGCCTGATAAAACGATCCGTCTGCCTGTCCAGTCTTTTCATTATTTCCACATGCTCGGGAAAATCCATCGGAGAAAAAAACTTGACGTCTCCGGTAAGCATGTCAAGGTAGTACTCGGAATACTCGCTGCTGTTTTCAAACGCGTTGACAAGCCAAGCCGTGGTAACGCTTACCTGACGCAATTCAATCTAACTCCCCCGTCAAGAAATTACCTTTGCAAGCTTATTGCCGGACAGCGCCTTTAGTGCCGGATTAGAACTCTATCCCTTTCTGGGCGGCTATGCCGCTGGTAAAGGGATGTTTTATCTCTTTCATTTCCGTTACCAGATCGGCTTTTTCAATAATTTCCGGAGGAGCGTTGCGGCCGGTGAGCACCAGGTGAAGTTCCTCCGGTTTTCCGTCCAGCAGCGCGAGCACGTCGTCGAGGGCGACCAGCCCGTAATGAATGGCGTACAGTATTTCGTCCAGGATGATCAGATCGTACTTGCCCGAGGCTATCTCGGTCCGGGCGGCTTCCAGGGCTTCCCCGGCCGCCTGGCGGTGTTCGTCCAGTTCCTTGTCCCCGGGTCCCTTTATAAAACCTTCACCCATTTGCCGTATTTCAAAACCGGGCGCAAGTTTCTCGGCAGCCTTCAATTCCCCGTACTTCCAGCCTCCTTTGATAAACTGGAGGACCAGGACCTTCATCCCCTGCCCCCACGCCCTCAAGCCCATTCCCAGCGCGGCCGTGGTTTTGCCTTTTCCGTTGCCGGTGTTTACCAGAATAAGCCCTTTTCTCCCGGGATCGCCCATAAACCACCCTCCGTTTCATCTTGGCCAGCTGATTAAAAAACACATCACACTGCTTACTTTTACCTTAAGATATATTATTCAAGCAATTCCAAACAATCTCCTGCCGTTTTCAGCGCATGTCCGCGCCAAAACTTCCGGATCCATATCCTTGAGCCTGGCAACCTCTTCCGCTGTAAAAAACACATATGCAGGCTCGTTTCTCCTGCCCCGGTGCGGGGCGGGGGTGAGGTAAGGCGCATCGGTCTCGAGAAGCAGGCGGTCCAGGGGCACTTTGGAGGCCACGTCTTTGAGCTTCGGAGCTTTAGGATACGTTACCGGGCCGGCAATTGAAATATAAAAGCCCATTTTCATAAATTCCTTCGCCATTTCCCAGCTCCCCGAATAACAGTGCATCACGCCGCCGGACGGTCCGGGAGGACATTCGCGCAATATTTTCATGATATCGCCGTGGGCCTCGCGGTCGTGAACGATAACCGGCTTTTTCAGTTTCCTGGCCAGGAGCAACTGTTCCCTGAACACCCTGCGCTGCACCTGGCGCGGTGAAAGATCCCGGTAATAATCCAGACCCGTTTCTCCAACAGCCACCACTTTGGGATGAGCGGCCATCCTCTCGAGCTTCCCGAGATAGTCGTGCCCCGCTTCGATTGCGTCGTGCGGGTGTATTCCCACCGCGGCGTAAATTATATCATGCTTTTCCGCGAGTTTTATGGATTTTTGGGAGGACTCCAGGTTGAAGCCGACGTTCACGATCAGCCGCACTCCTGCTTCCCCTGCCCGCTTTATTACTTCATCCCGGTCTCCGTCGTACTCTTTGCCGTCGAGGTGGGCGTGGGTATCAAACAAGATCATCAGACACCGTTCCTTATCTTCAGATTGAAAATTCTTACCGCGGCAGCCCGGACTCTCATGCCCGCGTCTCCCGCCTGCGCAGCCCCACCGTCAGAGTGCTGCCGCCCCGGCACTCAGGTTTTAACGATGCCCTGCCGGCCTGCCGCTATTTATTAAGTTCGGCCGTATCTATCCGCGGGAACAGGGCCCGGCCCCGCTTTACAGCCGCGCCGGCCGGAAACTTGCCCCAGAGAAGCGAATCCCAGTTCTGGATCTCCGGCCGGTTTTCAATCCCCAACTGAGGCCACACCCTTCCCGGCAGCAGCGGCATAAACGGCGAAACCGTTACCGTGATGAACCGCAGGCTTTCGGCAAGGTTGTACAGCACTGTGGCCAGCCGCTCCTTTTTGTCCGGGTTTTTGGCCAGCCCCCACGGGGCAGTCTCATCCACGTACTTGTTGGCCCGTCCGACCAGGCGCCAGATTGCGGACAGGGCGCCTGAAATGTCCATCCTGTTCATCAGGTCTTCCACCGCCGCGGGCGTCTGTTCGGCCGTGTCGATCAATTCCCGGTCGGGTCCCTCGGGCCGTCCGGGCGGAAGGACCGTTCCCTCGAAATATTTCTCAATCATTGCCACAGACCGGCTGACCAGGTTGCCCAGGTCGTTGGCCAGGTCCTTGTTGATCCTCTCTATAAGGGCATCCTCGCTGTAGTAGCCGTCCGAACCGAAGGGCAGCTCTTTGAGCAGGTAGTAGCGGATGGCGTCCACACCATACTTGTCGATAAGCGCCAAGGGATCGACCACATTTCCCTTGGATTTGGAGATTTTTCCGCTTTCCAGGAGCAGCCAGCCGTGACCCACAACACGCCTGGGCAGTTCCAGCCCCGCAGCCATAAGAAGAATGGGCCAGATGACGCTGTGGAAACGGACAATGTCCTTGCCCATCAAATGCACTTCAGCCGGCCAGTACTTTTTAAAAAGGCTGTCGTCCCCGCTCAGGTAGCCCAGGGCTGAGATGTAGTTCGTAAGTGCGTCCACCCACACGTAGATTACGTGTTTGGTGTCGAAAGGGACCGGTATGCCCCAGTTGAAGGTGGTTCTGGATACACAAAGGTCTTCGAGTCCGCTCTTGATGAAACTGACCATCTCATTGCGCCGCGAGACGGGCATGATAAAATCCGGGTTGTCCTCAATATGTTTTAAAAGGCGATCGGCATATTTGGACATGCGGAAAAAGTAACTTTCCTCCTGCAGCAGCTCGACCGGGCGCCCGCAATCCGGGCAGTTCCCCTCCTCCAGCCTGCTTTCAGCCCAGAACGCCTCGCACGGCGTGCAGTACCATCCCTCGTAGCTCGCTTTGTAGATGTCCCCCTGGTCGTAGAGCTTCTGGAAAACGGCGGCGACAACCTTTTTATGGCGCGGCTCGGTGGTACGGATGAAGTCGTCGTAGTTCACCTCCATCTTTTTCCAGAGGTGTTTGATGCCGGCCACAATTTTGTCCACAAATTCCTGGGGAGCCTCGCCTCTGGCTTTGGCCGCCCTCTCAATCTTCTGGCCGTGTTCGTCGGTACCGGTAAGAAAACGGGTATCGTAGCCGGTCATTTTCTTGAAGCGGTTCAAAGCATCGGCCGCCACCGTCGTGTACGCATGCCCGATGTGCAGGTTGTCGCTCGGATAATAAATCGGCGTGGTGATGTAAAAGGTGCCCTTGCCCAAACTGATACCTTCCTTTCTACGCAATAAAAATTTTCCATAAAAAAATCTCCGCCCCAAGGGGCAGAGGTTTTTACTTCCGCGGTACCACCCTTTTTTACCGTCCCCTTGCGGAGGCGGCCTCACCGGGTACGGGGAACAACTCTTCCCGGTACCCCGGCATGGTAACGGCGCCAAACCCGGCACAGCCTACTCCCAATTTCAGCCGCGCAGCTCCGGGGCCATGTTCAGCCGGCCTCCCGGCGGGTTTCCACCCCTCCCCGCTCTCTGTCCGGGTAACGGCAGGGCTTACTCTTCCCCATCACAGCTTTTTACAACTTTTTGCCAACAAAAAAATTTTAACCAACGTTATACCGTTTGTCAAGTTTTCTGGCGCTTTGCGCCGCCTTAAACCAATTTGTAATATTATGGACAAAACAAAAAATATTATTGACTTTTTATGGCACTGTTGGTACCATCTAGTTGTAAGATTTTTATATATTTTGTCGAAATTTGTAGAAAGGGGAGTGGCTGCGTTATGAAGTCGACTGGTATTGTCAGAAAGGTGGACGAGCTTGGCAGGGTAGTAATACCGATTGAGCTGAGAAGGACTTTGGGTATAGACGAGAAGGATGCTCTGGAGATATACGTCGACGCCGAAAAGATCATCCTAAAAAAGTATGAGCCTGCCTGCGTATTCTGCGGAAATGCTTCCAAAGTCCAGCATTTCCGCGGCAAGATGGTGTGTAACGAGTGCGCCGCGGCTATGTTTGAAAATACCAAGGCCATGTAATCAATTGACGAAAAAAGAGACCGCGCGTCTCTTTTTTTATTTTTCCCCGCCTTTTTTACTTTCGACCACCGCCCGGTACACTTCCTTTTTGGGAAGGTCGTACAGACGGGCAGCCTCACGGATCGCTTCCTTCCGGCTCATCTCCCCCTCCTCCAGTACGGCCACGCATGCCGCCGGGCTCATCCGAAGCCGCACGGCCCTCTCTTTCTCCCGCAGTTCGTCATGCAAGGCGCCGCTGACGACAATGGTAAATTCACCGCGGGGTTCTTTTTCCTTCGAATAATCCAGAATGTTTTGCAGGGAACCTCTTACCACTTCCTCGTGGATCTTGGTCAACTCCTTTGCCAGAGCAGCCGGGCGGTCTCCGAAAATATCCAGCATATCCGCAAGGGTTGCCCTAAGACGGTGAGGCGCTTCGTAAAAAATCAACGTCCCCTCCTGACGGCTGAGCGCATCCAGCTTCCGCCGGCGCGCCCCCGCGGAAGCTGGAAGAAAACCGGCGAAAAAGAAGGAGTCCGTAGACAGCCCGGACACCACCAGGGCTGTAATTCCCGCACTGGGTCCCGGTACGGCTACAACATCAAAACCTTTTTCCAGCGCGGACGCCGCCAGTTCCGAACCGGGATCGGAAACACCGGGCAGGCCCGCATCGGAAACAAGGGCTATGTTTTTGCCGGACGCGAGCATGTTTAAAAGATGCCCGCCTTTTCCCTTGCGGTTGTGATGATGGTAACTGGTCAGCGGGGTATGAATGTCGTAATGACTGAGAAGCTTGCGCGTGCGGCGGGTATCTTCCGCCGCTATAATGTCGGCTTCGCGCAGCACCCGGAGCGCCCTTAAGGTAATATCCTCAAGATTCCCTATGGGAGTGGCGCAGAGAAAAAGCACCCCTTTTTTATCTTCAACCAAGAATTTCGCCTCTCTTTCATTCGAAGAAGCAAAATATTTTCGGCTCCTTGCGCCCCGCGGCCGCAATCAGCCGTTTTCACCCGCAGCCGCGGGTTCCTGCTCCTTTCTCAAAAAAGCCATGCAAAAGAGGCATTCTCCCGCCCGCCGGCGGCCGAAATGCAGGTTGCAAATGTGGAAACCTTCGTCATACAGCCCGAGGAGATTAAAAAAGCCGCCCCCCGGAATGCCCGCCCCGGCCCCGGCGCCGCCGCAGCCCTCGCGGTAAACGGAAGCCAGTTCTTTTCTCAGCCGGGCGTTTTCCTCCTCCAGCTCCCGCACCCTGTTTTTAAACTCCTGCAGTTCCGCCAGCAGTGAATGCAGTTTTGATTCCATTTCTTTGACATGCTTGAAAAGAGTCTGCATTACTCCATCTCCTGTGCGAAATCTTTTTTGTCGTCAAATTTTTCGTCAAATGCCTCCGGGCACTCTTTCTTGCTGTTTTTTGCCGGGCATTCCACCGGAGTTATCTCGTCGCACTGGTATTCCCTGACCGTTTTGCTCTCTTTCAGCTCGACACTCAAAGTTTTCTTGAAAATATTGATGCCGCTGACCTTGCCCTCGCCGTTCGGGGTAAGCACCCAGCTTCCCAACTCGGGAAAGTCTTCCTTTGCCTGTTCGTAAGAATCATTCTCAAATTTCAGGCAGCACATCAGCCTGCCGCAAATTCCCGATATTTTCGTTGGATTCAAGGAAAGGTTCTGGTCCTTTGCCATTCTTATGGAAACGGACGCAAAATCCGTAAGCCAGGTCGCACAGCACAGTTCCATGCCGCAGCAGCCGAGGCCGCCGAGCATTTTAGCCTCGTCCCGCACTCCGATCTGCCTCAACTCGATCCGGGTCCTGAAAACCGAGGCAAGATCTTTAACCAGTTCACGGAAGTCGATCCTTCCCTCGGCAGTAAAATAAAAAATGATTTTGGAACCGTCAAAGGTCTGCTCGACTCCCACGAGTTTCATCGGCAGGTTGTGGGCGGCAATTTTTTCCAGGCCTATCTGAAAGGCCCTTTTTTCTTTTTCATTGTTTTCCAGAAGCTGCCGGCAATCCTGTTCCGTAGCCTTTCGGACGACTTTTTTGAGCGGGGCTACCACCTCATCTTCTTCCACCTCCTGGGGGCCGGTGACAATCTGTCCGTACTCGATCCCTCTGGAAGTCTCCACTATCACACCATCACCCGGCCGCAACCGTTGCTCGCCGGGGTCGAAATAATAAACCTTGCCCGCTTTTTTGAAACGGACCCCAACTACCGTCAACCCCACTAAATTTTTACCTCCTCCTTGCCTCCGCCGTACCGCGTCAAAGCTGCACCCGACAGATTCAAAAACAGGGCCTCGACAGTCAGTCTGACATTGGCGTTGTACTCAATTTTCCGCCTTGCCGCCTCAATTTTTTCTATTGCTTCCACAAGACGCCAGGTATCGAAAAACGCCGCCTCTTTTTCAATGACCGCCGACCGGTCGAGGTTGAACACGTTCCCGAGTTCTCCCGTTTCCCGGTAGATGAGCAGATCACGGTACCAGCAGGCAAGCATTTCCAGCACGAAAAAAACCCTCTCCCTGTTCTCCGACAATTTCCCGGCCATCTCAAGAATCTCCAGGGCGCCGCCTCCGTTCAGTTTCCCGGCCATCCCGATGACAGCGTTTCTCTCCTCTTCAAAGGAACTTTCAGCACACATGAGCGCCTTGCCCATACTGCCCCCGGAAAGGGCGGCGCTGACAGCCGCCTCCCCGGCTTTCAGCCCGTGCGCGGCAGTCAGGCTCCCGGCCAGTTCCTGAGCCGGTATGTTTTTAAAAACAAACTGCTGGCAGCGGGAAACAATCGTGGGCAAAAGCGCCTGCGGCCGCGCGGAAAGCAGGATGAAACAGGTGTCGGCCGGCGGTTCCTCCAGTATTTTGAGGAGGCAGTTGGCGGCCTCCGGCGTCATTGTCTCCGCGTTCCGAATCACAAATATCTTCCTTCCGCCCTGGTAGGAACGGTAAGGAGCCAGGCGCTGAACGGCCCTGATTTGCTCAATCTTTATGGAAGCGCCCGCCGGCTGTACAAAGCAAAGGTCGGGGTGGTTCCCGTGCTCCACCTGGCGGCACTCCCGGCATTCCCCGCAGGCTTCGCCGCCGGCCGGCCGCGAGCAAAGCAGGGCCCGCGCGAAGGCAAGGGCCGTTGTTTCCTTGCCGACGCCCGCCGGTCCGGCAAAAAGGCAGGCATGGGCAACCCGCCCGCTTGCAACGGCATTCGACAATGTCCTGACAATTTGCCTGTGTCCCACTATATCACGCAGGAACCTCATTTCAGAACCTCCTCCACCGCCTTCAACACGTCGCGGCGCACCTGCCCGACCGGCCGGCCGGCGTCAATCAGCCTGTAACGGCTGGGGCTGCTCTCAGCCAGGGCAATATAGCCGGACCTGACTTTTGCGTGAAAATCTTCCCGCTCTCCCTCAATTCGGTCGATCCTTCGCCCGGACCGGCAGATCCTGTCCATCCCGCTCCCACAGGAAAAATCCAGGATGAGGACCAGATCCGGAACCAGCCCCGAAGTAGCCGGCTCGTTTATCTTCTTCAGCAGCGGAATCTCCAATCCCCGGCCGGACCCCTGGTAAGCGAAACTGGAGTCGACAAAACGGTCACAGAGGACAATTTTTCCTTCCTCCAGCGCCGGCAGAATGACCCGTTCCACATGCTGCGCCCTGGCCGCGGCATACAGGAACGCTTCCGCGAGCGGCGAAAGATCGTTGAATGCCGGATTCAACAGGATGTCCCTGATGGACTCCCCCACCCGTGTGCCGCCCGGCTCCCTGGTGCAGAGAACCTCATAACCCCTGCTCCGGAGTTCCTCACCCAGGAGTTTCAACTGAGTGGTCTTGCCCGAACCGTCGACACCTTCGAAAACGATAAATTTCCCGCTCATAAAAACACCTTCCCACTTCGCGTCTGTTCAAGATATTCCGTTGTTTGAAGGTGCGCAACGGCACTGCGGAGCGTCGAGCACTTTGAACAAGCGGCAGCAAAAATTAATGTTCAATATCTACTGTTATTCTACCACAACTCTGACACTTTTTAACGATGGATCGGAAGGCCCCTGGCAGGGCAGTTCCAGCTTTCTTACCGCCAGGAGGTACTCCAATACTTCGGGGGTTATTTCCTCCCCCGGATTCAACGCGGGTATGCCCGGCGGGTATACCGCGACTGTTTCCGCACAAATCCTGCCTCCCGCTTCCGGCAGGGGTACGCTCTCAGTCCGGGAAAACCACGCGTCGCGGGGCCTCATGCGCTTCTTGAAGCCCGCCGGCGCCTCGGGAAGGGCAAAACCGCCCGGCAATTTGTCCGCAGCGGCAATCTCCGCAAGGGCATCGACCAGCATAAGGCAGTCCTCCCGGGTGGTGCCGATGGAAACAAAGGCAACGATATTTGAAAAATCGGCCATCTCGACATAGACATTGTACTTCTCGGCAAGCAGCCTGTTTACCTGAAACCCGGTCAGCCCGAGGCCGCGAACCGATACAACCAGTTTGGTCGGATCCAGCCTCACGGAATCTCCGGGGAGGTCCTCAACACCCAGCACCCTCAGCCCTTCGATCAGGGACAGCCGCTCCCTTGCTTCCCGCGCCAATACAACGGCTCTTTCCAGAAGGCTTTTCCCCAAAACCGCCATCTGCCGCCTGGCAAGATCGAGGGAAGCCATAAGAAGATAAGAAGGGCTGGTTGTCTGCAGCAGGCGCAAAGCCCCGGCAACCCGGCCGGCGTCGATAAGCCCGCCGCGCAGGTGCAGCATCGAGCTCTGGGTAAGAGAGCCGCCAAGTTTGTGGGTACTCTGAACGGAAGCATCGGCCCCTTCCCTCATGGCATCCGGGGGCAGTTCGGGATGAAAGCGCAGGTGAGCCCCGTGCGCCTCGTCGACCAACAGGGGCCTGCCCGCGGCATGGACAGCCTTGATCAGGCCGGCAAGATCCCCGGCCACTCCGTAAAAATTCGGGCGCACCGCCAGCACCGCCGCCGCCTCCGGGTGTTCTTCCAGCGCCCGGCTCACTTTCCAGGCCGGAACACCGCAGTCGATGCCGAAGGAAGGGATCACGTCGGGCACGACATAAACCGGGTCGGCTCCGGAAATAATCATGCCGCCCAAAACCGACCGGTGCGCGTTCCTTGAAACAATTACCTTCCCCTGCCCGGCCGCTGCGGCAACAAGCGCCTGAATGCCGGCGGAAGTTCCGTTGACCAGGAAAAAAGTGCGGTCGGCCCCGTAAAGCTCCGCCGCCAGTTCTTGCGCCCGGGCAATTGCTTCCCGCGGGTTGTGCAGGTCATCGAGACCGGGGAGCTCAGTCAAATCAAAGCTGAAAAGCGTCCCGGCGTCCATGTCCAAAAGTTCCCCCGGGAGGCCGCGGCCCTGTTTGTGCCCTGGTATGTGCAGCCTGGCGGCACTTTTTGCGGCATGCCTGCACAGCGCTTCATAAAGCGGTGCAAGTCCATTGTTTTCTGACAAAACGATACCCCGCCGAGAAAAGTTTTCACCAGATTTTAATTTTATCACAAGAAAAATAACATTACCAACAGCCGCCGCCAGTTTTACCATAAGTTTGACATCATCAAATAACAAATTTCCGGTCACAATACACCGTAACAAAAACAACGCCGGTCGGAACCGGAAAAAGAAATAAAAAAAATCAAGACGGGAGCGGTGGTTTTGATGAAAGAGAATTCCTGGCAGGTGAACGATAAAAGCCTTTCTAAAAAATACCGTACCGATGTGGGCAGACTGATCAAGGCTTGGAAGAAAGGCCTTTCGGATGACGAGATTGTCAAAAAAACAGGCATCAAGCAGTCCACCCTGTATCTTATCAAACACGATATCGAGCTCGCCCACAGGCGCATCCGCCTGGCCCGGAAAAAACGGGAACCGGCCGGGCTTCAACCGCCCGGCCGGCGCCAGATCTTCTTCAATCCCGACCTGTAGTATTCGTAATCGGGGTCGTTCCTGCCCAGCCTTATTATTTTCGCCTCGCACTCGGGGCAGATAAAGCGCCCCCTGACGCAAAGGCCCCGGTTGTCCTCCTGTTTCGGCCGGCGGCAAAGTATGCAGGCCGCAGGTTCCACCGCCATTTTCAGATCACCGCGATAAGAATTTGTAAAACAGCAGCCTTTCAATATAACTTATGTGAACGGCGGCCGTTTGGTGAAAACCGTATATGATTCAGCCGTCACGGCTTCTCAATGCTTTGCCCCTTTTTTTCTACGCTGATGGCGGAGTCCGGGCAAACGCTTTGGCAAATGCCGCAGGCAATGCATTCTTTTTTTGCCCCCACCGTAGGCGTCCCGCAGACTCCCAAAACGTCGGACCAAAAGAGGCAATTCCTGGGGCATTTCACCATGCAAAGCCCGCAGCCTTTGCACAGGCCGGGGAAAATAGTGAACGACCCCTTTTCCAATTCAGTGGTTTTCGGTTCAAATTCAAGCACCATTTGACAGCCAGCCTCCAGTTTCACTTTCCGTTTCGCATGTCACGGCATGCTGCTGAACTGCACCATGTTCATTCCCCGCTCCATCGCTCTGAAGTTCAATTCCCGCAATTCCGGCTGTTTTGCAAATTTATAGCCGAATTTGGACTCAATAGCCGCTTTTGTTTTTTCAGCCGGCACAATTGCGGTGGCTCCCAACAGGGCTCCCAGTATAATCATGTTGAACACCCGCGGATGCAGCTCCTTTTTTGCAGTTTCAACAGCCGGTATGGGCAACAGCCTGCCTGCTTTTTCCGGCAAATCCTTTTCCACATCGCGTATGCCGCTGTCGTATATAAAAACAGTGTCCGGCCCGGCGAACTGCCGGGTGCGGCGAACCGCGCGGCCGCTAAGCGCCACCACAATATCCGCGACTTTAAATTTGGGCGAGCCGACGGGTTTATCGCTTACTTGAACATAAGCCACTGACACCCCTCCCCTCTGCTCCACGCCGAAATCGGGGATGTACAGAACCTGCCTGCCCTCCCCGTTTGCAGCTTCCGCTATGATTTCCGCCACCGCCTGCACGCCCTGGCCACCCTCGCCGGCCAAAACGATCCTGACGTTTTCAGCCACCCGCTTCAACCTCCTCCAGCCCGGCGGGGACTTTTATTTCACCCACCTTGAAATACGCCGGCATTTCTTTTTCAATGAAATCCCACGTTTCGGCGGCATTCGTCCGCCAGTTGGTGGGGCAGGCGGAAAGCACTTCTACAAATGAAAAACCTCTTCCCTCGATCTGGTTCAACAGCGCTTTTTTCAAGAAACCAGTCAACTGTCTCAAGTTTCCTATGCTTCCCCTGGCCACATACGCTCCCTCCCCGGCAACGGCTGCAACCATTTCCGGCCCCGGGAAAGGGAATCCGGTGGTCTCGGGATCACGCCCGAAAGGAGTGGTTTCTGTTTTTTGGCCCGGCAACGTGGTCGGCGCCATCTGCCCGCCGGTCATGGCGTACTGCGTGTTGTTGGCGAGAACTACGGTGATTTTTTCATTGCGCGCCGCCGCGCTGACCAGATGCTGCACCCCTATGGAGTAGCCCCCGCCGTCGCCCATATAAGCGATGCAGATTAATTCCGGCCTGCTCCTTTTGATGCCGGTCATTACCGGAGTAGTCCTGCCGTGGTGGGTCTGAACCGTATCCAGGTTGAAGAAATCCCAGGAAAGAAGGGAGCAACCTATATCACAGCCGTAAACAACCTTCTCCTGGACGCCGAGTTCATCGATGACCTTCCCCAGGGACTTCAAAATCAACCCGTGGCCGCAGCCCGGGCAGAACTTGTGGGGCTTTGTGTCAACCCGCCAGCTGCGGGGCATGTCAGGCCGTGGACACATTGCAAGTCCTCCTTGGCAGTCAAAATCAACGCAATATTTCTTTTACCCTGGACTTCACTTCATCCGCAACAACCCCCAAACCCGGCTTGTAAAGTGTGAAGATCTCAGCGGCGGTTCCGCAGCAAGCGTCCTTAAACAGCCTTCCCAGCTGGCCGTAAGCAGACTCGACCACCAGAAATTTTTTTGCTGCGGCGGCAAGCTCTTTAATTTTGGGCAAAGACAGCGGCCGCAGGGTCAGCGGGCGAAAGTAACCGACTCTTTCTCCCAGTCCGCGCAGGTATTCGACCGCTTCCCTGACCGCCCGGAAAACCACCCCGTGGGCGACCACCACCAATTCCGCATCCTCCGTCCCGTAAGACTGGCACTCGGCAACCTCCGGGGCAATCCGCTCGTACTCCCCGATATCGCTCATCAACTTTTCGTAGAGCTCCTCTTCGAAGTTGTATGTGTTTCTGTACTGGGCGGGAGGCCGGTCCCTTCCCGGCGCTCCCTTCCCGCCGACAAACGGCTCGGGCTCAACCATGCCGTACCCCCTCGCTTCGGGATCATAAACGGTCAGGGACTCGCGCATCTTGGCCTGATATCCGTCCCCCAGGATAAAAGTCGGAAAGCGGTATTTCCAGGCGGTGTTGAAAGCCTTTATGGTATAGTCGAACAACTCCTGGTGCGACGATGTCGAATAAACTATCCGCAGTCCCTCTCCGTTGCCGCCCGTGGCGGTCAGGGTGACCTCCTGCTGCGAGTATATCACCGTGGCCGTGGAAGGCCCGCCCCGCTGCTGAACTACCGCAACCGTAGGCAGCCGCATCATTTCCGCCATGGACATCGGCTCCTGCATGAGCACGTTGCCCACTCCCGCAGTCGCCGTGAAAGCCTTGTGCCCGGCCAGAACACCGCCGATCGTCGAGAAGCCCGCAGAGAGCTCGTCTTCCGTCTGGAGAAATTTTCTGCCGTATTTATGGGCAAGCCTCGTCCAGCAGTGCATCACCTCATTTTGAGGAGTGATCGGGTATCCGAACATGACATCCGCCCCGGCCGCCAGAGCCGCCCAGGCCACCACCTCGTTTCCCGTCATGAAAACTCTCTTTTCTTCCCGCAAGTAATCTACCGCCATCCCAACATTCCATCTCCCTGCCGTTTGTTATTGCGGCGGGACATTTTCCCGCACCCCGCTTGCCCCATTCTCGCGTCTCTTCCCGGATCACCAAAATGCCCCGCTCATATGCCTCTTAATCGGCCTGACCGTATTGCCCATGCAGTCGACCGCACCGATTTCAGCCGCCACCGGCACCGCCGCCGTGGTGGCTATCAACGGCAGTCCGAGGACTTTTGCCGCTCCGGACACTGTACGGGCTCCCTCCTGCACTACCTCGGCGGTTGTCTCCCCGGCCAGATGGGTATTGTTTATCAGCCCGTCCAGCCGGTTCATATCTTTTAAACTTTCCACGATATCCCCGACGGTGGCGGTCATCGGCCGCCTCGCATTAATTACGGCAATAACCTTCAGGCTCCGCTCTTCCCGGACGCCATCCAGCAGGTTCAGAATCCTTGCGCCTTCCACTCCGTAACCGACATCAACAACAATATCCCCCTCCCGCCGCAGCGCCCACCTGGCTTGAGGCTTAACGGTGCAGCCCGCTTCCCCGAGACCGGCCGTCTCTTTTGTTTTCCAGGCTATCACGTCGACGCCGCGGGCTTTCAGTTCCTCCTGGATAGGCCTCAATGTGTAAAAAGGCTCTACAACATCGAGGTCCACGAGGGTAACTTTCCTTCCCCTGCCGGCCAGTTCCAGGGCCCTGTTGACCGCGACTTCGCTCTTCCCGGCGGCGTATTCGCCTACGTATGCCTCTACTATTCTTTCACTCATCGTTCCAATTATTATGTTCACCTGTTTATTTTTTAAGCAAAAAGCCTTGAAAATAAAAAGGGGGACAGATCGCCCGTTCCCCGACAAAAACCTGCTGCCGGCGTCGCCCCGTTTTTCAAGGCTTCGCACGCAAAATATTACAAAAAATCGCAAGGTTGCCGCAACCGGAAATGCCCTCCTCCCTGTTTTCCAGAACCCCTCTCTCAACCCGCAAGAAAGTAATTGATGAGAACCAGCGCCACCACCCCCGGCAGTTGAAGAATCCCCGCGGCCAGGATTGTAACCGGGTTAATGGCGATATGAAAGCCGAAGTGCCCGAACACCGTGTTGACCAGAAACAATAGCGCGGTGCCCAATATACCCCAGGCAATCAGGCGGATTAAAAATTTCAGCGGCCGGAACAAGACCGTCCCAACCAGGTATAGTCCGAAAAGTCCAGCCAGTCCGGTTAAAACATATTTCCATTCCACGGCCGTGCACCTCCTAACCCCATTATATGGCCGGGAATGAAAAATATTCCTACTTTATTTCTTTCCTGCCTTCCAGCGCCTTGCTCAAGGTTGCCTCGTCAGCATATTCCAGGTCGGCCCCCACCGGAAGCCCGTGGGCGATTCTGGTCACAAGAATGCCCAGGGGCTTTATCAGCCCGGCCAGGTAAAGAGCCGTCGCATCCCCCTCCACATTGGGATTGGTTGCCAGGATCACCTCGCTGACCCCTCCGCCTTCCAGGCGCTTCAACAGGCTCCTGATATTGAGATGTTCCGGCCCGACTCCCTCCATCGGCGAGATTGCCCCGTGCAGCACGTGGTAAACCGACTTCAACCCTCTCGCCTTTTCCATCGCGGCCACATCCCTGGGGCGCTCCACCACGCTGATAATATCGCGCCTGCGCCGTTCGTCGCCGCAGATAAAACACGGATCGCAGTCGGTGAAGTTGCCGCACACCGAACAGTAACGGATATTCTTCCTGGTTTCCTCGATAGCCCGGGCAAGGTTCACGGCCACTTCGGCCGGGGCATTCAATAAATAAAAGGCGAGACGCTGGGCCGTTTTCGGCCCGATGCCGGGAAGTCTGGCCAGTTCGTCAATCAGGCGGGCTACCGGTTTGGCGTAGTAATTCATATTAGAACAGGCCGGGGATCTTCAAGCCGCCGGTTAACTTGCCCATCTCCTGCGAAACCATTTCCTGCGCTTTTTTCAGAGCCTCGTTTACAGCGGCGAGGACTAGATCCTGAAGCATTTCCACGTCGTCAGGGTCTACCGCTTCCGGTTTTATTTCTATGGCAACTATTTCGTTTTTTCCGTTGGCAGTTACCTTCACCGCGCCCCCGCCGGCCGCACTCTCCACCGTCCGGTTCCCCAGCTCCTCCTGCATCCTCACCATGTCCTGCTGCAGCTTCTGAAACTGCTTCATCATCCTGTTCATATTTCCGCCCATCATAAGAAATCCCCCTTTATCATCGTCAATGACCGGCACCCCCAAATCAAAAGAGCGTTCCGTCATTTTCACCGTCAAGTTTTATCTCGGTTCCTCCAAACAGCCTTTTCACGTCAGCCATCTGCTCTTCAGACGACCGCTTTTTTTCGCGCGAACGCAACTTTCCCTGGTAAAATTTGAACGCCACCTTCCACTCCCCTTTAAAAAATCTCCCCAGGAGCGTTTCCAGGTACTTTTTGTTGTCAGGCAGTTCCGCCAGATCTTTTGCCAGTGAGTCCCCTTCCGGGAAGCCGACTACCAGTCCCCCGTCCTTCATCACCATGGGAAACGCCCTCAGATAATTATGGTAAAGGGGCAGTCGCTCCTTTTTCAAAGCGTCCAGAATATCACCCCAGGAATCCTGAATTTCCTCAAGGAGAACCGGATCTTCAGGTCTGCCCGGTTCCGCAGCCTGCTTCCGCCGCGGCCGGAACCCCGCAGGTTCTTCCTTTACAATTCCGGGAGGGGACGGCTTTTCTGCCGGCGCAACTTTTTGCGGCTTCGCCGGCTCCCCGCCGGGTCTGGCCCCGCCGTACAAATTCCTCTGTGCGGCCAGCTTCTTAACATTCTCCTCCAGGTCGGCCAGCCTGGCGGCAAAAGACGCAAGATCACCCCTTGCGCCGGGCTTGCTTGCTTTCACCAGGGCAACTTCAAGAACGATGCCCGGCATGGTGCTCCATCTCATTTCCTGTTCCGCGGCGGTCACGATCTCAACGGCGTCCAGCAGCCTGTCTTCAGCAAACCCGGCAGCCAGGGCGGCCATCCGCGCAGGATCGTCCCAGGCCTCGTCAACCGAAGCCCCGGGCGATATTTTTTCCAGCAGCAGCGCCCGCAAAAAACCGGCTAATTCCCTGGCGAAGAGACGGAGGTCCTTGCCTTCGCCCGTCAATTCACCCACCAGCCGCAGGGCCGGACCGGCCTGCCCGGAAGACAGGTAAGCGGCCATTTTGTTTAAAGCGTCAACCCGAACCGTTCCAAGGATGTTGTGAACGTCTTCCGCCGTCACCCTCATCCCCCCGAAAGCGGCCCCCTGGTCAAGAATGCCCAGGGCATCCCTCAAACTTCCCTCGGCGGCCCTGGCAATCAGCCTCAAAGCTTCCTCCTCCACCTCAAGCCGCGCCCCTGCAGCCACTTCCTTTAGCCGCTGCATTGTGTCCGCGGGGGATATCCGCCTGAAATCAAAGCGCTGGCAGCGGGACAGTATGGTCAGGGGCACTTTGTGCGGCTCCGTGGTGGCAAGAATAAAAATGCCGTGGCGGGGAGGCTCCTCAAGCGTCTTCAGCAGGGCGTTGAACGCCTCGCTGGTGAGCATGTGAACCTCATCGATTATATAAACCCTGAATTTTCCCGCGGCCGGGGCGAACCTGACCTTTTCCCTCAGGTCCCTGATCTCGTCGATACCCCTGTTGGAAGCGGCGTCCACTTCAATAACGTCGACAGAAATTCCTTCCGTAACGGCCACGCAGTTTTCACACCTGTTGCAGGGTTCGGCGCCCTCCCGGCTCAGGCAGTTCACCGCCTTGGCCAGAACCTTGGCGGTAGTCGTTTTACCGGTGCCCCTGGTACCGCAAAACAGATAAGCGTGCCCAACCCGGCCGGTCTCCACCGCGTTTTTCAACGTCCGGGTGACGTGTTCCTGCCCGATTATGTCCTTGAAAGTCTGGGGTCTCCATTCCCTGTAAAGCGCCAGATATGCCATGCAAGATTCCTTTCCCGCCGCCTGGTTTTATTTTGCCTTTATAGTTCGCCGGTTGATACATATTTCCTTCAGATAAAGCAAAGAACCGCCCTGTTTAAAACCGGGGCGGTTAAATTAAAGCCGTGCACCCGCCTTTGAATGTTGACTTCCGGGCGATACACCCGCAGGTAGCTCGGACCAGGCACCCTCGCGGCACCCGGAGGATTTCCCTTAGTGCTGCTTCCGCCAGGACCTGACACGGTTCAGGAAGCTCCGTCGCGCGAGACCCAATCGTCTACACCCCTTACGGATGCCGGACCCCACAAGCCAAACCCTCGGGCGGGAATTCAACCCCGCTGCAGCGGATTGCGGGTACAGGGCACCGCTACCTCCCCGCCTAGCACGGCCAATCCTCTCAAAGGTTCAGGGACAGCCCTGTTTAAATATTAAAACTAAAAAATAACAGCTTTATCCAAACCAGGTCTGTCCCCGTTTGCTTATGGCGGAGAGAGTGGGATTCGAACCCACGAGACGGTTACCCGTCCACACGCTCTCCAGGCGTGCGCCTTCATCCACTCGGCCATCTCTCCGTGCACTACAAAAAATGCTTTAAGTTGCCAAAATGCACGGAACGTTTCTACAACCGTGCGTAGCTTATTATACATGTAATCACGCCCAAATGCAAGCACTTATGATGCACGCATGTGTTTATTCTGTGATCCCTCATTTGAAAAAGTAAATTCTACCCCTGCAGGTACCTGATGTGGAAATAACTT